>NZ_JBPEHG010000004.1:0-346387 GCF_054177585.1 Haladaptatus rarus | reverse complement strand
AGCGGTCGGCGACGGCGCACGTCCACCGGGGAGGGACGGGGGCTGCGAGGGCGGGCGGCCCCGGCGGTTCGGGCCGCCCGTCCGCATTCGGTCACGGTCTGTCGCCCTAGTGACTCCTGCTGTGCGGTCGTACTCTAGCGACTCCCGCGGTTGCGGTTACGGTGTTTTGCCCTAGAAACTCCCGCGGTTGCGGTTACGGTGTTTTGCCCTAGAAACTCCCGCGGCGCGGAATCGACCCGAGCGACTCTGACGGTTTCGTACCGACCCAGACTGGCACGCAGAACTGTTTTATCATCACATGGAGATGATCGGGATGATACCGTATGACGTGGCGAGAGGTTCTGTTCATCAGCATGTGGCCGGTGATGCTCGGAATCGGCTACCTACTGTGGCCCCAGAAGATGTTTCGTCTCGACGTGTGGCCATTCGTCTCTGCTTCGACTGATGGACTCACCGAAGATGGTGAGCAAGCTTATCGACGAATCGGCATCCTATGGATTCTCTTCGGTGTCGGGTTCGCGGTCATCGGACTGCTCTACCTGTGAAATTCCCTCTGAGACAGCCACCCCTCGAATCCCCCACCGCTCACGGCACGCCGAGATGTTCGTGACGCAGCCAGAGATAATACACCGAGAACGGAACGCTCACGACGAACCCGGTGATGACGGCGAGCGAGAGGTCGGAAAGTGCGAGTCCGGCCAGTACGACGAGACCGAGGAGTGCGACGAGTGCGTAGTTCCCGCTCGGTTCCCACCCGGCTTCCGCGCGGCTGATGGCCTGCGTGTCCTGAAACACCGCGAGCGGGAAGAAGGCGGTGAGGACGACGAAGGGGACGCCGACCGCGACGAGCGAGACGGCGGCGGCGCGGGTGAGCGGCGAATCGCCCGACCCGGCGAGCAGACCGGGCTCCATCGAGATGGCGAAGGCGACCCAGACGACGGTCACGACCCAGAAGACGAACACAGTCGGTACTGCCGCGATCCAGTACCACCAGCGCGAGTTCACCCGGTCGCCGGAGAGCTTCGGACGTTGCATCTGCTCGTTCGTTAGAGCGGGGGGATAAAACGAATGTCGTCTCCGGAACACTCTCTCCGGTGGGGTTCGCTGGCCTACGGAACGCCGACGTGCTGGTGGCGCTGGTAGAGGTAATAAACGGCCACGGGGACACTCAGCGTGAAGCCGGTCGCCACCGCGCTGACGACGGCGATGAGCGCGTAGAGGACACTATCCGGTCGCCAGTCCAGATTCGAGCGGTTGACCGCCTCGGCGTCGAGGTAGATACCCAGTGGAAACAGGACGAGCATCAGCGTCACGAACAGGCCGAAGACCAGCACACCGAAGAGCGTGAGCACGAAGAACGGCCCGAGAGCACGCGGACTGGCGAATCCGACGCCCCAGCCGATGAGAAACCAGCCGACGAAGAGGATGCCGACGAGCCACGAGACGACGAACGCGATGGGGGTTGCCGCGACGAGATACCACCACTTGGAGTCGACAGTGGAAGACTGGGTCTGCATACGGGACTAGAGTATCCGCGAAGTGATAAACGTACAGCAGATAGCCGACGAAGCTTCTTATTTTCCTGCTTAGAGCGCTTCCTTGTACGCCTCTAGCGTCACCTCGATGTCCTCCTCGGTGTGTGCGTAGCTGACGAACTGCGATTCGAACTGGTTCGCCGTGAGGAAGATGCCCTGCTCCTGCATCGCGGGCCAGAAGAGTCGCTCCCAGCGCTCGGTCTCGGCGCGGTCGACGTCGGCACCGGATTTGGGACAGTAGTCGAATCGCGGGCAGTCGATGTTCTGCCGACAGCCAGCCTCGCAGTGGCCGTCGCGGTCGCTCGGCCCCTCACGGGTGAAGATGACCTTGAAGATGCTGTCCGTGCCCGCCACGGTGTACTCGGGCGCGCGGTCTGCTACGATGTCGGTCAGGCCACGGCGAAGTTGCTCGCCGAGGTCGTTGACGTGGTCGTACACGTCGTTCTCGGCGGCGAAGCGAAGCGTTTCCAGTCCGGCGGTCATCGTCACCGGATGGCCCGAGAACGTCCCGGCCTGGAAGACGGGACCGGTCGGCGAGAACTGCTCGACGATCTCGGCGCGGCCACCGACCGCCCCGATGGGGAAGCCGCCGCCGACGATCTTCCCGAAGGTCGTCAGGTCGGGCATGACGCCGAACTTGCCTTGTGCGCACTGGAGGCCGCCGACCCGGAAGCCGGTGATGACCTCGTCGAAGACGAGCAGCGACCCGTGCTCGTCGGTCACCTCGCGGAGCGTTTCGAGGTAGCCATCGACGGGGTGGACGACGCCGTGATTGCCGAGGATGGGTTCCGCGAGGACGCAGGCGATGTCATCGCCGTGTTCCGTGAACACCTCGTGAATCGCGTCCTCGTCGTTGAACGGAACCGGAATCGTCTCGCGCGCGAAGGCGGCGGGGATACCGCTGGAACTCGGGTCGGCGGGGCGACCCGACTCGCCTTCCACCAGCGTCGAGTCCTGCGCACCGTGGTAGCCGCCCTGCATGACGACGATCTTGTCGCGGCCCGTGTAACCGCGAGCAAGGCGCACGGCGGAGACGGTCGCTTCGGTGCCGCTGTTGACGAATCGAACCATCTCGACGCTCGGGACGTGCCGGGTGACGAACTCGGCGAGTTCGACCTCGACCTCGGTCGGTGCACCGTACATCGGGCCATCGGCGAGACGCGACTGGATCGCCGACTCGACGGGTTGGGGCAGGTCGTGACCCAACAGCAGTGGCCCGTAGCCCATCACGTAATCGAGGTACCGGTTGCCGTCGGCGTCGATGACGTGCGCGCCGTCCCCCCGCTTCACGAAGAAGGGGTAGGGACGCACGGCCCGGACGGGGGAGTTGACGCCGCCGGGGGTGACGGATAGCGCACGGTCGTACAGGTTTCGGGAACGCTCGCGGTTCATAGTCGGCGGGTTCGAACTCCCGCGTAAAGTTTGTGTCGAGAATTGCGTGCGAGATGGGTTGATCATGGCGGGTCGTGTGTCATACAGCCCGCTGTCACCCCGACAGAGACGAAAATCGAGAGCAGTAACCAGTCCGTGTCAAGCCCAGCGACACACGGCACCGCTCAATTCGTGAAGAGGACTGCTGTTTACTGCTGAAAATTGGAACGGTTCATCAGCAGTATCGTTGCTATCATGCACAAGGTGATTGCCGAGAGCTAACTGACTGTACGAGTCGGAAAGCGAGCCCACGAACCGAGAAGCGCTATTGTTGGAAGTGATCTTGCAGAATCTCCAAGGTTTGCTCGCGGTCGTCCCAGTCCACGAACACCGCGACGCTGGTCGCGCTGGTGATCATGTCGTGGATGTTGATGCGGGCGTCCGCGATTGGCGCGACGAGTTCGTGGATGATGCCCGGTCGGTTGGGCAGTTCGCCACCCGTGAGTCGGATGACGGCCACCGGGTCGTGGACGGTGATAGAGGACAGCGACTCCTCGTCGATGACCTCCTGATGGAGGATGTTCTCGGCGCGCTCGGCGACCTCGGTGTCCACGTAGAAGGTGATGCTGTCCATCCCGCTAGCGACGGCGTCGACGTTGATCTCGCTGTTGCCGAGCGCGGTCGAGAGGTCGGCGAGGATGCCGGGGCGGTTTCGGATCGCCCGCCCTGCGACGGTCAGGCAGGCCAGTGGCTCCTCGCGCATGTCGATCAGGTTCTCGAACTGGCCCGTGACGCTCGTCCCACCGGCGAGCAGGTCGCCGTGCTGGTAGTGAACGACGCGAACGTGGAGGTCGTCGTCCTTGTACGAAAGTGCCGAGGGTGCGACGACCTCAGCCCCGCGGAACGAGAGGTTTCGGAGTTCGTCTACCGTAATCTCGCCGACGTTACGAGCACCCTCGACGACGCTCGGGTCGCCGGTCATGACGCCCTCGACGTCGGTGACGATGACGACCTCGTCAGCGTCCATGAACGTCCCGAGCATGACCGCTGTCGTGTCGCTCCCGCCGCGACCGAGCGTCGTCACGCCGCCGTCGTCGTCTTGGGCGAGAAAGCCCGTGATGACCGGTACCGTGCCGTCCATCTGGGAAGCGAGTTCGGCGGCGCGCGCCTTGGTTTCCTCGGTGTTCACTTCGCCCCGCGAATCGGTGATGACGGGCCAGTCGTCGCTCCCCGGTTCGAGAAACGTGGCGTACACACCGCGTGCGGAGAGTGCGGCTTTGAGCATCCGGACGCTGGTTCGCTCGCCCATGCTGACAATCTCGGCGCGGTCGGGGTCGTCCGCATCGAACTGGATCTCGTCCAACAGTTCGTCGGTCGTGTTCCCCATCGCGCTGGCCACGACCGCGATCTCGTGTCCGGCCTCGACGGCGGCGGCGACGGAATCTGCGGCCCGGTTGATGCGATCACCGCTGCCGAGGCTGGTACCCCCGAACTTGGCGACTACGCGCACCGAACCACCCCGTGTTCCAGTGGTCGGCAATTCATGTGCAGACATAGCAACGGTGGCCAGATAACTGCTTTCATGTCCGGAATTTCTGCCAGTTGCTGGCTCGTTTCGAAGTCAGCGATAAACTGTACCCAGTATGATGGATACTATTATCCGCGGAGAAATCGACACTATAGAAGATGGTCGAACCGAACCACCAGACGCGCCGAGCACCGCTCGGACTCTTCGTCGGGGTCTGGGTGCTGTACGCACTCTACGAACTGTGGACGAGTGGAATCAACTGGCAGAGCGGGGGTGCGGTCGCGTTCGTCGGTGCAAGCACTGCTGTCAGTCTCGGCTGTCTCGTCTGGGCGGTCGGTATCGTTACTGGCGATTACCCACAGCGCCGTCCGACGTATCAACGGCTCATGCGACTCTTCGGCGGCATCGGAATCGCGTTTCTCGGTGGGGGTCGTCTTCGCCGTTTGAGAGGTCACTCGTCCATATCGGCTTCGGACGAGTCGTGGTGCGCTGGTTCTGGCGGCCTGTCTGCCGACAGTTCTCCCGACTCGGATTCAGGTAGGTCGGCTGCGGTGTCACCAGAGTCACTCTCGGGCTGGTCAGACGGTTCCGATTCGGATGCCGATTCGTCCAACATCGCCTCCGATTTTTCGAGTTCTTCGATGGGGTCGAACATGACCAACCCATCTTCACTGGTGTACTCGTAGGCCACCCACTCCGGGATCGTGAGGACGCTGTTCATCTTCCGGATTCGAATCCGCTTGACGAGCACGTCCTCGATGATGGTGCCGTTCAGTTGCAGGTCGACGATGCCGTCGATGACGTAGCCCATGTCGTGCGGGAAGGTTTCGTCCTCTCTCGTGAGCGTGCCGCCCGCGAACACGGGAACGAACCGCCCTTTGCACACGTCGGCCCGGAGGTCTTTCACGAAATCGTAGGCCTGCACTGGCTGGACGAGCGTGCCGAACTCCGTCAGCGAGTCGATGACGACGATACCGGTATCGCTCATCGACAGTGCTTCGAGGCAGTTGTCGAGTTTGTGCTGCAGTTCGCTCGTGTCGCTGGGGTCTCGAACCGTCGTCGTCGCGGCGGTCGTAACCCGGTGGAGAAACTGGTTCCACTCGTCCATCCGGGCGAACATCCGCTTGCGGTCGCCCACTCGGTAGGTGAAACAGTCGAGGATATGCAACTGGCCGGATTCGAGATACGGCAGGACGTTCCACTCCAGCGAGAGGAACTGCTCGACGACCGAGATCGGGGGTTCGGTGAAGCTGACGACGACGGCGGATTCGTCGCGCCGGAGCGTTCGCCAGACGAGTTCGGCCTGGATGGCGTTGTCGCGGGTTCCCTCCTCCCCGGAGAGCAGGATGAACGAGTTCCGAGGAAGCCCTTCGGGAAGGTGTTCGTCCAGCGCCGAGACGCCCGTGTCGATCCGGCGGAACCCGTGATATTCGGTGAACACCCGGTCGTTCTCTTGCATCGCGTCCCGGCACGCCGTCGAGCAGAATTCGTAGGTGACCGACTCGTATTCGAGTGTCACTGCCGTCTCGGGACACAGCAGGCGACAGAAATCACACCGACGTTTCTCGCCATCTTGATGCGTCTCGTCACCCGGATGTTGCTCCTCACCCGGATGCTGTTCATCGCCGGGATGATTCTCATCACCGGGCGTGTCGCTCATGGCCGAGCGTAAGTGTTCGAGCGAAATGAACCTACGGAAAATCCGAATCGTCGCCGACTACCGACAGACCACCACGTATCCCAAACGGACCGATAGCAGGCGGTACACGTCTATTGCGAGAGGTGCGCGTCGATTTCGGTAGTGTACGTCATCTCCCCGCCGCCATCTCAGCGGGGTCGGTCGCCGGAGACGACGAAGTCGACTCACGCCCAGGTTGGATCGACAGCACGAACCTGGCCATCAGGGCGACACCGAGGAGACTCAGAACACCGAAAATGACTATCTGCGGTACCGGCACGCGTTGGCCATCGAGAATCTGGAAGGTGGCCATCGCCAGCACCGCCAGTCCCAGGGTTGCGATCTTGACGAGCAGAACGCCAGTGAACGCGTAGCCCCACGCCCGTCCGTGCCAGAGCCAGGACGCCGAGAGCGCGAATGCAGGCACGAGAACACCCAGGTCGAGCGAATAGATGACGTTCACCGGGATGTCCGCCGTCACGATACTCTGTGGAATCGTGCCGTCGAGTGTCGCCGGGAGGATTGCCGACAGCCACATGAGCACGACCAGGATGGCGACGGCGAGCTGGAATGCGACGTACGACCGTACCGACCGGTCATCGGCCCGTCGATCACCGACCGATTGATTGCCAGCCGACCGACCGCCGACCGCTCGCTTCAGAGCCACAGCATCGAGATGAACCATCCCGCCGACGAACGTGAACAGGGTCACGCCGAACAGGGCGACGTAGACCAGATACAGCTCGTTGAACGCCGTCATGAACGCGTAGGAGGCGTAGGTGTACAGCAGATAGCCGGTCACACCGAGCCAGACGACGTACCCCCGGAGCGAGCCGCGAGCAGTGTAGTACAGGGCGATGGCGAGCACCGGAACGGCCACGGCGAGCGTCACCAGATCCTGTCCGTAGAGCTGCGGGAGTTGGGACGGCGCATCTCGATAGAGACCGGGGACGAAGAGCCCGACGACGGTTGCAACGACCGTCAGTACGAGCGTTGCGAGCGATGCACCGACGTACGGTCGTGGTATCGAAACGCGAAACGAAGTCATATGGATTCACCGCTGCTAGTTAGCAGGGAGACGACGTGACGAGACGTGTTGGTTCCCGATTCCTGAGAACCGCTGGCGGACGACGCCAACGCAGCGACCGTGTCACCGTTCGCTCCCGAACGATTCCTGGAGGTCGTCTCCGATAGCAGTGATCGCGGCCCGTGCCTGGCGCAACTCCGGGTCGTCGAGCAGGCCGATGAACCCGTGGATCGAGTCGTCGTAATCCCGGTGTTCGACCCGGACATCGGCGTCCAGAAGGCGCTCTGCGTACGCGATTCCCTCGGCACGCAAGCGGTCGAACCCACAGGTCAGAACCGTCGCGGGCGGGAGTCCGTGCAGGTCGCGCGCCTGCAACGGCGAGGCATACGGATTCCTGCCGTCGAAATCGCTTTCGAGGTAGTGGTTCCAGACCCACGCAACGTCTTCTTTCGTGAAGACGTACCACTCGGGATGCTCGTCGTCTACCGTGGTGAGGAACGAGTGGTCGGTCGGCGGGTAGATGAGCACCTGATGTGCGAGACGCGGCCCGTGGTCGCGGGCGTGCAGTGCGACAGCGGCAGCCAGATTCCCACCCGCACTTTCACCACCGACGGCGAGACGGTCGGGGTCACCGTGAACCGCCTCGGGATTCTCGACGACCCACTCGGTCGCGGCGTAGCAGTCTTCGACGGCAGCAGGGAACGGATGTTCGGGTGCGAGACGGTAGTCGACCGAAACGACCACGCACTCGATCGTGTTCGTCAGCGCCCGACAGATGCCGTCGTCCGTGTCGAGACTCCCCATCACCCAGCCCCCACCGTGAAAGTACACGAGAACTGGAAACGGTGCCGAGCCATCGGGCGTGTAGACCCTGATCGGAAGGCTCCCTGCAGGCCCGGCTACCGTGAGATCTCGAACCGCGGCGACGGGTTCGGGTTCCTCGGGCGGTTCCCACAGGTTCGCGAGTAGTTGTCGTGCCCCATCGATGGAGAGCGCGCTGAATCGCGGAATCCCCCGCTCTCTCCGTGCAGTGAAGATCGCTTGCATCTCCGGATGTGGTTCTCGTGCCATCGCAGACCGCAATGTGGTACGATACCGGAGTGCATAGCTCTGTGCGGTGTCGAAGTGAATAGCGTTTCAGCGTTCGTCGCCCGCCGTCGCGCTGTGTATCGGGATGGGCCAAAGACGTTATCGACTGTCCCGGAGTCTCTTATTCGGTGGTCTGGTATGACACCCAGAGAGAGGAGCGTACCGACCGATATCGATGTGAGAAGCGATCGGCGGACGTTTCTGCAGCGACTCGCATTGGTGGCACCGCTCGGACGAGGTCGACCGACCGTGGCCACGAGGGGCCATTCCGCGGTCGAAGAGAAAAGACAACTTCGCGGTGACGAAGCGCGTGCCCCGGTCATCCTTGCCGATGGGACACGACGGTATTTCAGGTACGAACTGGACACGGATACGCCTACAGATTGGGAGGAGACGGACCGAGACGATATGCCGGTCTGGGAGGACGACGACGCCGTGCATTGGATCGATACCACGGTGAGGGATCCGGATTCGAACCGTCCCAGTCTCGACATCACGATTTATCAAGAGGTAGTGTTCACCGCAGACTGTGACGGCAGCGGAATCGCACATCCGGGGTTGTCACCAGCGGAGTGGGAACGACAGGACTCGGTCTCGAATGCGGATCTCGACAGTTGGCTCGTCCTCTGGGCGGCAGACGAGGTTCAGGTCGCATTCGACCACGTCATCTGGCAGTTGGCCGGGGGCACAGTCGATACACCTGCCGAGAAATACGGTGTGACTGCGACGGAGACCGACATCTTCTACGGTGAGACGTACCCCGGCACGTGCCGAATCCGTCTCGTCGGCATCGACCCACAGCAGATCGTCAAAGCCGGTCAGGGGCCGCTTCCGGCAGCAAGAAACGGCTCGGTACTGTTCCAACTACCAGCGATTTCGGCAAGCGACTGGTCACGGGTGTTCCGGAGCGCAGACCCGAGCCAGACGAAACACCCCCACCTGTTCGTCCGCAGTTGGAAGCAGGTACTTACTGAACCCATCGCCGTCGAACTCGCACCGCGTCGACGGTTCGATATGTTGTTCGACCGCGACGAATGCGGTTCGGAGTGACCGAGACAGCTGTCCGTCGTCGTTCGGAACCCGAGTCGAGACGGCGTCGTGTCCGTATTCGATACGAGTGACGCGATGCGTCTCACAGGTCGCCGCTACTCCGGGGCGTAGCTCTCGTGGATGCGATCCATTCGCGCTGCCATCACGAAGTCTGTCTTGTGGAGGCCGTCGATCTTGTGCGTCCACATCTCGATCCCTACCTCGCCCCACTGCAAGTGGATGTCCGGGTGGTGCCACTCCTCTTCGGCGAGTTCGCCGACCTCGTAGGTGAATTCGAGCGCGTCGCGGAAATCGTCGAATTCGAACGTCCCGTCGAGATGATGGTCGTCCACCACCTTCCAGACATCGTCGTCGAGTTCGGTCAGGTAGTCGGCGTACTCCGTCTTGGCGAGCGGTTCGTCTTCAGAGGTGCATGCCTCACACGCATGGTCTGCAAGTGCCGTGGCCATAGCAGGGGATAGGATAGCCTATCGCTTGTATCTATAGCTCGATGGCGACGGTGGGAGAGCGTTCAGCGGCAGAATCGCCGGGGAGAGAGCCGTGTTTCGACCTTGTTGTCGGTGACGCTCCGTCGTCAACCACGCTCCATCGTCGGTGACGCTCTGTCGGCCACGCTCCGAAGGCTCACAGCGAGTCGGCGAAGTCACTCACCACCCGGTTGAACTGCTCGGGTTCTTCGACGGTGAGACAGTGCCCGCTGTCCTCGAACAGTTCGAATCTGGACTCCGGGGCGAGTTCCGCGGCGAATTCGACGGCGGCGACGGTTCGCCACTTCTCGTCCACCCCGGCGCACACCAGCATCGGGACGTCGATCTCGGGGAGTACGTCGCGATAATCGGCCATCATTGCGTCGAGGATGATCGCGCTTTTGATCGACGGTGGACACCGAGCTGTTTCGTCGAACATCGTGCGTCGCAACTCCGGCGTCGGAGGGTCTTTGAGGAGATCATCCGTGATGTGGTCGATGAGGCGCCAGTGGTCCGTCTGGACGCTACTGTGAACGTCCCTGAGTCGTTCCGGGTCGTAGGTTCCGTGTCCGTCGTCCGCCCAGATCGACGGTGCCGGTTCCATGTCGATGTCGACCAGTGCTCGAACCAGGCCCGTCCCGTACCGGTCGACGTACTCCCACGAGACGAGCACGCCCAGCGACCACCCGACGAGAATCGCCTCGTCGAGGTCGCGCTGGTCAAGGAAGGCATGAAGATCGTGAGCGTACTGCCGGATAGTGTGCCCCGCTTCTGTCTTCTCCGACCGACCGTGCCCTCTGAAATCGAATGCGAGCGTTCGATACTCGTCCGAAAGCCCAGTCAGTTGCGCGTCGAAGTATCTGAGCCCTGCCCACGCCCCGTGGAGAAAGACGATCGGTCGCCCCTCGCCATACTCCTCGTAGTAGAGATTCGCGCCGTTGCACCGAACGGTCGATGGTGAATCCGTCATGGCTACCCGGCGGTGGAAGCTTTCGTTCTTCTCATTCGTTCTGAATGATTCATATTCGAACACACACCATGAGGTATGTGAGCATGTAACTTAGACATTCCTTCATTCGTTCCGAGACGCATCTCGGTGGTCGTTTGTCGTACCGCATAGAAGAGCGGGGGCATATTCGGCATGAAGAATTATTGCGACGGGGTGACAATGACCACCATGCGCGTCCGAGACGCAATCGAAGCAGATGGCGGACGCCTCGCCGAACTCGCCGACGTTCCGACGGAAGTGATGGCCGACGTGGTTCACGACCGGACGGTCTGCGTCGCCGAGTCCGACGAAGAGATCCAGGGTTTCGTCGGCTTCGATGCACTCGAGAACAGGGTCTGTGTGACCCATCTCTACGGGACGGAGTCTGCTTGCGAGCACCTGCTGGACGAGCCGATTCGGTTCGCGGAGAACGAAAAGATGGCCGTGGAGATGCTCCTCCCTGAATCGGAAGCCGACACCGCCGCAGCCGCAGAGCGCGTGGGCTTCGAACGAGCCGGGTCTGGACCGCGATTCGGGGGACAGCAGACCCTTCGGTTTCGACTGGAGAATCCAGAGCGGGCAGCGGAGTGAGGTGTGTTCACAGAGCGAAAATCGCCAGCCGTCTCGCCTGCTTCCGAAACGTATTTTAATCTCACCCGTTTACGAGGATATGCGTGTCCGGGTTGGGGTAGTGGACTATCCTCCAGCCTTGTGGAGGCTGGGACGCGGGTTCGATTCTCGCACCTGGACCTTATACGAAATAAAGTCTTAAACAGCCATTTGGCCGGTTTACACTCTTCTGTGGCACTCACTCCATAGTCATCATTCAGCTCCGATTATCGCCCGTAGTTCGTCCCGCGAAATTGTCTCATACTCTGCTTTTCGGTGACAGCTGCTACAGAGTGAGGCCACATTGTCGAGGAAGTGGGCGTCCGTGAGAGTGTGGTCGTCTGATTCGATGAACCAGCGAACCGGAACGATGTGATGGACATCCGGATTCCGCCCAAGTTCCTCCCGAGTCGACCCACAGACGAGACATCGATGGCCATCTCGTTCGAGGGCATTGCGGCGAACCTCGTTCCATCCCGTTCCGTATTCTGGGTTACCACCACCGTTCCAATTCGGATGCTTCGACCCACTGAATCGCTTTGAGAGCCAGTCTCGACGACATGCTTCGCTACAGACGACCACCTCACCGATGTTACTCGGATATCGCTCGACGGTAGTATCGCATATGACGCAGTCGACCTGCCGTTTGCCACCATTCCATCGCGGATTATCTTCACCGACGGCCGTTGGCGGCGTTTGCCAATCTTCCGTTTGCACACACTCCGAACAGTAGCGTCCCTCCTTCTCAGACGGATAGTACTCGAAGGTGGCGTCACAGAGGTCACACGTCCCGACGGTTTTGCCGCCTTTGTAGTTTGGATTGTTCGACCCCCAGTTGGACGAGCCCTGTTCACGGCACGTCGAAGAACAGTACTTCTTCTCGTACTCGCAGTAGAATTTGGATCCACAAGCCGCACACGTCCGGTTCGGAAACCGTCCATCATGCGCTCTGTGGTGATGAATACGTCGTCCACGCTGCGAGTCGAACACCCGGTCACACGTCGGGCAGGGAAACTCGCTCATTCGGCGTACCCTCCCCACGAGAAAAGAAGATCGTCGTTCGATTCGTTCGCCAGCACAGTCGCTACTCGGTGGTATCGCTCGTTGCAAGCCATGGTATCTCGCAGGCCCGGCGATGCGCGCCTGCACCCCTGCAGGCGCGTGAAAATCAACTTACGGTAGTCGTGATGACGTCCAAAACGCCTTATCGACTACAAAAATCACAGGAATGAGGCGAGAAAGCCCACGACTTCAGTCGTGGGGGGCCGTCACTGGGCGGTCGATTTCAGTTGACTCACGATCACAGACACGGCGTGTCCGAGTTGTATCGAAAAAAGGGGGTTTGGCAGGCGAACAAGGAGAAATAGATAAACTACTGATCTCCGACGATTGCGGTCACGACCGATCACCATGCACAACGCGTCGACAGCTCGGCCGCAAAAACGAATCACTGACCGAACCGGCGTCGAGACCGAGAGACAATCCGTAGACCGTACTCACTCCGTTCCCACGATTCACACGCGGTCGGCCGGGTCGCCGGGGAGGAATCCGTCGAATCGGTCGTTCACCATCCTCGCTCTCACGGTTACGGTCGAACCGTCCGTCGTGTAGGAGATGTCGTCGTACTCGTTCAGCCCTGGTTTCCGTTCGAACTGGCTTTGGATTGGATCGGTGACTGCTTCACTCGGATCGCTGAACAGGAACGTGGTGACGTATTCCGATTTCGGTCGTGAAAGCGCGAACCCATACGCGATGCCGAGACAGCCAGTGAATCGGAGGGTCTCAGGTTTCGGGGTCGAAACACGCTCGAATGTTTTGATAGGCTCCGCCGAAAGTGAGCGTATAGTCTTCGTGAGGGTACGGAATGCGTCGTTGGTGTCCACGTACGCACCACCGTTCTGGTGTGCATCGATCACTTCCATGGTAGCGGTTTTCGAGTCGATCTGTGACGTCCGGTCGTCACCGCCGGCCATCTGGATTCCTGCACCAGTCCCAACGACGACGGCATCCTCGGAAACACCGATGATGTGCTGATATCCAGTTTCGCTCGGCGTGAAAATCTCGAACGGCCCGACGTCTCGGAGTTTGGTAAGGCCCTTTTGTGTCGCTGTTGACGCAACCGTCTCTGGCTCGAATTGCCCGAGGTAGATTCGTGCACTCTGGTCGGCGACATCGATTCGAGCGTCGATTGCAGACGGTGAGATGTCGAGAATGCTCGCATCCGGAACGGACGAGAGTCGGTTATAGAACTCAGGATGAAGGGCGTCCTCGAACGGGCGAATCCGCTCGAGATTCCAGACGATGACATCGCTGATGAGGTAGTGTTTCCGTCCGTTCATCGATGTCGGTTCGGGCACCCAGGAATCGATACCGATCGGTTCAGCCGCCTGTGTCGCAGACGAGCCGGGAAATTCGGATGGAATCATGCGTAAGCAACCGCTGAGAGACACCCCAGCGAGTGTGCCACCGGCTCCCCGGAGCAATCGTCGTCGCGAATATGATGTCATTACATATACTATTTTAAGATGGTAAATATCATTTCCGTTCGATAGCAGGGGTGATTGAATAAGTCGATTCTCAGTATCATCTCTGAAATTGACAGCCAGTAACAGTCGATACAAGGGTGCGTTTTCTGCCACAAAGGAAATCAGCTACACCCCTCCGAAGCGCCCAGACAACCGATGAGAATGGCCGAGAGCGGCGCTCGGGCACACAGGTTTGGCGTACACCCCGCAAATCGTCCGGGAGAAGGGCTGTCGTGAGGAGGATGGAGATTGAGATGGTTCGGAGAGAAGAATGCACAGCAGTGCGAGACGAGTCGGGGTTCGAAGCAGGTAGTGAGAATCCTCCTACCGCTGGATTCTGGGTTAATAAATCAGTTCAGAAGTATGGGTTTCAAAATAGGAGAATCGACAGACACAACAGATTTGTACCGGTATTAAGACGGCCGAATACTGTCTCGATTTTCGCAGAGCACCCGGCATCTAGACACGTGAATACCGGGTGATTCCCGGCGGAAACAGTCTGTAGACGCCGAATACCCGATTTCGAACAGTGGTGTAGACAGGCCGGTCGTGAAGTGCTGAAACGCCCGGTTTGACCGACGAATGCGGGGGTGTACCGTCGAATTTGTGTTTTGGGTCGGTGGTCAGATGAAATGTACTTGTCCCCCCGACAGTCGTTTCGGCCAGAGATTGGACAGAGAACGTCTCTCGCACCATACTTCGGCAGCGAACAGACATGGTGTGTTGGCGGACAAGACCCCGCGTAAGCGGGCGACTTTTGATTTCGAAAACGGTCGTCTACACCCCCTGCTGTCCGGTGAATTCCCGGAGTATGGCCGTTTTGTACGCACCCGTTCTAGCAGTCGACCGAGGTGAATTTCTGGGAGAGATCCGTCAAAAAGGGGGTGTAGAGTCAGCGGAGGTCAGTGCCATTCGAGCACGGTCGCCGCCCACGTATAACCGGTTCCGGCGGCGAGGAAACAGACCACGTCGCCGGGTTCGACCAGTCCCTCTCGGATTCCGGCATCCAAGGCGAGCACCTGATCGACGCTCTGGACGTGACCGAACTCGTCCAGATAGTAGTCGTCTGCGTCGAGTTTCGAGCAGAGGAGGTCGTGGAACGACCGCTTCATGTGCGTGAGGGCGGCGAAATCGAGGTCGTCACGGTCGTAGCCCGAGCGTTCGAGGGCCGTCTCGGCGACGCTAAGGAAGTTCTGGAGACTGGTCTCCGCCAGTCGTTCTTTCATCCCGTCCGGGTCGGGGACGATGAGGGCGTGGAACCCTGCCTGGATCGTCGTGTGACTCGGGGGATTGCGCGACCCGCCTCCAGGCATCACCACGTCTTCGGAGAAACTGCCGTCGGTCACTGCGGCACTCTCCCGAATCGTTGCACGAGCGTCGTCTGGCTCGGCCTCCAGCACCATCGCACTCGCCCCGCTCCCGAAGTTGAACATGAACGACGAGTCTTCGTTCGCGTAATCGACGAGGTCTTCTTCCCGACTCGCCGAGACGAGGAGGATTCGTTCGACGTGGTCTGCAACGAGCATCGACTTCGCCTGCCGGAGTGCGATGGGTGCGCCAGCACAGAGCGCGTAGCTCTCGCTGGCGAATGCACCGTCGGCACCGAGTCGCTCTGCGATATTGGCGGCGGCACTCCAGACGACGAAATCCTTGTACTCGCTTCCGTGATAGAGCACGGCATCCAGATCGGTCGCCCCGATTCCAGCGTCAGCGAGGGCGTCGGTGGCGGCTTCGACGCACATATCGGTGGCGTGGTCTGCATCAGGGGAACAGACGTGTTTCTCTCGAATGCCCATCTTCTCGACGACGACGTCTTCGGGGACACCGCTTCGTCGGGCGATCTCCTCGCCCGAGACGGTCTGGTCGGGGACGTAGAGTCCGTATCCCGTGAGTCCGACCATCAGCGATACCTCCGGAGGCGTTCAGGGAGTTCTTTCGCCACGAGACCACCGAGTCGGTCACGGAGCGTGCCGAGCAGTCCGTTCGGGACGAACAGCACGAACAGCACGAACAGGGCACCGACGTAGAGGTTCGCGTGGCCGTTCAGGAACGTCTCGATACCCTCCTGGACGGTCAGTCCGTTGAACAGTTCCATCCCCATCGTCCCCTCGCCGAGATGCGTCCGAAGGTACGGCAGGAGTCCACCGCCCTCGCCTGCTTTCGAGAGGAACTCCCGGATCGTTTCGTCGAACAGATGGCCGTACAGCGGCCCGGCGAGCGTCCCGAACCCACCGATGATGGCCGCCAGTAAGGCGTCACCTGCCACGAGGAAGTAGAACGACTCGTCGGGCGAGACGCTTCGCTGGTAACCCGCCAACAGTCCACCCGCGATGGCCGCGAAGAAGGCGCTGATGGCGAACGCGCCGAGTTTGTAGCGGAAGGTGTCGTAGCCCACGGCGATGGCGCGCTCTTCGTTCTCGCGGATGGCGATCATCACCCGCCCGAAGGGAGAGTGGATGATCCGCTGCATGGCGAAGTAGCAGACGAGTACGACGAGACCGACCATGTAGTAGGAGACCTCCGTCTGGCCGAGTTGGACGAAGCCGAGCGACACCTCGTCACCCGTCAACTGTCCGATCGCCAGATTGAGCGCATCCACGCCGGGGACGCCGATGTTGAGTCCCGACGAGCCACCGAGGAAGACGCCATCGCGCGGATTCGAGCCGACGTAGTCCCAGCCCCGGATGAACACGTACAGCACCTGCGCGAAGCCGAGCGTTATCATGGCGAAGTAGACACCCGTGAGTCGGAACGAGACGGCACCGATACTGAGTGCAAGCGTGGCGGCGACGAGTCCGGCCAGCAGGAGCGATATCATGAACGGCGTCCCCTCGGGCACGAGCGGGATCTTCCCGTTCGAGACGAGGATGACGAAGTACGCACCCGTGCCGTAGAAACCGGCATGACCGAACGAGAGGTAGCCGGTGTAGCCGCTGATGAAGTCGAACGACATGGCGAACAGGCCGAAATACAACACCGGAAGCATCGTTTCGACGCGCGGGAGGAGCGTCGCGGCCTCCGTCCCGAACGGCGAGTTCACCAGCAGGTGATAGATGCCGGGGTAGGCCGCAAGGAAGGCGATGACCCCGAGGTGAACGAGGTGGTCGCGGGCGTACGCCGTGACCCACGAGTGGGTCGTCTCGGTGGTCACCGGAGACTCGGTCTCGGTTTCGGCGCTAATGGCCACCCACCTCCTCGACACCGAACAGTCCCTGTGGCCGCAGGACGAGCACGACCACGAGGATGAGGAAGATGGTCATCTCGGGCAGGCCTGCGAAGTCGATGGCATTGACGAACCACCACGACGTGGTCGCGTCGACCATGCCGACGAGGAGGGCCGCGACCACCGTCCCGCGGAACGTTCCGAGCCCGCCGACGATGACGACGACGAACGCGGGGAGGAGCACTTCCGAGGCGACGGGAACGCTCGCACCCCACTTCGGATCCCACATCAACAGTACGCCAGCGACGCCTGCCAGCCCGGTTCCGAGCGCGAACACGACGGTGAACACCCGACGAACGTCGATGCCGAGCGCCTCCGTCATCTCGGCGTCCTCGCTTCCGGCCCGGATGACGAGCCCGTATCGCGTCCGGGTGAGGAAGGCCCAGATACCGGCGACGGTGAGGATGCCGAACCCAATCTCGAAGAGAGCGAGACCGCTCGTAGAGATCGGCCCGAGGGCGACCTGCGTCGTCAGGAAGGCGGGTTTCGTTCCGAACGCCGCCTGCCAGTCGCTCTGGGGCTGTATCCCGTAGAACAGGACGACGATTCTGGCGAGTTCGTCGAGGACGAGGGTCAACCCGAACGTCAGCAGGATCTGGTAGACGGGGGGTCTGTCGTACAGGCGGCGGATGAGTCCGATTTCGACGACCGTCCCGAGGGCGGCGAGAACACCGAACACGACGACGACGGCGACGAAGAACACGGCGAGTTGGGTGACCGCGCCGGACGCCGCGAGACTGATGACGAGCAGGCCACCGAGATAGGCACCGAGCATCGTCAGCGAGCCGTGTGCGAAGTTCAACACGCCCATTAGGCCGAAGATGAGCGTCAGCCCGCTTGCGATCATCACGTAGAGTGCGGCCTTGGCGAGACCCTCGACGACGATCGACGCGAGCGTCGATGGCCGCAGGAACTCGCCGAGTGCCGCCCCGAATCCGGCGAGGACGACGCTCATCATGCGGAGAGATACCTCCTGAGACGGTCGTCGTTCGCCGTCACGTCGTCGGTGTCGCCCTCCTCGACGACGCGACCCTTATCGAGGACGTAGAATCGGTCTGCGAGGTCGAGCGCCAGCGGCAGGTTCTGTTCGACCAGCAGTATCGTGGTGTCAGTCGCCGTCTCCGACAGCGCCTCTGCGACCGCTTCCACGATGAGTGGCGCGAGTCCTTCGCTCGGTTCGTCCACCAGCAGTATCTCGTTCTCGCCGACGAGTCCGCGAGCCAGTGCGAGCATCTGCTGTTGCCCACCGCTCAGGGTCTCCGCATCGCGCGAGCGATGCTCTCGCAGGTCGGGGAACGTCTCGAAGGCGAGTGCGAGGGCATCGTCCACACCGTCGCCGTCCGGTACCGCGACGCGGACGTTCTCCTCGACGGATAGCTGGGCGAAGATTCGGCGTTCTTCGGGAATCCAGCCCACGCCCATCGACGTGACTTCGTGGGTTCGTTTGCCGACCAGCTCCGTGCCTCGGAACCGAACGCTTCCCGCCCTGGGGGGCGTCAACTGGAGGATGGTGCGAAGCGTGGTCGTCTTTCCGACGCCGTTTCTGCCGACGAGGGCGACGACCTCGCCCGACTCGATCTCCATCGAGATGCCCTCCAGCACGTGGCTCTCGCCGTAGTACGTGTGGACGTCTTCGACCGTGAGGAGACTCACGCGACACCCTCCGTGCCGGGTTCGTAGCCACCGAGATAGGCGTTCTGGACGTCCGGGTCGTCGCGCACGTCTCCCGGCGGGCCGTCGGCGATGACCGATCCCTGATTCAGGACGACGATGCGGTCGCTGACATGCATCACGATGTCCATGTTGTGTTCGACCAGCAGAACGGCGTGGTCGCTGGCGACGTCCTCGATGAGGTCGATTATCTTGCCGACGCTTTCCGAGGAGACGCCGGCGTTCGGTTCGTCCAGCAAGAGCAGGTCGGGGTCGCCCGCGAGCGCGATGGCGACTTCGAGTTGGCGCATCTCGCCGTGGCTCAGGTTCTGGGCCGTCGCCTCGGCGTACTGTGCGAGTCCGACGCGCTCCAATATCGCGTAGGCGTCTTCGGCGTACTCCTCGAATGCGCCTGTGTTTCGCCAGAAGTTCGCGGCGGCGTCGCCGTGTGCTTGAACCGCGACGCGAACGTTTTCGAGGACGGTACTCGTCGGGAAGACGTTCGTGATCTGGTAGGAACGGTGGAGACCGAGGCTCGCTGTTTCGTGCGGTGGCGTCTCGGTCACGTCGCGCCAATCGCCATCCGTTCGAAATTCGATGGTGCCGTCACTCGGGGTGAGCACGCCGGTCAAGAGATCGAAAAACGTCGTCTTTCCCGCACCGTTTGGCCCGATGAGCGAACAGAGTTCGCCCTCACCGAGCGCGAAATCCACGTCGTTGACGGCGACCAGCCCGCCGAACCGCTTCGTTAGCCCCGTGGTTCGGAGCATGCTAGAGCGAACAGGACATCCCGTCGGTGTCTTTCGGAATCGTCGCTTGTTTGCCCTCGATGGTGGCGATGGGGCTGCTGGGCATGATGGCGGCGTTCCAGTTCTTTGCCCACTCGTCCGTCGTCGGGGTCGGGTCGGCGACGGTCATCGACGACCGGGCCTGGTTGTTGTACTTCTGGAACACGTAGCCACCCTCGCCTTTCGGCGTGTCCGTGACGGTCATCCCGCGCATGGCTTCGGCGATGTCGGTACCCTTCGTGGAACCGCTCTCGTGGATACCCTGGACGATGGCCGATGCTGCGGTGAACGTTCCCGAGGTGAACAGGTCGGGGACGACGCCGTAGGCGTTCGAGTACATCTCGACGAACTTCGAATTGATCTCGTTGTCGTACTGGTTCCAGTGGTATCGAGTCGTGAACGGGCCGAGTTTCGCCTTCTGGATCTTCTCTTTCGTGAGCGGTTTGCTGAGCACTTTCTGCATCGTCTGGCCGACGATCTGGTTCGTGATCTGGGTGGCGAAGCCACCGAAGACGCGGTAGTCGTAGTCCCCCGAGAGGAACGTCGTGAAGAGGGCCGGAAGCGTGGCGACGGTGAATCCGCCGACGATGCCCTGAGCGCCCGCCTGTTGTGCGTTGTCGAGCAGCCCCTTCCACTCGTCGTGGCCCTGCGGAACGAACTTCTTCCCGACGATCTCGACGCCCTCGTCTTTGAGCACCTGCTCGTAGTTGTTCACGACGGCTTTGCCGAAGCTATAATCCGCGCCGAACAGGAACACCTTCTTCACGTCCGTCTCCTGTGCGACGTACTTTCCACCGCTTCGGGCGTCCATCGCGGTGTTCTCACTCGCCCTGAAGACGAGATTGTCACACGTCTCGCTGTTCGCGGTGATGTCTGCGGACGCCGCCGGGCCTGCGACGTACGGGACACCTGCCGTCTTCGCCACCGTGTTGATGACGCGGGTCGCAGACGAAGACGACGCACAGCCGAAGAGGAGATCGACCTTCTGGTCTTGTACCAGATTCGTCGCCAGTTGTTGGGATTTCTGGGCGGAAAAGCCCGTGTCGCGAACGTACAGTTCGAGGTCCACGTCGCCGACCGAGACGGTCGTCTTCCCGCTCTTCACGCCCGTCTTCGGGGACGCATCGGCCTTGTACGCGAGACCGGAGAGGAATCCCCAGAGGCTCTGTTGGCCGTAGTATTTCAGATCGCCCGAGATCGGCTGGAGAACGCCGACTTTGACCGTTCCAGAGACGTTCTTCGTCGTTTGACTCGTCATACTACCCGTTCCATCTGTGGTCGTCGTTGTTCCGTCATCGTTGTTTTCGTTTCCGGTACACCCTGCGAGTCCGGCTACCCCGATCGTGCCCGCCGAGACGAGCACGTCCCGTCGTCGGAGTCCATGATTTGTCATGACATATGTATGCGAGACAAGAAATAGCAAATACTGCTAGGTTAACATGTGAACAGCCACCACGAAAGCATGAAAACTGCCGTCACGAAGAGACGGCGGGCGACCGTATAGCACGCCGAAGTTCGACTCGAACGAGGCGTACTTCATCGAAGGGTAAACGGTCGGACGACCCCTGGAATGGCTGACAGGCGTCTCTGGGGCGAGGTTCGCATATTAACCTCGACTTTCTCACTGTCGTCCCGTGTCTATTGATATCATGCATCGAGCGAGCGAGAGAACGATGTCTGTGGTTCATGACCGTTGGTGGATAGTTCGGGTGCCCGAATCGACCGGCGAACACCCAGTGCTGGATGAACGCTGCGGAGAACCCCGAGAGGGACGACGATGTCGCTGACGGCACACGACGTCTCCGCATCGGACGGAACCCGACTGCGGGTCTGGGAACAGTCTCCGTCGGACGCCACCAGGGCGGTGTTGTTCCTCCACGGTGGCATCACGTGTTCGAAGGCACTGTTCGCGCCGCCAGTTCCCGGTGACGACTCGTATTCGTGGTTGGAGGCCACCGCTACACAGGGACGTGCAGCCTTCGCGGTGGACGTGCGGGGCTATGGCGAGAGTGATCGACCACCCGAGATGAACGAGCCACCCGAGTCGAACGACCCGCCCGTTCGCGCACAGGACGCCGTGATGGACGTGCGAGCGGCCTTCGAGTTCGTCCGTGACCGATTCGATGTCGTCCACCTCGTCGGGGTCTCGTGGGGGACGATGACCGGTGGGGCCTTCCTCGAAACCGACCCACCAGTCGCCACCGTGACCCAGTGTGCGCCGGTGTATCGCGCACCCTACGACTTCGAGACAGGGATGGCAGCGATGGGTCTCAGCACCGACCTCGGAGCCTACTACAGCCAGCGCAAGGAGGTCGTGAAGGACAGACAGGAAGGTGAGACGAACGAGGAACTGTTCGAAGCGGTCTGGCGGACGCAGGTCGAATCCGGGCAGGGAGTCGACGGAGAGGACGCCTACGTGGCCCAGACGGGCGCGTTGGCCGACGTGCGAGACGCCTGTGACGACGATCCGGTGTACGACGCGAAAGCGATCTCCGCCCCGACCCTCGTCGTCCGTGGGTCGGACGACCCCACGTCCCAGCGCAGCGATGCGCTCTCGCTGTACGACGAACTCGAGATATCCGACGGGGGGAAAGAGTACGCCGAGATCAGCGGTGCTGACCACTTCGCGATGCACGGCATCCGCCGGCGAACGCTCTACGACGTAGTGGCCGACTTCCAGAGCCGGTACTGACCGTCAATCGAGCAGTTCCAGTGCTTCGACGACGCGCTCGATCATCTTCTGCTGGCCGCGTCGCAGATTCTTCGAGACGGCGGGTTTCGACACGCCGAACTCGTCGGCCAGCGTCCCGAGGGTCGCCGAACGCGGACTCTGGAAGTACCCGTCCTTGACCGCGTGTTCCAGCGTTTCGCGTTCCACGCTGGACAGGTCACGACAGCCATCGATGAGCGTCATCGCAGCGCCGGCGTTCTGCACGAGATTCTGGAGGTCGGGAAGGTCGGGACTGTCCCGTGAGACGACGTCGAACTCGTTGTTCCACTCGAGTTCGGAGAGCGCGGCGTCGGCGATGTCGTCGTGGTCGAACCCGACGTGCCAGAGTTCGTGGCCGTCTTCGATGTAGAACGGGCCGGTGATGTACCCATCGTGGTCGCGGATGGTTCGCATCGCCTCGGTTTGTCCGATGGTGGTTCGGATGTGTGCGACGTTGTCCCGCTTCGAGAGTAGGGAACACTCGTGCATGTTGTCGTGTTCGCGGAGTGCCCGGAGGCCACCTTCGAGTTGATTTCGGTCGTCACCTTCGACGATGAGACGAGTCTCCAGTGACTCTGCAGCTCGGTCGAAGTCCCAGTGGATCGCCGAGTACGCCACGTCGTAATCGTCCGACGTGTCGATGAACGGGCAGTCGTACTGCTCCATGTCCATCGTGATATCTATCATACTCGTCTCCTGTTAGCGTGTAACATACACCAGGCAGGATAAAATAGTTTGCCTATTCCCCACCGAACGTTGATTTCACCGCTTCGCGGTCGATTTTGGACGGACCGCTCTTCGGCATCTCGTCGACGAACGCGAGATGGCGTGGTCGTTTGAAGCGTGCGAGTCGTCCATCGAGGAAGGTTTCGAGTTCCGGAAGTGTGAGCGACTCGTCACCTTCCACGACGGCTTTGCCGACCTGCCCCCACCTCTCGTCGGGGACGCCGATGACGACGACCTCCTCGACGTTCGGATGGTCTGCGATGGCGTCCTCTATCTCGACAGGGTAGACGTTCTCGCCGCCGCTGACGAACATGTTCTTCTTCCGCCCTTCGATGTAGACGTAGCCGTCGTCGTCCATTCGCGCGAGGTCGCCCGTCGAAACCCAGCGACCGAAAGTCGCCGCGCTCTCGTCCGGATTCCGCCAGTACCGGTCGGCGGCGTGGGGTGAGGCCAGTTCGAGTTCCCCGATGTTGCCCGGCGGAAGCGGGTTGCCCTCATCATCGACGACTCGGGCATCGACGTGCATCGCAGGGACACCCACGCTGTCGGCCTTCTCGCGGGGCCACCCGTCGGGCATGGTGAAGTTGTTCGGGCCACACTCGGTGAGGCCGTATCCTTGCGAGAGGTCGATTCCGCGCTCCCACCACGCTTCCATGACCGACCCGCGACACGGACCGCCACCGCTCTTGACGAAGCGAAGCGTCGAGAGGTCGGTGTCGTCCCAGTCGTCGTGGCGACACATCATCCGAAGGACGGCGGGAACCGCGACGAGCAGTGTTGCACGCTCGTCTTCGACCAGGTGGAGCACCGAACTGGGGTCGAATTCGCGGGCGATGACCACCCGAGCACCGAGATGAAAGAGCGGGACGGTGAGGACGTTCCACCCACCGGTGTGGAACATCGGGAACACCATCGGCGTCACGTCTTCGGGGCGGAGTCCCCACGCCGTTATGGTGTTGAACGAGTTCCACAGTATCGAGCCATGTGTGACGACCGTCTCCTTCGGAACCCCCGTCGAGCCACCAGTGTGGAGAAGGAGGTGCGGGTCGGCCATCGACACCGCTACTGACTCGACAGGAGAATCGTTCGTCGGGAGTGCCTCGTTCCACGATCCCCACTCGTGGCGACCGTCGGTCGGCAGAGAGAGCACCGAACAGTCGAACTCGCGTGCGTCGTCCGCGAGAACGTCCGTCACGAGGTCGTCGAAGGATTCCTCGACGACGAGTACGGCGGGTTCGATGTCGTTCAGCATCTCGACCAGTTCGGGGGCGGCGAGTCGGTGAGAGAGTGGTGCAAGCACGCCACCTGTTTTCCCCGTCGCGAAGAACAGGTCGACCAGTTCGGGACGATTCCGCGAGATGACGGCGACTCGTTCGCCGTCGCAGATATCGTGGTCGGAGAGTAAGCGGGCGGTGCGGTTCGCCCGCCGGTCGAGTTCTCGGTAGGTGTATCGTTCACCCGTCGTCGCATCGACGAGGCCGACCGTCTCGGGCGAGAGCTGTGCCCGTTTCTCGCTCCACGCACCGACCCACTCGTACGGTCGCTCGGGGTGTTCAGACATCGTCCAGGAAGCCCAAGATTCGTTCGTTCACCGCGTCCGATTGTTCGATGAAGAAGAGGTGCGGGCCACCGTCGAACAGTGCAAGTTCGACGTTCGGCAGTCGGTCGTGGAGGATTCGGGCGTTCTCCACCGGGAGAACACGATCGTCAGTGCCGTGGGCGACCAGTACCGGAACGTCGATCTCAGCAAGGCGGTCTCCCACGTCGAAATCCGCCACTGCCGCCACCTGTGCCTGTCGGGCCTCGTCGGATGCGTCGTTCGCGAGTCGCCAGTCGACGATGTCGGCGAGCAGGTCGTCGTTCTCCTCGGCAAACTCGGCGGTCATGGCAGGAGCCATCTTGTAGCGGATCGCTTCTCGCTCGTCGTACTCCTCGGGAACGTCGAACATCCGTGCCTGCGTCTCCGGCGGAACGGGGACGGCGTCGTCACCGCCCGGTGAGGTACACAACAGGGTGAGCGACCTCGCCCGGTCGAAGTCGAGTGCGAACCGTTGGGCGACCATCCCACCCATGCTCGCCCCGACGACGTGTGCTGACTCGATGTCGAGGTCGTTGAGGATCGCTTCGAGGTCGCTCGCCATCTCCTCGATAGAGTACGGACCGTCAGGTGCATCCGAATCGCCCGTCCCTCGGTTGTCCCAGACGACGACGCGATACGCCGATTCGACCTGTGTTCGTTGCCAGCGCCACATCCATCGACCGTACCCGAGTCCCTCGACGAAAACGACGGGATCGGCGTCCCCCCGTCCACCCACCTCGTAGGAGAGGAAGACACCATCGTTGTCAGCATATGGCATGGTTAGGGCGACGCGAGAGCACGTAATCAACCCCTTGTTTTACATGTTAACCCGGCGATTCATCACGACGGATTACGCAGGTTTCGTATGCCAGCGGCAACCGTCGGCGACTCGACAGAGAGCACGCTCGAAGTGACGCAGGAACGAATCGACCAGTTCGCGGCGCTGACCGGCGACGACAACCCGCTGCACGTCGATGCCGAATACGCTGACGAAGGACTATTCGGTGGGCGCGTCGCACACGGCGCACTCACGGCGAGCGTCGTCAGTGCTGCGCTGGCCGACCTCGACGGCGATATCGTCTATCTCTCACAGGATCTCTCGTTCGAGAACCCGGTTCGACCGGGTGAGACGGTCACTGCGACCGCTACCGTGGTCGAAGATCTGGGTGACGACCGTCTCAGGGTGGAGATCGGAGCGGAGACGGAGCGGCCAGTGCTCTCCGGAGAAGCGGTCGTCCTCTCGCTCCAACATGGGTGAGTTCCCTCGGAATCACGCCTCGGGCACCGGGCATAGCGCCTCGTCGCCTTCGGTATCGTGGCACAGAACAGACAGGGACGTGAATGTGCTCTATCGTCTATCACGCTGGGCAGGACGAACCGAGGAGTGTCCAATAATGTTACCAATGGCCGTAAGAAATATATAAGTAGAATAGTAAGAAATTATAGGTGTATCAGACGATGATTTCGGCTCGCATAACATGGAGAAAATGAACGAAGACGGTGGTGGGATAGACGAGACCGCACTCGATACGGTCTTCGAGCTGTTAACTAGTCCTCATCGACGTGCCGTTCTCCACTATCTACGCGATACGACGGATGAACTCGTTTCGTTCGAGGATGTCGTCGACCACGTTATCACCTACGACTCCAGATTCAGAGATGAAGAAGAAGTCGTGGCGTTACTACACCACGTCGTGATACCGAAATTGGAAGCGGCAAAGCTCATCGAGTACGATGGCGAGAGTAGAACGGTTCGGTATCGAGGCGACCCGGTGGTCGAACGACTACTCGAATATGTTACCGAGGTAGAATCTACAACCGACGACTGAGGTCGAGGACTGCCACCTCGAATCCGTGTGCGTGAATCGGGCGCGGAGTTCACTCGCTGGAACGAACTTTGATTTCGACTCGATACCCAGCAGGGTCGTCGATGTACACGTTGGGAAACGTTCCGATAGCACCCTCTCGAACCGCTTCGGCCTGAATCTCGATGCTCGTCTCCGCGATGCGGTCTTTCACCGTCTCGATCTGTTCGTCGACGAACAGTGCAAAGTGGTTGAAATTGTTACGATCTGGCGGATCGAAAGCATCCGTTGGAGAGACGTGGAGGATACAGGACGAACCGAGTCTGATGTAGAAGTACGAACGCGCTCCATCCCGGTACTCATCTACGTATTCGGTCTCGAATCCGAGATCGTCGTGATAGAACTGGATGTATTCATCGACGCTATCTTCGGGAATGCTGAGGTTGAGATGATCGATAGCCGTCGCCTTCATAGCTGTCGTGTGCCGAATTCGGTCGGATGTCAGAAATGTATTTCCATCCAACATCTATAGTTCGGTATAAGAGAAGGCTAAATTGTGCGATAATGGGCCATTACTCAAGCAAACTGACCCTAATATCGAACTATGTCCATCCAAACAGCCAACTGGTTCGCTGCGGAAACGAGGCAACCTGGCACGGGTGGAGACCAGCAGTACACGCTGGTCGCTCCGTTCACGATCGATCCAGAGCGCTCGCCGAGTCTCTGTGTCGCCGAAGCCGTGTCCGCAGTCACCGAGTCGGCTGGTCAGACGACGCTCGCCCTCTACGAATATCTCGAACCTGACGCACTCGATCAGATCGTCGAGGCGAGTGTGGACAAACGCAGTGACGTAGAGATCCGGTTTACCGTCGAGGAGTATCTGGTCGTCGTCCGGAGTCCGTACACCATCCTCATCTACGAACCGGAGTGACTGTTCGGCAGTATGAGTCGGTAGCAGAAGTGCGGTCGACGACGTATCCCTGAGCCAGAACGAGTACAACCAGTAGAATCGGGCGAGAGCGTCGGGTACGCCGATCGTTACGGTCGGCTGTGCCCCGTTCTTTGGAGGATACGTGGTACAGTGGGCTTGCATAGATAGCCAGAATGTCTTAGTGGCAGACGCCCCATTTAAAACCAAGCTGGTTGTTATGACAGAAAACGTCGAGCGTCGTGACTCACTCCGTCACGAACAGAGCGATATCAATTCCACCGACGACCGCACTACAGACGACTCCTCACGCGAGGCGCGGTTGTTGCCAGATGGTGGTCAGCAAGCGGAGGCAGAAGAGAAAACATCCGAGGAGACGAGCGACGAGCAAAACGGTGAAGAATCGTCAGAAGAGCAAACAGAAGGATCGCAAGGGGAGACCGAGGAAAGCGGTGAAAAGCAGGCGGAGACGACGGAAAGCGGTGAAGAGTCGGGCGAATCCGGCTACCGAGAGGAAGGCGAGACGACGGTGTTGTATCTCGACCTCAAGGGAGTGTTCCTCGACCTGCTCGGCCTCGAAGTCGATCTCGAGGAGGTCAAGTTGGACGTGACTGCAGTAAGCGGTCCCGGCCGACTGCTTGGAAATCTCCTCTCCGCGGTCGGTAATCTGCTCGGCAGCGGTTCGAGTGGACTGCTGGGGAATCTGCTCTCCGGAAGTCTTTTCAAAGGATTGATCGGTAGCGATTCGGACGAAGAAGATTCGTCCGACTCTGGCTCCGTTTCGTCGGCGGTCGACTCCGCCCGCGACTCCGTGAGTGACGCGCTGGCGGACGTTCCGCTGGACGAGATGCTGACGACGCTCCTCAAGGAACTCGTGGATCAGATGTTCGGCGACGAATCCACGGACGGGAAAGAGTCCGAAGCATGAGCGAAGATACTCCGCCGCTCGACCTCGGAGCGGCGATCCGGAACATCGATCTCGACGAAGTATTCGCGGATACGCCACTCGAAGGGGAGTTCGACGACGAGACGTCGGCGGAGTCGTTCGGTGCGACTATCGGAGGGTTCCTCGGGCAAAATCTCGGTGGATGGCTCGGTGGCCTCCTCGGTGGGCTGTTACTGGATTCCCTTCTCGAATCCCCGTCGGAAACCGAGTCGGGCGAAAACGGCGAGGCCGACGATGACGACGAAGGAGATGGGAGTGAGGCCGACGACGAGGGAGATGAGAACGACGGGAACGAAACGAGCGACGGAGACGCGACCGACGGCGATACCGAAACCGACGAAGGTGAGAACGAATGAGCGACACACCCGACCCGAAAGAAGCGGTCGCCGACGAACTGACCGACCAGGTCGATATCGGTTCACTGGTGAGCGGCGATAACGTGGGCGAGCAAGTTGACGGGGAATCGCTCGGACGGTCGTTCGGCGAAGCGGTCGGCGCGCTCGCCGGACGCCAACTCGGTCGGCACGTAGTCGGGCGAATCGGTTCGAAACTACCGTTTCAGAGCGACGAAGACCCGTCACTGCTTCGTCGCCTCGCAACTGCATTCGTCGTGGCGATCGGACGGACGCTGAGCCGACCGCAGTTCAAAGAACCCATCGAGGACGCGCTTCGTGGATATATCGAACAGAGAGAAGAGGCAGCGCAGGCGCTCGACGAAGCGAAAGAGACCGCCGAGGAGGCCGCGGAAGAGGCAACGGAGATGGCCGAAGAAGGAGCGGACGAGGCAAGTGACACAGCCGAAGAGGCGGCGTCTGATGCGGAGGAAGCCGCAGCGGAGACGGAAGAGGCCGCAGAGGAGGCGACCGATGATGATTCAGCCATCGACGCAAGCGACCTCGACCCCGACGACGTGCAGGCGATCCGGGAGGAGACGTACCGCGAACTCCTCGAAACGATGGAGTACTCGGAGCTTCAGTCGCTCGCAAAGGAGGTCGGCGTGAAGGCCAACCTGCAGCGCGACGAACTGGTCGATGAGATCGTCGAGGAGTTCAACGATGGATCGGAGACGAGCGAGGGCGACGATTCCGATGAGGAGTAGACCGCACCGTAACCGTCAACGAGCAACCGACGAACGCCCAACCGAACGATGAGTAACGACGAGCCAGACCTCGAACAGCTTCTCGCAGACGGGATGGAACGAGTCCGGACAGCACTCGATGCCACCGAAGACGACGAGTTGCCGGACGAGAAGGCCGAGGCCGTGCGCGAAACAGCCGACGACATCGCAGACGGAGTGGCCGACGCATCACTCGACGAACTGCTCACGGCTACCGGATTCGAGGACGTATCGGACGACGTTGCACCACCCGAGCTTCCGATACTGATGCAGGATGCCGACCCCGACGCGGTGCTTAGCCTCCGAAACCTACTAGAGTTCGCAGACCTCTCGGAAGAGTGGCCGGATCTCGATGTGACGGAGCGTATCGACCGTTTCGAACGCATCGATGGCGACGAAACGTCGAGCGATGACGACAGAAGTGTAAGCGACCTACTGTCTTCCGTGCTGTCGACCTCCGATTCCGGCGAGGAAGGGGCGAGCGAGGAAGGAAGCGAGCAAGCGGAGGGTGAAGAAGACGAAGCGGAAAGTGAAGGTGGGGAGACGGAAGATGGGGAGGACGAGGAAGACGAGACAGAAGCAGAAAGCGGAGAGGATGAAGAAGAATCGGAAAGTGAAGAGGGTGAAGGAGACGAATCCTCGTCGGTCAAGGAGAGTTTAGAGGAACTCCGGTCGGTGTTCGACTCGCTTGGAGACGAGGACGAGAGCACGGACGACGAGGACGAAGAAGCAGACGAAGATGACGAGGATGAATCAAGTGGCGAGAGTGGCAGCGGAGGCCGCAGTGGCGGAGGCGGTACGACCGGAGTCTCGACGGTGCCATCGTCTCGACCGGATATGGGTCGCACGTCCCGACACTCGACGATGCCGGATAAGAACTGACGGCAGCGAAACATCCCTCACGGCAACCCCTCCCAGCGATTCCGTCCCACGCTCGAACCGACTGAGAACGGTTCTCGTGAGGCTCCTCGAACGACGTATTCGACGGCCACAAAGCATATTCTAATTTCTGAATAGATTCGACCATCCCATGAACCGCCGAAGATTTTTGAAGACGGCAGGAATCATGACGACCGTTGGACTGGCTGGAAGTCGTGCGCCACCGGTGAGAGCAGCGGAAGAAAGCGATACCGAAACCGGCGGAGAGTGGACGCACCCCTGGGGAACCGCCGGTCGTACTCGGACGACAGCGGCACCGGGTTCGGCTGGGCCGTATGCCCGTCCGGACTGGGAATATCAGACGAATTCGTGGTTATCCGGGACGCCAACGATCAGTAACGGGATACTCTATACAGGCAGATTGACCGACGACGTTGCTTTCCAAGGCGCGATAACCGCGATCGATGTCGAAACGGGTGAGCGAATCTGGGCGAACGGAGGATTCAACGACGACGACACGATCCCGTATAAAGGATACGCGTATCCAGCCCATTCGCCCGTCGTCGAGAACGGCACCGTGTTCTTCGCTGGACAGAGCCCGGACGAGTTCGAGCGATCGGTCGACGGCGTGTACACGCTCGACGCCGAAAGTGGCGAACAGAGTTGGGCTCGCACCGATCTCTCCGAGTATTCGACGCTCACCGTTTCGAACGGGTTGGTCTACCTCCGCGGGCGCACGCTGAACGCGGAAAACGGCGAGACGGAATGGGAGACGACGCCTGACGAGAAGGTGGTCGGCGTCACGGATGGAACGCTGTACACGTACTACGAAAACGAAGAGGGTCTATCGATCATCGCTCGCGACGCGACCGATGGGTCCGAGCACTGGCGGACCACGCGTTCGAACGATGAGGAGTGGCTCCCGAAAGCAGTGACGACGGATTCGATCTATCTCGTCGGGCCACAGAGAGCAGGTGAAGATAGAATGCCGCCACGAGTAGGCGCACTTTCGACGACTGACGGGCACCTCCGCTGGAAAACGACGGTCGAGGCGCGGGACGGAACCATCGGCGTGAGTGCGCCAGCAGTAGACGAGAAGAACCTGTATCTCGTCACCCGAGGAGACAGTCAGCCTGCAAATACAAGCAGGTCGGAACCGGTCGAGGGCGTCGGAACCGTGTTCGCATTGGATACGGAAATGGGTGAAGAACGCTGGCGATTCGAAACGCCCGCATATCTTCATGGCGCTCCGACGGTCGGAACTGGGGCGGTGTACGTGACCGCCCAGTACCATGCCTGCCCAGACTCACCGACCCGCCTCGCCAGTATCGGCCTCTACGCACTCGATTCGAGCACAGGTGACGAGCAGTGGTCGTACGCTGTCGGGCATCAGTACGTGACGTATGCACCGGCGGTCGCAGGTGACCGAGTGTATCTCTCGATACATGGCCCTGGCGGGACGCTGGCGGACGCAACGATCTATTCGTTCTGCACCAGTGACTGCCAACCGGACTGTGAGAACCAGTTCGCAGACGATGAAAACGTTCAGATCACCACATCGTTCACGGATCCATCCCAGGCCGCGGCGTCCACGACAGAGCCAGCGACGAGGCACTCCACGACGATGAGTGCAACACGAATCGACGAATCACGGACGATGTCGATGACGGATTCGACACCGAGTCTGGAACGATCCAGTCTCGGTCGCGGTACCGCTATCGATGACGTCGTCGATGTGGACTCACTCTTCATCATGCGATGAAGAGACGAGGCAGTATCTATCAATCATGTAGTGGGCATTTTAATAGTATTTATGATACGTCAGGTAGGAGAATATTGATATAGGCGCGAGGAACAATCGCACGATATGGAGAAGCATGAGTGAAGGGAGTATGAAAGCGCGAGCGATTCTGCGCCCATTCGACCGACCACTCTGGCAGAACGTGCTCGTTCCTGTCGTCAGTATCATCGTTTGGCTCGGTGGATATGCCGGAACGCTGTTTTTCACGAATAACTGGGATCTGGCGGCGGCTTTCTCGACCGATGCGATCGCTGCCCGACGGCAGGCCAGGATCGTCGCGATGTTCGCGATGGGCGTGTTCATCGGTTTCGCGATCGGATTCGCCTATGGGTGGCCAGTGCTCAACGTTATGTTCCCGATCTTCCTTCCGCATCTGTTACCTGCATCCGCATACGTCGTCTTTCAAGGGCCAGTGCCGGAAGATATCTGGACGACAGGGGAGTTCTACTTGGGTGTTGGAGGTGGGTATTCGCAGTGGTTCGCAGATATCTCCTGGGTCGGTATCGCGGCAGCTGTCGGACTGTTCGGCACACTGGTACTCTTCGATAAGCTGTATCTGACGACCGTCGAACGAAAGAAGGCGTGGATCGACCGGTTTCCATTCTGAAGCGCACTGGATGACGCGGCACCCAGTCATATTCTCCGGCATAAGTTCCGGGGTCGGATCGATAACTTACGATTCGAAAATCAAATCCGGAAACTCACCGTTCGAAATCGCCGAGTCCGGTCTGCTTCTCGCTCTCCGCCACGACTTCCTCGACTACGTCCGGCGAATCGTTCTTCGGGTTGTTCACGTTCTTCGACACCGGGTAGGCCCGCATCTCCTCGGCGGGGAAGGGGTCGAACACCGATTTCAAATCGTCTTCCGCACCGTGAAGCCACGTCTCTTCGTCCTCCGGTGCGAGGATGACGGGCATCCGGTGGTGAACCTCGCGCACGAGGTCGTTCGGCTCGGTCGTGACCACCGTAAACGACGTTTTCTTCTCCCCGCCGTTTCCGCTCCACGGCTCCCACAACCCCGCCATCGCAAACGGCTTTTCGTCCGCCCGTGTCATCCGGAATGGTTGCTTGCCGGTCGCCGTCTGTTTCCAGTCGTAGAAACCGTCTGCGAGGACGAGACACCGGCGTTCGCGGTAGGCATCACGGAAACTCGGCTTCTCGGCGAGCGTCTCCGTACGGGCGTTGATGTGCCCGCCGCTGAACTGGTCAGTCCAGTGCGGAACGAGCCCCCACGTGGGAAAGTGCATCTCGTCCGGCGTGTCGTTCCGGACGACCGGATGCGCCTGTCCCGGCGCGACGTTGTACCGTGGACGGAGCGGTCGGGTAGGTGTCGCATCGAAGCGCTCCGTAAGGTCGGCTTCGAGAGCGAACAGTGAGAGACGGCCACACATGGATAAAGAGAGGACGTGAACGTGCAAAAAGCTGACCGAGAATGGAAAGTGAACTCCCGATTCCGACTCAGAACGGGTTCCAGTCGAGTCGGAGCAGTATCGCGGCTCCGACTGCGGTGACGACCAACAGCGATAGACTCAGCAGGGCGACGACGTACGACGCGGTTCCGGGCGTCAAGAACGGGAACGTGAAAAGCAGGAGGACGAGCAGGATGCTACTGAGCGTGAACAGAATTCGCCACGGCGAGATGCTCATCGACTCACTCCAGTCACATCGTCGAACACACCCAGCACGCTATCACCCACCCCCGGTACGCCCCCGAACACGTCGTCAGTCCGCCTCCAAGAGCGTCACTTCCTGTGCCTCGTAATCCTCGATGAACGACCCAGGGCCGCCGACGCTGACCCGACCTTCGTCGATTCGAACGATGAGACTGTTCTCGATGGGGAAGGAGTTCGTCGGCGGAAGCACGAGTGCCTGATGGACGTCGACCACCTCCCCGGTTATCGTCTCCACCTGCTCGGCCCCGTTTCGGGCGTCGATACGCGCACAGATCGAATTTCCTGCACGGCGATGAAGGACTGCCTGTAGAACTGCCTGTCGGAAGTTGCGGAACGACTGTGGGAGTTCGACCGGGTCGGCGACGAAGACCTCCTCCGCCATGGGCCAATAGTTGCTCATGAACGACCCGGCTATCGTCGCCGCGAGTTGCTGTTCGGTCACCGCGACGGCTTCGTTGTCACCGTTCGTGCCGGTGAGTATCTCGTGCAAGCCGAGAACGCCCGAAGTGATGTCGGTCGAGAGCATCACCGGAACGTCCTCAGCCCAGACGCGGGCAGCGGTCGCCACTCCATCGAGTTGGTTGTACATGATCTCGGTGCCACGCATATTGCTCCCGCTGACCAACAGCAGCACCAGCACGCCGCGGTCGACTGCGTCGGTAAGCGTCTCTCGAAGGTCGGGAAGCACCGTGGTCGGAACCGAGAGCACGACCTCCTGGTCTGCCGCATCGATCAGCGTCCGAATCCGCTTGAGAACCGTCTGGCGGGACTTGATGATGTCGAACTGGGCCGTCTTCGGTTCGGTCGCCGAGTAGAGGTCGTCGAGACCGGACTCCAGCGATTCGAGCTTTCCGCGAAGCCCGGATATCGCTTCGTTCGGCGGGAGTGCCCGGATGGTCGTCGGACTGGCGTGGTCGTTCAGCTTCACGAGCCCCCGGTCGGCCAACCGTTCGCCGACGTCGTAGACGTAGCGGATGGAGACGCCCGAGTCGTCGGAGATCTCCTTCGCGGTCGCTTCGCCGTGACGGAGTGCGACGAAGTACACGTCGATCTCCTTCTCCGAGAAGCCAAAGACCAACAACTGCTCCCTGAGATTTTCAGCGCTCATCGTGGTATCGTCGTCTGTTTTTTCGTACAACTGACAATGTAGCTTTCGCAATCGTGATTCGACGAGATGCCGGTCATGAGTTCGTCTCTGTTGGAAGTCGTTCGGTCTCCGTTCCCTCGATGGGATCGCTCTCCCAGTACTCGTGATCCGGGTCGTCCCGGAAACAGGCGACACAGTGGCCACCCTCGCCGATTTCCGGTGACTGGCGAGTACAAACCTCGCGTGCCTCCGGACAGCGAGTGTGGAACCGACAGCCACTCGGCGGATCCACCGGGTCGGGAACGTCGATAGTTCTGACTGGGGGTTCGGTCGCACCCTGGTCGCTCGGATCGAGGTCGGCCGTCGCCCACCGCAACACCTTCGTGTAGGGGTGTTTGGGGTCGCTGAGCACTTCGTCCGCGGGGCCTATCTCGACCAACTCTCCGAGATACATGATGCCGACGCGGCCACCTGCCTTCTCCGCGAGGTAGCGCGCGTTCGAGAGGTTGTGCGAGATGAAGAGGAACGAGGTGCCGAACTGGTCTTGCAGTTCGAGCATCAGGTCCATTATCTCCACCCGCAGGGAGACGTCGAGCGCGCTCACGGCCTCGTCCGCGAGGATGAGGTCGGGGTTCATCAACAGCGCGCGAACCAGGGCGACGCGCTGTTGCTCGCCGCCGGAGAGCTGATGGGGGTAGCGACGGGCGTAATCTTCCGGTGGCTCCATGCCGACTCGTTCGAGCATCCGGAGCACCCGCGCCCGTCGGTCTTCGGTGTTCATGTCGTCACGCCACCGCTTCAGCGGCGCGGTGAGACTCTTCATCACCGTCCGGTTGGGGTTCAACGCCCCGCCGGGGTCCTGGTGAATCACCTGCAAGGATTTTCGAATCTCGTCGAACGGAACGTCGCCACCGCCGTCTTTCGCCTCCCAGATATCCTGCCCGCGGTATGTCACGCTCCCGCCGGTCGGTCGCTGGAGGCCGATTGCCGTCTTGCCGAGCGTCGTCTTCCCACAGCCACTTTCGCCGACGAGGGCGACCACGTCGTTCTCTGCGATGTCGAGCGAGACGCCGTCGACGGCGTGGACGGAGTCGGGATCCTGAAAGAACTCCAGGATGCTTTGTTCTTTCTCGAAGAGTACTTCTACGTCGTTCAGCGAGACGACCGGGTCGTCGTGGTTCATCGTTTCTCTCCTCCGATTTCGAACTGAATCTCGTCCACTGCCTGCTCCCAGTTGAAACAGGCGGCGTCGTGCTGGTCGGCCACGTCGTGGAAGTGGGGGTCGTTCGACCGGCACTCCTCGTCGGCCAGTGGACACCGGGAGGCGTACGAACACCCCATCGGGATGTTGACGGGGTCGGGAGCCGACCCCTCGATGGGTCGCATCGTCGAGAGCGGCGCATCGAGGTTCGGCACCGCCTTCAGCAGGGCGCGAGTGTAGGGGTGGGCCGCGTTTCGGATGAGCTGGTCTGCCGGGCCGCGTTCGACGATCTGGAAGGCGTACAGCACGGCCAACCGATCTGCGAGTCCGGCGACCAGCGGCAGGTCGTGGGTGATGAACACGACCGTCAGGTCGTACTTCTCCTGGAGGTTCGACAGCAGACTCAAGATCGACCGCTGCATGAGCAGGTCGAGCGCCGCCGTCGGCTCGTCCATCACGAGGACGTTCGGCTCCAGCACCAGACTGAGCGCGATGAGCGCCCGCTGGGACATCCCGCCCGAAAGCTCGTGGGGGTACGAATCCAGCACCCGGTCTGGGTCGAGATAGAGGTCGGAGAGCAACTCTCGGGCGCGCTCCATCCCGGCATCGATGTCGGCGTCGTGAGCCGAGAGCGTCTCCTCGAAGTGGGCACGGATCCGCATCGTCGGATTGAACGAACTCAACGCGCCCTGGAACACCATCGAGATCTCCTCCCACCGGAGTCGTTTCAGTTGCTCGTCGGTGAGGTCGAGCAGGTCGACGGGGTCACCCTGCTCGGGGTAGTACGTTATCTCGCCCGTGAGGTCGCCGGGTTCTTCGACCGCGTCGAGCATCGCCGAGGCGAGCATCGACTTCCCGCTTCCGCTTTCGCCGACGACGCCGAGGATCTCCCGGCGCTGTACGTCGAGGCTCACGTCGTTTAGAACGTGTGCCGTCCCTCGATCCATCCCGAAGGTGACGTTCACGTCGCGCATCTCCAGTATCACGTCCGATTCTCCACTGGTCGTCGTTTCGGCGTCGGAATTCGTCACTCGTTGTGTGTGTGCCATCGTTATGTCATCCCCTTCGTGTCGTCGGTGTCGGTTCCCTCTGCGTCGATCTCGCTCACTGTCTGGGCGTGTCGCGCCCGCACTCTGGGGTTGAACAGTCGGTCTGCTGCCTGTGCGAACAGGGTCAGTCCGAGCGCGAGCACGATGATGGCGAGCATCGGAATCAACAGCCAATGGAACGCCGCTGGCGAGGACACCGCACCGGCCTGTTGGTGTGCACTGTTCATCATCACGCCCCAGTTCTCGTCGTTGTACGGAAGGACGCCGATGAGGTACAGCGCGACGGAGCCGAAGATGACGTTTCGCGCCGCCTGCACGAAGTTCATCGTGATGTACGGCATCAGGTTGGGGACGATGTCGTACGTGATGATCTTCGGCGTCGAGATACCCATGACGCGTGACGCCTCGACGTACTCGGCGTCTCGCAGGGTCAACACCTGCGAGCGAAGCGACCGCGCCAGTCCCGCCCACGCGTTTACCGACAGCAGGATTCCGATGACGTACGGATTCCCGCTAAGCGTGTTCGAGAGCGCGCCGGCCAGCACGATGATGAGCGGCAGGCCGGGGATGGTCAGCATGACGTCGGTCACCAGCATGAGGGCGCTGTCCACGACGCCGCCTTTGTAGCCCGAGACAGTTCCGACGACCGTCGCGACTGCGACCGTGAACACCGCACCGGCGGTTATCATCTTCAGCATGGGCGGTGTCGCGTGGACGAGTTGCGAGAGGATACTCTCGCCGGACCAGGTCGTCCCGAGCGGGTACTGCATCGTGCGGAACGCGCCGAGGAGCTGTGGCCCCTGATTCGGTTTCGGTGGCTGGACGAACACGACGCCGATCGTCCCCATCAGCACGTAGAACGTGATGATGAACATCGCGATTCGCGCCCGCCAGTCCGTCCAGACGACCCGCGCCGGGGCGAGGACGAACTCGTCGAACGCCTCGCGGTAGCGTTCGGTTCGCGTCAGCGTCGTCTCCGAGACCGTCTCGAAGTCCGAAGACGAGGACTCAGTATGCTTCACGCGACCCACCTCCCTTCGCCCGTGGGTCGACGATACCGTAGGTCAAGTCGGCGATGTAGACGCCGATGACGACCGCGATGGTGATGACCATGAACGCGCCCATCATCACCGGATAGTCGCGTGCGCCGATGGCGCGGATGAGGTAGTAGCCGACGCCGGGATACGCGAATATCTGTTCTAAGATGATGGAACCGCCGAACACCGCGCCGATGGCGATCATCAGGTTCGTGTACATCGGCAGGATGGCGTTCCGGGCGACGTAGCGCATGGCGATGCGTCGCTCCGAGAGTCCCCGCAGTCGGGCGACTCGAAGGTAATCCTCGCCGAGCACGCGGACGCTGTTGCCACGCATGTTCAGCGCCCACCCGCCGAAGCCGGTGATGGCGAGCGAGAGGATGGGCAAAGCCCCGTGTTTGAGCACGCTGATGATGAACGCCGGGGTCAAGCCCGGTTCGATCCCCGAGGCGTAGTGACCCTGCGTGGGGAACATGCTGAATCGGTAGCCGAGGAACGTGAGCAAGAGGAGTGCCACCACGTAGTACGGCGTCGAGTTCAACAGCAGGGAGACGCCGGTCGCGGACACGTCGAACCGGCTTCCCTCGCGGTAGGCCATGAACGCGCCGAGAACGACACCGATGGCGAACATCAGGAACAGCGACGTCGCCATGATGAACACCGTCCACGGGATCGCCTGGACGAGGATGTCGGCGACGGGCTTGTTCTGCCACGTCGAGGTGCCGAGGTCGCCCTGCAACACCGACCCCATGTAGTCCGCGTACTGCACGTATATCGGTTCGTCCACAGCGATGTTCGTCTGAGCCGCGATACGCTGTTCGATCTGCTCCCGCGACAGGCCGCTTCCCTGTCGGATGAGCTTCGCTCGCAGGTAATCCATCGGCCCGCCCGGCAGCAGTCGGATCAACCCGAACGTCAGTGAGATGACGGCGAAGACGGTGAAGATGGCCTGTCCGGTTCGTTTGACGATGTAGTTCGCATTCATGGAAACAGGGACAGGTGTTACTTGCGCTTGGCCGACCAGTCACCCTCGCGCGTGAGCCACGGGGCTGGCCAGTACACCTGCAGCTTCGGACTGTCTCTCGGCGGCACGTTCCAGTCGTCGTCGGTGAGGAACGTCTGTGCCAACTTCTCCTGCAGGGGCAACACCGGAAGCTCCCGGTTGGTCACCCACGCGAGCTTCTGTATCGTCTGGATGGACTGTTGCTCGTTCTTCGACTGTGAGAGCTGCTGGACGAGGTCGGCGGGTTTCACGGACTGTTTCGACCCCGAGGGGTTCGACAGCGGCGCGACTTCGAACTCCCGCGGTGCTTTCCAGATGCTCTTCGAGTCGGTGCTGTCGTACAGGTAGTCGTAGTGGAAGAAGGGGTAGCTCTGGCTGTAGTCCGACCAGCCACCGAGCGCGAGCGTGAAGTTTCCGTTCGCCCAGTCTTTGCCCCAGTAGGTCGAGGTGTCTTTCGCCAGCAGTTGTGCCTGGATGCCGAACTCTTTGAGGTGACTGACGAACGTCTCGGCGGCCGTCACCCAGTCGGTGAAGCCGGAGGGAGCCTTGACCGGTGCTTTCAGTGGCTTGCCGTTCTCGTCTTGCCACGTGCCACCGCTCTTTTTGAATCCAACCTCGCGCAGGAGGGAAGCGGCCTTCTCGGTGTTCGTCTCGTACTTGTTGAACTTCCCGGCGACGCCCTTCAACCACTTGTCTTTCACCGCGTTCGTCTGTCCCTTGGTGAGGCCGCTCGGAATCTCGACGGGGATCTTGGAGTCTGTGCCCGCGCCGGAGTTGGTCGCGACCGCCTCCCGGTCGATGACGTGTGCGATGGCCTGTCGAACCGTGCGCTGCCCGTAGTGTTCGTGCTCGTGGTTGAACACGAGACCGAGACCGGTGTGGCGCGCGATGAGACCGACTCGAACCGAGTCCGGAAGCTGGTTGAGCTTGTTCCGCGGCATGAAGAGCGTCGCGGAGCCGTCCGTCTTCCCGTTGATGAGCGCGTCCCAGCGCTTCTGGTTCGATGGCAGGTAGAGATACTCCATCTTCGGGAAGTTGATCATCTTCGCGTCGGGATGGTCGTCGAACGCGGTGAGCAGCGTTCGGCGCGAATCGGCGTTCTTGAACGTGAACGGACCGGTGCCGATCGGCTCTTTCACCTTCCGGTTGAAGAGTTCGTCCTGTGTCTTGCTGATCTCCTCGTCGCTCGACGCCTGTTCGAACGCTTCGAGGTGTTTCTTGTACTCTTCGTGTTTCACGTTCATCCGCTTGGGCTGGAGCAGCGCGAGGACGATCTCCTTGTTCACCTTGTGCGAGAGTTTCAGCGTGGCCTTCTTCTCGCTCTGTTTGGTGACCGCCTTGCTGATCTCGTCCACGTAGTTCGACAGCGACCCGCCGGTGTACAGATCGAGTTTCAGCTTCGTCACGAGGTCGGTCGCGGTCACGTCGTCGCCGTCGTGCCACTTGAGCCCGTCACGCACCGTGAGCGACACCTCGGAGCCATCGACCGACCACTTCGAGATCGAGTAGCCGCTGTACTCCCGTTTCTGGAGATTGTACTTCATGAACCGGTCGTACAACACCCGACGCGGCTCGGCACCGTTCTTGTCGTTGTACGGGTTGTACTGGGAGTCTTTCGGAACCGCCCACTGAGCGACACTCAGGGTGTCGTCTTTGGGCTTCCCGCTCGTTTCGGGTGCGCCGGTGTTCTGCTGTGTCGTCGCGGCGGTCCCCGATTGGGTTCCGCCGGAGCCGCCACCTGCACTCTGGCCGCCACATCCGGCCAGACCGGCGGCGAGTCCCGCGGCACCGAATCCGCGGATGAACCGTCGCCGAAGGATGTCGTGTTCGCCATTCGCCTGATTGTCACGCGCTGGCATACCACCCACAAACGAACGGGGATAAATAAGAATTTTGGTTGAAGTAACACTACAATATATTTCAAATCGTGTTGGAAATGATGGGTTGATCGAGGGAGAAAACCCGAGAACGGAAACTGAGGAGAGGAAGAGAGTCAGAAGAATTCGGTTCGAAGTTCGTCCAGCGTGCGAGCGCCGTGTTCCAGCGATCGAACCGGGTCTTCAGGCTGGTCGTGTTCGTAAATAAGCCACTGGACGTCGGCATCTCGTACGGCACGCATACACTCTCGAACGTCGAGGTCACCGTCTCCCAACTCGACCGGAACTCGGTCAGTCGCGCGAACGTCTTTCACGTGAACCAGCGAAACGCGGTCTCGCAGTTCGTCGAGCAGGGTGGTCGGGTCGTGGCCTGCCGCGTCGATCCAGCCGAGGTCGAGTTCGAATTCGAGGCTGTCGTCGCTCGATTCGACCAGCACGTCGAACGCCGTGCGACCGTCGAGCGAGGTGAACTCGTGGTCGTGGTTGTGATAACAGAGCGTGCAACCCTCGGCGACGGCTCGTTCGGCGAGTTCCGAGAGTCGGTCTGCCGTCTCCTCGACGGCTTCGTACGATTCGAAGTGTGATTCGTCGAGATACGGCACCACCAACGTCTCGCAGCCGACTTCCCGATAGCGCGCGACCGTCTCCGAGAAGGACGTTTCGAGTTCCTCCGTACCGACGTGGGCCGCAGTCGCGTCGAGACCCGCATCGTCCAGCGCCTCGGTGACGTCCGACGGGTCGGAATCTCCAAACCCGGCGAATTCGACACCATCGAACGTCGTTTCGCCGACATCGCGGATGAGATCCGGCAGCGGAGTATCCAGGTCGCGGAGCGAGTACAGCTGTATGCTAGTTCGTACCATCTCACGAGAAGCTACGAAGCACCGGATGAAAAAAGTTGCAGTAGTTATTCAACCAAATATTTTTATAGCTGGGTGAGACGATGTGTACCGATGAACACACTCGACATCGGATTCGTCGGCGGCGGCACCGTCGCTGGCTGGCACGCGGAGACCGTCACGTCGCTCGGGCACGATATCGCGGCGATAACCGACATCGACCCCGACGTGCGGGCGGCGTTCGCGGAGACCTACGACGTAGCCACGCAGTACAAAGACCACGAACAGATGATCGCGAACGAAGACCTCGACGTGGTCGTCGTGGCCGTTCCGAACGTCTACCACGCCGACTGTGCCGTCGCAGCCCTCGAAGCCGACGTCGACGTCTTCGTCGAGAAGCCGCTCGCTCACGACCTGGCGGCAGCTGAACGAGTCGAAGCAGCCGAGCAAGAGAGCGACGGAACCGTGATGGTCGGGTTCATGCGCCCGTTCGCACCCCACGCGACCTCGGTGAAGGAGATGATAGACGACGGCGAGTTCGGCGACGTGTACGAGATAAACCTCGATTACGTGCGCCGACGCGGGATTCCGGGGTACGGAAGCTGGTTCGCCAGCAAGAGTACCGCAGGTGGGGGTGCCCTCATCGACATCGGCGTCCATGTCCTTCATCTCGGTCTCCACCTGCTGGATTTCCCGAAGATCGAATCCGTGACGGCTTCGACCGGCGCACACTTCGGGACGAAAGAAGACTACACCGCGACTCACGCGCCAAACGTCGATCTCGGCGACCCCGAGGAGTTCGACGTCGAGGACAACGCTCGCGCCTTCATCCGAACCGCCGATGGAACGACAATCAATCTGAAATGTGCGTGGGCGAGCAACTCGGAGGTGAGCCGCGAGGTGCAGGTGCTCGGCGACGAATCCGGTGCGGAGTTCTCCATCATGGGTGGTGACCTGACGCTCCGCTCGACGAATCGCAACGGGGTCTCGGATGAGACGGTCGCGTTCCCGCCGCTCGAAGGGCGGGACTTGAGTTTCGGTAACGGCGAAACGTTCACGGCCGAGTGGCAGTACTTCACCGAGGTCGTCGCTGGCGAGCGTGAACACACGCGAAGTACGCTCGAAGAAGGTGTGACCGTCCAGCGCGTCATCGAAGCGATCTACGAGAGCGCAGATGTCGGGTCGGAGATCGAGTTGACCGATCTCAGATAGTGAACTCTTCGACGGCCAGCACGTCCTCCGGTCGGCTCCCGACCTCGTCTCGGTGGAAGTAGTCGCGGAGCACACCACCAGTAAGATGGTTCGTGAGCGCAGCGACGGTCATCCCCTGGTCGAGTGCGAGGTAGGTCTTCGTCACCGTCCCGTCGGTCACGTTCACCGAATCGTAGAAGCCGAAGTCGCCGTAAGCCCCGAGATCGCGGAGTTCGAGGGAGTTCTCGAAGACCGCCTGCGGTGCATCTTCGACCGCGAGGAACGAGGCGTGTGGCGTGACGAATCCGTTTTCGCTGTAGCCCCAGATACCAGCTTGTTCGACGCCGAACGCCCCGTACCCGTCCGGCGTGTCGCAGGGTGAGAAGCCCCACGCTCGGTAGCCTTGTTCGTTCGCGTACGCTCGCTGCACTTGCGTGTGGCGACGGGAGTTCACGCCGAGCGCGTCGGTGCCGAGTTCGCGCTCTTTGAGCACCAGCGAGGGCATGAGCGACTCGAACATGCTGCCGCCCCAACTCGGGACGTACTCCACGCCGAGGTACTCGTAGTGACCTTCGAACACTTCGACACCGTCGTAGGTTCTGAACTCGCCCTCGGGTCGCTGGTTCGTCCAGTCGTAGTCCGAGGTCGGCGGGAAGGTGCGGAACATCCCCCACCAGTGTTCTTTCGGAACGTCGCCTTTTCCGATGCCGACGTAACTTGCGACGCGGGGTTCGGTGTTGAACGCGCCGTAGTGATGGGCTGTGTACTCTCCTTCACCGACGTCGTAGCCGCCGTACATCTGCCCCGGCCCGGCGTAGGGGTCGTCGGGGTGGAAGATGTCGTAGACGGTCGGGTCGTAGAGTTTCGAGTAGTCCATCGAGTGAAGCAGTGACGACGCCTGCTGTGAGAGGCCATCGTAGGCTTGCTCGGCGACGACCAATCCGGCGGACAGCCAGCCGTTGTCGACGGTGGAGATGAAATCGCCGCCGAAATCCACGTCGATGGACGTATCGTCCGTGCGATACCAGCGGTAGAACAGGCCGTTCCAGGTCTCGACGTTCTCCAGTGTATCGAGGGTCGTTGCGATCCGGCTTTCGGCGTCGTTGTCGGTCAGAAAGCCGAGTTCGTCCGCCGCGACGGTGCTGAGCAGATACATCCCGATGTTCGTCGGGGACGTGCGCCGTGTGACGTCGAACCCGTCACCGTTTTCCGCGACCTTGTCCGGGGTCAACCCCGTCTCGGTGTTCGTGAACCGCTCGAAGTAGCGGTACGTCTCCGCGACGATGCCGCGGAACTGGTTCGACCTCGAACCGTTCTGCTTCGACGCGGAGGCGGTGCTCGTCGCGAGTGCGCCTACCGAGGTTGCTCCTGTCGCTCGTAGAAATCGTCGTCGGAACCAGCCACTGCGGCCATCGTCTTTGGCATTATCTCCCATGGCAAAAACACACACTAACCCCCATTACTTCAAAGTTATTGAAATAAAACTTCAAAATTTATCCAAACTGGCAGAACCTTTTTCGAGAGAAACCACATCGATAACGCTGTATTGGCCCTAATATACCGGATAGGAGGCGAGGCGAAGCAGAGCAGGAACGTATCGGAGGACGTTCGTGCTCGACTATGGAGCCAACAAGAGAACGACTTGTTCAACATGATTTCTGCACCACGAGCGAAATTAGCCCTGACGGCGAAAATAGTCATACGTGTCCAACAGAGATAGTGAATGTGAGCGCGATCGCCGACTTCGGATTGCCATCGGAGGATTTCGTGCTCGGCCACACCGTGAGCAGCGTCTCCGGGATGGAGATACGGATCGAGCGCGTCGTCCTTCACGGAGAGGGTGGGATGACGCCCTACTTCCGAGCGATGGGGGATGACTTCGACGCTTTCGAACAGGCCCTTCGAGAGGACGAGACGGTGACGGAGGTACGGACGTTGGAGGAGGCGATGGACGAGCGATTCTACCGCGCGCGCTGGACGAAGAACGTAACGCACCTCAGCGAAGGGCTCGCGGAAGTGGATGCGACGATCGTCCACGCGAAGAGCGAGGACGACCACTGGCGGTTGCGGCTGTCGTTCGCCGACCGGGACGAACTCTCGACGTTCTACGACCACTGCGACGAGGCACTCTCGATCGACCTGCGACAGGTGTTCGACCGTTCGAATCCGACGACTTACGGAGAGTACGAGGTGACAGCCGAACAGCGGGATACGCTCGTGAAAGCGTTAGAGGAGGGCTACTTCGAAGTGCCACGTCGAATCACGATGGACGAACTCGCCGAAGAGTTCGACATCACGACCCAGTCCGTCTCCCAGCGGATGCGTCGGGGGCACGCCAACGTCCTTCGGAACACTATCGCACCGGAGGAATCGGGGAAAACCGACGAGGACGGCGAGGACGACGAAGCCGACGAAAACGGCAGAGATGGCGGTCGTAGCTGAATATCAAGTTTCGAACCCCACCAAACTTGAAAACGGTTGAATATTCAGCCGTCAGATTGGCAGGGCTTCATCCACACGAACTACACATGGGAGAGAAGCTTGGTCTAAAGGAAGCCGTAGCGATGGCCCTCGGTGGGATGATCGGCGGCGGCATCTACTCTGCGTTCGGTATCGTGGTCGCTATCTCCGGGAAGGTCGCGTGGTTGGCGTTCGCCATCGCTGGATTCGTGGCGATGTGTGCAGGCTACAGCTACGTCCAGTTGAACGAACTGGTGGACGACAAAGGAGGCGCACCGACGTACATCGAAGCGATCGTGGAGAACTCGACGGCGGCGGGGATGACGGGATGGACGCTCCTGTTCGGTTACATCGGGTCGATGGCCCTGTACGCCTACGCCTTCTCCTCCTTTTTCTCGGAACTCATCGGGCGACTCAACTACGCGATGGTGATTCCGGTTGTGAACTACGAACTCGTCGCACCGATTCCGAACGTGATCTCGGTGTTGCTCATCGGCCTGTTCGTCGGTCTGAACCTCCTCGGGGCCGCCGAGACGGGGAAGGTAGAGGACGTCCTGTCTTTCTTCAAGGTCGGCGTCATCGCCATCTTCGGGGCGTGGGGCGTCTGGTTCGCCTACACCGGCCAGACGCTGACTCTCGGGTTCTCCGAACTCGGCTTCAGCCCCATCATCGGCGCGGCGATGTCGTTCGTCGCCTTCCAGGGCTGGCAGTTGTTGATGTACGACCAGTCGGAGTTCGAGAACTCGACCGAGAACATCAAGAAGGCCATCTACATCTCGATCCCGATAGCGACGTTGCTGTACGTGCTCGTCGCGTTCACGACCGTCAGCCTGCTCGAACTGTCGGTCATCGCGGTGTCACCCGAGGTGTCGCTGCTGTACGCCGCGATTCCCTTCATGGGGTCGATCGGCGCGTTCGTCATCGGCATCTCGGCGCTGTTCTCGACCGCCAGCGCGGTGAACGCCACGCTGTTCAGTGGCGCGCTGTTCTCCCGTGACCTCATCAACAGGGGACTTCTCCCCGACCGATTCAGCGCGAGTGACGAAGGCGTTCCCTCGAAGCTCGTCGTCATCCTCGGGGTTCTCTCGGCGGCGTTCGCGGTGTACGGTAGTCTTCGCAGTATCACCTCCTTCGCGTCGCTCGCGTTCATCGCCGTCTTCGGTGCGATGAGCTATCTGGCGTTCCGCGAGCGCGACGAGGTGGACGACATGATCGTCACACTGCCGGTCGTCGGCATGATCGGCTGTGTGGCCTTCTTCCCGCTCCTGCTCTACAACCTCTATCTGAACAGTCCGAGCACGTTCTTCCTCGTGCTCGTCATCAGTGTCGTCGTCATCGGCATCGAACTGGTCTACTTCGAACGACAGCCGATCGAAAAAGCGGTTCCCGGACTGGGTGAGTAACGATGAACGAGAACACAGACGAACTCGATCGGCGTACCGCACTGAAAGGAATCGGCGCAGTCGCCGGGTCGGCGGCACTCGCGGGCTGTGCAGGCATCGCTGGTGGTTCCAACGACGGCCAGCAGTTGCGCTACGCACAGGTGCTCACGCCCGTCTCACTCGACCCTATCCCCGTAGACGACCCGTGGTCGGAACAGGTGCAGTCGCTCATCTTCGAAGGACTGTACACCTACGACTACGAGATGAACCTCGTCCCGGTGCTGGCGAACGGAAAGCCGAAAACGAGCGACGACGAGAAACGGTACACCGTCGAGCTGCGTGACGAAGCACGCTTCCAGAACGGGAAGCCGGTCACCGCCGAAGACGTGCGATACAGCTTCGAGCAGCCGAATCAGGAGGAGACACCGCCACCGACGAAGTGGCACGTCGATATGATAGAGACGGTGAAGACGCCCTCGAAGCGAAAAGTCGAGTTCGTCCTGAAACACCCCTATCCGGGATTCGGCCACGCCTTAACGCGACCGGTCGTGCCGAAGGCGGTGCGCGAGAAGGATCCGAAGGCGTTCGGGAAGCAGACGACGCTCGGCTCCGGCCCGTACCGACTCGACCGATTCAAACCCGGCAAGTACGCCACCCTGACGCGATGGGACGACCACTGGCGGTCGCAGGGTGAGGCGATCCAGCGGGCGAAGTTCGTCCCGAATCACGCCGGATTGGCACGGACGATGAGCCTGAAGACGGGCCAGAACGATATCGTCGAGCGAATACAGCCGAAGCTGTGGCAGGCGACGAAGGATTTCCCCGACTCGACAGTCGTCTCCACCGAGAGCTACCACTACCACTTCGTCGGATTCAACTGTAGCAGTGGCACGCCGACGGCGAAGCCGAAGGTGCGCGAGGGCGTCGATGCCCTCCTCTCGATGGACGAACTGGTGAAACACGTGGTCGAACCAGCGGGGCGGCGACAGTACAGTCCCCTGCCACATCAGGTCGCGGAATCGTGGAACATGTCCGTCGAGGAGTGGAAGAGGATTCCGAAGAAGAAGAGCCACCACGAAGCGAAGAAGCTCATCAAGGAAGAGGCGGGAGTGAAATCGTGGAGTCCAAAGATCGCGGTACCGGGAACGAAGAGTTCGGGCGACAAGATGCGCGAGAAGATCGCCGAGACCATCGTCCACGGCCTGAAGAAGATGGGATTCCGGAAAGCCCGCGCACAGAAGTATCCGTGGCCCAAGTTCCGCGAACTCGTCACCAACGGCGACCAGAGCAACTACACGATGTTCGTCGGGTCGTGGGCGGGCTATCCCGACCCCGATACGTTCCTCTATCCCCTGTTCCACAGCAGCAACGAGGGACTGACCAACGGCACGTACTACCGCGACGAGAGTCTGATGAAGCGGATCGAGGACGCCCGGCAGACGGCGAATCACGAGAAGCGCAAGAAGCTGTACGAAGAGAGCATACAGACGATCCTCGAACAGCGCGTCCACCTCCCGGCGTACACCCTGCACAACAGCTTCGGCGTCAAAGATCGAGTGTCCGGGTTCCGCCCCCATCCCGTCTCGCAGTTCAATCCGCAACTCGTGAGTCCGGACGGGTCGGTGTCGCTGAACGAATAGCGATACCCGTTTTCGCCCCTCCGACGGATGCTTTCGTCGATACTACGACGGGTGCTCGCGCGGCGTGAGATCCTCTTCCGAGCGCCCGCTGCTCTTGATGATATCGAACGCGGTCATCAGATCGGTTCGAGAGATGATGCCCACGATCTCTCCGTTCACGTCGATGACGGGGAGGCGACCGATGCCGTGTTGCTGGATGGATTCGAGCGCATCCATCGCGTCGCTGTCGGCGGGAATCGTCTTCACGTCGGTCGACATCACCTCTTCGACGGTGTACGCGTCGCGTTCGACCTCACGAACCGCGCGCGCGTCGTCGAGCGTTATCATCCCGACGAGTTCGCCGTTACGAATGACGGGGTAACCGGTGTGGCGCTGTCGGAACATCATCTCCAGTAAGTCGGCGATAGAGGCGTCCGGCGAGACGGTGTGGAGGTCTTCTGCGGGCGTCATCACGTCACGGACGCGAACGTTCCGGAACGCCGCCGAGAGAACGGTCTGCTGGGCCTCGCTGGACGCGCCGATGTAGATGAAGAAGGCGATACCGATGAGGATGATGTTCCCCCCGAGCAGGCCGAACAGTCCGAGCAGGATGGCGAACACCTTGCCGACCTCGGCGGCGATCTGGGTCGCCTGCGCGAACGGACGAGTGCGTGCGAGCAGCGCACGCAGGACGCGACCCCCATCCATCGGGAAACCGGGCATGAGGTTGAACGCGGCGAGCACGAGGTTCATCAGCGCGAGATAGCCCACGACGAACCTGGCAGCCTCCAGTTCGACGGGGATGAAAAACAGCGCCAGATAGGAGGCCACACCGAGGACGATGCTGACGACCGGGCCAGCGATGGCGATGAGCAGTTCTTCCAGCCAATTTTCGGGTTGGTCGGTGAGGCGGGCGATACCGCCGAAGATCCACAGGGTGATAGAGTCGATGGGGAAGCCGAATCGCATCGCCACGACCGAGTGGCCGAGTTCGTGTAGCACGACGCCGACGAAGAGACCGACGGCGGCGGCACCGCCGAGTAACCACGGCATCGACCCGGACGAGAGGGGTTCGACCGACAGACCGAGATTCCAGAGTTGGTTCAGCGTCTCCACCCAGAGGCTGACCTGTGTGCCGATGAGCCACGCGAACACCGGCAAGATGAGGAGGAAGGTCAGGTCGAGTTTGATCGGGATGCCGAACGCGCTCCCGATTCTGAAGCTTCGCATACCAGTACCTAGCGGTGGGAACGTCTTAAACTTCCGCGCAAACGCACCGTCCCGAGGTGGTTTTCGACCCCGACAGTCCGACCCAGTTTCTGCGCGCACCGTCCCGAAGTATTCAAGGGGGCTCTCCGGGGAGAAAATAGCGTGAGTGGTTCCGAGTATCTCAAACGGACGGCGGTAACCCGCCTCGCGGTCGCTGACGGCGACCGTGAGCGCCTGCTGGCGATGGTGCGCGAGTGGAAGCGGGGGTGTCAGATCGCGATCAACACCGCGTGGGGTGTCTGCCACACCCGGAACGAGGTGCAGCAACTCGCGTACGACGAGTTGCGCGAACGAACCGACCTCGGGAGCCAGCACGCCGTTCTCGCCACCCATCGCGCCGCCGAAGCGATAAAGGGTGCGCTCGACCGGGGCGACGACCCGAAGAAACCGGAGTTCACCAGTCCGACCGTCGTCTACGATACCCGGACGATGACACTGTTCGAGGATCGAAGCGTCAGTCTGACGACGACCGCAGAGCGCGTCCACGGCGACCTCGACGTTCCAGAGGGTGGCTACCAGTCACGGTATCTCGACGACGACCGCTGGGAACCAGCGAAGAGCGCCCTCCGCTACCGTGATGGCGAGTTCACCCTTCATCTGGGATTCCGAACGCCCCGGCCCGAGGTCGAACCGCCGGACGACGATGCGACCGTCCTCGGAGTCAGTCTCGGCGTCGAGAACCTGGCCGTGACGAGCACCGCCCGATTCTTTTCCGGGAGCGAACTCGCACACCGCTACCGCGAGTTCACCGACCTGCGTGCCGACCTGCGCGAGACGGGCACGCGGAGTGCGCGCAGAACGCTCCGGCAGGCGGGCGACCACGCCGACAACTTCGTCCGCGACACCCTCCACGAGGTTGCAGGGGGCATCATCGAAGAGGCGCAGCGACACGGCTGTTCGGTCGTCGCGTTCGGCGAACTCGAAGCTGTCCGTGAGCTGCTTTCAGACACCGAATCGTTCCACACGTGGGTGTTCGACCGCCTGTTCGAGTTCGTCGCATACCGGGCCGCAGAGCACGGCATCACGGTCGTCCAGGTGAACCCCGAGTACACGAGCCAACGCTGCACCGGGTGTGGGTTCACGCACCCGCAGAACCGGGACGTGGATAACAACCACTTCGAATGCCTGAAATGCGGCAACGAGGCGAACGACGACTACAACGCGGCGAAGAACGTCGGATTCCGGTGTATCCGGCGCGGACCACTCTCGTCCCGTGGCGTCGGCGCGAAATACTGCGCGCTCAGTTCAGGCCGAGTGACGCCGGATGGGACGTTCGTTCCGAACGCGGAACTCGAAGCAGTGCAAAAAGCTTAGCCGCTTCTGTGCGAAAGGTCGGGTATGGCTGACGTCGACCCAATCGTACGCAAAGCAGACGATATCGAATACGAAGCCGTCGGTGCCGCAGAGGGCATGGCGAAAGGCGTCCTCATCGGCGACGAACAGGACGCGCCTAACTTCGCCATCCGCCGGTTCACGCTCGAACCCGGTGCCGAGGTGCCCGAGCACACCAACGAAGTCGAACACGAACAGTACGTGCTAGAAGGCGAGTACGTGGTCGGAATAGACGGCGAAGAGTACGAAGTCAGCGCGGGCGATTCGCTCCTCATCCCTGCGGGCGTCGTTCACTGGTATCGAAACGAGAGCGACGAGTCCGGGACGTTTCTCTGTGCCGTGCCGAACGGGGACGACGAGATCCAACTCGTCTAGCGACACTCAGAGAGCGAAACGACGGCGTCGATGGACGACGCCACCCACGCCTCCTCGTCACGCGAATCACGCATTCTGACGAGCGGTCGGTCGCGGTCTGCACCGTCTTCGATCTCGAGGACGGTCCGGTCGTCGAACCGCTGTGGAAGTTCTTCTTCGTGCGTGCTTTCCATGAGTCACCTGTCGGGCGCTACTGCGCGCTGTCTGCGCCTTCCGAGCGCGCAGGCTTTGTTATGAACCGGTTGCGAAACGGTAGTCTCCGAATACCGGATTCTCGGGACGAGTATCGACGGATTACCGAGATTCAACGATGGATTTCGAGCGCCGTTGGCAGGGCCTAAAACGGTGCGACAGCGGGACGGTCTCGGACTGGCTCGGAATCTCGCCGGTTCGAATCGCTGAAATACCTCCACCGTGTAGCACACATCGTGTCGAAGCAGGCTCAGCAGGTGGAGACGCTCTTCTGCCACGAAACCGACCGAGGCTATCTGGTCGTCGGGCAGCAGAACGGCCAGCGACAGTTCCGCGCCATTCTCGAACTCAAGGAGACGAGCGCCGGACCGCGACCCGGACGATTCCTCCTGAAAGAGGGATCGAGCGAGAAACCACGCAGTCCCGACGAGTTCGTCGATCTCGCACGTGGAGCGGACCGTATCCGCATCTCGCAACAGACGTCGCGAGACGCGCGAGACGAACTCAAAGAGATGCTTTCCGGCTACCAACTCGACGCGAAAGCGGTTCGTACCTGCCGGTACTGCGCCAACAGTGGGCGCTACTCGCCGATCAACAGCGAGACGGCCATCAACGCTGGCGACGAGTACATCTGTCCCGATTGTGCGACCCAGGAACTGGAGCGCGAACTCTCGTTCAGGGGCGACCTGACGGGGGCTGCCCAAGACCGCCTCGAAGAGCTGCTGCTGGAAGTCCAGGATCTGGAGCGAATCACGAACCTGCTCAAAGGACGACTCGACCCTGACCTGACGAAGTTCGACGAGATCAGCGCGAACGTCGAAGACGTGGATTCAGTGCCGGTCGATTCGCTGAATCTGCATCCGGGGATCCAGAGCTTACTGGAGCCACGATTCGATACCCTCCTCCCGGTACAGAGTCTCGCGGTGCAGAACGGACTCCTCGACGGCGACGACCAACTCGTCGTGAGCGCGACGGCGACCGGGAAGACCCTCGTCGGCGAGATGACGGGCATCGACCGCGTGCTGAACGGGCAAGGGAAACTGCTCTTTCTCGTTCCCCTCGTCGCGCTGGCGAATCAGAAACACGAGGACTTCAAAGACGAGTACGGTGACCTCGTGAACGTCACCATCCGCGTGGGTGCGAGCCGAGTGCGCGACGACGGCAACCGATTCGACCCGAACGCGGACGTCATCGTCGGCACCTACGAAGGAATCGACCACGCGCTCCGAACCGGACGCGACCTGGGCGACATCGGAACCGTCGTCATCGACGAGGTACACACCCTGCAAGAACAGGAGCGCGGCCACCGACTCGACGGGCTCATCTCGCGGCTGAAATACTACTGCGAGGAACGTGCGAAGCAGCACAAAGAGTACGGCGGCGCGCAGTGGGTGTATCTCTCCGCGACGGTCGGCAACCCTCGCGATCTGGCTCAAGCCCTCGAGGCGAACCTCGTGGAGTTCGAGGAGCGACCGGTCGCGCTGGAACGCCACGTCACCTTTTCGAGCGGGCGCGAGAAGCCGAACGTCGAGAACAAACTGGTCAAACGCGAGTTCGACCGCGAATCCTCGAAGGGGTATCGCGGTCAGACCATCATCTTCACCAACTCGCGGCGACGCTGTCACGAGATCTCCAGAAAGCTGGAGTACAACTCCGCGCCGTACCACGCCGGACTGGACTACGGGCGGCGCAAGCAGGTCGAGCGCATGTTCGCCGAACAGGATCTCGCCGCGGTGGTGACGACCGCCGCACTCGCCGCCGGTGTCGATTTCCCCGCCTCGCAGGTCATCTTCGACTCGCTGGCGATGGGTATCGAGTGGCTCACGGTCCAGGAGTTCCACCAGATGCTCGGACGCGCCGGACGCCCCGACTACCACGACCGCGGGAAGGTGTACGTCCTCGTGGAACCCGACGGCAGCTACCACAACAGCATGGAGATGTCGGAAGATGAGGTGGCGTTCAAACTCCTGAAAGGCGAGATGGAAGACGTTCGCACGCTCTACGACGAGAGCGCCGCCATCGAGGAGACGCTGGCGAACATCACGGTCGCTGGCAAGGCTGCAAAGCGCGTGAACGACCGGATGATCGGCGACGTACCGACGAAACACGCCCTCGGCAAACTGCTCGAATACGAGTTCATCGACGGCTTCGCACCGACCCACCTCGGGCGCGTGGTGACCACTCACTTCCTCGCACCGGACGAGGCGTTCCGCATCGTAGACGGTATTCGAAAGGAGAAACATCCGTTCGAGATCGTCGCCGACCTCGAACTCCACGGCGAAGAGGACTGATCCGCGGACCGTGTCAATTTCAGTGCCACCCCATCCAAAACGAAACTCTTTACAGGAAGAGGGGGTTACGAAGATGTGCGGGATCGTGGGGTAGCTTGGTATCCTTTCGGCCTTGGGTGCCGATAACCCCGGTTCAAATCCGGGCGATCCCATTTTTACGGACATAACGCGAGCGAGCGGAGTGGGCAACCCGCCGGTCACTTCTCGCCGAATCCGGGAGAATAAACCCGCGTCACGGTCGAAAGAGCGACCACCCGAAGGAATATCATCTGGAAAATTCATTGTAGTAACGAGAGCCGTCGTGACGAATGAAGATCAACCGACCGCTACTTCATCGACAGGTAACGACCAGTCGGAGACTCGCATCGGACGACGCAGACTGCTTCAATCGGGTATCGCGCTCGGCGTGAGCACCGCACTCGTCTGGGGGTTCGGGACGCAGTATCTGTCTTCAGACGACCTCGGTCGCATCACCTATGCGACGACCCAGCTACAGCCGGGGGCGAAGACGCTCGAAGCTCGAACCAAGGAGGTTCCAGCCGCGTGGCACGAGAGCCTCCAGTTGGCGTTCGAAGTGCAGGAGAACGTTCAGCAGGCGGGCATCTCGTCGCTCGTCGGCTCGTTCGTCATCCCAGGTAGCTACGACGTCCCGGAGGCGTCGTTGTCCGTCGATGCGACCGACGAAAGCGTCACGGAGACGCTCGAAGAGCTGACCGAAGACGTGGCTTTCGATGTCGATATCGTCGAGGAGATTCCGCCGCAGCCCGAGAGCAAACAGACGATATCGGACGGGTATCAGATCTCGGATTTGGAAGGGAAGCGCGTGCCCGGCGGCGGCGTCTGCAAGACCGGCGATTCGTTCGGCACGCTCACACCGGCGCTGTTCGACGCCGAGAGTCGGTCGCGGTTCTTCGCAACGTCGAATCACGTGTTCGGCGCTGCCGGGTCGAAGAAGACGGAACATCGTGGGGAACGACTTTCGATACTCCACGACGATGAAGCGCACAAGATCGGCGATGTAGTGCGCGGCTATCCCCCGGAAGACCTGGTCAAGGTCGCCCCGGCGCGGGGGTATCGCCCGGTTCCGGAGATCGAACGAGCGTCACCGTCGCAGGTCATCGGCCAGTACACGAAGATGGGGTTGGCAGATCTGGTGGCGAGAGAAGAGAAACTCACGAAGGTCGGCGCGTTCTCGGATCACACCAGTGGAGTTATCAAGGGGATAGACGGCGTGACCTGTTACACCGGGCAGATCTGCAAGCGTGGACAGCTCAAGTGGGGCGACGAGAAGACGCTCAAAGACGGCGACAGCGGCTCGGTGAACTACCACGTAGACCCGGAGAATCCGGACGAGTACATCCTCGTCGGTGGCATCAACAACGCTCGGACGTGGTGGCCAGGGGCGGACTTCACGTGGGGAACCGCTGGGCACCACCTGCTCGACGAGTATGGATTGACCTTCTGATACCGTGTGGCGTGTGCGAACGAGAAGCGGTCGTACGCGCGACTACTGTCGTCGAACTTCTGTAGCGAAAAAACAGTCGAACGGTCGTCGAGAACTCGTTATGCGGCCTGCTGGCTCGAATCGTCCGACCCCACGTCGTCTTCCTGCCCGTCAGTCTGCTCGTTGTCTTCGAGATTGCTTTCGATGGTCTCTTGTTTCATCTTCGATCGGAACTTCCGTTTGACGAGGAAGTAACCGCCGACCGAACCGGCACCGAAGATGACTGCACCAGGTTTGCCGAATCGTCGATACCCGAACTTCGCTGCCTTCTTACCGACTGTCAGTGGTCCAAGCATACTTCATACTGATAGACGTGCGTGCAAAGGTCACTGGGCTGTTCACGCAAGTCGTTTATCGGTGAGAGAAATTGCCGAATGATTTATGTTACCAGATAAAATATATAATATATGATAACCATGTTTATGAAACTTCGGCGGATGAGTCGAAATGTGAATCTCAGGGGACTAAAACACGCGATATCGCGTTCGTCTACCGGGCAAGTAGACGGACAGGCCAGCGAATCGAACGACAGAGAGAAGCAGCCGCCGGAGGACGATCTCACGCCGGAAGCGACCGAGAACTCCTCGAACAGCACGGGGGAACGCTGCGCCAGCAGGAGATCATCAGCGAGACGGGATGGTCGCGGTCGCGTGTCAGCAGGTTCTCTGTTCGATGGAAACCGATGAAGAGATAGTCCGTCTTCAGTTCGGTGGGAAGAACACCGTCTATCTGCCGGATTCCGTACCGGAACCGCTCGAACGATACGTCACCCCATCAGCAGATGTCTGACAGGATATTGCGAAACTTCTTACGTAATCGAGCACCAACGAATACTGAATGGCTCGCGCGGAGAACACGGAACTGGTAGACCGGTTCGAGCAGTTCTACCGGCGGTATTACGGCGACGAAGTCGGGGAACTCGCACAGCAGTACCCGAACGAGAAGCGCTCGCTGTACATCGACTGGGACGATCTGTATCGGTACGACGCGGATATCGCGGACGACTATCTCGCCCAACCACAGCAGTTACAGGAGTACGCCGAAGAGGCGCTTCGGCTGTACGACCTCCCGGTGGACGTGAGTCTCGGACAGGCCCACGTACGGATGCGGGGGCTTCCCGAGACGACGGAGATTCGCGCGATTCGCGCCCGGCACGTCAACACACTGGTGAGCGTGCAGGGTATCGTCCGCAAAGCGACGGGTGTTCGACCGAAGATCCAGGAGGCTGCCTTCGAGTGCCAACGCTGTGGGACGTTGACCTACATCCCGCAGGCGGGTGGCGACTTCCAGGAACCACACGAATGTCAGGGCTGTGAACGACAGGGCCCGTTCCGCATCAACTTCGACCAGTCCGAGTTCATCGACTCGCAGAAACTGCGCGTCCAGGAGAGTCCCGAAGGCCTGCGCGGGGGCGAGACACCGCAGAGTATCGACATCCACATCGAAGATGACATCACGGGCAATGTGTCGCCGGGCGACCACGTGACGGTGACCGGTATCCTGCATCTGGAACAGCAAGGAAGCGGGCAGGACAAATCCGCAGTCTTCGACGTGTACATGGACGGCGTGTCGGTCGTCATCGAGGACGAAGAGTTCGAGGACATGGATATCACGGACGAGGACAAAGAGCAGATCGTCGAACTCTCGAACGAGGCCGACATCTACGAGCAGATGATCGACTCCATCGCGCCAGCCATCTACGGCTACGAAGAAGAGAAGTTGGCGATGATCCTCCAGTTGTTCTCCGGCGTGACGAAACACCTCCCCGACGGGTCGCGGATCCGCGGTGACCTGCACATGCTCCTGATCGGTGACCCTGGTACTGGTAAGTCCCAGATGTTGTCATATATCCAACATATTGCGCCGCGTTCCGTCTACACCTCCGGGAAAGGTTCGTCCTCGGCAGGTCTGACCGCCGCCGCCGTCCGCGACGATTTCGGCGACGGCCAGCAGTGGACGCTCGAAGCGGGTGCACTGGTGCTCGCAGACAAGGGTATCGCGGCAGTCGACGAGCTAGATAAGATGAGCCCCGACGATCGCTCCGCGATGCACGAAGGGCTAGAGCAACAGAAGATCAGCGTGAGCAAGGCCGGAATCAACGCGACGCTGAAATCGCGGTGTTCGCTCCTCGGCGCGGCGAACCCGAAGTACGGACGATTCGATCAGTACGAATCCATCGGCGAGCAGATCGACCTCGAACCCGCACTAATCTCCCGATTCGACCTCATCTTCACGGTCACCGACCAGCCCGACCCGGATCACGACGCGCGACTCGCCGAACACATCCTGCAGACCAACTACGCGGGGGAGTTGAACACCCAACGTACCGAGATCAACGCACCGAACATCACCGAAGAGGAAGTTCGGAGCCAGACGGAAGAGGTGGCTCCGGCCATCGACGCCGAACTCCTCCGAAAGTACATCGCCTACGCGAAATCGAACGTCTACCCGACGATGACGCCGGAGGCCAAGCAGTCCATCCGTGATTTCTACGTCGATCTCCGGGCGAAGGGCGCTGACGAAGACGCACCGGTTCCGGTCACGGCCCGAAAGCTGGAAGCGCTCGTCCGCCTCTCGGAGGCCAGTGCGCGCGTTCGGCTGTCCGATACGGTCGAACAGGAGGACGCAGACCGCGTCATCGACATCGTTCGGTCGTGCTTGCAGGACATCGGCGTCGACCCCGAGACGGGACAGTTCGACGCCGACGTGGTCGAGACGGGGACGTCGAAATCCCAGCGCGACCGCATCAAGAACATCAAGCAGCTCATCGCAGACATCGAAGAAGAGTACGACGAAGGTGCGCCCGTCGAGGTCGTCCTCGACCGAGCGGACGAGATCGGGATGGATCCCTCGAAAGCCGAACACGAGATCGAGAAGCTAAAACAGAAGGGCGAAGTGTACGAGCCGTCCACCGACCACCTGCGTACGACCTGATATGGACAGGATCTCCGCGCTCCGGAACATCGAAGACGCCCTCTCGGATTTCGAGTCGGGTGAGAGCGATCTCCGAGAGACGGAGCGGCGAGTGGTAGGCGTGCTCCGGACGTACGCGACCGAGTTCGGGAGCGAGGGCGACCTATCGGCCTATCGAGCTCGTGGCGACGAGCGAGCAGATGGTCTCGTCGTCGTCGCCGCGTCGAGAGACTAAGCACGCGAACGAGTATCCGATCTTCTAGACGACGGTGTAGAATTCGATATCGATAGTATCTGATCGGAGATGAAATTTGTGACATGGAAAAAGAGATAAGTGTACACACAGTATACTGCAGGTAAATACGACATATTCGGAGTGTGAGATGCGCCAACGACAGTAACGATTCCGGAACTTATCAAATACATAATAATGAAAGTGTCTCGATGATATACACTGGATGGCACGGGACAGACAACGCGGGGAGCAGGTGCAGCCTCGCCGAGGACGGCCGACGATAAGCGGCCTCTCGGCGGAACTCGGTGACGCATCCAGCGTTCTCGTTCTCGCTTCCTCGAGGAGCGCAGCGACCGACGAGACCTGTATCGAACTACTCACACAGGCACCACCAGAACAAGAGAACGTTCTCTGGGTCACGTTCACACGCTCGCCGGATACCTGCCTGCAGGATTGGCTTTCACACGCGGGAGAGCGCCCGGCGAATCTTCGGTTCGTCAGTGTGGGAGAGACGGTTCGGTCGATGGCGGCGACGTCACCAGCACAGGGAACCACGACCGAGGCCGTCATCGACGCGGTCTCGAATCCGGGTGACCTGACCGGACTGGGGATCAAAGTCAGCGAGGCGCTCCAGCAGTGGTACGGGAACGGCAACCAGACCGTCGTCTGTTTCCACTCACTGACCTCCCTGCTCCAGTACTCCGACGTTCAGACCATCTACAAGTTCCTCCACGTCCTCACCGGACGGTTCGCCACCGCGAGGGTTACCGCACACTTCCACCTCGACCCCGGCGCGCACGACGCTCAGACGATCAACACACTGAAGACGCTGTTCGATGCCGTCGTCGAACTCGACGGCGACGAGCGGACGATTCGGACCCGGTAGGAGACGGAGCGATACTATCTGCTCGTTCCCACGTCTATTGAGTAACTGCAGTCAGGGAAGTATCGCTCTCATCCTATCCCAGATGGAACTGAGAAACCACTCTAGACTAAATGGCCACAAGAGGCCACATTATATCGATATTGTAGTACCAGAACTCGAACGGTGTGGAACCGAACTACCCCTAATCCGCGGATAACCAGTTAACGTGAGAAAAGCATCGACTCTACACCGACTCTCGGATGAACATCCTCGGCAAACCATCCCGGTCGCGTACCAGAGCGGGAGAATACAAATGGCCCATACTCCGGGAATTCACTGGACAACAGGGGGTGTAGACTGCCGTTTTCCAACGTAATACTGGGCCGCGCTCGCGAAGAATTTGTGACCCATTATGCGACGACCTGCATCTGTTAAAATCTGGTACTAGAAACGGTCTCTAACGGGAATTTCGATTGAAGAACAAGATCGAAGGGACGAGTGCGTTTTGACTGGTCGGCGCCCAAAAAGAATTCGACGGTACACCCCCGGATTCACCGGTCAAATCAGGCGTTTCAGGGTTTTGCAACCTGCCTATTTACACCGCTATTGAAAATCAGAATCTGGGGCAGACAGCCCGTTTCCATCGAACATTCGCCAAAAAATTCGGATTGTCGGGGTGGTAGCAGTTCCGAATGATAACTGGTAGAGAGTAGGTTAATAACGGTACAAATCGGTTGAGTCTGCTGATCCAATCCCATTCGAGCAGTACAATTTTACAGAGATTATTAACTCAGAGCCCGGCGATAGAAGCCAACTAATGCCAGTTTTCGACTCGCGACTCGTCTCGCACTGGAATGTATTCGTTCCTTCACCCCGTCTCATCCTACATGCTGCCTCTAACAAGCCTTCTCTCGGTCAGTTACCGGGGTGTAGACGAAATGAGGTCGCTCGAGCGCCGTTCTCGGACGCGCTCATAAGCTAAATCGATCGTTCAGATGGGTGTAGCCGACAGATGGAAGAGGACAACAAGATTGTTCAACCTGCCCGCAACGTTACCGGTCTACGCTGGGAACTCTCACCGGAATCATACCTGAGACGAAAATCCGACCTTCCCGAGTGTTTTTCTCGTCTGACCTAGTAACTCGTCCCGTGCAGGTCACCGTGTACGGCCCGCTCCGAAGCGCAACGGGTGAAAAGAACGTTACGCTCGAGTTCGAAGGTGGAACCGTCGAAGACGCACTCTCCGAGTTCGTCGAGCAGTATCCCCGGGCAAAATCGCAGCTCTTCACTACGACAGAAACGCTCCGGCCCAGTGTCCGTCTCTCGGTAAATGGGAACCGAGTCGAGCTCACCGATACGTGTCCACAAGACGCTGATTTGACTATATTTCCCGCGATTCGAGGTGGGTCACGACACCGAACGAAAGTGCTGTGATCAGAGCTTGTATTGGGAGCGGACGAGGTGAGCGAGACCACGCTCCTCGAGTCGCTCCATTGGTGCGAGCATCGTAAGTTGGACGACTCCAGGAAGTCTCCCGATCTCGACACCCCCAGTGAACGTACAGCGAGCACGAACTTCACCTTCGGTCATCTCGAGCAGGTTGCCCGCACGCTCGAAAGCATTCTCCGTCGCATCGTTGATTGTCGCTCCACTGCCAATTACTTGAATCGGCCCCATCTCGTCGATTCGGTCGATACCGTATTCGTCCGCGAGTTTCTGGCCGCGTTCGATTTCCTGGTCAGTGTAGGGCTTGCTGATGTGCGGAAGATCCGCTTCGTTCGGGAGCAAGAGCGGTCCGTCGATGTCGAGCCCTTTGATGACCTCGACGCCAAGTTCGGCACGTCCACTCACGTCCGTGGTGTGAAGCGAGAGTTCGCCGTCGCCCTGGTTAGCGTGCATATCACCGACGTACACACCCCCGCCATCGATCTTGACAGGACAGATCAGGACAGCACCTTCTCGAACGGCATTAATATCCATATGGCCGTCTGTTCGCGCTTCGAGTTCGGTTTCATCGGCGAGCCCCCAGTCGTGTTCTGCGCCGATGAGGAACTGGCCGAAGTCGCCGGCGTTGTGTGAATCAGGTATCTCGATGGGTGGCGTCGTTCCGATGTTCCCGATAAAGGGGCGGAGGTGCCCGAGCGTTCCCGGCATCTCGGCAGGTTTGTAGAGCAGGATGGGATGCTGATGAGAGTTTTCAGGGAGTGCCATCGCTTCGTCAGCCCTATTAGCCAGGTCGCTAGCACCAGGGTCGCCGACAGTGAGACCTACGGAACGATCATCGTCGAAGACGACGGTATAGCCGTATTCGAATCCAAACGACGATGCGTTAGCACCACACTCGACACAGCGAATCGCGTCTTCACCCGTCCCTTCGACGACGCTCTCCGGCCACTTCGCACCGCACTCCGGGCACTTGTGATCGACGAACGGGTCATCGCCAAATGCACCGTCACGTTCGACCATACTTCCAGTGCTCGTTGCGATGCTCGTCACCTCGATGTTCTCTATCTTCAGGGCAATCGCGTCCCCCACCGATGCGTTCTCGACACGGATTGGCCGCGTTACCTCGTGGCCGCCACGGAATTGTGGGGTAATCATCGGCCCCCAGCAAGCTGGTGGTGTGTGTGTCTTGATAGTGCCACCATCTGCAACCGTCCCGGCCCACTCTTGGTCCGGGCCGACGAGTCCGAGCGTATACTGGTCAACCGACAGTTCCTGTGTGACTTCTTGTTGTACCATGGGTTTCCGTCTACTGTTCGTTCGGGACAATCTTAAACAATCGTGTACAATCGTCTGCTGTCATGATGCCATACCGGATGAGGCCGGGAGAAGCAGTGATTCGTGAAAGAAGATCGGCCACGTAGATCACCCTCCATTCGACTGCAGCACGGACATTTTCTCTGGCAGCCGTCACCCATGACGGCTGCCCTGCGGTGGCCGTGGTAGAATGACCAACCCAATATCTCACGACCCTGATCGGCGAATCGGCATCTACAAACGGCTCACGGATGTCCCAGAACAGCATTGTCTTACCCGGTTTGCGGATGCATACGAAGGGAGAAACGTCTGGCAAGAGTTCATCACATCACAGCCCGACAAATACGAATCGAATCACTTCCAGACGACGGTGCGAAAGACCAGACAATCATGGAACGACCATATGGCCCGGCGGGGACGGCATCACGCACTCGCAACGCCCCACGATGTTGAGACGTGGTGTACCTCGCTTGGGAAGACACGGACATTCAGAACGATTTACACACAGTATTGGGTTCGACTCGAACAGCTGTACTCGTGGCTGTACTTCCATACCCAGCACCCGCACGTGTATCATCCAGTGCTCATGGCTGCTGCCGAGTATAAGACTGCTCGGGCAGTGTGGCAGACAAACTCGACTGCCGAAATATAAGTCACAGTGAGCAGCCATGACCGATCCATCGAACACGGAAAACGAACGCGCGACCGTTGCCGAAGCGTTTGGTGAGACGACCGATCCGCTCGCAGACCATGCACCGACCTTCGAGTCAATCCCTGTCGATTCCTTCGAGATATTCGTCAGCGAGGTTCTGGACACACAGCAGCTCGCCGAGCGAACGGTCTACGCCTACGAACGACTCTTCGAGCAGTGGCACAAGCACATGGCGCGCGAGGGCCGACATCCAGCCTGCCCGAATGAACGGCACGTAACCTCGTTCGTTCAGCACTGCCAAACCGTCCGCGGTAACCAACCGGATACCGTACGCACGAAACTCCGACGGTTGAGCAGCGTCTACGAGTACTGGCAACAGGATCCAGCGTTTCCCCATCCACCGGACTACAACCCATTCACCCTCGTGCTCACGAAGCTGAGCCTCGACCGACCCCCTGTCAAGAAACCACCACGGATATCACTCGACGAACTCAGTAGCATCGTACGCTCGGTAACACACGTTCGGGATCGAGCGATTATCGTTTCACAGTTGAAGCTCGGGCTTCGTGCAACAGAACTCTGCAATATGCGAATAGGGGATATCCACCTGGACAATCGCGAGGTTCAGCGTGGGTATCCAGCCCTTGGCACACACGAGCGGCTTGCAGGCCGGTCAAACGCTGTGTACATCCCCTCTCGATACGAGCGCGACGGCAACAAATCCCGTCCACGAGTCCTCCCGCTCGATGACGAACTCCAGCAGATACTTCACCACCATCTGCTCACCCGCCCCGATACGGGCGCACCATGGCTCTTCCAAACGACGTTGACACACAACCAGCTCGAACAGCAACGCGTGAATGCGGTCTGGACCGATGTGTTCCATCCGACGTACGCCGAAATCGACCAGCATCGTGCCGTGACGAACCACTTCGGTCGGCATCGATTCACGACCTACTGGCAGGTCGAGAAGAGCATCAATCGGGAACGGGTGAAATACATGCGGGGCGACACTGTCGAGGGCGAACTCCAGAGCCGAGAAGGAATTGATGACTACGTACATGCGTATTATGAGGATATCGAGCAGGTCTACCGCGAGCACATCTACCGATTCGTCATTATGACAGATTCAATTCCTTAATCAGAACCCCATCCTGCATCGACACGTCTATCACGGTTCCGTCGGCACGAGCGTGTCTCTCGGGCATTCTCGCGTACCGTACTCTCGAACTGGGGTTGGTGAGTCTCGCTTTCAATTACGGGATGAGACTAACCACTGCGCGGAAAACAAGGGAGACCCTATCGAGCGTCGCGGATGTCAGCGGCGATGTCGTCTAGCTCGTCGTCCGAGAGGTCGGGACTGGAGCCTGCGATTGCGTGGATCGGCCTGCCGCCGTCGCCATCGAATCGCGGGATGATGTGCCCGTGGACGTGGGGTACTTCCTGCCCTGCTTCCTCGCCGTTGTTGAACGCGACGTTGCTCGCGTCGGCGTCGACAGCGTCCTCGACGGTGGGCGTGAGGTGGTGGAGCGCCGCGAATACGTCAGCGGCGGTGTCGTCGGGGAGGTCGGCGAGGGTTTCGTGGTGGTCTTTCGGGATGACGAGGGTGTGACCCGGCGCGAGTGGGTTCACGTCGAGGAAGGCGAACACAGTGTCGTCCTCGTAGACGGTTCGGCTGGGAATGTCGCCTGCCACGATCTGGCAGAAGATGCAGTCGTCTGGCATATGTCGCTAGTTGCGGGTTGGCGTCATGAAAGTTGAGGCTTCGAGACGATTCACGCCGTCATCCGCGCAGTTGGAGCAACTGGCGTCGCCGTGACGCGATATCGAAGTGGGGGTCGAGTTCCGGGTCGTCCGCAAGCCGGTCGAGGACGAGCAATGGATCGACGCCCGCTTGTTCGACGCGGTCGAAGAGAGCGTCGATGCGCTGGCGGTACAGTGCGAGCGACGACAGGAGAGCAGTGGCGATCGCCATGGCGGCGGCGGTCTCCCTGTCGTCGGGAAGCGCGTCGCTGACGCGTGTGAAATCGGTGAGTTCGGTCTCCGGATTCTCGATGGGATCGAGAGCGAGACACCGCGTACAGATGAGTACCGACGCCGATTCCGACGGGACGTGCTCGTGAAGTTCGGGCGGGACAGCGAACGGCAGTCGTTCCTCCCCGCATTCAGGACAGTTCATAGATGAATATAGAAGTGCAATCCTCAAAAGCCTACCAGTTATCTCGGTGATACTATCAGGTCGGTGGCGGGGTCTCGGTTCGGTCGTCGCCTTCGTCGGTCACGTTGATGGGTATCCCGCCGTCACTGTTCTCACCGAATCCGGCGCTCAGGATGCGCGTCAAGGCGTCCTCGACGCTCTCTTCGGTTTCGGTGAACTGCTCGGGGTCGACCTCCACGACGAAGCCGGTCGTGATGTTCGGTGCGGTCGGGAGAAAGAGCAGTTCGCGGCCATCATCGGTCGTCTTACCGGTCTTGAACGCGGTCATCCGCATCCCGTTCCACGTCTCGATCTTGACCGGTTTCTGGAGTTGGTTGGTGTCCGAGAGTGCGGTTTCGGCGGCCATCTTGGAGGCGTTGTAGACGATCCGGAGGCCGGGCAGTTGGTTCATCATCCCGTCGATGGTGTTCTCGACGATCCCTCCCACGGTGGTCCGCATGAGATAGCCGACGCTGAGCACGAGCATCGAGAACACGACGAGGACGATGCCGACGCGGACGAGGTCGCCGGGGATCACGCCGAAGAAGAGCGTCTCCGAGATATCCCCTAAAAACGGTAAGCTAGCTATCTTGAGGAACAGCCACGCGATGATGTACGCGGTGACCAACAGGGGGGCCAGAACGATGAGACCACTTCCGGCGTCACGTTTCCACGAAGACATTTAGGTGTAGCATTTGTCCGCAGGAATATAAACCAGTTGCAACGTTTTCCCTCTCCACGACGTTGCACCGTTTTCGTCATCGACCGAGCACTGCGCGCGCTGCGAACAAGAGGTTCTCTTTGCGCTCCATCACGCGCCGATAGAAGTACGACATCCATTTGCCGCCATAGGGGACGTACTGCCAGACCTCGTAATCGCGGGCAAGTTCGTACTGGGCATCCTCGCGCACGCCCATGAGCATCTGTATCTCGAAATCGGTGCCGTACTCGTCGTGGAGGTCTTTCGCGTACTCGATCATCGCCGGGTCGTGGCTGCCGACCGCGACGCCGCCGTCGAACTCCTGGAACATGAACGCGAGATACTCACGGTAGACGGCGTTGACACGCTCTTTCTGCTTGTACGCGACCGCCGACGGTTCGTCGTACGCACCCTTCACCAGTCGCACCTTACCGGGAACGTCGGCGAGTCGTTCGAGGTCGTCTTTCGTCCGTTTGAGATTCGCCTGCATGCAGACGCCGACCTGGCCTTCGTGCTCGCGGGCCAGTCGTTCGTACACGTCGAGTGTCGCGTCGGTGGTCGTGTGGTCTTCCATATCGATCCAGACGAACGTGTCGTCCGCGGCGTCGGTGATGCGTTCCATGTTCTCGCGGAAGACGTGGGTTCCCACGTCCAGGCCGACTTGCGAGGGTTTGACCGAGACGCAGGCCGAGATGTCGGAGCGGTCGATGTCTTCGATCAGTCGGACGTACGTTTCGGCGTCCTCGTCGGCTGGCGGGCGCTCGTCGTAGTGCTCGCCGAGGAGATTGATGATGGCGTTGACGTTGCCCTGGTTCAGCTCCTTCGCGTGTTCCAACGCCTCTGCCGGCGTTTCGCCCGCGACGAAATTGCTGGCGATCGGAGGTATCATACTTCGGGCTTTGTACCCCCGTGCCTTATGGTTATATGTAGCCGCGTCAGACCGGCGGGTCTTAAGACCCCGAGGGTTTCTTCTCGAATATGGAGTTGTTCGACGTGGACGTTTTCGAGGTCGTGGTCGTCGCCGTCTGGGCGATGTTGCCCGCCTACGTGCCGAACAACGTCGCGGTTCTCACGGGGGGCGGTACACCCATCGATGGCGGTCGGACGTGGAACGGAAAGCGACTGCTCGGCGACGGGAAGACGTGGCGCGGAACCATCGGCGGAATCGCCGCCGGGGCGGTGCTCGCGCTGGCATTGAACGCCATCCACACACCGGTCGCGGAGGCGGGCATCACGCTCCCCGACGCCTTCCCGTTCGTGGTCGTTCTCGCCATGCCCACCGGAGCTATGCTCGGCGATATGGCGGCGTCCTTCCTCAAGCGACGAACTGGCCGGAGACGCGGTGCGTCGTTTCCGGGCGTTGACCAGCTTGATTTCGTCGTGATGGCGCTCCTGTTCACCTCGCTCTCCGCGCCGGAGTGGACGCTCGACACCTTCAGCCTCCCGGTTCTCACCGTCGTCGTCCTGGTGACGCCGCTTCTCCACCTGACGACGAACGTCGTCGCGTACGTACTGGGGCTGAAGAACGAGCCATGGTGACGGTGAATCGATAGAATGCACCGCGGTGACATCAGATGAACTACTTTTAAACCCGCTCCCCTCTCGGGTTCGCACATGGCGAATCAGGAACTCATCGACGCGCTACGCGACGCGGACGCCGTCCAGTACGGCGAGTTCGAACTGTCCCACGGCGGGACGAGCAACTACTACGTGGACAAATATCTCTTCGAGACCGATCCGCACTGTCTCGAACTCATCGCCGAGGCGTTCGCGGAGCGACTCGGTGAAACGAAACTGGCGGGCGTCGCGCTCGGCGCGGTACCCCTCGTCGCCGTCACCAGTGTCGAAACAGGCCTTCCCTACGTCATCGCGCGCAAACAGCAGAAGGAGTACGGCACCGCGAACCTCATCGAAGGCCGACTGGAGGAGAGCGAGGAGGTCGTCGTGCTCGAAGACATCGTCACCACGGGCCAGAGCGCGGTCGATGCGGTGGAAGCACTGCGTGACGCCGGAGCAGAGGTGAACCGGATTCTCGTCGTCGTGGACAGAGAAGAGGGTGGCCGCGAGAATCTGGCCGAGGCCGGTGTGGAGATGGAGGCGCTCCTCTCCGCGTCCGACCTGCTCGACGAACGGGACGAGTAACGGGCTGTCGTTGCAGTCGTTTTCGGAATTCGCTCGCGAACTGAGCGGTACTACTGATGGATCTGTGGCGTCGTGACCGGTATATACTTGTATATATGATTTTTAGCTGATACCATGGGGAAGATAGCAGCGATTCTGGCTGGCATCATCTGGTTCGGTATCGGCTACGTCTACCTTCGCTCCTACTGGGCTGGCTGCGATGGACTCAACGGCGAATTGTTCGATTGAGACTCTCTACTGTCCGATACGTGAATTTCCGTCGCTTTGTTGTTCCACGCGGCGGTCGATCAGCACGTTTCGAGGTATGCCAGTACATTTCAGTACATTTCAGTACACACCCTGTGCCGTCGAAAACGAACGATTTGAAACGGTTCCCCCGCGTACCTTCGGACGAATGCCATTCGCGGAACACGACGGCGTCTCGCTCTACTACGAAGTGGACGGCCCGAAAAGTCACGACACGGTCGCTTTCATCGAAGACGCGGGCTACGGCGCGTGGCAGTGGGGCTGGCAACACGCCGCCATCGCAGGCCCGTTCGAATCGCTGGTGTGGGACAACCGAGGAACCGGGCGGTCGGACGCTCCAGCGGGGCCGTACACGATCGCCGAATTGGCCGGTGATCTCGACGCGGTGTTGGCCGACCACGGCGCTCGAAAGGCTCACCTCGTCGGCGCTGGACTGGGCGGGATGGTCGCACTCCAGTACGCCAGAGAGTACACGCGCGCGAAGACGCTGACCCTCATCGGCACGTCACCCGGCGGCGAGCAGTTCGGAATCGACTCGGACGTGCGCGAGCAGTTGCTCACCGAGAAGACGCCCGAGGCGCTCCACGAGTCGCTTCGGCCGGTCGTGAGCAGCGAGGCGTTCGAGGCTGGACTGGAAGATGTCGTGGAGTGGCAACTCGCCGACGACGCCTCGCCCGACGCCCAGCATGCCCAGTTCGCCGCGATGGACGCCTTCGACCTGCGCGACCACCTGTTCGAGATCACGACGCCGACGCTGGTGCTCCACGGCACCGCAGACCGCGTATTTTCGGTGGATGGCGGGCGGGCGCTGGCGGAGGGCCTCCCGCGTGGCGACCTCCGGGAGTTCGAGGATGCTCCGCATCTCGTCCACGTCGAACGCTCGAAGGACGTAAACGACGAACTGCTCGGGTTTCTCGAAGCGCACGCGGACGGGACGGTCAGCTAACGACCAGCTAACGGGTAGCTAGATTCGGCGACGGCGCTACTCAGCCGGGAGCGTCAACGAGTAGTCTGCGGGTCACATCGACGAGGAAAGAATCCTTCTTCGGTGCGGTGCCGACGGGTGGAGGAGGGGGAGAGATGACCTGTTGTGATACGCTTCACAACAGCGTCACTCGCTACTCTCCCCGACACTCTGGACAGATGTTATCCTCAAGGTAGGCCCCCATAACCTCGTTTCCACACCGTTTGCACTCCTCTAACACCTGTTCAGGATCATCTTTGGTGGCCATACTGCGTCCATTTTCAACACGCGCCTTGCATAACAATGTATGTTATAAAGAGTGATAGGACGAGCGTTACGTCCGTCTGAACGACGTGAATAACTTCACACTCTTTCCCCACTCCCCTCTGCACTCTCGTTTCGGCATGTCGCACGAACTGCTAACCCGTTGCACGTCGCAGAACGGGTATGTCACTCTCACTGGCGCGATACGCCGACCTCTGGGATGACCGACCTGCGGTCGTAGACGAGGGCGAGACGCTTTCGTACGCCGGACTCGCTCGTCGCGTCGAGGCCACAGCAGGGAGACTCACTGCGCTTGGCGTCGAAACGAACGACTCCGTGGTCGTCGTCTCTCGAAACCGCGTCGAAGTGCTCGTCTTGCTGTTCGCCGTCTGGCGAATCGGTGGCGTGTTCGCACCGGTCTCACACCGCCTGACGCCCGCGACCATCTCGCGTCCGGTGAACCGGATCGACCCCGACCTCGTGGTGTTCGAATCGGCCCAGCGAGATCTCGTTCGCCAGTTCGATTCGACCCACTCGTTCGAGGAGTTCGAGCACGTCACGCCCGCGGACCACGAACCGGTCGAGCGCGCGCGAACCGACACCTGTCTCCTCGTTCACACCGACGGCGGCGAGCAGGTCGTTCGCCTCTCCATTCGCGCTATCGAGTGGAACTGTATCGCCGCCGTCTCGGGGTGGGGACTCGGCAGGAGCGACGCGACGGTCACACTCCTGCCACTGGCGCTTTCCGACAGCCTCCTTCGGTTCGTCCTTCCCTTGGTCACCGTCGGCGGGCGTGTCGTGCTCCAGCGTGCGTTCGACCCGGAGAGCGCACTGGCCGCCATCGAGCGCCACGGGGTGACCTGTGTCGCTGCGGGGCCGACCGAGTTCCGCGAGTTGGCCGACGTAGCCGGGACGAACGCCAAGTCGTTCGAGTCGCTAGAGTCGCTGGACTCGCTCGACTGGGTGGCCACGCACGCCCGCGTACCACCGGACGTGCGCGAAGCGTTTCCGGTTCCATTCATCCGCGCATATGGGCGGCCCGAAACCGGCCCGAACGTGCTCCGCGGAACGCCGGACGACGAGCGAACCGGGCGACCGCTTCCCCACTGTGACGTTCGAATCGAAATGGAGACGAGCGAGATGGACGACATCGGCGAACTCGCCGTCCGAGGCCCACACACCGCGAGTGGCTACCTCGGCGGCGAAGAGTTCGACGAGTGGGTCCCGACGGGCGACCTGTTCTGCCGGAATTCGGGTGGCTACGTCTTCGTCGGGCGGGTGGACGAACCGTTCGAGAGCGAGGGCGAACGAGTCCACCCGGAGACCGTCGAGACCGTGCTCGAATCGCACCCCGACGTTCGGGCCGCGGGCGTCATCGAGACCGTCGCAGAAACCGGTGGGACTGCGCCGAAGGCGGTGGTCGTCGGTGACGTTTCGCCCGGAAAACTCCGAGAGTTCGCGGAAGAGCGACTCGCCGCCCACGAGGTGCCGCGGGTAGTCGAAGTGGCCGGCTCGCTTCCCAGACGAGCGACAGGGGAACTCGACCGAGGAACCCTCCGCAAGCGATTCGGCGGAGGGTAGGTCACCCTCGTCGGAAAGGAAGACCCACGAACGGTGAGTGAGTGCTGGAGTATCCCTTGCTCGGTGGTGGCATTTTCGCTGGGTTCTTCCTCCTTCCCGGGGACAGCGACTTCGACTTGAAATGTAGCTGCCACGACGGAACCGAGTACTGGCGCAAAAGCAGTGGGCGAAATCCCCGGTAGCGAAACCCACTTGTCGGTTCCGGTTATTAGGGTCGTGTAATGAGTCGGCTCCGAATCGCATTTTTGAACGCCGCGCACGGGGACGAGAATACGCGGCGGAACTTCCGACGGGAACTCGACGCAGACCTCACCGAGTTCGACGTGAACGAAGGTCACCTGCCGGATAGTTTCGACTTCGATGCGGCCGTCGTCTCCGGGTCGCGGTCGTCTGTCTACTGGGACGAAGCGTGGATACCGCCACTCAAAGAGTGGCTCGAAGTAGCAGTCGAAAAAGAGATGCCGATGCTCGGGATCTGTTACGGTCATCAGCTGTTGGCGGACGTGCTCGGCGGCGACGTCCGCGATATGGGCGAATACGAGATCGGCTACCGCAAGGTCGAACACTCCGGCGACTCCGTGCTATTCGACGGTATCGACCGGCGATTTCTCGCGTTCACGACCCACTCCGACGAGGTGGCCGAACTCCCGCCGGATGCGACATCGCTCGCCGAGAACGACTACTCGAACCACGGCTTCCGGAAGGGAGACGTGTTCGGCGTACAGTTCCACCCCGAATACGATATCGCCACTGCCGAAGAGGTCACTCGCGGGAAAGACCTCTCCGAAGAGCGTCTCCAGCAGGTGCTCGATGGCATCAACGACGAGAACTACGCGGCGGCTTTGCAGGCGAAACTCGTCTTCGAGAACTTCACCGAGTACGTTCGCGACGTGCGAAAAGTGGCAGTAGAGTGATCAATTAGTACCGTAATCGGCATAAATAACCTGAATAGTTAACCACCAGAGTCACCCTCGTTGCAGGCGTGGTGGTAGTCCATGGCAGATCCGACTGCGGACGATGAGAACTCATCTCAAACGACCACCTCACCTGCGGGTCCCAACCCGAATATACCCCCGCTTTCACAGGATGCGCTGTTCGACGCACTCGCGTCCCGCCGGAGTCGATACATCCTCCATCATCTGCGGCGTGAAGAGACGCCGGTGACGCTGGACGATCTCGTGGACACGGTCGCCGCGTGGGAGACGGACAAATCGATCGACCTCGTCTCCAACGAACACCGGCACAACGTCTCGATGTCGCTCCAGCACACCCAACTCCCGAAACTCGCGATGGCCGGTCTCGTCCAGTACGACGCCGACCGCGAACTCGTAAGTCAGGGCGTGTACGCGGAGCAGGCCGATGCCTACCTCGATATCGCGGTGGAGCGAGACGACGCGGTTCCGACGATGGACGACTGACTGATTTTTGCGGATTGTTCCACCGAGTAGGAGGGCTTTTTAGCTTCCTCTCCGGAGAGTTTCCCATGCTCGATTACGTGGAACTTGAGGCCGACCTCGGTCAGGAAGAGCGGATGGTTCGGGACACCGCCCGTGAGTTCGTCGAGGAACACGTCAAACCCGACATCGCCGACCACTACGAGGCCGGAACGTTCCCGGAGGAGATCATCCCGGAAATGGGGGAACTGGGCTTCTACGCACCGAATCTCGACGGCTACGGCCTACCGAATCTGAGCGAGACGGCCTATGGCCTGCTGATGCAGGAGTTGGAAGCGTGTGACTCCGGCCTGCGCTCGATGGCGAGCGTACAGGGCGCGCTCGTGATGTACCCGATCCACGCCTATGGCTCCGAAGAACAGAAAGAACGCTGGCTACCTGACCTCGGGGAAGGGAAGGCAGTCGGCTGCTTCGGTCTCACCGAACCAGAACACGGTTCGAACCCATCGGGGATGGAGACCTCCGCGGAGAAGGAGGGCGACGAATACGTCCTCAACGGCTCAAAGACGTGGATCACCAACTCACCCATCGCAGACGTAGCGGTCGTCTGGGCGCGCGACCGTTCCGCCGAGGACGACCCGGTTCGCGGGTTCCTCGTCGAGACCGACCGTGACGGCGTGACGACGAACAAGATCGACGAGAAGCTCTCGCTCCGCGCGTCCATCACGGGCGAGATCGGCCTCCAGAACGTGACGATTCCGGAGGAGAACGTCCTGCCGGGCGTCGAAGGGATGAAAGGTCCTCTCTCGTGTCTCACGCAGGCCCGGTACGGTATCGCGTGGGGTGCGGTCGGCGCGGCCCGCGACTGCTTCGAGACGGCCCGCGAGTACACCACCGAGCGCGACCAGTTCGGCGGCCCCATCGCCCGATTCCAGCTCCAGCAGGGCAAGCTGGCGGAGATGGCGACCCAGATCACCACGTCGCAACTGCTCGCCTACCGCCTCGCGGAACTAAAAGAGCGCGGCGACCTGCGCCCCCAGCACGTCTCGATGGCGAAGCGCAACAACGTCCGGATGGCCCGCGACCAGGCCCGCGTCGCCCGCGAGATGCTCGGTGGCAACGGCATCACGACGGATTACCCGCCGATGCGCCACATGGCGAACATGGAGACGGTGTACACCTACGAGGGAACGCACGATATCCACACGCTGGTTCTCGGGCAGGATCTGACTGGCATCGCCGCCTTCGAATAGACGGTACTGTCGGAGAATTTAAATATAAGTTCATCGAATCGTCTCTCGTCCATTCTTTCGGTCGGAGCGACAGCGCCCGCGCTCGAATCGGACTGTCACCCGACCGGTCGTCGCCCGTCACGCGACGAAGACCATGCAAGAAAACGAACGAGACGTACACGACGGACACAAGAGACTCGCACCGCACGCAGAACAGTACGAAGTCGTCCGGAAGCTACACGACGTGCCGCCGCACGTTACGCACGAAGTTCGAATTGATGGGAAGCGAGCGGTCTGCAAACGGGCGACGAGCGACGAAGGTGACCCGGCGATGGAAGCACGGACGATGCAGTTCCTCGAAACGAACACGTCGGTTCCGGTGCCACACGTCCTCGCGGTCGGAGACGACTACTTCGTCGCGGAGTGGACGAAGGCGTACCAGAGGACGGTCGTGTGAACGAGAAGAGTGCTCGCGTCATCGGTGCTGGACTGGCGACGTTACACGACGAGACGCACGCCGCATTCCAGTCGTCGGAGAGGCGATTCGAGTCGTCCGGATTCCTCGAAGCAGGCGACGGGGAACTCACACTCGACGCCCGCGAGTCGTGGCACGAGACGGTCTGTGACTTTCTCGCCGTCCAACGCGACTTCCTGCGCGACGGTGGATACGACGCGGATGCCGATGCAGCGACCGATGCGCTAGCGTTCGTCCGCGAGCGTCCGGAACTGCTCCGTGGCGCAGGCGAACCGGTTCTCTGTCACGGCAACTACGTCCCGGATCACGTCGGACGTGACGGTGATGCGGTGACCGCCGTCATCGACTTCGAACACGCGCTCGTCGGCCCGGGCGAGTACGACTACTGGCGAACCGCGATACCGATGCTCACGGGACCGGACGGCGTGGACGAGACGCTGGCCGAGGCGTTCCGAACGGGCTACGAGTCGGTTCGGTCGCTTCCACCCGGATTCGACCGACGAGAGACGGTTTATGGTCTGATAACCGTGGTCTCGTTCTTCCGGTCGCTCCGCCTCCAGCGCCAGCAGACCGGACGGGAGGCGGCCCGAACTGCGGCGCGGTTCCGAGAGTACGTCTCTGAGATTATCGATTCGCTTCAGGAAGAATCGGTGTAGATGGCCGATACGAAGAAGCAGATACATAAGGCACTCGCGACGCACGCCGATGAATACAGGATCAAACGCGAACTTCCATCGCGTGCACCGAACGCGGTGTACGAGGTCACGCTCGACGGTCGCCGAGCTGTCTGCAAAGTCGTCAGCGGTGACGACGCACAGATACGGAAAGATGCGCTCGCTACTCGTTACGTCTACGAACAGACCCCAATACCGATTTCTCGCGTCCTCGCTATCGAAGACGACTGCGCGATTTTCGAGTGGGCCGAGGGCATCACGTACGATGCCGACACGAATCGGGCGTTGCGCGAACACCGTCTTCGAAACGCAGGTGCGACATTGGCAACCCTGCACGAATCGACCAGCTTCGTGGCGTGTGGCTACCTGAACTGCCGAGACGGGGAACTTACCCTCGATGCTCGCGAGACGTGGGCCGCTTTGCTTGCCACGATCCTGGACGGTTGGTGTGACGACCTCGTCGGCACCAGATTCGAGGAGGCTGGCGAATCCGTGCAATCGTTCGTTCGCGAGCACGGAGATGGGTTCACCGCGGTCTCCGGGCCAGAATTCGTCCACGGTGACTACCAACCGGCGAACCTCCTGTTCGAAGATGAGTCCGTCGCCGCAGTGCTGGACTGGGAATTTTGCTTCGCTGGTGCTGGTGAGTTCGACCTCTGTCGTGCCGAGCGTGAGTTCTTCGACTGGCACACTGCACCCGAGGACGACGACCTTCGAGGGTCGATCCGAGAAGGGTACGAATCGGTTCGTACTCTCCCACCCGGATTCGAATGGCGGCGGCACGTCTACCGCGCTGTGCTCAAACTCGACCCGATGCGCTTTTTCGAGGCGTGGAACGGACAGGTCGAGAACGCCGACGAGATGGCCGAGTCGATGTGTTCGTTCGTTCACGACGAGTTGGAACTGGCCCGCAAGAAATTATAAACCGCCTCGGCCTGCTCCGCCTGTCGAACCGTCCGAACTACCGCCAACCACGATTTTATACCGTCTCCGAGTAACTGGCGGATATGAACGGGACGGGCGAGCGAGCATGAACGGAACTGGCGAAGTCGAGGCGATTCACGTTGCGTCCGAGTCGGCGGCGGAAACGGAAGCGGTCGAGACGGTCGAAGCGGTGGCGGGGGCGGGCCTGCGCGGTGACCGCCACTTCGACCACGACTCGTCGGGCGACGACATAACCCTCATCGAGGCGGAGGCGCTCGTTGCCATCGAGCAGGAGGCAGGCATCTCGCTCAAACCGGGCGCCCATCGCCGGAACGTGACGACGCGCGATGTCGCACTGAACCATCTCGTCGGCGAACGATTTCGCGTGGGTGAGGTGGTGTGTGAGGGCGTGGAACTCTGTGAACCGTGTTCGCATCTGGAGTCGCTGACGCAGGACGGGACGCTTTCGGCGCTGGTTCACAGGGGCGGGCTTCGGGCTGTCGTCGTGGAAGACGGGGAGATACAGGTAGGAGATTCGGTCGAATCGATGTCGTGATCGTGGAACGGTTTCTGTGGATTTTCCTTTGATTTCTGATGCGTTGAGCGATCGGAGAGTGCTGATGACGTCTTCGGGTGGTCGAGAAAGGGGGGATTTTCGAGGACACCCTACTGCGGGAATTCGTTCGTTTTCCGAAGCTGTCACCACAGCATCATATTCTGCCGGGTCGAAACTCGCGCGCGATCTCATCGACGGTTCTCTCCGCGACCGACACCCACTCTTCAGGCCACTCACCGCCGCGTTTCGGCGGTTCGAGTCCGAACGTTACGGGATAGAACGAAACGTGTTCGAACGAATCGGCGGCGACGTGGCCGACGAACTCCGCGACCTCGCGCTTCGACAAGATGCCATCCGATTCGAGGTCGTAGTACGCCGTGAACACCTGAAAGACCGTGGCCTGGTCGTACTCCGCCAGTTCGCCCTCGTCCACGTAGTAGAACAGTTTCGCCGTGTTGTTGACGGGGTCGGCCCTGCGCCACTCCAGTTCGACGGCGACGAAGTGGTCGTCGGTGAACCCCACGACATCGACCGGGGTGCGCCTGATTCGATGTTCCGTCTTCCAGTCGAAGTGGGGCAGTCGCTCGGCGAGGGTATCGCGGATGTGGTCGCGTGCGGTCTCGGCGAACTCGCCCACGAGCTGGCCACACTCGGGTCGGTCGTATCATTCTTTCTACCCGTATGCAATAATTGCCGCAACCTGACAGACTGAACAGTCAGGTATGGTCGTTCTTTTACTCGTCAGAACAGAAGTGGGTGTATGGACTACGACCCACGGGAGATCGAATCGAAGTGGCAGTCTCGATGGGCGGAAGACGGCCAGTACGAGGTCGACCCGTCCGACGAGGAGGCCACCTTCGTCACGGTACCGTACCCCTATCCGAGCGGCGGGATGCACATCGGGCACGCCCGAACCTATACCGTTCCGGACGTGTGGGCGCGCTACCGCCGCCTGCAGGGCGACAACGTTCTGTTCCCTATCGCGTGGCACGTCACGGGAACGCCCATCGTCGGTGCCGTCGAGCGCCTGAAAAAGCGCGAGGAGAACCAGATGCGGGTGTTGCAGGATGTCTACAACGTCTCCGACGAGGATCTGAAAGGGATGGAGACGCCGATGGGATTCGCCCGCCACTTCATCGAGAACAGCTACAAGGCGAACATGCAGTCGCTGGGACTGTCGATCGACTGGCGACGCGAGTTCACGACGAACGACGAGCGCTACTCGAAGTTCATCACGTGGCAGTACGAGACGCTGAAAGACCGCGGCCTGCTGGAGAAGGGATTGCACCCCGTCAAATACTGCACGAACGAGAAGAACCCCGTCACGACCCACGACCTGCTGGAGGGCGAGGAGGCCGAGTTCCAGGAGTACACACTGGTCAAGTTCGACGCCGACGGACTCACGGTTCCGATGGCGACCCTGCGCCCCGAGACGGTTCACGGCGTCACGAACGCCTACATCGACCCGGATGCCGATTACGTCGAGGCCGACGTCGATGGAGAGCGGTGGCTGGTCTCCGAGAGCGCGGCGGAGAAGTTGGAACTGCAAGCCCACGACGTGACCGTCCACGACCACGTCACCGGAGAGCGACTGGTCGGCGAGCATGTCACGAACCCTATCACGGACGACGACGTGCTCGTCCTGCCCGCGAGTTTCGTGGACGCCGACAACGCGACCGGCGTCGTGATGTCCGTTCCGGCCCACAGCCCCGACGACTGGGTGGCCCTGCAGGAAGCCAAAGCGGACGACGCCCGGATGGAGGCGTATGGTCTCGACCGCGCCGAGGTCGAGACCATCGAACCGAAGGCCATCATCGACGTGGAGGGCTATGGCGAGTTCCCCGCGAAGGACGCGGTCGAAGAACACGGCGTCGTAGACTCCGAAGACCCCGCGCTGAAGGAAGCCACGCAGGAGGTCTACAACCGCGAGTTCCACAGCGGGACGCTGCGCGAGATGTACGGCGACTACGCTGGCGAGGTCGTCGAGGATGTGCGCGACGACCTGAAAGCCGAGTTCCAGAAAGAGGGGTCGTTCGGATCGATGCACGAGTTCACCGAAGAGGTCGTCTGTCGCTGCGGCGGTGCGGTCGAGGTCGCCGAACAGGAGACGTGGTTCCTGCGCTACAACGACCCCGAGTGGAAGGAGAACGCACACGAAGCGGTCGCCGGACTGGACGCCATCCCGGAGAACACCCGCGAGCAGTACGACCACACCATCGACTGGCTGAACGAGTGGCCCTGCATTCGCAATTATGGGTTGGGCACGCGCCTGCCGTGGGACGACGAGTTCGTCATCGAACCCCTGTCGGATTCGACCATCTACATGGCGTACTACACCATCGCCCACCGACTGGCGGACGTGCCGCCAGAGGAGATGGACAGGGAGTTCTTCGATACGCTATTTTTTGGGAGCGAAGCAGTGGACGAGCCGAACGATACCGCTCTCTCGCTGCGCGAGGAGTGGGACTACTGGTATCCCGTCGATTATCGCTGCTCGGGCAACGACCTCGTCAGCAACCACCTGACGTTCTTCCTGTTCCACCACGCGGAACTGTTCGAGCAGCCGAACTGGCCGCAGGGCATCACGGTGATGGGAATGGGACTGCTGGAGGGCCAGAAGATGTCCTCCTCGAAGGGGCACGTCGTCCTGCCGGAGGAGGCCATCGAGAAGTACGGCGCGGACACGGTGCGCTTCTTCCTGATGAACAGCGCCGAACCGTGGCAGGACTACGACTGGCGCTCCGAGCAGGTCCAGAGCACGCAGAATCAACTGCGGCGGTTCTGGAACCGCGCGACGGAAATAATCGACGCTCCCGAAGGCGAGCGTGACCTGCAACGGATCGACCGCTGGTTGCTGTCGAAACTGCAGGCGACGGTGCGCGAAGCCACGGACGCGATGGATCGGTTCGAGACGCGCGCTGCGAGCCAGACCGCCTTCTACGGCTTCGAAGAGCACCTGAAGTGGTATCGCAAGCGCACCGACACCGACAGACCGGGTGCACGCTGGACGCTCCGCGAAGTCCTGCGCACTCGCCTGCGCCTGCTGGCACCGTTCGTTCCGTTCATGGCGACCGAACTGCACGAGCGCCTGACGGGCGACCCCATCGCCGACGCCGAATGGCCGGAACCGCACCCCGAGTTCGAGAGCACGGCGACCGAACTCGAAGAGGAACTGGTCGAGGGGCTGACCGACGACGTGCGCGACATCGTGGACGTGACCGAGACCGACCCCGACATCGTCAGGGTGTACGTCGCCGCCGACTGGAAGGGGAAAGTGCTCTCGGAAGTCGTCGAGAGCGGCCCCAACGTCGGCGCGGTGATGGGCGAGGTCATGCAGGACGAGGAACTGCGCGAGAAAGGTGACGAGGTGAACCAACTGGTGCAGAAACTCGCCGAGGACGTGCGCGAGCGCCCGAGCGAGCAGGTCGCGGCACTGTCCGACGTGGACGAACTGGCGGTGTACGGGGACGCCTGCGACTTCTTCGAGCGCGAGTTCGACGCCGAGGTGGAGATCTACCGCGAGGGCGAAGACGCATTCGACCCCACGGACAAAGCCCGGCACGCCACCCCACTGCGGCCCGCCGTCCATCTGGAAGGCTAGCGACTGCGCAGGCGTCGATTTTCTATCGTGAAAGCGTGAGAAGAGGTTTACGATGGGCTCTATCGGATTGTACTGACCACGATGGGTGTCTGTGGCGGGCCATCGAGAACGACGAGACCAATGTGACGCTAGCTGACGCTCAAGGCTGGTCACGCCTACGGAAAAGCGGCGCTCTTCCGTGGCCGAGGAAATCGAAGATTTCCCCCGGCCCTCGCTCAGTCACTCGTGGTTTCTCCACTCGTTCTTTCCTTCGCTCGCCCGTTGTCACGGGAAGGGGCAACCTCTTCCCGTGACAACGGGCGAACGCGGGGGCGAGAGAGCAGACGCTTTGCATCTGCGATGGAGCGACCGAGTGAGGGCGCGACTTTGCTCAGGCAGCAACTAGCATCGTATCTTCCTCACTCTCGTCTCTCACTCGACGCCGTCATACTTCGATCGTCCGCGACACCCACCCCGATGGCCCGTTCGGAAACGGCCCGGAGAACTCCTCTGGCTGCACTCGTCCGTCGCCATCGGTGGCGTGGACGACGACCTCGTGGGTTCCATCCCCCGGTTTCCACTCGAACCGCCACTGTCGCCATACGTCCGTGCCGGGCAGTTTCGGCCCGAGGGTGGCGTCCTGCCACGACTGCCCGCCGTCGACCGACACCTCTACTCTCCTGATGCCGCGGGTTCCGGCGTAGGCGTGTCCAGCGAGTTGTACCGTCCCGTCGTCTGCGCGGTTCTCGGCGTGGAGTTTCGCCACCGTCTCGACCGGGCCGGTGCCGTGCCAGCCTTTCTTCTCCCAGAATCCCTTCGCGGGCTTTTCCAGCACCTCGATCTCGGTGAGCCACTTGACGTTGATCTCGCCCCAGTGGCCCGGCACCAGCGCCCGGACGGGGTAGCCGTGTTTCCGGGGCAAGAGCCGACCGTTCATCCCGAAGGCGAGGAAGCCGTCGCTGAGGGCGGCGAGGGGAAACTCCTCGTAGTAGCCATCGTCGGCGCGAAGCATGACACAGCACTCGTCCGGCGTGCCCGCCTGTTCGAGCACCCGACGAACCGGAATCCCCGTCCAGAGGGCCGTATCCATCTTGTTCCCGTTCAGCGATTCGCCGACACAGCGCAGGGTCACGAACCGGTGTTCGACCGCCATCGACGTGAGGTCGGCGTAGGAGAGTTCGAGTTCCGTATCGACCGCGCCCGCAACCCGGAGATTCCAGAGATTCGCGCTGACGTTGGGATCCACCGAGTTGATATCGACCTGGTAGAACGACTCGATCGGGGTGACGAGACCGCCGAGTCCCGGTGCGTCGAACGATTGTTCGTTCGCCCGCGCAACCCCCTGCTCGACTTCCGATTGCACTTCGTCGTCGGTCACGAGCGAGATCGGCCCTTCCCTGACGCCGGTGATCTCCCTGCCGCGAAGATACGCGAATCCCGAGAAGCCAGCGATAGCGAACAGGGTCGCCAGCACGCTTCGCCGGGAGGTCGACACTGATCGGTCGCCGCCGACGTGCCACTCGTGCTCGGTGAATGCGAGGAACACGCCCAGCGCACCGCCGACGACGAGGGCTTTGCCGAACGCGCCCGTCAGCACCGTCGCCGCCAGCCAGCCACCGACTGCCGCCACGAAGACGCCCGTGTAGGGAACGTCCGAGCGTTTCCCCGCGACCATCGCGGCGACGGTCACACCGGAGAAGAGCGCGAGGGCGACGACCAGTGCGAAGCCGAATGTGAGCAGTTGGGCGAAACCACCGAGATACTCGATGGCGAGACCCATCACGACGCCCGGAACGAGCGCGGTGATGGCGCTTTCGACTCCGGCACCGACGAACGCCGGGGTCTGGCCTGCGATAGCGAAGGAGGAGACGACGCCGAGTACCCCACCGAGGACGCCGACCAGTCGTTCGACCTGCTGTTCGTTCATCGTGTCGAATCAGGAACCGGACGCGCAAAGCGTTTGTGCCACGGGAACGCTTAACATTCGAGCCGACGTCCTCTTTGCCATGAGTCAGGGGGACGCCGAGGGACTCACGGGCGCACTGCGAACCGTCACGCCACCCTATCGAGGACGTCCGGACAGCGAGATGAACGCCATCGGCATCGCGCTACTTCTTGGAATGGTCGTCATACTGCTTCCACTCTTGCCGTTTCTGGTCATCGTGTGGCTCATCTCAAAACTGACGGAAGCAGCCGCACAGAAAGCGCCGGTCGGCGAGGAAGAGAGTAGTTAGAATCCGATGAGGTCGAACGGGTAGCCGTTGTCGTTCTCGTTCGCGTGCTCGTAGACGACGTGAGCCGCAGCAACGTCCTGAATCGCCAGTCCGGTGCTGTCGAAGACGGTGACGCCGTCCTTGTCCGTTCGGCCCTCCAGGTCACCGACGACGATGTCGCCGATGTCGCCGTGGATGTCGTCGTCCGAGAGGACGCCCGCGTTGTACGGGACGTTGATCTCGCCGGAGTGGGTGGTCTGGGCGTGGTCGTCGATGACGAGTTTCGCGTCCAGCAGGAGTTCGTCGGCGAGTTCGTGCTTGCCCTCCGCGTCCGCACCCATCGCGTTGACGTGGGTGTGCTCGCCCACGGCTTCGCGGGAGACGATCGGTTCTTCGACGGGGGTCACGGTCGAGAGCACGTCACAGGCCGCTGCGTCCGAAATCGAGCCGGCGCGAACGTCGAACTCGTCACTGAAGTAGTCGATGAACCGCTCGACCGCCTCGTCGTCCAGGTCGCTGATGACGACGTCTTCGATGGGGCGGACCTCCGAGATGGCTTCCAACTGCGTGTAGGACTGGACACCAGCACCGATGAGACCCATGCTCGTCGCGTCCTCGACGGCGAGGTAATCGGTCGCTACCGCCGCCGCCGCGCCCGTGCGCTTCATCGTCAGTTCCGTCCCGTCCATGATGGCGAGCGGGAAGGCCGTCTCGGGGTCGCTGTAGATCATCGTCCCCATGACGGTCGGCAGGTCGAACTTGTCGGGGTTGTCGGGGTGGACGTTCACCCACTTGATGCCCGCTGCGTCCCAGTCGTCGGCTTCCAGGTAGGCGGGCATGGAACGGAAGTCGCCGTTGTACTGCGGCAGATCGATGTAGGACTTCGCGGGCATCTGTGCGTCCCCGCGTGCGTACGCCGCGAAGGCGTCTTCGACGGCCCGGATGAGTTCGTCCATCTGGGTGTTCTCGTCTACGGCGTCCTGATTGAGCAGCAGTGTTTCCATAGTCTGAGGGATACGTGGTTCCCACTTAGTTCCATCTTTTGCCGATTTCGGATGGGTTTCGTGGTAACTCGTGGCGTTTCGAGTATTTTTTAGGAAGTGATCGATGAATGGTCGCGCTGCGTACATCACAGGTTCCATGCCAGGTGGAATCGTTCAGATATCGAGAAAAGCCGTAATATTATCTTACAAGCCCAGATATTTTGAACTATAAATGGAAAATATCCACACCTCGGTTCTGGTGTCTATCGACTCGGGATCACTTTTCTCCTGTTCAGCGGGATCTACCTCATGATCACATACGCTGGTTCGATGACTCCGTAGTGGGCAAGCGACTCACCACTTCTTCTCAGACTCGGAATCGTTCTCGCAGTAGTTGGCGCGCTCGTCGAAATCGTCCAAACGATGCGATAACTCCGGGGGAGATAGTCCGTATGCACTGAAAACACATCGCTATCCACGAGGGTTCGAAAAAATCTACGAGAGGTAGTTGGACACTGATTCGTCGAACTGGGCGTGGAAATCAGTTTATCCCTGATTTCACATTGCGCCGCCCATACCGCCCATGCCGCCCATGCCACCCATGCCGCCGGGTGGGCCACCAGCGCCTTCGTCGCCACCCTTGTCGGTGGACAGGTCGCCGGCGGAGATGATATCGTCGATTTTGAGCACGAGGTTCGCGGCCTCGGTAGCACTGGAGAGTGCCTGCTCTTTGGCGTGGGCCGGTTCGACGACACCGCTCTCGAAGGTGTCCTCGACGTCGCCGCTGAAGACGTTCAGGCCAGCGCGTTTGTCGCCATCTTCGTGGGCCGCACGGAGGTCGACCAGCGTGTCGATGGAGTCGAGTCCGGCGTTCTCGGCGAGCACGCGGGGGACGAGTTCGAGCGAGTCGGCGAACGCCTCGACTGCGAGCTGTTCGCGGCCTTCGACGCTGTCGGAGTAGTCGCGGAGTCGGGAGGCGAGTTCGACTTCGATGGCACCGCCACCGGAGACGACGCGACCGTCGCTGACGGTCTGGGCCACCACGTCGAGTGCGTCCATGATACCGCGCTCCAGTTCGTCGACGACGTGGTCGGTGGAACCACGCAGGAGGAGCGTCACGCCGTGGGCGTCGTCGCCACCGGAGACGTAGAACAGTTCGTCGGCGTCGTCGCGGGTGACGCTACCCGTACCGAGTTCGACGTCGGAGGCACTGTCGAGGTCCGAGACGATGTCCGTGTTGAGGACCTCACGGAGGAACTTGATGTCGCTCTTTTTGACGCGTCGGACGGCGAGGATGCCTTCCTTGGCGAGGTAGTGCTGTGCGAGGTCGTCGATACCTTTCTGGCAGAAGACGACGTCCGCGCCAGTGTCTTTGATCTGCTCCACCTTCTCTTTCAGCTGGGCTTCCTCGCGGTCGAGGAAGCTTTTGAGCTGGTCGGGGTCGGTGATGGAGACTTCGGTGTCCACGTCGGTCTCCTCGACCTCGACGGCTTCGTTGAGCAGGAGAACCTTCGCGTCCTCGGCGGACGTCGGCATGTTGTCGTGGACGGGGTCTTTGTCGATGACCGCGCCTTCGAGCAGTTCGGACTCGCCTGCGGAGCGACCCGTCTGCGTCTCGACGTTGACGTATTCGAGGTCGACCGTGCCCTCGACGGTGACCGCGCGGACCGCGTCTACGATGATCTGACTGAGGGTCTCCTTGTTGAGTTCGGCACCCTTGCCGGTCATGCTGGTCTCGGCGACCTTGCGGAGGAGGTCTTCGTCGTCGGTGTCGATCTCCTCGGCGATGTTGTCGATCTCCTCACGCGCCTTCTCGCTGGCGAGGTGGAAACCTTTGATGACTGCCGTGGGGTGGATGTCCTGTTCGAGAAGATCCTGGGCGTTCTTCAGGAGTTCGCCCGTCACCGCGACAGCCGTCGTGGTGCCGTCTCCTGCTTCGTCTTCCTGGGTTTCGGCGACCTCGATAATCATCTCGGCCGTCGGGTTGTCGATGTCCATCTCTTTGAGGATGGTGACACCGTCGTTCGTGATGGTCACGTCGCCCATCGAATCGACGAGCATCTTGTCCATCCCTTTCGGTCCGAGTGTGGAGCGTACAGCGTCCGCGACGGCTCGGGCCGCGGTGATGTTGTGCTCCTGCGCGTCTTTGTCTTTAACGCGCTGGGAATCCTCGGACATTACGATCATTGGTTGACCTTGCATCCGCTGGCTCATAGTACAGAAGCAACTATGATTGTGATTCTATATAAATGTTCGGGAATGGCGATTCGCGGCCATCTCGGCACCGCGACCCAGCCGCCGGAAAATCGCACGAAGGCGACGCCTACTTCGAACACCCATGGGGCAAGTTAGCATGGGTCTCTGGTGTAGACTGACAGTACGAAACGGCCATTTATATACTAACCTGGTGATGGCGCCGTTTTTCACGTCACGCCCCGTTATCTCGGTCGATGCTCTCGCTCGACGGTTCGACTGGTGGCGGGCAACTGCTTCGCTCTGCACTCTCGCTCGCGGCGCTTTCCGGGGAGTCTTTCAGGATGACCGGGATTCGAGCGAACCGGTCGAATCCCGGTCTGCGACCGCAACACCTCGCTGCCGTCCGTGCCGTCGCCCGTGCGTGCGATGCCGACATCCACGGTGACGCAGTCGGTTCCGAGGCGCTGACGTTCCATCCCGATGCGACCGACGGCGGCCGATTCGCTATCGACGTGGGAACTGCTGGAAGCGTCACGCTCGTCTTCGACGCCCTCTTGCCACTGGCGATGGTGCTCGACCAGCCACTCGCGGTCACGGTCACCGGCGGAACCGACGTTCGGTGGGCACCGCCAGTGGCGTATCATCGGCAGGTGAAACTCCCCCTCTGTCGTCGGTTCGGCGTCCAGGCCGCGATCGATGTCGCCCGAACCGGCTACTATCCGGCAGGCGGTGGCGAGGCGACGGTGTGGCTCGCCCCATCGTCGCTTTCGCAGATCGAACTCGCAGACCGGGGGTCACTCGCTGGCGTCCGGATCTACTCGAAGGCGTCTACGTCACTCGCGGCACAGAACGTCGCAGAACGCCAGTCAGACGCGGCGCGAGAACGACTTTCGACGGCAGGCTATTCCGTCACCGAACGTCGAGTGACGTACGCGAAATCGAACTCACCCGGCACCTCCCTGCTCGTCCGAGCGGACTACGACGACGCTATCGCCGGATTCGACGCACTGGGTGAGAGAGGTATCCCCGCAGAATCGGTGGCGCAGGGCGTCGTGGACTCGTTTCTCGCGTTCGACGACGCTCGCGGTGCGGTCGACGAGCAGATGGCCGACCAGTTGCTCGTCTTCCTCGCGCTCGCGGGCGGGCGCGTCTCCATTCCACGAGTTACCGACCACGTAGAGACGAGTCTCGAACTGGTGTCCGCGTTCGGCTACGAGGTGTCGCTGATTCGTGATCCCCATCCGGTTCTCGTCGCCGACTGAGTTCGATACCTGTTTCCCAGAAGATTACCGTCACCGATCAGGTTCGCTCCGGCACTTCCGAATATCCGCGGTAGATGTTTCGTTGGTAGTAGATGTGGGCCGCACCGGAGACCATGACCACCGCGCCGAGACCGACTGCCCACCAGATCTCCGGAACGAGGCCGAGTGGCCCGGCGTTCAACCACGAACCGGTGACGAGTGCGAGGCTGATACTGCCCAACACAAAGTAGTACTCCGACCACGGGAAGTCGTTGTCGGGTGCGAGTTCCAGGTACACGTCTAGCATCTCGGCTTTCTCGGTCAGCGTGAGCTCGCCGTGGGCCGGGTCGTACTCGATGAAACCAGTCTCGGAGAGCTTCGGGAGATGGGCTTGCTGGAGGGTGTTGTACACGCGTTTTCGTTGTTTCGACGTCACTTCCTCCACGCTTACTCCGTTCTCCCACGCCGCGATCTTCGTCGCCAGTTCGCCGATCTCGACCGAATTCTCGTGTCGCCGAAGGTGGTGGAGCGCGTACCGTCGTCGCTGATTGCTCAGCACCTGGAACACAACGTCTCTCGACAGGGGTGTTTCCGTCCCGTCCACGTCGTCAGTTCGTCCCCTCATCTGTCTCCGTCTGGTCGTTTCCTCATCTCTTGTTGCCTCGTTTATATTTCTCGAACAGGTTCCTTACCAGAGACGTGTTCAGACAGGTGTCTTCGAGGACACTTAATTTTTTGTACGGGTCAACAGAAGTTCTGCGTAGCGAAGAGACGTCCACTTTCTGTGTAGTAGACCCCGATTCCCTCGCGTTCCCAGTTCTCGGAGAGGAGGTTTTCTCGATGACCGGTCGAGTTCATCCACTGCGAGACGACGCCGCGAGCGAGTTCTTCCGCGGTTCGATAGCGCACCACCGCTCCGGTTTCAGTTCTGACCTGGCGGTCGAAGTAGGTGTACGCGATGTTCTCGCCCGCACCGCGGAGACAGTAGTAATCTGCGTCCCGGTAGCGGTCGCCGGGGTCGTCGCCCGAGGGCGAAACGTGCGCGAAGTAGTTCTTTCGAGCCATCTCGGTACTGTGACCGCGTGCGACCTCCCGTAATCCCACGTCGAATTCGAGGGGAGCGAGCCCGCGCTCGGAACGCTCTTCGTTCACGTAGACGTGGATGTAGAACTCGACCCACCGACGGAACTGGGGGTCAGTTGGGTCGGCCAGTCGTTCCGGTCGGTCGTCCGGAACCTCGATGACTTCCGCGCCTTGCCACGAGTCGAGCGTTTCCGCGCCGGGGACGGGATAGCCGACGAAGTACGCACCGAAAAACAGCATCGCGGCGAGGACGAGGACAGGTGGGGCGAGCGAACGCATTCATCTCTCCTTCGACCTCCTGAAAGATGAATCTCTGCCCTCTGTTTCACTTTCACTCTGAATACGGCTCGCTTTCTTCATGGTCACCGTCGTCTCCATTCGTAGGGAGATCAAAAATGTCGAAATCGAGCACGTCGAGCGACGCATCGCCGGACGTAGACGAGTGGCGCAAACGCTGTCCGAAGGGGCACGCCGACTGGACGCGAACTGGTCGCCACTACTTCTGTCACACCTGCAACCGCGAGTTCGACCGACTCGTCGCCTTACATCGACCGATCTCGCTCGCGTCGTATCACGAGGTGTAGCTGTCGGGTCGATAGTTCGAAAAACTAGCAGAAAATGGGGTATTACGTCGGTCGCGCCCGTATCTACACGCGCAGATGAGCAAAGCAACCTTCGAACTCTATCGAGATGCCAACGAGGAATGGCGCTGGCGACTGGTTCACGACAATGGAAACATCATCGCGGATAGTGGCGAAGGATACGAACGCCAGTCGACGGCGAGAAACGGTATCGAAAGCGTCCAGGAGAACGCAGCCGGTTCGCAGGTCGAAGTCGTAGCGTAGCTGTTCGTCGTTCTTTTTTCGCCGAAATATTAGTGGCGTTCCGATAGCCGGTGTCAGTGATTCTCACTCGTATTCGACGCGCGGATCGATGATGGCGTACGCGATATCCTGGATGAGATTACCGGCCAGTCCGATGAAGATGGGAATCATCGTCGTCGCCAGGATGAGTCCTGGGTCTCGCGCTTTGATGGCCTGGAACGCCAGCGAACCGAAGCCTGGGAGACCGAACACCATCTCGACGACGAGGATGGTGATGAACAGGATGGTGAGTGTCTCCGCGAAGAACAGCGATACGAGCGGGAGGGCGGCGTTACGAAGGACGTGCCGAGCGACGTCACGTGCTCCGGCACCGTTGGCGCGAAGCGTCTTCACGAACTCTGCTGGCACGTACTCCAACGAGATCGAGCGCGTGTACCGTATCTGTACGGTAAGGAGGTTGGTCATGACGACGATCATCGGGAACGCCATGAACGGAAGGTTCTGGGGCGTCCAGAGACCGTATCGTGGATCCCAGATGGCCTGCAACCAGCCCAGTCGTTCGAGTGCGAGAAGCGCCAGCCACTCCGCCAGCCAGAAGCCGGGCATACCCAGTCCCGTGTACGTGACCGCAGTGACGATACGGTCGACGTAGCTGTGCTGGTGAACTGCCGAGTACAGCCCGATAGCGGTGCCAAGAATGGTGGACAGCAGTATCGCAGGGATGAGATAGATGAGCGTGATCGGGAAGGCATGTTCGAGCCGTTCTATGACCGGGGTGCCACTGATATCCGTACCCCAGTCGAACGTCGTGTACGCGACGATCCATTTGACGTATCGGTCGAGCACCGGTTCGTCGTAGTTTCTGGCGTTGGCATAGGCCTGTTCGGCCTTCTCGACGGATCCGCCAGACAGTCCCGCCAGTAGTCCAGCCGTCTTCTTGTTCGGGTCTGGCGCGTACGCGTAGACGAGGAAGATGGACGAGAGGAGGAGATACGCAGCGAACACTGTCCAGAGCACTCGTCGGGCGACGTATCGGCGCACGATTAGCGTCCCTCCAGATGTGGGAGTTCGTTGCTCACCGAGTGTCCCAGTGCGATCGTCCGCGATGTCACCAGTTCCATGCTACTGTTGCTCATAATTCATTCCTTTCTGATAAATATTTCTCCCGTACGACCGTTCACTTCAGTCGGCATCGGTAGAATCACCATCCACCTCGTTGATATAATACTGACATTTTTATACTATTGTTACATTAGTTTCGCCAGATAGTCTCTGATACGTCTCTCAGAGTGGACGACTGCTCCACCGACCGAGACGTGACAGGAGGGTTCGACCGCTTATGGCGACACGACACGACACGTTCGACGCGATCGACTGGGACGAGTATCAGACCACCGGGACGACCGTAGCACGACGAACGAAGGTGTTCGCGCTCGTCGCGCTCGGGTTAGCACTCGGATTTCTGTACGACCTTCAGGCGCTCCCGGACGACAAACCGCTCGTTTGGGAGTGGAACGTGACCACGCTGGACTGGCTGTTCATGCTCTCGCTGGCGGTGTTCACCTTCTACGTGCTCGTTCCGTTGTATCAGAATCGAGAGCTGACACGCCGTCGCTGGCGCCAACTTCGGACGAACCGAGTAGCGGTCGCCAGCCTCTGCTATCTCGTGTTCTTCTTCATCTGCGGCCTCGTCGCGCCGATACTCGTACCTCCGCTCCAGGACGCCATCGCATCTGCAGATAAGTTCGCGTACGGTAACGCGCCGTATCAGCCGCCGTTCGGGCTTACCGTCCCGTACTACGGTATCGGAATCACCCATTGCGTCGGCGAACTATCGAACAACGTGTGTCACGGCAGTCTCGTACATCCCCTCGGGACGACGAGCAGTGGCGAGGACGTGATGATCGAGATCTTCCAGGGGATGCGGATCGCACTGCAAGTTACGCTCATCACCGCGACACTCATCGCACCACTCGCGACTGCTGTGGGCACCATCGCGGCGTACTTCGGTGGTCGCGTGGACGAAGCGTTGATGCGCTACGTCGACCTACAGCAGGCCATCCCGCCGCTGTTTGTCTTCCTCCTCCTCGAAGCACTGTACGGCGGCAGTATCCTGTTGATGGTCACCGTCTTCGGCCTGTTGAGCTGGGGCAGCACCGCGAGGCTCGTGCGGAGCGAAGCACTCCAGAAACGCGAACTCGGCTTCATCCGTGCGGCACGGAACGCTGGGAGCAGTCGTCGGTGGATCATCCGCCGACACCTGCTCCCGAACGTATCGAGCACCGTCCTCGTCGCCATCACGCTACAGATTCCGATGCTCCTCCTCATCGAGGCGATGCTCGGCTACTTCCAACTCCACGGGGCAGGACAGAACTCGTGGGGGTATCTGGTGTACGCCGCCTTCCTCAGCGACTTCCATCCGACGTTCCTCTGGTGGGCAGAAGTGATTCCGGTCGTGTTCCTGATACTCACCGTCGCCTCGTTCAACTTCCTCGGCGACGCACTGCGAGAGATACTCGACCCTCGGATTCGGGAGGAACTATGACAAACCCACTACTTTCCGTCTCGAACCTTCGAACGACGTTCGACATACCGCGAGGTATCGTCAAAGCAGTCGACGACGTTAGCTTCGACGTTCGCCGTGGCGAGACCGTCTGTCTCGTCGGTGAGAGCGGCTCCGGAAAGACCGTCGCGTGTGAGTCCATCACGAGGCTCGTCCCCGAACCGCCCGGAAACATCGAAGACGGTCAGATCGACTTCGATGGTCGAGACCTCCTCGAATGCTCACCCGCCGAACTCCGGGAGATTCGTGGTAATCGCATCGCGTACGTCTTCCAGAATCCGCAGAACGCCCTCGACCCAGTGTACACCGTCGGGAGTCAGGTCGTAGAATCCATCCAGTACCATCAGGACGTTACCGACAAAGTAGCCCGGCGTCGCGCCGTCGAACTGCTGGAACGCGTCGGCATCCCGAAAGCCGAATTGCGGGCCGACGACTACCCCCACGAATTCTCCGGCGGGATGCGCCAGCGCGTCGTCATCGCGATGGCGCTGGCAGGCGAACCCGACCTGCTCATCGCGGACGAACCGACGACGGCGCTCGACGTGACCATCGAAGCCCAGATCCTCGACCTGCTGGCCGACCTGCAGGACGAACGCGACATGGCGATCCTGTTCGTCACCCACGACCTCGGCGTCGTCGCAGAGATCGCCGACCGCGTCGTCGTGATGTACGCCGGAAAGGTGATGGAACGGAGTGACGTCAGCGACCTGTTCGCCCAACCGGCCCACCCCTACACGCAAGCCTTGCTCGACTGTCTCCCTGGCCGTGGGGGTATGTTACAGCCTATCGGCGGGTCGATGGCCGATCCGGTCTCCCCACCGGCAGGCTGTCGATTCCATCCCCGTTGTCCGCACGCCATCGACGCCTGTGCTGAAAACGGGCAACCACCTCTGAAGGGCGTCAGCGGCAACCAGCAGGCGTCCTGCGTCTTCCATCGGCAAGACCACGATTCGTCCGTCGTCCTCGATGGGGAAGGTAGACGGGATGGACAGGAGGGACGGGATGGACGGAACGCGAGAACGGACGACCTGGTCGATACGGAGGAGCGACGATGAGTGACGAACCGATCCTCTCCGTTCGTGGATTGAAACAGCACTATCCCGTCACGAAAGGGGCGCTCCGACGACAGGTCGGCAGCGTCCGTGCTGTGGATGGCATCGATTTCGATCTCTATCCCGGCGAGACGCTGGGTCTCATCGGAGAATCCGGAAGCGGGAAATCGACCGCTGCCACGTCGTTGCTCTACCTCGAAGACCCGACCGACGGAACCGTCCGCTTCGATGGCGACGATATCGGTGCGTACGACCGAACAGAACGGAAGGCGTTCCGGCGGCGTGCCCAGATGGTGTTCCAGGATCCGACGACGAGTTTCGATCCCCGGATGACCATCGGCGAGTCGGTGGCTGAACCGCTGACGATACACGGCATGACCGACGAAGACCGACGACGACGGATCACCGAAGACCTCCTCTCGCGTGTCGGTCTCTCGGAAGACGACTTCGACCAGTATCCCCACGAACTCTCCGGCGGCCAGAAACAGCGGGTGGCGCTAGCGCGGGCGCTGATTCTGAACCCCGACCTGCTCGTTCTAGATGAACCCGTCTCGGCGCTGGACGTGAGCGTGCAGGCCGAGATCCTCGCCCTGCTCTCGGATCTCCAGTCGGAGTTCGACCTCTCGCTGTTGCTCATCACCCACGACATGGGTGTCGTCCGGGAGATCTGCGACCGCGTGGCGGTGATGTATCTCGGCGAGATCGTCGAGCGAGGGCCGACCGAAGACCTGTTCGAAGATCCACAGCACCCCTACACACAGGCGCTCGTCTCCGCGATTCCGACGACGGATCCGGACGCTCCCGACCACCGGATGACACTTCGCGGCGACGTGCCAGACGCTTCCTCGCCACCCTCCGGGTGTTCGTTCCATCCACGCTGTCCGGCGGTCATCCCACCGGAAGGTTACGACTTCGAGCAAGACCACTGGCGTTCGGTGATGGATCTTCGGGTGGCGGTTGCAGACGACGACGTGAACCTCGATTCACTCCGCCAACTCGCGGTCGCGCAGGGTGCGGCGGAATCCGAGGACGCGGTGAGCGACGACCAGCTTCGGTCTGCGATCCGCGCCGAGTACGACATCCCCGACGAACTGCGTGACGAGAATGCTGAGGCAGTGCTGTCGTCCGCGCTCTCGGACATCGTTTCCGGTGACGTGGCGGGTGCGGACGAGCGACTGCGCAGCCAGTTCTCGACGGTCTGTGAGGGGGAGACTCCGATAGAGCAGGAGACAGGTGCCGGACATCCGGCGGCGTGTCATCTGCACGATGCGGAGGCGACGGTCGAGGAGTGGGAGTGGGCGTCTGTGGACTGACGTTTCATCGTTGGTGGATTCGTTCTAAAACGGATATCTACTGAGCGAGACATTTATTATATATTTTAATAATTCTGATATAGTGATTCGAACTCGAACCGCGGTTGTAGTCGCGTTGGTCGCACTCGTAGCTATCTGTGGTGTTCGAATTGCTGATCCTGTAATCGGCCAGCAACAACCACCCGAGGTAGATACATCTGCCTCTCCTTCAACTATCGCTGCTACGTCGATCGAGCACCTCCAGTGCGATGACTACACGATGGATCGCATGAGTAAAAGCGAGAACAAGCCGGTGTATGCCAGAGTCTACGTTCAAAACAGCGAGCACCGCTATGCGGCAACGTCGTTACTCAGCGAGCCAGCGACGAACGCGACACCGATTCGATTTTTCGGCGAAGAGACGATGGGCTAGGGAAACACCGACTTCTACGTCGGAACGTGGGAAAAGGAGTGAGTCGAGGAGCCATCGGTTAGCTATCACCACGTCGAAAATCCATTTAACTCGACTGTCGTTGCAAACGCCGACGTTCGAATCGTCCGCAGGAACGAAACGATTCTCGTGGTGCGAATCGACGACGATGTGACGGCGAATGCGGCCGCCGAGAATACGGTCGCGCACAGTATGGCGACCGCACCACGCGGGTATTTCGAACTCACCATCGACACGACGACCGGCCATCTCAAACGAGCAGTCAAGACGATTACGACAGAATCCGGAACTACGGTGACCTATGAGTATCGGTTCAGTCGATACGGGCAGACGACGGTCGAGCGACCACAGGGCGTTCCTCGCTTCAGCCTGAAAGCCATCTTCTACGACGTGGTGTACTGAGTCTCGTCTGACTGAACAGTTCTCCCTTCATCTCTTTCACGAGTTCTGCTCCCAACTGACGGCCGTTTGAACTCCCGAGTGTGGCTCCTGCTACGCGGTGCTCACCGTGTAGTTCACTCGAAAACGCCGGGACTGGGATTTGAACTCGCCCAGACATTCCTGCTCGTTCGCTCGCGGTTTCACCGCTCGCACTCACTGCGCGGGCTGTGACTGGTCTGCTCGAATCCCGGTGTCGATTATCTGCTCACGTTAGCGTAAGCACACGCTACACGGTGCTTACGGACTTGTTCGCAGAAAATACGCCGGGACTGGGATTTGAACCCAGAATCCCATACGGGAACACGCTTTCCAGGCGTGCGCTTTGCCATTCGGCCATCCCGGCCTATTGGTTCGTAACCGGGTACGCGGTTTAAAGGCTTCTGTTCTAATCGAGATACCCGTCCGCGACGTAGGTGAGGATCGGCGCTCCGATCGCCACGACGAGGGCCGCACCGAGCTTCACGCCGAGCGAGTACCGATAGTCGGTGTAGAGTTCGTATCCTTGCAAGAGGACGAGAAAGACGAGGACACCGATGACACCCCACAGGAGACTCGCCTTGACGCGGGGGTTCACGCTTACTCGCCGCTGGCGATGGCTTCGATCTCGACGCCGACGCCTTTCGGGAGGTTGGCGACCTCGACGGCGCTCCGGGCCGGTGGGTTGTCCTGGAAGTACTCCCTGTAAGACTCGTTCATCTTGTCGAAGTCCTCGATATCGCCCAGGAAGACGGTCACCTTCAGCACGTCTTGCATGGTCAGCCCTTCCTCTTCGAGGATTCCTTTGACGTTCTCCAGGCTCTGGCGCGTCTGGACGGCGATATCTTCGTCGTCCAGCAGGTCGCCACTGGGTGTCATCGGTATCTGTCCGGCAGTGAATACGAGATCGCCGTTCGTCGTTGCCTGACTGTACGCCCCGACCGCCTCAGGGGCGTCCTGGGTGCTAATGGTGCGCTTCATATCGGTGTGTTCACCCGGCAGAACTTAAACCTACGTCAAAAGGAGACGAATCTCAGACGAACCCTCCGCGAAACTCAGACGAGAACTTCTACGTCGAAGCCGCTCTCTCGCAACGATTCGAGCAGGTTCTCGACGTGTTGTTGGCCGCGAGTCTCGAGATCGAGTTCGACCTCGGTCGCGTTCATAGCGATGTCGCGGGAGGTCCGGTCGTGCTGGATGGCGTAGATGTTCGCCTGCGCGTCGGCGATGACGTCGAGGAGTTCGCGGAGCGAACCGGGTCGGTCTTTGAGTACGGTTTTGATCTTCAGGTAGCGTCCCGTCTCGACCAGTCCCCGCATGATGACCGTCGTGAGAACGTTCATGTCGATGTTGCCGCCGCTCAACACCGGGACGACGACCTCGTCGTCGTCGTAGTCGAACTTCTCTTCGAGGATGGCCGCGAGCGAGACCGCTCCTGCACCTTCCACCAGCGTCTTACCGCGTTCGAGGAGGTACGCGAGCGCCACCGCCGTCTCCGAGTCCGAGACGGTGACGACCTCGTCCACGCGGTCGTCGATGACCTCGAACGTCTGTTGGCCGACGCTCCGAGTGGCGATTCCGTCGGCGATGGTATCCACGCTGTCGATCTCCTGCACCGACCCTTTCCGGAGCGAGTCGGCGATGCTCGACGCGCCTTCGGCCTGCACACCCACGATTCGTACGTCGGGGTTGTGTCCTTTGATCGCGGTTGCGATGCCGCTGATGAGTCCGCCGCCACCGATAGGAACGACGACGGTTTCCACGTCGGGCAGGTCGTCCAAGATCTCCAGTCCGATGGTGCCCTGTCCGGCCATCACCATATCGTCGTCGAAGGCGTGGACGTAGGTTCGCCCCTCCTCGCGTTCGATCTGGTGGGCCCGCTCGGCCGCCTTATCGTAGTCTTCGCCGTAGAGGACGGTCTCGGCACCGTAGTTCTCGGTCGCCCGAACCTTCGAGATGGGTGCGTGCTCGGGCATGACGATCTTCGAGTCCACGCCTACGCGCGTCGCCGCGAGCGCGACCCCCTGCGCGTGGTTGCCCGCGCTCGCAGTGACGACGCCAGCCGCTTTCTCCTCGTCGGAGAGCGTCTTGATGCGGTTGGTCGCCCCCCGAATCTTGAACGCTCCCGTGCGCTGGAACGTCTCCAATTTCAAGTGTACCTCTGCCCCTGTCATCCGAGTGAAGGTGTGCGAATAATCGAGCGGTGTGTGCCGGGCGGTCTCGGCGACTCGCTCTCGCGCCGCCAGCACGTCCTCCAGTTCTATCATGCCCGTCGGTAGTTTTCGTGGTCGCTTTATCGTTTGGGAAGCCACACAGGGACACTGGCGAAAACATACGGAAACCGAGCTCGTGTACTGAAATACGCTGGATTGGTGTACTGAAATGTACTGTTATGTACTGGCCTTCTGTATCGCTCACGTACCAGCAATCGTCCCTCTTCCGCGTCTTCTATCGCACTCGAAACGCGATTTCGGTCATCTCTCGAACGCATCAATCCGGTAAGGAAACGCCTTTCTGCTCCCCCCACTCCCTACGAAACGATGCAGGTCTCCGAGGCGGTTCCAGAATTCGCGGAGGCGTTCGCCTTCGACGAGTTCAACCGGATGCAAAGAGAGATGCTTCCCGCATTGCTCGACAGCGACGCCAACGTCGTCGCCAGTGCGCCCACGGCGAGCGGCAAGACCGCGCTGGCGGAACTCGCCATCTGTAAGGCGCTCCGCGACGGCGGCACGGCACTCTTCATCGCCCCCATGCGCGCGCTGACGAACGAGAAGGAAACCGAGTGGGAGCGGTTCGAAGAACTCGGCTACTCGGTCTACGTCGTCACGGGCGAGCGCGACCTGAACCCACGCCGGGCAGAGCGCGCGGATATCCTCGTGATGACGCCGGAGAAGACCGACTCGGCGACCCGAAAGCACGATTCGGCGCGCTACTCGTTTATCACGAACGTCGATTGCTGCGTCATCGACGAGGTTCACCTCCTCGACTCGGACAAGCGCGGGAGCGTCCTCGAAGTGACCATCTCCCGTCTGCGTCGGCTCTGTGACCCCCGCATCGTCGCGCTCTCCGCGACGATGCCGAACATAGACGACGTGGCCGAGTGGCTGGACGCCCCGCCGAAGACCACCTTCGAGTTCGGCGACGACTACCGCCCCGTCGATCTCCACGCCGACGTGAAGACGTACACCCACGGCGACAACTCCTTCGCCGACAAGTATCGCCGACTCTACCGGGCGCTCGACCTAGCGGAACCCCACGTTCGCGAGGACGGTCAGGCGCTCGTCTTCGTCGCCTCCCGACAGGACACCGTGCAGGCCGCGAAGAAGACCCGCGACGAGATCGCCGAACGCGACCTGCCCATCGGTGCGCGTGGCGACTACGACTTCCACACCGAGACCCAGGAGTTGCGGAACGAGACCCTGCGTAACTCCGTCCTCGATGGCGTGGCGTTCCACCACGCGGGACTGGCGAAGAACGACCGCGACCTCGTCGAGGAGTGGTTCCGCGCCGGGAAGATCCAGTTCCTCTTTTCGACCTCGACGCTCGCGTGGGGTGTCAACCTCCCAGCGAGGTGCGTCGTCTTGCGGGATACAAAGCTCCACGACCCCCTCGAAGGTGAAGTGGACATGAGTCCACTCGACGTGCTCCAGATGCTCGGACGCGCGGGCAGACCCGGCTACGACGACGTGGGCTACGGCTGGGTCGTCTGCGATTACGCGGACGCCGACAAGTACCGGAAACTGCTTCGTGAGGGCAAGGAGATCGAATCGAGACTCGCGGAAGACCTGGATTCCCACCTGAACGCCGAGATAGCGATGGGCACCATCTCGGACCTAGACGACGTGATGTCGTGGCTCGAAACCACGTTCTACTACGTCCGGGCGAAGAGCAAGCCCGACCAGTACGACTTCGAGAACCACCGCGAGCGTGTCAGAGCCACCCTCGAACGCCTCGTCGACCGCGGATTCGTGGAGACGGGTGACGACCTCGGCATCGAGGGAACCCCACTCGCCATGCTCGCCTCGAAGTTCTACCTCGACCTCGATACAGCCGAGCGATTTCGCACGCTCGCCGAGCAGGAGAATATCGGTGTGCCCGCCATCCTCGAAGCGGTCGCCGGGGCAGCCGAGTTCGACAGCGTGAGCGCCCGCCAGTCGGAGCGCGACGCTATCAACTCCGTGCTCGTCGGGCAGGATTCGGGCGACCTCGAAGCGGGCGGGCGGAAGGTGCTCGCCATCCTTCGCTCCAGCATGGCTGGCTCGACGCCTGCCGACTTGCGAAGCGATGCGTGGGTCATCCAGCAGAACGCGGTTCGCCTGCTCGCCGCGCTCCGCGCCTTCCTGAAGCGACTCGACCGTCCTGGTGCCGCGAACCTCGTCACGCGCGTCGAAGCCCGCGTCGAAAACGGAGTCGGGACGGACGCGGTCGGCCTCACTGCCATCGACGGTGTCGGTGCTGGCCGGGCGAGCAAACTGGCGACGGAAGGGCTGGAAACGCCCGCCGACGTGCGCGAGGCTGGCGTCGATGGACTCGTCGATTCCGGACTCTCGGAGGGTGTCGCAGAGCAGGTCGAAGCGGGCGCTCGTGATCTTCCCGACGTCGACATCGAGTGGGGTGACTTCCCAACGCGGATCGCTCGCGGCGAAAACGAGATGCGCGAGGTCGTCCTGCGAAATTGTGGACAGGGTGAACAGGCAGCGGTCGAAGTCACCGTCAACGGCATAGAGATGACCACGAAGGGCACCTATCTCGATGGAGAGACGGCGGTTCCGGTCGGCGTCTTCGGCGGCACCGACGACGAGATGGAGTTCGTCGTTCGCGTCGCGTTCCCCGACCTGCCACTCCTGCCGGTCAGTGACTCTCGGACGGTGCGGGTAGACTGAGCAGTTCGTCGCGCAGTTCGGCGGGTGACGAGACGACCACGTCCGCCGCCGAGAGGTCGAGTTCTTTCACCCCGTTCGGAAAGCCGACGCAGTAGGCACCTGCACGAACCGCCGACTCGACACCGTGTTTCGAATCCTCGACTGCGGCACATTCGTCTGCTCGCTTGCCGAGCTGTGCTGCTGCGTGCTCGTAGATGGCCGGTTCCGGCTTTCCGGGTGCGTCGATGTCTTCTGCACTCACGACAGCAGAGAATTCGAGGTCGAAGCGGTCGAGGACGATCTCGATCCAGTGAGGAGGTGATGACGAGACGAGGGCGACTTCCGTGCCTCGGTCGCACAGGCCGGCGAGGAGGTCGTGAAATCCATCCATCAGCGAGACGTGGTCGCCGTAGAGCTGCTGAGCGGCCTCATCATAGATGGCGACGAACTCGTCTTTCGTCGCCGTGGTCTCGTACTCGGAATCGAGGTAATCGTATATCTCGCGGTAGTTCATCCCGGTTATCTCGTCGGTAGAGACGTCGTCGGCCACCACCTCCGGGAAGATGGTCTCCTCTTCCAACTCCACCCAGAAATCCTCCGAGTTCACGATGACGCCGTCCATGTCGAACAGCACTGCCTTCATTTTCATCCACTTCTCCCGTCCGACTGAAAGTCCTTCCCCCGAACCTGTGAACTACCCCACCCTACTCGCTCATCGCTGATGCGGTTCGCTCCTTGAGGGTGGGGCTTCCTGCTTCCACGACGCGCTTTGCAGACACAGGTGTATCCGCAGGGAGCGCAGTCTCCACAGGCGTTGATTCGGAGTGTCCCACTCCTACTTTTTCGAGACCGCGAGAAAGGATGTTCCATGACGCATTCGCGTCTCTGTCTGCCTCGAACCCACACGCCGGGCAGGAATGCTCGCGTACCCACAACGGCTTGTCCGTCTCCGTTCCGCACGACGCGCATTCTTTGGTCGTGCCTCGGGGGTTTACGGCAACGAAGTGCGTTCCTTCGCGCTTGCACTTGTATTCGAGCATCCGCAGGAATGTCCCCCACGAGGCTCCGGCTCGATTCCGCGAGTTGCCCAGGAGTTCGACCAGCCCCTTCGCGTCCAAGTCCTCGACCGCTACAAGGTCGTACTCGCGGGCGTAGTAGTTCGATAACTTGTGGAGGAAGTCTCGGCGCTTCCGCTTCAGGTCGGCGTAGCGCTGAGCAACTGTCTTGCGTTGTTCCTCCCAATTGTTCGAGCCGTGTTCCTTCCGAGAGAGTTCGCGTTGGGCGCGTTCCAACCGGTCGCGCTCGTCGGAGAAGTCTGGTGACTTGACAGCAGTTCCGTCCGTATCATGTGCGTACTTCAGGATACCAACGTCAATCCCGACGACTCTATCTGGATTCTCCGGCTTCTCAGAAGTGCTTTCTTCCACGTCGATACCGAACGTGGCGAACCACTCGCCCGTGGGTTCTTGCTTGACTGTGACCTGTTTGATGGTCGCGTTCTCGGGGATGTCTCGGTGGAGGAGAATCGGGATTTCACCGATTTTGCTCAGCCACAGGATAGGCCGACCACTCGTATTCTTGAGTTTGAAGCCGGACTGGTTGTAGGTAAGCGACCGATACTCCCGAGGAGGCTTCCACTTGAGCATCCCCACAGCACGCCCATTCTCCTTCTGCGCTTTGAGCGTGGAGAGATTGTCGTAGACGCGCTTGACGACCATCTGCAACACTTTCGAGTGAACGTCAGTCAGGTCGTCCCACCACGATTTGAGGTCGGGGAGTGTCCCCTGTACCTTGTAGCGTGCTGGATTCTCGTCTTCCTCGTTGAGTTTGTAGAGGACGTGGTTGTAGAGTTGCCTGCAAGTATCGACGTGATGCAGAAGCGTCTCGGTGAGGGGTTCCGGTGGGTTGAGTCGATACTTGTAGTTGTAGTGCATCTATGACTCTCGTTCCTCGATAAGTTCGTCCAATTTTTCTTGGACGAACGAGGAAATGTTCAGGTGATTGTCCTGAATCCATTCCTCTTGGTCGTCACGGATGGAAATGTTCTTTCGCGTTGCCACAACACACTTTACACAACTTGTGTAAATAAGGTTTGTGGTTGACGTGGGCCTGTGGCCCGGTCGTTGCGGAGTGTCTGTGAGACGATGACGGCGCTGTATCCCCTCCCTACTGCGCTACTCGGTCGCTTCGCTCCATGCGTTGCTCCTTGAGGAAGGGGACTTAGCACCTGAATACAGTTAAATCGGAAACCGCGACCAACCCGGCCCATGACCGACACGATTCGCGTGTTCGCAGGCGACTGCACGATTACGACGGATGGCGACACCAAACAGCGACGGCGGGGCGAGATGGTCGCCGTACTCAAACCCGACGACACCCTCCTCGTTCACGACGTGGACGGTTACCAGCCAGTCGAGTGGCTCACGCGGGCCGAGACCGCCCACGCCTCTCTCGATGGTGATAGCTTCACCCTTGTTGCGGCGACGAGCGACCGCCGTCTTCGGGTGGACTGTCACACCTGCTACGGGATATCCCGGTACCTCGGTTCGAAGGCTGGCATCCCGGTCGGCACCTGTTCCCACTGCGACGACACGCTCACACGAGCGAACGACACCGTCTCCTGTCTCGATTGTCGGCGGGAGTACACCATCCCTCGTCGGGCCAGCGTCGGCAGTGATACCTGTGACTGCGGACTCCCTACGATGCGCGTCGAGCGCGGCGAGCAGTTCGAACTCTGTCTCGACCGCGACTGCGGAACCATCCTCGATGCAGTCCGGGAGCGATTCGATTGCGAATGGGACTGCCCGGACTGCGGAGCAGACCTTCGGATCTTGCGCCGTGGCGGAATCATCGCTGGCTGTGACCGTTATCCCGACTGCGAAACTGCATTCAGTGTCCCCGAGGGGCAGATCGTGACGACCTGCGACTGTGGTCTCCCGACGTTCCAGACGCGAACCGGACGGCGCTGTCTCGACAGCGATTGCGACGAATCGCTCTCAGCAGGCTAAGCTCTCCACGACGAGCGTCCAACGGCCTACTCCGAACGCGGATTCTCCGCGTTCGGAGTTCGGATTCACTCCCCCGTCACGTATCTCGAAACCCCGACCACGAGCGCGACGAGTCCGATGAACCCCACGAGTGAGACAGACATGGCGTAAAATAACCCGCCGAAGTCGTTCCCGAGAAGGGTGAGGCTGAGATACGCGATCACGAGGAACAATGCTTCGATACCGACGAATCGCAACAACCACGGATGTGTCGCAAACCACCGGCGAAGTTGGGCTTGTTCGGTACTCACGGTTGTGTGATCTCGTAACATAGTAAGACACTTCAAAACTGTGCCATGAATATCATGGCAGTTTAAAGGGACCCCGTCGTTCGGGAAAGCGAGTTCCTTTGTGAGAGATACGAGCCGTGTTTCCCGTCGAAGAGTCGCAGTGCCTTTGACGCCACACACGACAGAGATGGTATGGAAGGACGCCTACGCGACGACGAAGTATACGTTGGTGGTGACGCCCGCCAGCGCTACTACGATTCGCGGGGATACGGTCGCCCGCTCGATGGGAACGAGATCGCGCTCTCGCGCGTCGAGGCTGCCCATCTCCTGCTCCGTGACGACCTCGACTCGGTCGAGGGAAAGGGATTCCACGAGTTCCTGCAGGACTCGACTGGCGATGGCTTCGTCGCCCGATTTCTCGTCTACACCGACTTGCGCGAACGCGGGTTCTACCTCTCGCCCGACCGCTCGGGATGGGTGTACGACCCCCTCCCCAACTCGGATTTCGTCGTCTATCCCCGAGGGAGTGGGCCGTGGGACGACGACGTACTCTACCGCCTTCGCGTCGTCAGCGAACGCGAGACGATCCCCGCCTCGCAGTTGGGCGACGTGGCGCTGGCGGTCGTCGACGAAGAAAGCGAGATAACCTACTTCGAAACCGACCGCGTCGACGTTCACGGCACGACCGACCACGACGTGCCGGGCGACCTCTCGGGGACACTCATCGCCGACCAGGTGTTGCTGTGGAACCCGCCGGACGTACTCCACCAGCGGTCGTTCTACGGTCAGTCGATGGGCGGGCGCGATTCCGCAGGCGCGCTCCAGCTATCGCTCGTCGAAGCGGCCCACCTCGTCGCGGACGGAAAACTGGCGGTCGACGGCGGCTACGAGGAGATCGTCGCCCGCGGTCGGGACGTGGAAGGCGAGCGATTCGACCGCCGTCTGCGGGTCTATCGCGCACTTCGGGAGCGAAACGTCGTCCCGAAGACTGGGTTCAAGTTCGGTGCCGACTTCCGAACCTACGCCGACGTGGCGTCGGTCGACGACCTCGGCCACTCGGAATTCCTCGTTCGCGTGCTCGGCGAGGATCACGAGTTCGTTCCGCGCGACCTCGCGCTCGACGTTCGACTGGCCCACGGGGTGCGGAAGCGAATGATTTTTGCGCTCGTCACGGATACCAAACAGATAGCGACCTGGCTTTCGGTCACGCGACTCACACCATGACACGAGACGATAGATTCGAATCGGAGGGGGCAGAGCTAGCACCCGATGGCGGTACCGCCGCGGGTGAAGACGAAGTTGCACTCGACCCGTGGGGGTCGGCGACCATCTCCGACTACCGAAAGCTGTTCGAGGAGTTCGGTATCGAGGAGTTCGACGACGTCCTCCCCGACGTTCCGAATCCACACTATCTGATGCGCCGTGGGGTCATCTTCGGCCATCGTAACTACCGTCGCGTGGCGCGCGCCATGCGCGATGGCGAGCCGTTCGCCGCGCTCTCGGGATTCATGCCGACGGGCGACCCCCACATCGGGCACAAACTGGTGTTCGACGAACTCATCTGGCACCAACAGCAAGGTGGCGACACCTACGGTCTCATCGCCGACCTCGAAGCTCACAGCGCCCGCGGCCTCTCGTGGGAAGAGATCGACGACCACGCCCGCGACTATCTGCTTTCACTACTCGCGCTCGGATTCGACGCCGAAGAGGGAACGCTCTATCGGCAGTCGGAGAACCGCGAACTCCAGAACCTCTCGTTCGAACTCGGGTCGAAGGCGAACTACTCGGAGTTCCAGTCCATCTACGGCTTCGACGGCGAGACCAACGTCTCGCACGTCCAGAGCGTCGTCACGCAGATGGCGGACATCCTCTACCCGCAACTGGACGAGCCGAAGCCGACGGTCATCCCCGTCGGCCCCGACCAGGACCCCCACGTCCGACTGGCCCGCGATCTTGCGGTTCGGATGCGCTATTTCGGCGTGACGAAAGCCTACGCGAGTTTCGAGGCGGACGAGGAAGAACTGTCTCACGTCGCGGCGACCTACGAAGCGCGCGAGGAGTACGCCGAAGACCCCGAGATGCCCCGGTGTGAAGAAGCCGCGGAATGGCTGGCCGAACACAGCGATACCGACATCCCTGCCGTCGAGACGACCATCCACAAGCTTGAAAACGCGGGGATGGAACCCCTCCGCCCTCGCGTCCGGTTCCTCGACCGCAACGCTACCGAGGAGGCGTTCGAAGCTCTCATCGAAGCTATCGACGGCGAGAAGCGCGTCTTCGACGAACATATCGACGTCTTCGATCTCTCGCGGGAGGACGCCGAAGAACTCGCCCGCGAGGTGGAGATGGAAAACGGCGGCTACGGCTTCGTGATGCCCTCCTCGATCTATCATCGGTTCATGACCGGGCTGACGGGGGGCAAGATGTCCTCGTCGGTTCCGGCGAGCCACATCAGCCTACTCGACGACCCCGAGGAGGGGTACGACAAGGTCAAATCCGCGACGACAGGTGGGCGCGAGACGGCGGAACTCCAGCGGGAGTTGGGCGGGAAAGCCGACGAGTGCCCGGTGTACGAACTCTACGCCTACCTCCTCTCGGGTGACGACGACGAGTTCGCCAAAGAAGTGTACGAAGAGTGTGTCGGCGGTGAGCGGCTGTGCGGTGACTGCAAGGAGCAGGCGGCGCAGTTGATGCGAGAATTCCTGGAAGAGCATCAGGAGAAACGAGCGGAGGCCGAGGAGATTCTGGACGGACTGGATATCGAACTGGAATCGTCTCGAAGGTAGCGGGTTCGGGAGAGGCGGAAGACGGAACGGTGTTCTCGAACGACCTTCGAAGACGATCAGAATCATTCTCGCTGCATGAGCATCGAACCGGTTCACGGAGGATTCCGTGGAGATACACTCCGCGGTGATGTACTGGTTTGTACTGATATGTACTGGGCGAAACCTCGGGATAGAGGGCTGGCGACGGCTCGTTCATCACGAGTGATACACGCTTTTGTCTAGTCTCCGCTCGTCTGCCATCGAAGTGTTCAAGGTTGCACGATGGTGAGGGTTGGGGTATGAACCGAGCAGAGAAGGCCAATCTGCAATTACAGGCCGTCTCCGTCCTCCGGATGTTGAAGGAGACGCGCACCTACGACGAACTCGCCGAAGTGACCGGCCTCCCCGCAGGGGATCTGAACCGCTACGTGAACGGCCACGTCCTGCCCAGTACCGACCGTGCGGAGGCAGTCGTGGAGGGCGTCGGTCGCGACGAACTCGCGACGGAACTCCAGGCACGCACCCGCCTCGACCCCGAGGGGTACGTGGACAACTCCGGCGTCGTCTTCGACCAGGCGTTTCTCGACCTCGTCGCCCCCGTCGCCGCAGAGACGTTCGGCTTCGACCACCCCGACGTGGTGTTGACCGCCGCGACCGACGGCATCACCCTCGCCGCCGCGATGGCGTCCTACTTCGGCGCTCGCTGTGCCTACGCCAAGAAGTCGAAAGAGACCGCCGTCGAGGAGTTCATCGAAGCCCGCCAGCGACTCGCCTCCGGCATCGAACTCACCTACTACCTCCCCGCCTCGGCTATCGCACCCAGCGAGACGGTGCTGGTCGTCGACGACCTCATCCGCTCCGGCGAGACACAGGAACTCCTCCTCGATATCGTGGATGACGCAGACGCCGACGTGGCCGGTGTCTTCGCCCTTATCGCGGCAGGAACCGAAGGCATCGAGCGCGCACAAGGGCGGACGGACGCCCCTGTGGGTGCGCTGGCGTCGTTCGAGTGACGAACCCGACCGATATGCAAACTCGTGCATAATCTTGCCACATTAGACGAAAATCTTTAAATAGATACCAACAAGCATGCTCAACCGTGCAACATGGGCGCGCTAGGTGAGTTCTTCGATTTCGACGAGCACGAGACAGACCTCAGAACAGAGGTCATCGCGGGAATCACGACGTTCCTGACGATGTCCTATATCGTGGTGGTCAACCCGGCCATTATGACGATGTTCCCCGGCGATAACGGCAAACCGGGGATCGCCATCGAGGGCTACACGCCGGGCGAGGTACAGCAGATGCTCGCCGTCGTCACCATCCTGTCGGCGGCGGTCGCCATCTTCGTGATGGCCTTCTACGCGAAACGACCGTTTGCCCAAGCGCCGGGGCTCGGCCTGAACGCCTTCTTCGCGTTCACGGTCATCGGAACGCTCGGCATCCCGTGGCAGACCGCCCTCGCGGCGGTCGTCACGGAGGGTATCATCTTCATCATCCTCACGGCCATCGGGGCGCGAAAGTACATCATCTACCTGTTCCCTGAACCCGTCAAGTTCGCCGTCGGGACGGGGATCGGCCTGTTCCTCGCCATCATCGGTCTGGAGGAGATGCGGATCATCGTCGACGACCCGGCGACCCTCGTCACGCTCGGAAACGTCGCCCAAGACCCCATCGCTATCCTCTCCGTCGTCGGCCTGTTCGTCACGCTCGCGCTCTACGCTCGCGGCATGACCGGTTCCATCATCGTTGGTGTCCTGCTGACGACGGTTCTCGGCGGCGTCGTCACCTTCGCGGGAATGGTCGACCCCGGCGTCGTCGCACCCGCGTTCGTCGAGAACGGCGGGTTCGACTTCACGAAGATGACGCAGGCCCAGTACGACATCACGCCGCTCGTCGGCGCGTTCGTGTCCGGGTTCAGCAACGTGGACGCCTTCGCGTTCTCGCTCATCGTCTTCACGTTCTTCTTCGTGGACTTCTTCGACACCGCAGGAACGTTGACCGGTGTCGGCCAGGTCGCCGGATTCCTCGATGACGACGGCAACCTTCCAGACGTTGACAAACCGCTGATGGCCGACGCAGTCGGCACGACGGTCGGCGGTATCCTGGGCACCTCGACGGTGACGACCTACATCGAATCCGCGACCGGCGTCGAAGAAGGTGGCCGAACCGGCATGACCGCGCTCGTGGTCGGTCTCCTCTTCCTGGCATCGCTGGCGCTCGTCCCCCTCGCGGCGGCGATCCCCCTCTACGCCTCGCATATCGCGCTGGTCGTCGTCGCCATCATCATGCTCGGGAACGTCACCGACATCCAGTGGGACGACATCACCCACACGATTCCGGCAGGCATGACCATCATCATCATGCCACTGACGTTCTCCATCGCCTACGGTATCGCGGCGGGCATCGTCAGCTACCCCATCGTGAAGGCGGCGACGGGCGAGTGGCGTGACGTTCGCCTCGGCCAGTGGGTGCTCGCGTTCGCGTTCGTCGTCTACTTCATCGTCCGAACCGGCGGCTTCCTCGCGGCGAACGTCTAAACCGCGTTTTCTCCCCCGCAAATCCGGAAGATTTGCTCGTTAACATCACACTCTTATTTCGGACATCCCTATGCAGGGGTATGCCAAACCTCGAACTGTACGAACTCGAAGGCTGCCCGTTCTGTGCGAAAGTGAGGCGGAAGTTGGACGAACTCGGACTCGACTACGAATCCCACCTCGTCCCACGCGCACACGCAGAGCGAACCGAGGTGAAAGAACTGAGCGGGCAGACCGGTGTTCCCGTGCTGGTCGATCCCGAACACGGTGTCGAAGGGATGCCGGAGAGCGACGACATCGTGAATTATCTCGAAGAAACCTATGGGGTTTAAAAATACTTCAAATATTAACGGAGAGAGTTAACTCATAACACACCCTCCTCGAAAGTACGACGATACGTTGGTACCCGCGACGAAGTGAGCACAACACGCAAAACAGAAGCCGAGTACAGCTTGCAAACGAGTATCGCCCGCAAAGAGTACCGCCTGCGAACAAAGTATCGCCTGCAAAAGAGTACCACCTGCATACGAGTACAGCCTTCAAACGAGTATCGAGCGACAAAACGACGCAAGCCACGCCGTCTATACCTTGGTGCTACCGGTCCCCGCAAGGGGGCATCACCATTTTCGCATCGGGCCATCCGATTTACGTATTCTCCGAGTGTCGTGACAGCTATGACGACACGACGCAAGTTACTCGGTGCAACTGGACTGTTCCTCGGTGGACTCGCTGGCTGTGCACGATTCGGCGGCGGCGAAGGTGGCGAGGGTGGCGAAGGCGGAGAAGGCGGTGAAGGTGGCGAGGACGGCGAGGACGGAGAAGGCGGTGAAGGTGGCGAGGACGGCGAAGGCTGAGCCGGGAATGGCGGAGACTGAGCCGAGAGTGAGGAAGGGTGTGAGAATGAAGAAGATGGCGAAGGCAGTAAGGGTGAAGAGGAAAGAGAGGACTGAGTCGAAACCTTACGCTTCAGCTCGCTCCCGGATCAGCTTCCGGAGTTCGTCGGGATCGTCGATGCCCTCGACTTCGTCACGCTCGACCAGCGCGGTGCCTTCGACGGTCTCTCGTCGCGTCGAATCCACGAAATAGACCGACCGGGTGCGGGCGACGCGGCTGATCGAGCTCATGATCCGAGCGCGCTTCTCGGCGGTACGGTTGAACGTCGAATGACTCGTCAAGACGCGGTCTTCCTGGTCGTCCTCGCTCACCGTCTTGAACGGCGCACGGGTGGTCGGGTGAACCGTGAAGCCGACACGGGTAAGCACGGAGAACATGTGCTGGTCGTCCGGTTCGGCATCCGGTTCCTCCAGGTCGGGTTCCTCGGAGACTTCCTCGGCGCTGTCGAACACCTCCACCGGACTCGTCAGTTCGCGGTCGAACATGTCTTCGAGTTCGATGGCCACGTCCACGCTCGCGTTCATTCCGTCTTCGTACTTCGAGACCGTTCGACGCGAGACGCCGAGCTCGTTGGCGAGTTGGCCGAGACTCCAGCCACGTTCCTTGCGCTCGTCCTGTAAGATGTCGCCGTCGATGTTGACGTACAACCCGCCGGGGGCAGCGTACACCAGCGGTGGCACCCCTTCGAGGAAGAGGTCGAGCGCCGTGTCGGGATTGAAAACCGGCACGCCGTGGCGGAAGTACACCACACCGGGTTCGAGATCTTGATTTCTCGAGCGCAGACCGATGACCATCGGCGTCGCATCGAGGTAGGTTCCGAGTCGACGCATCTCCACGCCGGTCGTGGCGTCGAATGCGTCAATATTTCCGAGGATCTTCAGCAACAACAGGTCTGGTCCGCGCCGTGCTGCTACGTCGAAACTCTTTGGTCGGATAGCACACCGGTCGCTAACCACGAATCCCGCATCGTCGAGCATCGAGGTCACGTTGCCGACCAGTGCAGACCGGGACATGGTGAAAGGTAAGTGATTCCAGTATAAATACGTTTTGCCAAACCACCTCGCCGCAGTCTTGCGATTGCAAGCATCGGCGACGATAGATACATATACTGCAACGCTGCTCCGAAAGTCGTTAATCCGCCACGCGACAATCCTCGGACGTGACGGTCATCGGTCTCGACGACACCGACTCCCGTGAACGCGGGATGTGTACGACCTACCTCGCGACGCGCGTCGCAGACCGCGTACGAGCGTCGGGAGGTGCTGTAGAGCGACTGCTCCTCGTTCGGCTCAATCCCGCCGTGAAACACAAGACGCGAGGGAACGCCGCACTCGCGGTACACACCGACCTCGACCCGAAGCAGGCGTTCGAACTCGCGCAGGACGAACTTGAAGCCGCCGCCGAGACCGACGACCCCAGGACGAATCCCGGCCTCGTCGTCGCACCGCACGCCCCCGAAGACGCCCCGGACGAAGTCGCCGAATTCGCTCACGATGCAGTCCGAGAACTGCTCTCCCGCGAGGACGCCGAGCGACTGATCGAATCGGCGGGCTATCGCCACGCAGGCTGGAAGAACGCTCGCGGAAAGATCGGCGCACTCGCGGCGGTCGGCAGTTGGGCGGCCTTCTCGGAGTGGACCTACGAACACATCTCCTACCGCGAATCAAAGCGTTGGGGAACACCGCGCGAAATCGACTTCGACTCGCTGTTCGAAGCCGCAGACGACGCCTATCCCCTCGCGTGGGACACGATCGACCGCGGAACCGACGAGGCGGTCTGTGTCCCTCACACACCCTGTCCCATCCTCCACGGAATCCGCGGCGACGACCCGGACGCAGTCCGGCGAGTCGCCGAGCGAATCGACGGCGAACCGGTCGCTAAAAGCGCGCTGTTCGTGACGAATCAGGGAACCGACGCCCACCTCCGGAACGCCGACCTCAGCGATGTGCAGGATGGTCGCGCCTACCAAATGACAGGAACCGTCGCTTCGGAACCGGAAACGCGCCGAGGAGGACACGTCTTCTTCACCCTCACAGACGAGGAGACCGACCTGCGCTGTGCCGCCTTCGAACCGACGAAGCGATTTCGAAATCTCGTCAGAAATCTCCGCCCGGGCGACCGAATCACGGCCTGTGGTGAGGTCGCACAGGGAACCCTGAAACTGGAGAAGTTCGCGGTGCGCGAACTCGATACGACCGAACTCGTCACCCCGAACTGCCCGGACTGCGGACGCTCGATGAAGAGTGCGGGGGTGGGACAGGGCTATCGCTGTCGAGATTGCGGAACGCGAGCAGAGGGAAAGGTCGAGCGAGAAGTCGAGCGTGATCTAGAACTCGGATGGTACGAGGTGCCGCCGGAAGCCCGTCGTCACATCGCCAAACCGCTCGTTCGCGGTGGATTCGACGCGCCGACACACCCCGAGCGGTGAGGGGTATCTTTCCAGCGACTACGATTTCAGCCCGTGACCGGTGAGTGGAACGACCACGTCAGCATCCTCGGCGAGGACGCCGCGCTCACGGTACGCCGACAGACCTGCGACTGCCACGGCGCTCGTCGGCTCGACGTAGAATCCCGTCCGGTGGAGTCGGTCGAGCGCCTCTTGGGTCGCCTCTGCATCCAGCGCGATCGCGTCCCCCCCAGTCGCTTCGATGGCGTCTACGATCTGCTCTCTACGGGCGGGGTGGGTGATCTGGATGCCGTCGGCCACGTCGTTTCGGCCTTCGTCCGTGTTGCCCCCATCGGTTTCGTTCTCATCGGTGTCACCCTCACCGAAGTCGTGCAATTCGTCGGCGATGGGTGCGACACCCTCGGCCTGCACGCCGAGGAGTCTGGGCATCTCGTCGATCCACCCCGCGTCGGACAGGGCACGGAAACCACGGTACGCACCCAAAAAGAGCGTGCCGTGACCGAGCGGGCTGACGACGGCATCGGGTACCGACCAGTCGCGCTGGGCGGCCAGTTCCAGTGCGAAGGTCATCGTTCCGGCGAAGAAGGCCGGATTCCACGCGTGGCTGGCGTACCAGCCCTCACCTGCTTCGACCGCCTCGATACAGGCGTCGGTCACGTCCTGTCTGGTTCCTTCGATCCGAACCGGGGTCGCGCCAGCGCGCTCGATGGCCTGGAGTTTCGACGCCTTCGCGTCCGCCGGGACGTAGATCTCGGCGTCGATTCCGGCCCGTGCCGCATACTGGGCGATGGCCGCCCCCGCGTTGCCCGAGGAATCTTCGAGCACCGTTTCGACGCCGAGTTCGGCAGCGCGTGAGAGGGTCGCGGTCGCACCGCGGTCTTTGAAACTTCCCGAGGGGAAGACGCAGTCGAGTTTGAACTGGGCGTTCCAGTCGTCCGCGTCCACCAGCGGGGTGAATCCTTCACCGAGGGTGACGACCTGCCGGACGGGAAGGAACTCCGAGAAAGCCCAGAGGCCCTCTCGCGTATCGATCTCGGTGAAGTCCGGGGCAGGGCGGTCGGGGAGCGGTCGCCCGGCGAAGTCGAGCGGATGGCCACACTCGCACCGCCACGGTTCGTCCGGCCCGGCGGGGTAATCGCGCCCGCAGGCCGAACAAGAGAGGTAGTTCACCATCAGTACTGGTCGATATCGGTGCCGACCGAGCAGACGTACTCACCAGTGGCGACCTGTGGGAGGCGGCGGGAGCGCCAGAAGATGCCAGCCTTGTCGGCAGTGACTTCGGCTTTGAGTTTGCCGAACACGTCGGTCACTTCGAAGAGGACGTCTCCCGGTGCCACCTCGTCGCCGAGGTACTTCTGATAGGTGACGATACCGCCGCTCGGTGCGCCGTAGCGGTCGAATCCCGTCGCTCGCGTCTGCGGTTCGAGGTCGACGCTTCCGTCGAGGAAACCGTAGTAATGCAGGACGTTGAACACGCCATCGACGCCGTACTGGATGCTCTCTTCGTCCCAGCCGACACAGCCGCCGAGTTCCGGGTCGATGGTCGGGATTCCCTCGTCGGGGGCGGCACGAGCGAGTTGTCCGTCCGGTCCCTTCTGGTCGAGCACGTAGCCACAGCCGAACACCTTGGCGAGTTCGAGACTCTGCTCGTGTAGACGGTGACGTGGGCCACAGCGCACGCGAGCCTCGTTTATCATCCGACTCGTCGAACCCTGATGGAGGTCGATCACGAGGTCGGCGCGCGACGCGATCTCGAAGGTTGCCGCCGCGATTCGCTCACTCGACGTTCCCGACTCGTTGCCGGGGTACGCGCGATTCATCTTCGTGTCGTCGATGGGGTTGCGGTGTTCTGCGACCTGAAATGCGTGGTAGTTGACGATGCCGACGACGAGGATCGTTCCCGAGATCTCCTCGGGTGCGAGCTGTGGCACGACGCGCTTGACGACGCCGAGGCCGTTGAGTTCGTCGCCGTCGCTCACAGCCTGGATGTACAGCGTTTTCCCCTCTTTCGCACCGTTTATGACGGCGACGGGGAGGCCGAACTGGCTCCCGTCGCGGGTCTCTCCCACCGGGAGGCGACCCGTATCGACTTCTCCGGGGGCCGCGCTCGCCGTTCCGAGCGTTGTCATTACCGTTACACCGTTGCCGAACACCCTTAGCAGTTCGGTATTGCGGTTCACGTCCGGTGGAACTATGCAGAATCGGTGTAATCACTCGGTCGTGGCAACCGAAGACGAGTCAGTAGACGGACTTGCTCCTTTCCGACAGTTCCTCGCCCTCGAACGCGACGTTCTCGTCCTCTCCCTCGCCATGTTCGCGTTCAGTCTCGGCTTCCAGATGACGAGTCGGTATATGGGTCGGTACCTCTCCGTACTCGGTGCAACCAGCATCCTCATCGGTCTGTACGGCAGTTTCGGTAATCTCATCGGTGCGATATATCCGTACCCCGGCGGCGCACTCTCGGATAGGATCGGGTCGCGCACCGCGCTCACCCTGTTCGGCCTCTGTTCGACGGTTGGCTTTCTCTTCTGGGTTGGCGCACCTGCACTCCCCGCACTCCCGGCGTGGGGGTGGATCTTCGTCGGCCTCCTGTTGGGGCAGGCGTGGAAATCGTTCGGGTTGGGGGCAACGTTCGCCATCGTCAAACAGAGCGTTCCACCGTCGAAACTCGCCGCAGGCTTCGCCAGCACCGAGACGTTCCGCCGAACCGCGTTTCTTATCGGTCCGCTCGTCGCCGCGAGTCTCATCGCGGCCTACGAGTTCGAACTCGGCTTCCGGTACGTGCTCGTCGTGGCCGCCGCGTTCGCCCTGCTCGCGACCCTCGCACAACACGTCCTCTACGATGCGGAAGGCGATTCTTTCGGCAAATCGTTCGAAGGCGTCTCACAGGTGCTAGGCGACCTCCGTGGAATGCCGACGACGCTCCGACCACTGCTCGTCGGCGACACGATGGTTCGGTTCGCTAACGGGATGGTTCACGTCTTCGTCGTCCTCGCGGTCACGGAATATCTCGAAGTCGATGCGACACTCCCGGTCGTCGGCTATCTCGGGCCGGACGCCTTCTTCGGTGTCCTGCTCGCCATCGAGATGGCGATCGCCCTGCTCACGATGCTCCCCGTCTCGAAACTGGCCGAGCGAATCGGACTGAAACCCGTAGTCGCGACCGGCTTCGTCGTCTACGCGACGTTTCCCGCCCTGCTCGTCAACGCCCCCGACGACGCCCTCGTCGTCGCCGGACTCTTCGCTATCTCCGGTCTCCGATTCGCCGGTCTTCCCGCCCACAAGGCGCTCATCGTCGGCCCTGCCGAGGAGAACGCGGGTGGCCGCGTCGTCGGTTCGTACTACCTCGTGCGGAACGCCATCACCATCCCGAGCGCGGCACTCGGTGGCTGGCTCTACGGGGTCACGCCGACGCTGGCGTTCGGGCTGGCGACCGTGGTCGGACTGCTGGGAACCGGATATTTCGTCGTCTTCGGGCAGGAGCTAGAGGCTTACGCCTGACGGTAGCCTTTTCGTCGTCTTCGTCGTGTCTCGACCATGACCCGAGAGACAGTCTCCAGTGGAACCGAATGGGAATCACGCGTCGGCTACTCACGGGCGGTGCGCGTCGGCAACGAAGTGCGAGTATCCGGAACGACCGCGACCGACGAAGACGGGGACGTCGTCGGTGAGGGAGATTCGTACGCGCAGGCGAAACAGACGCTCGAAAATATCGAATCCGCACTGCAAGAGGCGGGTGCAGGTCTCGAAGACGTGATTCGAACGCGGATGTACGTGACCGAGATCGAAAACTGGGAACCGATCGGTAAAGCCCACGCAGAGTTCTTCGGCGACGTACGGCCCGTGACCAGTATGGTCGAGGTGAGCAGGCTCATCGCATCCGAGATGCTGGTCGAGATCGAAGCCGACGCCATCGTCACCGACTGACCGACGCATCTTTTATCGGAGCGTGCCAACCGTCGCCCGTGCAAAAGGACATTCCCGAGCGCCCGGCGACCGCGAACCTCATCAGGGCGCTGAAGGTCCGCCGAAACGCGATCATCGGCTTCACCGTGAGCCTCCTGTTCACCGCGCTCGTGTACGTCTATCGCGTCGTGATGATCGGCGAAGTCACTGGACAGGCCGGGACGCCGGTGACCTACCTCGCGCTCGGATTCGTGCTGGCGCTCACGCTCGGGGCGCTCTTGACCACGGTGTTGACGCTCTTTTCGGCACGCCGCCTCGCACGCGATATCGACTAAGTCCGGTTTTCTATCGGTCGGAGCTTCCCACCAGTCCGGTTCGCCTATCAGTCTGGTTGTTCCATCCCGGCCAGTTCCTCGAGACGTTCTGCTCCAGACCGCGTTCCCTTCGCCAACAGTACGTCACCAGCGTGGATATCGGTCGCTGGGCCGGGCGAGATGACCCAGTCGTCCGGCGGCCTGCGAACCGCGATCACCCGCATTCCGGTCTCGGTTTCGACCTGTTCTTCGCCGAGCGTCGTGCCGTCGAAGTCGCTTCCCTGTACGATGTTGACGCGAACGATGACCTCGTCGCTCTCCTGTACCGCTTGCTCGACGACCGGATGCGTGCCGAGACCGTGGAGGACGCCTTCGCTGATCTCCATCGCGGCGTCGCTGATGACCTCCGTGCTGTTGGCGAGGTGGACGAGTCCGCGCAGGGAGACGGGGTCTTCTGCGTGACTCGCGGCCTGGAGCACCCACGCCTCGAAGCGCGACTGGAGGGCGTCCACTTCGGCTTCGAGTTCCACCACTTCCTCCGCCACGTCCGCGCTATCGAAGAGGACGCTCCCGTACGCGAGGTCGACCGCGAGTTCGCTCATGTTCTTCATCAACACGATGGAGTCGACCGCACGTTCGAGGTCGGTGTCGCCCGCCTCGGGTGGGTCCGGTGGCTCGTACTGCTCGCCAGTCGCTCGTTCGTAGACGTCTGCGATTCCCTCGTCGGGGCCGCGCAGAAGGAGCCGGTCGTCCACCTGAAGGTCGGTGTCCTTGTCGGGATTCATGATCCAGTCACCGCCGCGGTGGATGGCGATGACGCGGACACCGGTCTCGGTTTCGAGGTTCAAGGCACCGAGCGTCTGCGTGGCAAGTGGCGAGACGTCGGAAACCGACGCGCGAACGAGGGTTTCGAGTGCTTCGGGGAGCGTCGCCCGCATCGTCTGTGGCAGGCCGATGTCCTCCAGAACGACCTTGGCGATGTCGCCTGCGGCGTCGCTGATCTTCTCTGCCGCGCCGACGACGCCGAGGACGGGGGCGAGTTCTTCAGCATCCTCCGGACTTCTGGCGGCCATGAGCAGGCTCATCCTGGCCTGTAGTTCGAGAACGTCCATCTTCCCTTCGAGTGCGAGCACTTCGGTAGCGATGTCGTCGCTTCCGTGGAGGACGGCGGAAAAGGAGAGGTCGATGAGCAACTCGGCGGTGTCTTTCATCTCCGCCAAGACCTCTTTCACACTCCGTGGTTCGTACTCCACCTCGCCACTCGCGGGTTCCATACGCCGAGATTGGTCGTTCTCCCGTAAAAACGTTCGCAGAAGTGGGAATGTTCACTGCAGAGAAGCCGTCCCCGCCTCCCGATTTCGCTCCCGAATCAGGACGACAACGCGACGACGAGGCAGGACATCTCGAACCAGTCCCGGCAGAACGAATACGAAAGATAATCCTTTTCGGGGTAGCCCGTGAACCCTCGTGGTATGTCAGACGAGGTCAAACGAGGTTTAGAGGGCGTGGTAGTCGCTGAGTCCGAACTGAGTCACATCGACGGTGACGCGGGCAAACTCGTCTACCGAGGATACACCATCGAGGACCTCGCGCGCGGGGCGAGTTACGAAGAGGTGCTCTATCTACTCTGGCACGGTGAGCTTCCGAATCGTGACGAACTCAGCTCCTTCAGCGAGGCGATGGCCGACGAGCGCGATGTAGACGACGGCGTCATGGACACCGTGCGAGAACTCGCCGAATCGGACTCGAATCCGATGGGGGCGCTCCGCACTGCCGTCTCGATGCTGGCGACCTACGACCCGGACGACTCCGAGACCGACCCCGACGACCGGGAAGCGAACCTCCGAAAGGGTCGGCGCATCACCGCGAAGATTCCGACCATCCTCGCAGCGTTCGCGCGCATCCGAGATGGAAACGAGCCGGTCGAACCCCGGACCGACCTCGGGCACGCAGCGAACTTCCTCTACATGCTCAACGACGAGGAACCGGACGACGTGCTCGCGGAGGTGTTCGACCAGGCGCTCGTCTTGCACGCAGATCACGGCCTGAACGCCTCGACGTTCTCCGCGATGGTCACGGCGAGTACGCTCTCCGATCTCCACAGCGCCATCACGAGCGCGATCGGCACGCTGGCTGGCCCCCTTCACGGCGGCGCGAACGCGAACGTCATGAAGATGCTCAAGGAGATCGACGACAGCGACCAGGAACCCAAAGCGTGGGTCGACGACGCCCTCGACCGCGGCGACCGTATCATGGGCTTCGGTCACCGCGTCTACAACGTGAAAGACCCGCGAGCGAAGATCCTCGGCGAGCAGAGCGAAGACCTCGGTGAAGCCGCAGGCGACACCAAATGGTATGAGATGAGTTTCGCCATCGAAGAGTACATGGCCGAGCAGAAGGGGCTTGCACCCAACGTGGACTTCTACTCCGCCTCGACCTACTACCAGATGGGTATCCCCATCGACATCTACACGCCCATCTTCGCGCTCTCGCGCGTCGGTGGCTGGGTCGCCCACGTGCTGGAGCAGTACGACGACAACCGCCTCATCCGACCGCGTGCGAAGTACGTCGGGAACGAGGACATGGAGTTCGTGCCTCTCGACGAGCGATAATCCGTAGCTTCGATTTTTCGACCTGTTCTCGAACCGTTATCCTTCGAGAAGCTCGGCCAGCATCTCCCTGACGTGGGTTATCTCTTCCTGAACCACGCCGTGACCCATCCCTTCGAAAATCTGCTCGGTCACGTCGCCGTCGAGGTCGCGGAGCACGTCCCTCGTCTCGTGGACGCGCGCGACCGGGATGTGTGGGTCGCTGTCGCTACAGCCGAGATAGACCGGCGTTCCGTCGAGCGATCCATCGTACTCGCGGGGGGTTCCCTCCGGGCCGATGAGACCGCCGCTGAATCCGGCGACACCGCCGTACCGTCGGGCGTTCCGCGCGACGAACTCCGTCGTCAGGCACGCTCCCTGCGAGAAACCGAGCAGGAAGACTCGCTCGGGAGCGATTCCCGCCGCTTCGAGGTCGTCCACGACCGCCCCGAGCAGCGCTAGGGCCGACGAGAGATACGGTTCGTTCGATTCCATCGGCGCGAGAAACGACTGCGGATACCACGTGTTTCTGGTCGCCTGCGGCGCGACGTACGCAACGCTCGGGCGCTGGAACTCGTTCGCCAGTTCCAGGATGCTCTCCGCCGTCGCACCGCGCCCGTGCGTGAGCACCATCGCGGTGTCGGCGTCGTCGGTCGATGCGCCCGCAGTTGCGACGGGTTGTCCAGCGTGTGGCCCGTCGATCTCGTCCGTGGTGAAGCTAGAGTCGGGCATCTGCCACGAAGTAGGTTCTCGTTACACCTACCGTTTTCCACCGTCACCTCACTGCCGTGCTTCTTTCCGCCGTCACGCCTCTCCCGTACTGCCGCGTTCTTCCATCATCGCCGCCGCCCGCGACGCCCACCCACCCCAGTAGAATCCCGCGCCGACCACCGACATCGACCAGACGTAGTGGAGCAAGATTCCCGCGTAGACGCCTACCACGCCGTAGCCCAACCGAACACCGACCAACCACGAGAAGCCGACCATGAAGAGGAACATCCCGGAGACTCTGGCGTAGAAGGGCGTCTTCGTGTCGCTGCCACCCTGTAGCGACCCGGCGAGGACGACGAACGAGACGAGGAAGGGTGCGGCCAGGCCGTACACCCGAGCGAAGTTCCCGGCGTACTGCAAGGTCTCTGCGTCGGAGGTAAACAGCCGAACCAGCGGCTCCGCGGTGAAAAAGAGTAGCCCACCGATTCCGCCGACCGTCAGGAGTCCGAGGGCTGCGGTCGCCCATCCCTCGAAGCGCGCCCGTTCGGGGTCGCCGTCGCCGAGTGCCTGTCCCACCACGACGCTGGAGGCGACGCTGTAGCCCCGCGACAACGGACCAGTCACCTGCTGGTACACCCGGCGACCGATCTGATAGGCTGCGTTGACCTCCGTGCCGAACGCGAGCAGGATGGCGTTGAACGGGAATTCGGCGACCGTCGCCGCGAATCCCTCGCCGATCCGCGGTGCGCTGACCACGAGTAACTGTTTCGTGATGACGCGATTGCGGGGCCACGCGAACGAGGCCTGCGTCCAGCCGCCGCGAATCGCCAGCAAGAGTGCCGTCGCGGTGAAAACGTTCCCGACCGCGGTGGCGACACCGACGCCAACGATCTCCAAATCTGGAAACGGGCCGACACCGAGGCCGAGCGCCACGGTACCGCCGATGTTGAGGAGGTTGGAGACGACGTTGACGTACATCGGCGTCCGGGTGTCGCCAGTGCCCTGCAAGGAACGTGCGGCGACCAGCGCGACGTGCCGGGCTGGGGCGGTGAGGAAGATGATGGTGAGGTAGGTGCCGCCCATCTCCGCGACGGTGTCGGATGCGCCGAGAATCGAAATCGCGGATTCGGCGAACAACACTCCGAAGAGGACGAACGGGAGGCCCGCGAGCGCACCGACGAGGATTGCTTGCGTGATCGCTTCGTCCCGGTTGGCGGTCGCACCACTCCCGGTATCCTGGCTGGAGAGCGCGATCGCACCGCCGCCGAGTCCGAGCCCGATACGAAGGGGAAGTCGGGCATAGAGGTCTGCGAGACCGATGGCGGCGACTGCACCGGGCGAGAACAGCCCGGTGACGATGATGTCGGTCGTCCGCATCAGCGTTCTGAGCACCTGCTCTGCCATCACGGGCCACGAGAGACTGACCACTCGCCGCCAGACTGCGACCATCCGCGCCGGAAGTGTCACGCGACGCCGTTCTTTCCGGTGGGATTTGGCTGTACCGGAACGGGCAATCGAGACGACGGGGCCAGAGGGCAAGCTCAGATAGCGAGGTCGGACGACGATGGAGGACGAGGAATCGGGACGACGAGGGGTAAACGATGGGTGGTATCGAACCGCTGAAGGCGTGTCCACTCGAACGACGAATCATGCGAACGAGTCTCAGCGTTCCCGACGACGTGCTCTCCGCGTTCGACGAGACGTGGCAAGCACAGGGGTTGGAATCGCGCTCTCGGGCCGTCCGCGAAGCGATGTCCGAGTACACCGAAGCGCACTCCCAGTTCGAAGACGTCTCGGGCGATATCGCCGCCGTCCTCGCGTTCGATTACGAACACGGCTCGGTCGTCGGCGACCTCCACACCATCCAACACGAGTTCCACGAGGTCATCAACACGACCAGTCACGTCCACCACGACGACTGGTGTCTCGAAACCGTGTTCTGCCACGGGTCGGCGGAACGAGTCCGTGAACTCGCCTACCGACTCAGGGATTTCGACGCGGTCGGGCGCGTGAAAGTGCTCTCTATCCGAGCGAGATGACGGATGCTGGTGTTCGTCTACGGAACCCTCACCGACCCTGACCGTGTCGCATCAGTGGTCGAATCGTTCGCCTTCGTCGGCGATGCAGTACTCTCGGGACTCCATCGGGCCGATGGCCGGTACCCGACGCTCGCACCGGGTGGAGAGACCGAAGGCCGAGTCCTCGAAACCTTCGACGTGGACGCCCTCGACGCCTACGAGGGAGTCGAACGTGGTCTGTACGTCCGAGTCGCGGTTCCGACGAAGGACGAGGACGAAGTGTGGGTGTACGTGGGGAATCCAGACCACCTCGATGTCCCGGAGTCCATTTCCTGGCCCGGAGAGGGAACGTTCGAACGGCGTGTCCACCAGTTCGTCGACGACCGTGATATCCACGTTCGACTGGCCGAATGATTTATGTGTGACGTGCGTCAGACTTCGGTGTCTGCCCACCGTCTGACGCGGGGATTTTCCCGGAGCTTGCTTGCGGTTTCACTTTCACTCTGCCCCCCGTGGGTTTAAGTACCCTGGGGCACACTCTCCGGATGCGGTCACACGCTCCGCGCTCCCATTCTTTCCCCTTTCGCTCCGACGAGTGAAAACTCAGTCTGCCGGACTCGTCGCGGCTTCGACGGCACGCTCTAACATCCCGTTGTTCGAGGTATGATAGTAGTACGCACCAGCACCGACTGCTGCAACGCAGTTCGAGATCGTGACCGCCCAGAAGACGGCGTGGACATCGTAGCCGAGCCACATCACGCCGAGGGCGGCGATGGGAAGTCTGATCACCCAGTATTTCAGCATGTCCGCGATCATAGTCGTCTTGGTGCGGCGAGCGCCGTTGAATCCGGCGTTGAAGATGTACATCGCACCGATGCCCCAGTAGCCGTACGTGAGTATCTTGAGATAGTCGATGGTGAGTGCGAGACCGTCCTCACTGATGCCGGGGACGAACAGGTTCGTCAGCAGTTCGGGGATGAACCACTGGACGATTCCGATGATAGTGAGACCGACGGTAGCGATGCCGACACCGACCCACGTCGTTCGACTCGCACGCAGTGGATTGTTGGCCCCGATGTTCTGTCCGATGATACTCTGTGCCGCCTGTGCGAGGCCACCTGCGGGAATGAAGGCGACGCTCGCGATTCGTGCACCGACCGTGTACGCCGCGACGGCAGCAGTGCCACCGGCCACGGTGACGATGCCGACGATGATGATGCGGACAGACTGCCCGGCAGCGCGCTGGCCGAACATGGGAAGCCCGATATCGAGGATCTCACGGTAGTCGTCCAGGCGAAACGTCATCGACTTCTGGGTCAACGTGTACCCGTTCCGTCCACGAACCATCATTCCGAGGGCGAGAAGCGCTGAGCCACCGTAGCCGAGGATAGTGGCCAGTGCTGCACCAGCGATATCGAACCCGTCGAATCCGGGAATGCCGTAGCCGAAGATGAGGAACGGATCGAGAACGATGTTGATGACGACTGCGACGATGTTGATGTAGAGTGCAGCGCGCGAATCACCCCATCCGATGAATCCCATCTCGATAGCATCACCCATCCCCGCGAGTGGTATTCCGAACGCGAGCGTGGTCAAGTAGACGATGGTGAGCGACGTGACTGTCGGTGTCGCACCGAACAGCGGTATCAGCTGCGGGGCGGCGAAGATGACGATAATGGTGAGCATCGAACACAGAACGAATGCCAATGTGATTCCATGAAACACCGCGCGACGAGCACTCGATTCGTCGCCAGCGCCGACACGTTGCGACACGAGCACCTGTGTCCCAACGTTGGTGATCGCGAAAACGGCGAACAGGAGAGCCGTGACGGGAAAGCTCAATCCGACTGCAGCAACCGCATCCTCGCCGAGTCGACCGACCCAAAACGTGTCGACGACCTGCTGGGCAACCTGTACAAAATTCTGCATGACGAGAGGTGCTGCAAGAAGCACGAGGGCCCGCCCTAATGACCCGTCGGTTATTTCGTCTCGTGATACCTCGAACATGGTTTTCTGGATATACAAGTTATAAATCCTGATAGTATTTATAGGTATTGAGATCGAATGTAGTAAATCATTTTATAGGAGAAAAAATGAACGGTCGGTCGGGGAGAGACAAGGTGGGTCTCTGTCACCAATCGCATCGAGAGAAGCGACTCGAACTAGTCAGTTCGGTCTGCTGTGTGAGCTACTCTGTCTGCTGTGCGGGCTGCTGGCGTGCCTGTCTGCTCGCACGACCGATCTTGTAGCTGGTGTAGATGAAGTACAACCCTGCCAGACCGACGAGAATGTAGATGAGGTTCGTGACCGTCTGGGCGACATCAGGGAGGAACAACAGTCCCATCGCCTGCTGGACGACGTTCAGCTGCTCGCCGATCAGCGCCGTCAAACCGATGATTCCCCAGTTGAGTGCCCCGATTACGATGAGGAGCATACTGAACCAGTCTAGCCCGTTCGTGTTCATGCCCTGGTTCGTCGCCATGCTGCCTTCGTTCGTAGCCATGTCACAAAAGTAGACGAATGAGCGTCATTGTTATTTGCTACTTGTACCGCACCGAATGCGGGTACTCCGGAGTTTCCGGTGGACAATCGAGGAATACACGTGGATTTCGAGTCAAGCTGGCGACCTTCCTCGAATACCCTATCCTTTTGTCGTGGTAGCGCTAAGCTGCCACTAATGAGTGGGCGGCGCAAGCCCGACTGGTTGAAGATGCGGCCGCCGTCGGGACAGGAATTTACGGGGATCAAACAGACGCTTCGAGAACACGACCTTAACACCGTCTGTGAGGAGGCTAACTGCCCGAATCTCGGAGAGTGCTGGAGTGGCAGAGACGACGATGGTGGTGGGACGGCCACCTTCATGCTGATGGGCCACCAGTGCACGCGGAGCTGTGGCTTCTGCGACGTGGACACCGGCGGCGGAGAACCACTCGATCCAAACGAGCCCGTGAGCGTGGCGAGCGCCATCGCGAAGATCGGTCTCGACTACGTCGTTCTCACGTCGGTCGACCGCGACGACCTCGACGGGCAGGGGGCGGGCCACTTCGCGCAGACGATCCGAGAGATAAAGAAACGCCATCCGGGAATCCTCGTGGAAGTGTTGATTCCCGACTTCCAGGGCGAAGAACACCTGATTCAGAAGATAATCGACGCCGAGCCGGACGTTATCGCCCACAACGTCGAGACGGTCGAACGACTCCAGCGAACCGTTCGTGACCCGCGTGCGGGCTACGAACAGAGTCTCGGCGTGCTCGAACAGGTCGAGCGTGAGTCGGACATCTACACGAAGACGAGTCTGATGCTCGGCCTCGGCGAGTACGACCACGAGGTGTACCAGACGCTGTCCGATCTTCGAGAGACCGACGTGGATATCGTCACGCTCGGCCAGTATCTCCAACCGTCTCGCACGCACCTCGACGTGGAGGAGTACGTCCATCCCGCGAAGTTCGAGACGTGGCGGCAGGTTTCGGAGGACGAACTCGGGTTCCTCTACTGTGCGAGCGGGCCGATGGTTCGGTCGTCGTACAAGGCTGGCGAGTTGTTCATCGACGCGATCCTTCGGGACGGGAAGAGCGTCGAGCAGGCGAGGCGGGAAGCGCGTCGCGCTTCCGTATGAGTGAACGGTGAAACCGTGAGGCGCGAGGCCCTCCGGGCCTCGGTCTGAGACGCGACGAAGACTGTGTGCAATGAAGTCCGTAGACGCCCTAACTTGTACAGATCTGTCCATCGTGAGACCGACATCCGGACAGCAATTTTAAATGTGCAATTTATCTCGCCAGTTGTAGCACAAACCTGCAAAAATGACATACGGAGCGGTTCCTATGGGAAGTTAATTACGAAAACCCTATAATGCGCGCGAGAGTTTTTTCGCACATGTCAGGATGGGTTCGACCGTGAGCATCGTACACCAAGACCCCCAGGAACGAGTACAGATACTGGACGAAGACGGCACGGTGCTGGACGGTGCGGAGGTGCCGGACCTCTCCGACGAGGAGTTGGTGGACATCTACCGCAAGATGCGACTCGCACGTCACTTCGACGAGCGAGCAGTCAGCCTCCAGCGTCAGGGCCGGATGGGTACCTACCCACCACTCTCGGGACAGGAAGGCGCACAGATCGGGAGCGTCTACGCGCTCGGCGACGACGACTGGATGTTCCCGAGCTACCGTGAACACGGTGCGGCGCTCGTCCGTGGTCTCTCGCTTAAACAGACCATGCTCTACTGGATGGGCCACGAAGCGGGCAACGAGATTCCCGCGGACTCGAACATCTTCACCGTCGCAGTTCCGATTGCAACGCAGATTCCCCACGCGACGGGCGCTGCGTGGGCATCGCGCCTGAAGGGAGAGGAGAAAGCGTTCCTCTGTTACTTCGGCGACGGCGCGACGAGCGAAGGCGACTTCCACGAGGGACTGAACTTCGCGGGCGTCTTCGACGCACCCGCCGTCTTCTTCTGTAACAACAACCAGTGGGCTATCTCGGTGCCACGAGAACGCCAGACCGCCTCGAAGACCATCGCCCAGAAAGCACAGGCGTACGGTTTCGAGGGTGTGCAGGTCGATGGGATGGATCCCCTCGCCGTGTACAAGGTGACGAAAGAAGCCGTGGACAAGGCGAAAAATCCCGGTGAGGACGAACTGCGTCCGACGCTCATCGAAGCGGTGCAATACCGCTTCGGCGCGCACACCACCGCCGACGATCCGACCGTCTACCGCGACGACGACGAAGTCGAACGCTGGAAAAAAAAGGACCCGATCCCGCGTATGGAGAAGTTCCTGCGGAACACGGGCCGGATCGACGACGACGGCGTCGAGGAAATCGAGGCCGACATCAAACAGGAGGTCGCCGATGCCATCGACGAAGCAGAGGCTGTCGAGCGACCCGACCCCGAAGAGATATTCAAACACGTGTACGCGGGCATGCCGAAGCGATTACAGGAACAACGTGACTGGTTCGAGCGCATCCGCGAGCAGTACGGGGACGAAGCACTTCTGGAGGACTAAGCAATGAGTCAGGCAACCACTGAATCGGAAAACCTCACGCTCGTGCAGGCAGTCCGCGACGGGCTGTACACTGAAATGAAACAGGACGACGACGTCATCGTCATGGGCGAGGACGTCGGCAAGAACGGCGGTGTGTTCCGCGCCACGGAAGGCCTCTACGAGGAGTTCGGTGACGACCGCGTCATCGACACGCCGCTGGCCGAGTCCGGTATCGTCGGGACGGCCATCGGGATGGCCGCCTACGGTCTGAAGCCGGTGCCGGAGATGCAGTTCTCCGGATTCATGTATCCGGCATTCGACCAGATCGTCTCGCACGCGGCCCGCCTGCGCACGCGATCACGCGGACGGTTCACCTGTCCGATGGTCGTTCGCGCACCGTACGGTGGCGGAATCCGCGCGCCCGAACACCACTCCGAGTCGATGGAGGCGTTCTACACCCACCAGCCCGGCCTCAAGGTCGTCATGCCGAGCACGCCATACGACACGAAGGGACTGCTCACGTCGGCGATTCGAGACCCCGACCCGGTCATCTTCCTCGAACCGAAGCTCATCTACCGCGCGTTCCGCGGCGACGTGCCAACGGAATCCTACGAGGTGCCGCTGGGTGAGGCCGCAGTTCGCAAGGAAGGGACGGATATCTCGGTGTTCACGTGGGGTGCGATGATGCGCCCGACGATGGAAGCCGCCGAGGAGTTGGCGGATGAGATCGACGTGGAAGTCGTCGACCTTCGAACCGTGTCGCCGCTCGACACGGACACCATCATCGAGTCGTTCAAGAAGACCGGACGCGCGGCGGTCGTCCACGAAGCCCCGAAGACGGGGGGGCTCGCTGGCGAGATCGCGGCGACGATCCAGGAGGAGGCCCTCCTGTATCAGGAAGCACCGGTCGAGCGCATCACCGGCTTCGACACGCCGTTCCCGTTGTACAGCCTCGAAGACTACTACCTGCCAGAGCCAGCCCGCATCAAGGAAGGCATCCGCGACGCGGTGAACTTCTAACATGGTACGCGAATTCAAACTCCCGGACGTTGGCGAAGGCGTGGCCGAGGGTGAACTCGTCAGTTGGATGGTCGAGGAAGGCGACCCGGTCAGCGAAGACCAACCGGTCGCGGAGGTCGAGACGGACAAAGCCATCGTGGAGGTTCCCTCGCCCGTCAACGGATCGGTTCGTGAACTGCGAGCCGAAGAGGGCGAGGTCGTCCCCGTCGGCAACGTCATCATCACGTTCAACGTGGAAGGGGAAGAGGACGAAGAGCCGACCACCGAGAGCGCCGAAGCAGACCAGCCGACCGAGTCGCAGGAAGAGGTCGCCGAAGAGCCGGAAGTCTCAGAGGAGACGACGACGCCAGAGGGTCGCGTATTCGCTGCCCCGAGCGCGCGCCGACTCGCACGCGAACTCGGTGTGGATATTGGCGGAGTCGACGGAACCGGCCCGAGTGGCCGAGTGACGGAACAGGACGTTCGGTCGGCAGCAGAGAGCGAGACCGAATCGGTCGAAGCCGAGGTAAGCGACATCGAGACGGACGACGAGATCGAGATCCAGCCGGCCAACGGCAGCGACAGTTCTGGCGGTCCGTCGTCGACCACGGTCGAATCGGCAGACCGCGACCGCACGCTGGCCGCGCCCGCGACCCGGCGACTCGCCGACGAGCAGGGTGTCGACCTCGACGCCGTGCCCGCAACTGAAGAACGCGACGGCGAGGCGTTCGTCACGCCCGAAGCCGTCATGGAGTACACCGAGGCACAACAGCAGGCCCAGGCCGCAGACGCCGCGGCAGTCGCCACGGGCGAGACCGGGCCGCGCGAAGAGCGCGTCCCCTACCGCGGTATCCGACGCACCATCGGCAAGCAGATGGAGAAGTCGAAGTACACCGCGCCGCACGTCACTCACCACGACTCCATCGACGTGACGGAACTGGTCGAGACGCGCTCCGAACTCAGGGATATCGCCGAAGAACAGGGTATCAAGCTGACCTACATGCCCTTCGTGCTGAAGGCCATCGTGGCGGCACTGAAAGACTTCCCGTATCTCAACGCCGCGCTGGACGAGGAGAACGAGGAGATCGTTCTCAAGAACTACTACAACATCGGCATCGCGGTGGCCACGGACAACGGCCTGATGGTGCCCGTCATCAAGAACGTCGACCAGAAGGACATGCTCCAGATCTCCTCGGAGATGAACGAGCTGGTCGAGAAGGCCCGCGACCGCACCATCTCGCGCGAGGAGATGCAGGGCGGGACGTTCTCCATCACGAACTTCGGTGCCATCGGCGGCGAGTACGCGACGCCCATCATCAACTACCCCGAGGTCGGTATCCTCGGACTCGGCGAACTCAAAAAGCGCCCCGTCGTCGTCGGCGACGAGGTCGAAGCCCGCTACACGCTCCCCATCTCGATGTCCATCGACCACCGCATCGTGGACGGAGCGGTCGTCGCGGCGTTCGCCAATCAGGTGCTCGAATACCTGAACAACCCGAAACTGCTCCTGTTGGAGTAATCGGGAGTCGCTGATTTTTCGTCCGACGATTCGTTTTCCGGCTCACTCCCACAGCCAGTCGGTCACCCACGCCAGCACAGCGATAACGACCATCGACGCACCGACGACATCGGCTCTCGGGACGAGCAGTACTGTTACGCCGATCAGCATCAGCAGTAGTGCCAGTAGCTCGTCGATGTATCGCGTGGCGAACTCCCCCACCGCCGAACTCGAAACGACGTCGTTCATGATTCTATCTGATGTTAGAATCGGAGAAGGGCAACACCTTGGCTTGCTATGGCATGCCGCTTTATTGCTCCAGACGACACCCGAATCCACCTGATTTTTTACCCGGTAGCCACTCTGTCCAGGTAATGGTCGTCGGAGATATCTCGACTGGAACGGACGTGCTGGTTATCGGCGCAGGACCGGGCGGTTACGTCGCCGCCATCCGCGCAGGCCAACAGGGGCTCGACGTGACGCTCGTCGAAAAGGACGCCTACGGTGGAACTTGCCTGAACTACGGCTGCATCCCGTCGAAGGCGATGATTACGGCATCTGACCTGGCTCACGAGGCGAGCAACGCCGAAGACATGGGCATCTACACGAAACTCGACGTGAACTTCGGCGAGATGGTCGAGTGGAAAGACGGCGTCGTCTCGCAGTTGACCGGCGGTGTCGAGAAACTCTGTAAGGCAAACGGCGTCTCCCTGATGGAAGGCCGGGCCGAGTTCGCCAACGAGAACTCCGCTCGCATCGTCCACGGTGGCGAAGGTCAGGGCTCGGAAACGGTCGATTTCGAGCACGCCATCATCTCCACCGGGAGCCGCCCCATCGAGATTCCCGGCTTCGAGTTCGACGGCGAACACGTGCTCAACTCGCGGCAGGCACTCGCGCTGGACGACGTGCCGGAGAGCCTCATCATCGTCGGCGCGGGCTACATCGGCATGGAACTCGCAGGCGTCTTCGCCAAACTCGGCTCCGACGTGACGGTCGTGGAGATGCTCGATTCGGTGCTGCCGGGCTACGAGGACGACCTCGCACGACCGGTCAAGAAGAAGGCCGAGGAACTCGGCATCGACTTCCACTTCGGGCAGGCCGCCAAGGAGTGGGAGGAGTCGGGCGCAGGCATCACCGTCATGACCGAAAACGAAGACGGCGACGTCTCCGAGTTCGGTGCCGAGAAGGTGCTCGTGGCGGTCGGTCGCCAGCCGGTCACCGACACGCTCGAACTGGAGAGCGCAGGCATCGAGACGGACGAGAAGGGATTCATCCAGACGGACGACCGCGCGCGCACCGAGCAAGAGCACATCTACGCCATCGGTGACGTGGCGGGCGAACCGATGCTCGCGCACAAGGCGAGCAAGGAGGGGCAGGTCGCCGCCGAAGTCATCGCTGGTGAACCATCGGCCATCGACTACCAGGCCATGCCCGCCGCGGTCTTCACCGACCCCGAGATCGGCACGGTCGGCCTGACCGAAGCAGAAGCCGAAGAACAGGGCTTCGAACCCGCCGTCGGCAAGTTCCCGTTCCAGGCCAGCGGCCGCGCGCTCACCACGGGCCACGCCGATGGCTTCGTCCGGATCGTCGCCGACGAACCCAGTGGTTTCGTCCTCGGCGCGCAGATCGTCGGCCCCGAGGCCTCCGAACTCATCGCCGAACTCGGACTGGCCATCGAGATGGGTGCGACGCTGGAAGACGTGGCCGCCACGGTTCACACCCACCCGACGCTCTCGGAAGCCGTCATGGAGTGTGCCGAGAACGCGCTCGGACACGCGATTCACACACTGAATCGGTAGAAAACCGTTCTATCCGGTCGCTTTTTGTGTCGGCTGTCGTTCGTCAAGTCGCCGAACTGAAATCAAGTACGCCGACGGACCGCTGTTCGAAATTCACAACTTTTCCAGAGTTTTCTCAATCTGGCAGTGGGAATTAACCCCCTTCGTTTCAACTGGAGAATCAGGAGACGAAGACGGGTTTTTGCGAAAATCGTCAGGCGAACTTTCGAACCGTCACGTCGAGCGTATCCAGATCGACGATGGGCGCGAACCCGGCGTCGGGGTCGATGTTCACGCTCTTCTGGAAGTCGGTCTGGGACTGCCAGCAGCCGGAGTTGATAGCGAGCACGTTGTGATACTTGCCGAAGCCGAGTTTGTGGACGTGGCCGGTGTGGAAGATGTCCGGCACCTCGTCGATGACGAGGTAATCTTTCTCCTCGGGTGCGACACGGGTGTGACCGCCGTACTGCGGCGCGACGTGGCGCTTCTTGAGGAGTTGGTACATCGCCTTGTGGGGTTCGTCGTAGCTCGCCTTCTCGGCGGGGAGTTCGGCGATGACCTCGTCCAGCGAGACGCCGTGATACATCAGCACCGAGACGCCTTCGATGGTGACCGTGGAGGGGTTGCCCGTGATGCGAGCGTCGTGAACGTCCATGATCTCGCGGAGCTCGTCGTCGAAACCGGGTTGTGGTTCGGCGAGGCGCACCGCGTCGTGGTTACCGGGGATCATGACGATCTCCATGTCGCCGGGCACCTCTTTCAGGTACTCCGAGAACTCCTCGTACTGCTCGAAGATGTCGATGATGTCGAGTTCCTCGTCCTGATTCGGGTAGATACCGACGCCTTCGACCATATCGCCCGCGATGAGCAGGTATTCGACGTGCTGGGCCTCGTCGGTGTGGAGCCAATCCGTGAACCGCGACCACGCATCGGCCATGAACTCCTGGCTGCCGACGTGGACGTCGCTGATGAGCGCCGCCTGCACGTGGCGGTCAGCAGTGGAGGGCTGGTAGGTTCGAGGTACGTCGGGGAAGTGAAGCGAGTCCACGAACAGGATACCTGCGTCACCTGCGAGTGTTCCCTCCACCGCGATGGTCTCGTCCAACAGGAGTTCGTCCACGACGTCGGCGAACTCCTTGTCCTTCATCACGAGACAGGGGAAGGTACCGTTCGTATCTTCGAGTTCGATAAGCCAGTGGCCGTTCGCAGTCGAGCGGATGTCGCTTATCATCCCGACCATCGCAGCGTCACTGCCACCGGGCATCTCGGCGACGGCATTCGTCGGGCGAGCGTTCACCCGACCACGGAGTTTGCCCGAGAGTCGCTGGAATCGGTCGCGGAACACCGTGACGAAATCGTCGTACTCACCGGTTCCGGTACTCTGGCCCGTGACGTCGCCCGCGATATCAGGCTGGTGAGGGTTCCGACTCTGTGACGTCGACCCCTTTGTTTCGACTGGAACAGCACCGCCGTTTGCTTGCGGTTCGACCGCCGCCTTTCCAGTTGAAACGGAGGGGTTTCCGTTCCCGGTCGGTGTCGTATCGAGAACGCTCCTAACGTGCTCGACAGAGAGTTTGAGGGCGTCATCGGGCGCGTGTTCGACTGCACGGTCGAGCGCGCTTTCAGGGTCGGATGCGCGCGCGAGAAGCGTCACTGCCTCGCGGTCCGCGTTGTACCCACGGCTTGTAATCTCACTGACTATTCGAGCCGGGGTTTCGAGTGGCACGTTTCTACTCGACACGGGGAGAGGCAAAAAACGTAGCGAACCAACCCAGAAGGTTAACAACTGGAGACGGTCTACGGATAGCGTAATGAGTCCCCCAGACGAGTCGTCGCCAGACGGCGTTCGGGATACTGGTCCCGATGGTTCGGGGCCGGTCGCGTGGCTTCGCTGGTTCCGGCACACCGATAACGGAACGGTCGTGTTCGTCCGTGAGATGCTGGAAAGTGTCGCCGTCGTCGCTGCGATCGGTCTCGTACTCTTCGCCGTCAGTGGCGTCTGGCCGCCGATGGTCGCCGTCGAGAGCGGAAGCATGGAGCCACATATGGAACGTGGCGACCTCATCTTCATCGTCGACGAGAATCGCTTCGTCCCGGACGCCGCACAAGGGAGTACGGGCGTCGTCACCTACCAACAGGGATCGGAATCGGGCTATAAGAGTTTCAACGACTACGGTGACGTGATAATCTACCGGCCTGATGGAAGTAACTACGAGACGCCCATCATCCATCGGGCGCACTTCTGGGTCAGCGACGGAGAGAACTGGTACGACAGAGCCGACCCCTCGTACATCGCAGGCGCAGACAACTGCAAGGAACTCCCGAACTGTCCCGCACCCCACGCCGGGTTCATTACCAAAGGCGACAACAACGGAGCCTACGATCAGGTCGTCCGCATCAGTGAACCCGTCCAACCGAACTGGGTTCGCGGCACCGCCGAGGTGAAGATCCCGTGGCTCGGGCACGTCCGCCTGTTCTTCTCCAGTACGAGCGCCTCGGTCGGGATGCAGTATCAACCGCACCAGCCAGGCGCAAACGGAACACAGTACGCGCCACCGACATAACGTCGTTCACGCACCGATACCTTCTGCGATTCTGCCTGACGAGTTTTATATATCCGGCGTCACATTGACCGCTCATGAGCGACGACAACGAACCCGACCCGTGTGATAACTGTCAAGAGCCGCTGACAGATGCGCTTGCACGAACGATTCGACTGACGGTAGACCGCTCGCAGATCGATAGCCAGCGACTCTGCCCCGAATGTTTCGCCGACTGGATCGACCGCTACGAACGCCGGATGAAACCCGATACGGATGGCTCGGAGAACGAAGGCTCCGAGATCATCGTCGACTAGTCCCCTTTATTTCAAGTAGAAAACCGACTGGAAGCACCGGAGGAGTGGCGGTTCTGAACGCTACCGAGATCCCCCTCAGTAGTTCTATCGAGCGGACAGTATCCCGATCTTCGAAGCCGGGTCATCAACCCCCTCGTTTCCACTGAAAAAACGCTAGCAGACACGGTGATTTCTGAAATCGAGACCGCGAACGAAACGCACCCCCCGTTGTGAAAAGTTGTCGTGGGTCGGCTCTATCGACCTTCGATTTTTCGTCCTATTTATCGCTCTTCCTCACTGCTCTCGTCTTCGTCGTTACTCTCGTTTTCATCACCGCTTTCGTCGTCATCGTCTTCGTCGGCTGCCGCCGACAGACCGTCGTCACCGCGCTCTAACGCCGTCGGCACCTCGTGGTAGTCCGAGTAGCCGTCGAACCAACGGATGATGCGCTTCAGTCGGTCGACGACGTGAGCCGGTTCGCCGCTTCGGGAGAGTTCGTGACCCTCGCGTGGGTAGCGCACGAGGCGGGTCTCCACGTCGTTTTTCTTGAGGAGCAAGTAGAGCATCTCCGCGTTGTTCACCGGAACGCGGAAGTCGTTGTCGCTGTGGATGACGAGCGTCGGCGTCGTCACGTCCTGGATGTATGCCATCGGCGAGCGTTCCCAGAGGAACTCGGGTTCTTCCCACGGCGTCGTGTCGAAATCCCACTCGATGAGCTTGAAGGCGTCCGTCGAACCGTAGAAGCTGTTGAGTTCGTAGACACCGCGCTGGGTCACCGCACCCTCGAACCGGTCGGTGTGGCCGACGACCCAGGTAGTGAGATAGCCGCCGTAGCTCCCGCCGGTGACGAACATGTTGTCCTCGTCAACGTAGTCGCGTTCTGCGACGGCGTCGGTTCCGGCCATCACGTCCTCGTAATCGACGGTTCCCCAGCCACGTTCGATGGCGGCCATGTGGTCTTCACCGTACCCGGTCGAACCGCGTGGGTTGCTCCAGAAGACGACGTACCCCGCCGCTGCGAGCGTCTGGAACTCGTGCCACATCGTTCCGCTCGTCGACCACATCGAGTGAGGCCCGCCGTGGATCTCGACCGCCAGGGGGTACTGTTCGTCGGGGTCGAAATCGGGGGGCGTCAGTACCCATCCCTGCACTTCGGTTCCATCGTCCGATTCGAACCAGAGTTCTTCGGGTTGACTGACCGCTCGCTCGTCGAGATACTCCGCGTTGGCGCGGATGAGTCGCCGAGTTTCGGCACCACCGGGCGTGGAAACGAACACGTCGCCCGGATGATCCCATTCGGATTTCGCGTACGCGACGGCGTCCGAACCGACCGAGAAATCGGTGATGTGCCCTTCGCCGAGAACCAACTGGGGTTCCTCGCTTCCGTCGCCGGGAACGCGCCAGACGACGTAGTCGCCCTCGTCGGGCGTACCGAAGTAAACCGTCTGTTCGTCGTCGTCCCACTGCGGGCCGATAGAGAGTGTTCTGTCGAGCGACTCGGTGAGCGTCACCGTCTCGCCGCTCTCGCGGTCGAGCACCTTGATCTCGGTCTGTCGAAGCGTCGCCTTCTCCTCCGGCGTGTAGAGGTAGGCGATCCGTCCATCCTCGGTCGCCGCGATGGACGCCCCCCAGCCGGTCGTCTGGACGACCGACTCTTCCTCGCCGGATTCGATGTCGTAGGCGACGATATCGACGGTGATGTTGTCGTCGGGGTCACCTTCGCGCCGAGCGCCGTAGTAGAGCGTCGTCGCGTCTCCCCACTCCGGCCCCACGAAGTCGAAGTCACCGTCAGTGAGTCGCTCGGCCGAGTCGTCGTCCGCGAGGTCGACGAGATAGACGTGGCTTCGTTTGCCGTCGAAGTACTGTCTCCCCGCGCGGTAGACCTTCCGATCGATGACGCGGGGATCTGGCGGTTCTGGTTCGTACTCTTCGCCATCGAGTAAGATATCTCGCTCCTCATCCCGGTCGTCTTCGGTGCTCTGCTGGACGAACGCGATCTTCGTTCCGTCGGGTGACCACGTCAACTGCGAGACACCACCTGCCACGTCCGTGACCTGTCGTCCTTCACCACCTGACGTCGGCAGCACCCACAACTGTGGGCGGTCGTCGTCCGCACCGCGCGTACTCACGAACGCAAGCCGGTCGCCACTCGGACTCCATCGTGGACTGCTGTCCACGCCTTCGCTGATGGTGAACTGTGTCGGTTCGCCACCACCGATCGGGACGACGTACACTGTCGCTTCGTACTGTTCGTCGTCGTCTGGCACGGAGCGGACGAACGCCACTCGCTCGCCATCCGGTGAGAGCTGTGGGTCACTCACTTTGGCGATGTCGTGATATTCGTTGGCACGTATCGTTTCCATACCCTCGTACTCGTATCGGGAGTCAAATACACTTTCGATTCGAAACCCCTCGGGAAAGGTATTGTTTCCTCTCGGTATTCGACGTTACCGGCAGGTATCGCGGGGTTTCTCGCCCAAAGCGTCGATTGGATATATGAACTCTCAGGGAGAGGTCGACTGTTGTATGGTGGGGGAACTCAACAGACGAACGTTCGTAAAAGCAGCAGGTGTAACAGGACTCCTCGGCCTCTCCGGGGACGCGCTGGCACAGCAACAACGATTGACGTGGTTCGCGGGCGGTACCGGGGGGACGTACTTCCCGCTCTCGAACCAGTTCAAGACGATTATCGAGGATAACACTGACTTCACGGTGCAGGTGCAGTCCACAGGTGCGAGCGTCGAGAACGTCGGCGGACTCGCGCAGGGGAACGCCGACTTCGCGCTCATCCAGAACGACGTCGCCTTCTTCGCATTCAACGGGTCGGGAATCGAGGAATTCGAGGGGAACGCCATCGAAAACCTCCGAGGTGTGGCGACGCTCTATCCCGAGACGATCCACATCGTCACGCTCCAAGGAAGTGACATCGAGACACTCGAAGACCTCGAAGGCGCGACCATCAACACGGGTGACCTGGGAAGCGGAACGCAGGTGAACGCGCTCCAGATCCTCGAATCGGTCGGCATCCAGCAGAACGACTTCACCGAGCAGAACACCGGCTTCTCGCAGGCGGCAGACCAACTGCGGAACGGCGACATCGACGCCGCATTCGTCGTCGGCGGTTGGCCCGTCGGTGCGATCGAGGAACTGGCGACGACGAACAACATCGCCTTCGTGGAGGTCACCGATCAGGCGCGAGAGAACATCAAACAGCAGGCGAGATGGTTCGCGGACGACGAGATTCCTGCCAACACCTACAGCGGGCAGAACGAAGCCGTCCAGACCATCGCGGTGCAGGCGATGATAGCGACGACGGAAGACCAGTCGAACGAAGCCGTCCGAGGAGTGACACAATCGATCTTCAACAACGTCGGTCAGTTGACGCTGAAACAGCAGTTCATCGGCCGAGACAGTGCGCTGGATGGGATGTCCATCCCGCTTCACCCCGCGGCACGAGAGATATTCGGCCCGGCGACGACGCAGGGTGGTGGCAACCAGACAGGAGGGAACCAAACCGGTGGGAACAACAGTTCGTCGTAATTCCGGCGGCGTGCTCCGGGCGCTAACGCTTTGCGCCATCCTCCTCCTGACGGGGTCGGTCGTCGCGATTCCGACGGGCGCGCAGGCGGGCGAGCACACGCAGACGGACACTCGTGAGCAGACCGACCTGGAAGAGATGATCCTCGTCGTCGCAGACGCAGACACTGGCGAGCCGATCCTCGTCGTCCCGGTCGAAAACGGGACGCGAGTAACACTCGCGTACAACCATAGCGTCGAGAAGACGCCGGTCCACGACGTGTACGCCGTCAACGGGAGCGAGTTGGAGATGGTCGAGATGCGGTTCCAATCGTACGGCGCGGGACTTCCGGCCCGAGCGAACGTCACCCGCGAGGATGGCTGGTTCGTCTTCGACCCGGAGGGAAGCTACGCGAGCATCCCGATCGCACCCGGCGACATCGCGGGCCACGAACTCGTCGTCGGTGAGCAACGCTACGACCTCGTCGCACTCTCGGGTGGCGAGTCGGTCGAACTGTTCGTCACCCAGCGGTGTTCATCATGAGCGACACACTCACCGAGGAAGAACAGGAAGAGCTCGTCCAAGAGCTCGAGCATCGGCGCAGACTTCGAGGGACGGCAGCCATCGTCACCTCGGTTATCGCTATCGTGTTTTCCGCGTTCCAGATGTGGCTTGCCGCCCGTGGCTTCATCTTCAGGGTGACGCTGCCAGTGGTCGGTGAGGTTCGAATCGCGGCGCTCCAGTTGTTGCAGGTGAACGCCATCCACGTCACGTTCGCCCTGCTATTGACCTTTCTGCTGTTTCCGACGACGACCGGACGAGGATTCTTCACGCGACGGTTCGGGCAGATCGTTCCGTACTTCAGGGAGCGATTCGGATCAGACAACCCTCTCACGCGCGGTCTCGCGGGCGTCCGACGAGGCGTTCGGTGGGCGATGATCGACCGCGACAGGACGCGGATTACGCCCGTCGATTTCGTGATGATGGGGATAGCGATACTGTCTGTCTCCTACATGCTCACCGATTTCGGTGAGATTCGTCGGATGCGGGCGCTCGGTCTGGGGTTTGGACGGACGATTTCTGAGGTGTATCCGTTCCTCTCGCCGGTCGTCGAAGCGATCTCTCTCCTCGGGATTCCACTGAACGAGGTGTCCTACGCCTTCGTCCTCGGTGCGCTCGGTGTCCTCCTCGTACTGGATGCGACCCGGCGTGCGCTCGGCTTGTATCTGATGACTATCGTCGCGCTGTTCATCGTCTACGCGCGATGGGGGTATCTCATCCCCATCGACGCACCCGTCGTCGGCGTGCTCTCGATCCCGCCACTCGACTGGAGTTCCATCGTCCAGAACCTCTGGTACAACACCGAGAACGGCGTGTTCGGGATTCCCGTCACGGTGAGCGTTCGGTTCATCTACATCTTCATCCTCTTCGGCGCGTTCCTGGAGATGAGCGGCGCAGGCCAGTGGTTCATCGAGCTGGCCTACGCCGCGACCGGGCGGCGCAAGGGTGGTCCCGCGAAGGCGTCCATCCTCGCATCGGGCTTCATGGGCACCATCAGTGGGTCGTCGATCGCAAACACGGTGACGACGGGTGCATTCACGATCCCGCTGATGAAGCGATCCGGCTACCGGTCGGAGTTCGCGGGCGCGGTCGAAGCCTCTGCGTCCTCCGGCGGGCAGATCCTCCCACCAGTGATGGGGGCGGCAGCGTTCCTCATCGTGGAGTACACGCTGACGCCGTTCCGTGACGTGATCATGGCGGCGGCGATTCCGGCGGTCGTCTTCTTCTTCGGCGTCTGGGTGATGGTTCACCTCGAAGCGTCGAAAGAGAGCATCGGTGGACTGGCAGACACGGAAATCGTGACGCTTCGTCCGCATCTGCTGCGTGGCTGGTTCTATCTCGTTCCACTGATACTGCTGCTCTACTACCTCATCATCGAACGTCTCTCCATCGAGCGAGCGGCGTGGTTCACGCTGATCGCCATCGGTGCCCTCATCGCGCTCGTCGCCGCGTACAACCGGAGTTCGAGGGTTCCCCTGCTCGGCACTATCGCAGGGGTGGTCGTCCTCCAGTTCGCCGCATTTTCGACTGCGGGCGTCGGAATCGTCTCGCTGCTCGCTGGCGGCGGTGGCGCGGGTATGACGACTGCTGGCGCACTGGGTGCGGTTGCGGGACAGCTCGGCTGGATCATCCTCGCGGTGAGTATCGTCACCCTCGTCGCCCGGCCACTCGAAGACGCGCCGCTCCTCGATTTCGACGGCCAGGTCGATAGCGCGGTGGCGAAAGGGGCGAAGGCACTACAGCGACCGCGACTCGCCGACAACAAGGCGTTCCAGTACGGCGGGTTCGTCCTCAAATCGATGGACTCGGGGGCACGAACTGCGACCACGGTGGTCATCGCTGTCGCTGCGGCGGGCATCATCCCCGGCGTCATCAGCGTCAGTGGTCTCGGGCCGAACCTGACCGCACTCATCCGAACCGTGAGTGGTGGTTCCATCGTCGTCCTGCTGGTGCTCACCGCCATCTCCTCGATCATCCTCGGGATGGGGATGCCGACGACGGTGACCTACATCATCCTCGTCTCGATGCTCGGCGACGCCATCGCCGGATTCGGTATCCCCATCCTCTCGGCACACCTGTTCATCCTCTATTTCGGCGTCATCGCAGACATCACGCCCCCGGTGGCTGTGGCCGCCTACGCAGCCTCCGGGATCGCTAAATCCGACCAGTTCCAGACAGGGGTGGAGGCGTTCTCGCTCTCGCTGAACAAGGCAATCGTTCCTTTCGCGTTCGTGCTGACGCCGGGCATCCTCCTCCTGCGCGGGGTTGGAACCGGACAGGAGGTTCACGTCATCGGTCTCTCCGACGTGACCCAACTCGGTTATTTTATCCCCGAAGTGCTGATACCGGTCGCAGGGGTGTTCGTCGGGGTCATCGCGCTCGGTGCGACCGTCATCGGGTATCTCTATACCGACGTGAGTCGAGCAGACAGGACGTGGTTCGCGCTCTCGGCGCTCTTGCTCATGGCACCGCTCTTGCTGTTCAACACCGTCGTCGGTCTGTTCGGTCTGGTCGGACTGCCGACGTTCGATCCGGGGTCGTTCGACCTCGTGCTCCGGGCTGTCGGCGTGGTCGCCTTCGGCGCGCTGGTGCTCAAAAACCGGCGACGGGCCGACCGACTGGCCGCCGAAGAGCCCGGAGCGACCGAAGTTGCCTGACCGAATCCACCCTTCGAGTCTCTCTTCGATCATCGACGAGCGCGAGTTCGTTCCTCACAGACGACCTCGAATTCGGGTTCGTCACCGATAACCGAGACTCGTCACGACGAAAACGAATCCGACGAGGATGGTGACGAGAATACCGATAGCGAGACGGTGACGAGCGAACGCCGAAGGAATGCTGTTCACTTGGAGTGCGAGGTAGACACCGAAGACGAGAAAAGACAGTCCGAAGACCAACAGTAAGACGCGCTCGATGATCGACTGCTGGGACATCACTAGAGAGTCGCCGTTCGATGATAAATAGCCCATTACTGCCGAGATACTGTCCCAACCAGCTATCGATGTAACTCACGTTTCGATGGAAAGTGCGCCCGCGCGGCGTTCATAGCATGGCACGCGACAAACGGCACACGGGCGCACTGGAAAGTACGTTTGGGTCGCTGTTAGGTCTATCGCTATGATAGCATGGCGACCATTCGGAAACGAACACAGTTCCGTCGAGAGGTTCGTGACAACCCTACAGATGTCAACGAAAGGTAAGGCGAGTCAGAACGGGAGCGAATCGAAGATGCCCAGTTCGACTGCGTACAGTGCGGCGGCGGCGAGCCACGACTGGAAGATGAGCGTCCCGAGTGCCGAGAGGACGATGAACTCCCAGTCGCGCATCTCCGCGAATCCGGCGGGAACGGTGAGCATCCCCCGAGTGAACAACAGGGCGTTACTCACCGGGACGACGACGCGACCCCATCGCTGGAACCAGCCGTCGAATCGGTTGATCGACGATTCACTGACCCGGAACCACGGTTTTTCGAGGAGATACTCCCGACCGCCCCGCTTCGCCAGTAAGAACAGGGCGTACTGGCCGATGGTCGCACCGATGACGGCGACGAAGATGACGATGGCGATACTTCGAACGTCCTCCGGCGACGCGATCACGTGAACCGCGACGGGAACGAGGCTCTCGCTCGGTGCGAAGTACAACAGCATCGCACCCTCCAGGATGAGGATGAGAAAGAGCGCCATGAGACCGTACTGGTCTAACCACTGTCTGGCGAGTTCTTCGTCACCGAACACGAAGAGGAGGATACCGACGAGGGCGGCGACTGCGATTCCGGCGACGAGCAGTATCACACCGTAGTCGGCGACGAACGTCCGCAGCGACCGTGAACCGGGAGCGAACGAGAGGATAGCGACACCGAATATCGAGAGGGCGAACAGGGCGACGGGTATGGACGGCTCGATTGCGACGAGCGAGGCGAACTTCATCAGATGCGAGTATTGATGTGATGGAGTAAATGCGTTGTGACCCATCGATGGAACGACGCGGTTTTGGGTGTTCCACGGGTACGACCTGTATGAACCCCATCGAGCGCCCTCGCCGTCTTCGCCGGGACGGCCTCCGAGAACTGGTTAGCGAGACGAGCCTCGACGCGAGCGACCTCATCGCACCGGTGTTCATCGACGCGACGACCGACGAGCGAGTCGCCATCCAGTCGATGCCGGGACACGAGCGAGTACCGATCGACGAGAGCGTCGCCCGTGTCGAAGAAGTGCTGGAAACAGGCGTCGAGACCGTGATGGTGTTCGGCATCCCCGAATCGAAAGACGACCGGGGTACCCGCGCGTGGGCCGACGACGGCGTCGTCCAGGAGGCCACGCGCCGAATCATGCGAGAAACAGACGCGACGGTCATCACCGACGTCTGTCTCTGCGAGTACACCGAGCACGGTCACTGCGGGGTGCTGGAGGACGAGGCGGCGGACGACCCGCGACTCACCGTGAAGAACGACGAGACGCTCGACCTCCTGCAGAAGATCGCTGTCTCGCACGCCGAGGCCGGAGCCGAGATGGTCGCACCCAGCGGGATGATGGACGGGATGGTCGGCGCGATCCGCACCGCGCTGGACGACGCGGGCTACTCGGACGTTCCCATCATGAGCTACGCTGCGAAGTACGAGAGCGCCTTCTACGGCCCGTTCCGCGACGCGGCAGACGGCGCGCCAGCCTTCGGCAACCGGCGCCACTACCAGATGGATCCGGCCAACGCGCGGGAAGCCATGCGCGAAGTCGCCCTCGACGTGGAGCAGGGCGCGGACGTACTGATGGTCAAGCCCGCGCTCCCGTACCTCGATATCGTTCGGGACATTCGGCAGGAGTTCGACCACCCTGTCGCCGCGTACAACGTCTCCGGGGAGTACGCGATGCTCCACGCCGCCGCCGAGAAGGGGTGGTTGGACCTAGAGGAGACGGCACTGGAGTCGCTACTGTCGATAAAGCGCGCCGGGGCAGATCTGATCCTGACTTACTTCGCAGAAACGATCGCCGAATCACTGTAACCAGGTGAGAATCAAAGATCGACCAGCGGAAGATTTTATACCAAAATACAGAAAATAAACCCGGGATGACCGATACTCGTTTCAGCAGGATGCCGATTCGTGACGAGTTCAAGCGAGGGGTAGTTGGAGGTGTACTTCTCGCTGCCATCTACATCAGCGGCTATCTGTTCCTCTATCAGTTCGTGACGGCCGATGACGAATCCGCGTGGAGCATCGGTACGTTCGGACTGAGTACTGGTCTACTACCAGAGACGATTCATCTTGGATTCCTCGTCCTTCCGGGATTCGTCGTGAGTGTCGCCGTCGTCGGTTTCCACCGATGGCATTCGTCTGAACGAGACCGACGCACTGACGCTTCCCTCTTGCTCGTTCTGATCATGATACCCGTACTCATCGGTGCCGTCGTCGGGATTGGACTCTCGCTGTTGGTGTTCGGTCGGTTGCTGTTCTCAGGCGGCATCGGAGAGGTGGTGTCGTTCGTACTAGTTCTTATTCTGACGCTGGCCGTGATTCTCGTCAACGGAGTAGTGATGTTGGCAGCCATCGCAATCGGTGCGCTGGCAGGATATCTCGTCGTCGGAACGATGTCGGCTATCCTCGAGTTTAGCACGACCGACGGGACCTGAAGAGGGTTCAAGTCCTCCTCGTGGCTTACCAGGGGAAGCGGGGATCGAGTTCGCCTTCGATTCGTGACCTTTTCAGTTCGTGTCCATCCTCACCAGAGGTTAACACCGGGTGTGGACCGTACGCGGTGAAGAAATCGAAGTATTTCTCGTAGCCTTTGTGGGTGTGCGGATAGAACGGTAACCGCACGTCTTGTTCCTCGAACACCCATTGCGTGAACCGTGGGTTCAGATTCTGGTTCTTCTTCCATTCGCCACCGTTAAGCAGCCCTCCCTCCTCGAACTCGGTTTCGTCCTGCTTCATTTCTTCGACGTAGAGGTAGTGTTTCGGGTATCGACTGCTATCCCAGACCCGGGCGAGTTTCGTTCCGTCGCTCATCAACACCAGTTCCAAGAAGGTGTACATCGTCGGCGGGCGGTAAGCCACTAGTCTGTTTCCAAATCTCCAGTTGAAATCATGGAGGGTTCGTTCCCGCGGTCTCCACGGTTCGGACGGAGAAGGTCGCCAGTCGTCGCGCGCATTCCCGGTAATAGGACAGGATGCCAGACGAGCGGCGGATCGACGATTGTCCAGAAATCTGCAGTTAGAACGGCTACTTTCTGCCCAATTTACAACCTTATACAGACGATATGCGATAATAAATCGAGCGTTCGTCCAAGGCCAATGGCAATAAACTGTGTTCTTCAACAATCAATCTTATAAGGTAGACTACTGTCGTGTTATATCGTGATGCGAAATACAGACGTTGTAGAAGATTTGATTTTCGTGGACAGTCGTCCAGATGATATGGTGATAGTGCCGACGAAGGAGGTAGAGGAGTGAGCGATCCGGTCATGCTCGCGCAGGGAACGAGCGACCTCGAAGTTCTCGCGGAGGGAATCAACCTCCTGTGGGTGCTCGTCGCCACGTTTCTCATCTTCTTCATGCACGCCGGGTTCGCCATGTTGGAGGCCGGACAGGTGCGCTCGAAGAACGTCGCCAACCAGTTGACGAAGAACCTTCTCACGTGGAGCGTCGGCGTTCTGGCGTTCTTTCTGGTGGGCGCAGCGGTCTCGAACGTCGTCGGCTATCTGACCGGCGCAGGCGGAGCGTGGACGCTCGGTGGCGAGTTCGGGACCGTCCTCGATCCCGGTGGCGTCAACGCGTGGGTCGATTGGTTGTTCGGCGCGGTGTTCGCGATGACCGCGGCGACCATCGTCAGTGGTGCCGTCGCCGGGCGGTGTAAGCTCCGCACCTACGTGACCTACACCGTCTTGCTCGCAAGCGTCATCTACCCCGTCGTCGTCGGATTCACGTGGGCGGGCGGTATCCTCGCAACCATCGGGTTCCACGATTTCGCTGGCGGCATGGTCGTTCACGGCATGGGTGGTGTCGCCGGACTGACCGCGGCGTGGGTCGTCGGGCCGCGTCTCGGTCGGTTCGACGACGAGGGGAACGCGAACGTCATCCCCGGTCACTCGGTGACGTTCGCCGTCCTCGGCACGCTCATCCTCGCCTTCGGCTGGTACGGCTTCAACGTCGGCACCGCCGCGACGGTTCTCACCGTCGAAGACGGGTCACTCTCACTGGCCGCATTCGAAACGGTCGGTCGGGTCGCACTGGTCACGACGCTTGGGATGGCCGCCGGTGCGATCGGAGCAGGGGGGGTCTCACTGCTCCGCACCGACAAGGTAGACACCCTCTACGTCGCAAACGGCCTGCTCGCCGGACTCGTCGGCGTCACCGGCATCGCCGACGAAATCGTCTGGCCCGGCGCACTCGTCGTCGGCTTGCTGGCCGGGGCACAGCTCCCCTTCGTCTTCGAGTTCGTCGAGAAACGATTGCACATCGACGACGTGTGTGCAGTCTTCCCGGTTCACGGGTCTGCCGGAATCCTGGGAATGCTCGCCTATCCCTTCGTCGCCGTCGGAACCTGGCAGAGTTTCAGCGTGGGAGGTGTGCTCTCGGGACTCGCAGTACAGGCCACTGGTGTCGTCCTCATCGCCGTCTGGACCGTCGCCACAACCAGTGCCGTCTTCGGTGGTGCGCGTGCGCTCGGACAGGCTCGCGTCACCCCCGCACACGAGCGCGAGGGACTCGACGTGGCCGAGCACGGCGTCGAAACCTATCCCGAATTCGGTGTCGGCGGGCCGGGAGACGTCTCTACCGACCGATTGCGCGCGGATGGCGGCCGCGTTCCGAACGACGGCGGAATAAAGCTCGTCACCGCAATCGTTCGCCCCGACCGACTCACGAAGGTGAAGCGGGCGCTCGCCGACATCGGCGCGCCGAGTCTCACGGTGACGAACGTCAGCGGGCGCGGGAGCCAACCCGCCAAACTCGGCCAGTGGCGCGGCGAGGAGTACGTCGTGGATCTCCATCAGAAGGTGAAAGTCGAGTGCGTTGTCGCCGATATCCCCGCAGAGGACGTTATCGAAGCGATCCGTGACGCCGCGAACACGGGCGAACCCGGCGACGGGAAGATATTCGTCGTCCCCATCGAGGACGCCTGTCAGGTTCGAACTGGGAAACGGGGGACGGAGGCAGTATAGGAAGGAAAATTAAGCAACGTAGAAAAGGCGATGGACGATGTAGCAAAAGAACGAGTAGGTCGCTGAGACGGAAACGAACGCTAGTCCGACCGTAGCGTTTTCTCCGTCCACTTGATGGCGTAGCTGACGCCGTGGTCGCGGTACGCCTGCGTGTCGAGTGCGGCGAAGGGTGGTGGCGGTTCGATACCGTGTTTGATGGCGCTGCAGGCGAACTCGGCTGCGTCCGTGAAATCGGTTTGACCGCTAGCGACCTCACGGGAGATGGTTTCGAGTCGCGGTTCGATTCGTTCGCCTGCGTCCTGCCACGCTTCGAAAAGGCGTGGGTGGGTGCCGTCCCAGTCGGCGAACACCTCACGGGTATGCAGTCCTTTGGAGGCGTCGTGGAGAGCAGCCGCGAGCTGGTACGTGCTTCCCGAATCGAGTGGGACGGCGTCGGCGAATCTCGGGTACTGCTCCCCGAAGAATTCGAGGAAGTGTTCGGGAAGTTCGAGACCGACCTCGACCAGCGCCTCCGCCAGCAGGAAGTCCACGAAATCCTCGGGTGATCCCTGGACGCGCGCCTTCACGAAGAGGACGGGTGGGTCGGTCTGGCGTGTCCACGCGACGCTGCCGTCGCCCGGCATCCCGACCACGAGGTCGGTTCCCGCATATCGCCGGAGGAGTTCGGGAGCGTCGTCCGGAAGCCACTCGTCGGGGGCAGAGAAGGGACGGATATCGTCCGTCAAGAATGCGAGATCGTCCCGCACTGGAACCGGGAGCGTCTCGAAGTCACGATTGCAGTCGAGGACGAGCGAACCGGGAGCGTGTTCGTCTCGAACCGCCGCCACGTCGTCCGGAAGCGTTCGTTCGCTGAACATCAGGCAACGAGCCAGAAGTTGGCGATGACAGCGATAGCAGCCAGTGCTGTCAGTCCGACGGTACCGATGACGACTTTCGTGGGAGTGCTCATACCCCATGGTTTCCACTCGAACGCTTAAAACCTGCCTACTCCGGTCGAAACCCCTTCGTTTCCACTCGAAATTCGTTATTTCCGGTTGATTCGAGCCTGCTCGAACCGACGCGATCCAGCCGGATCGACGGAGAGATAGCTGTCCACGTCAGTCGGCGCGTGTCCCCACCCCGACGTCGGATTCGCGGGCGATCTGTTTCCATTCGCCCGTCCAGAATCGGAATGTGTTGACGGCGGCACGGAAGTACATATCGCCCAGGATGGCAGCGTAGACGCCGAGCAGGCCGAGACCGATGCCCGGTGTGAACGACCAATCGCCGAGCGAGAAGAGGACGACTCCCGACGGAACTGCGAGGAACGAGACGGGGAGTTTGTAGAGGTACGTTCCGGCGAACGTTCCGTACAGGGGCCATCTCGTGTCGCCTGCTCCCCGAAGACTTCCGCGCATGGTTCGGGACACGCTGAACGCCGCGACGCCGAGACCGAACACCTGGACGAGCTCGACGGTCAGATCGAGATTGGCCGTGCCGAAACCGCGAGCGATGGGTCGGGCCGCCACGATGAGGATGGCGGCGAGGAGCAACTGGGTCGTCAGCGCGATACGGAGGGTCTGCCAGCCGTACTCGTCGGCCTCGTCGTTGTTACCCGCACCGATGCTCTGTCCGACGAGCGTACTGGAGGCCGTTGAGTAGCCCCACGCAGGCATCAGTGCGAGGAGCATCACCCGCCGACCGATGGCGTAGGATGCTACGACACCGGTTCCCAGGGTGCCGAGCACGAAGAGGAATGGGAACCGACCGAGCGTCCGCGAGAGTCGGGTTCCTGCGAGCGGGAGTCCGACGCGGACGATCTCGCTGGCGATGGCGGTATCCCACTGTTTGCCGCCGAGGCGGAGTCGAACCGAGTAGCGCCCGGAGAGCAGGACGGCGGTGAACAGCACTGCCGCAAGCGTGTTAGCGATAGCAGTTCCCCACGCCGCGCCCGCGACGCCCATCGGATCGAACGGGCCGAGTCCGAAGATGAGAACCGCGTTCAAGAGGATATTCGTCGGGAGCGTGAGTAGTCGGATGTACATCGGTGTCCGGGTGTCGCCGCTCCCCGCGAGCGCGCGGGCGGCGATCATGCTCCAGAAGCGAAACGAGACGGAGAGCATGATGATCTTGAGGTAGAGAGCACCGAGTTCGATGACGCGCGGGTCGTCGGTGAGCACGTCGATCATCGGTTCCGCGTAGAACCACGTGGCGGCTGTCATCGGCACCGCGATAACGAGCGAGAGCCACAGCGATTGCTTGATAGCGAAGTTCGCTTTCGCGTGCTCGCTTGCGCCTTTGAACCGGGAGACGACGCTGATGGTTCCGCTCGTGAGTGCCAGCGAGAGGCCGAACGGAATGAAAAAGTATTGGAAGCCGAACTCCAGTGCGGCGACCGCGTTCTCGTCGAGGGCGATACTCACCATGAAGAAGTCGGCGACGCGAAGCAGGGTTCGCATCCCGCCAGTGACCATCACTGGAATAGCGAGGTCGAACGCCTCCTCGCCTTTCTCCCGGTCGAGCAGTCCGAGACTGGCAAGGGCGGCGGGAAAGAGAAAGAGCACCCGCTGAACTCGTCGTCTCGCGTCACCCAACATTCGTTCGTGGCTCGAAGTCCGCACTAAAGGCTCTTGGCAATCCGGCTATCGGTTCGTTTCTGTTCGTGGTTCATTTCGACTCTCGATTCGTTCTATCGAGGCTGTTTTCAGCTCAAACGAGAGGAGAACGAGGATCCGATGAAAGGGGGGTAGTTTCGGGTGGAACTGCATACGAGGTGAAATGGTTTCGGTGGAATAACACGGAGATGGCGAAACCAGTGCATATAACAGGAAATTCATGGTGGAAACCCACCAGAACGAACTAATTAATTATTAATAGTTAATTATCTAACATTCGGTTATGGGGTACGGGGGAGACAAATCTGACACGAAAAAGAGTGAACGGACAGAGGAAAGCAAACGAGCGGATGCCATTGTGAAGAGCGTTCTCGACCGAACGGAATCAGTTAAGAAACACCTACTCGAAGGAGTGGAATCGATTCTGATGCACTGGGAGCTCGTCTTCATCAGTATCATCGTAGTCGTAACCATTCTCTCGGTGATATACATCGCGTGGCCCGCGGGTAAATTCATGCTTACCGACGCAGGCGCAGATCCGGATCCGAGTCTCGATGCGAACTACAATGGTACCACGACGATCGACTACGTTTACAACGTCGAGGAGTTCGACCTCGTCATCAACTGTACGACGGACGTAGAGTTTCTTCCGACGAGATCAGACGCATACGACTGTCGGTATCAGTTCGTTTCCGTTGGAACGAACCAACCGAAGGCGTTCAACAACACGACGCTATCTATCTCTCGAATCAACGAAACCGCACCGGAAGTCATCTGGGCTCGGTGGATGCGCGACATCGACGAAGATACTGACGATGAGATCGTCTCGTCGAACGTCGTGCTCGCAAGCTATCTCGAACGAACGAACAATTCGAGTGGAAACGAGACGTACATCGCAGGCGAGTTCACGGTTCGGGCACCAGCAAAAGAAGGTTACCACGAGTTGCTCATCGCACCCGACCCGCGACTCTCGGGAACCACGTGGTACGAATTGAATCGATCCACGAACACCGTGAGAACGTACGACCCGATGAAGATCGCCGAGATCAGGTATCGGAGAGTCGTCTTTCCGTTCCAGTTTCTGGTGGTTTTCGGTGTGGTCGTCGCTGCTGGACAGTTAAGTGTGAGTCTCGGAGAGCGGTGGCACTCGAAATACTCGAATCGGTCGAGGCAGGACGGAAAACGAGCGAAACAGGACGAAGATCGAACGAAGCGAGAGGAGGAGCAAGCGAAACGATACGAGGAGTGATCGAAATGAAGAGTAAAACCTCCATCGTACGTCGCAAATCGTACATCCCACTCGGGATCACTGGTTCGCGGATTTCGACCACGAATCGGAGACCTGGATCACGTACCGTCCGTTCTCCTTGAGTGCGATGATGTACTCGTCGCGTTCGTACAGTTCCATCAAGTTGAGTTCGTACTGGCCGGGTTCGACGACCTTGATGCTCTCGAACTGGCTGTTGAGTTCCTCGCGGAGTTCTTCGAGGCTGGGTTGGGCGTCGCCCTGTGGTTCGACAACCGTCCCCTCTTCGTCCGCCGGTGGCTCGGGAAGTTCGTCGTCTGTCACGACGTCCGAGCGCGCACTCGCCTGTGCGCGGTCTTCTCCCGGTTCGACGTCCGACTCTACAGTCGAACTGTCTGCTTCGGTCGTCTGTTCGGCGTCGGCTGCTTGCGTGCCTTCGGATTCAGACGACTGCGCTCGGTCGGCCCGAGATGGTCGCGTGGTATCTTCCTTCGTCGTCTTCGAATCATCGCGCGACCCCACCCAATCTCGGACGGTCGACGCTGCACGACCGACGGCACCGGAACTCGAATCCGAATCGTGGGTCGATTCGGATTCCGGATTCGATGCGGCGTTCGCACTCGCTCCGGTCGCCGTAGAGGCCTTGGTTTCGTCTGGAGACACCCCGGCAGGCTGGAACTGGAACTTGTTACCCCCGCACTCCGGACAGCCCGAGAGCATCTCCTTTGACCCGTCGGCGAACGTACGCCCACAGTTCGTACACTTGTGCGGCATTATTTCCGAGAGATGAGGGCACTGATGAGGTTCTCATCCTTGTGAAGCGTCTCGATCTGGTTTGCGGGACCGATAACGGTGAGTTTCGAACCAGTCGATTCACGACCCATCAGACGACCGAGCAGCCCGCTGTCGGAGGTCTGCGAGCGCGGATACGTTTCGATCTCGATACCACTGAACTCGTCGGGACTGATCTCGGTCATCGTCACCTCGATGAGTTTGCTCTCCTCGTCGGGGGAGAGTCCCTCCTCCAGGATGACGATGTTTCCGTCACGGACACCGTCCAGTATCATCCGGATCTTCTCCATACTGGTCTTTCCCGACATCCGTTCGCCACCGATGAGGTCGATTTGGACGCCGTCGTCTGTTTTTTTCACTTCTGGCATCGAGATCACCCGAAGTACTCCGCGATCTTCGTGTACACTTCGTCCATGTTGTCGCCTTCCAGCGCCGAGAGCGGAATCGTCTCGTGCTGTGGATAGGCATTCCGGATACGCTGGACGCTCGAATCCTCGAGGTCGGTCTTGTTCGCGAGGATGAGAACCGGCAGATCCTGGCTTTCGATGATGCCGATGAGCATCGTGTTCACCTGCGTGAACGGGTCGGTGGAGCTGTCGAGCACGTAGATGACGCCGTCGACGTCCTCCCGAAGCCAGTGCATCGCTTCTGCGACACCCTCGGTCGCCTCGCGAGAACGGCGTACCGCGTCCTCTTTGTTCATGTCGTGTTCGAGGAACTCCTCGTAGTCGACCTTCGTGGTGACACCCGGCGTGTCTACGATGTCGATGGTGACGGTTCTCCCGTTGCGCTCGATCTCGACGTTCTCTTTTCTTCGCGCGCGTCGTGTTTCGTGTGGGACGTGGCTCTCCGGGCCGACGGCGTCACCAGTCCAATCACGAGCAATGCGGTTAGCGAGCGTCGTTTTGCCCGCGTTCGGTGGTCCATAGATACCGATCCGTTTCGGCTCTTCTGACGCGAAGAGCTTATCGGTCACACGTGTAATACTTTGCCTGAGACCTGTAAACAATCCCATCCTATTTCCTCCCAGACCTCGGCTGTCGGATAATCACACCAGAGAGGTCTACTATCGGGTGATTATACCGAAGACGCGAGGCTGTTGAAAGTAGAACTTTACGCCATTCACTTAAACCTACGTCAGACAACTCTTGACACAAGGCACCTGTTCGACCATAGGAGACTCGAAGTGATATGGTGACAAAAGTATTAAGATTCCGTAGCTTTGGTGGAGTTAGCAGCGATAGTTGAACTGATGGCGGTGGTGAAATTGACTGTGGTGAGGTGGGATCATGGTAGTAGAGTGGTAAGGAGGTGAGGTGATAGTGGGAATGGAGTCGATGGCGGTGATGACGATGATGGAGCTGGCGAAGATGACAACGATGATGACGATACCAGACGTTGATGGGTGCGACTTCAGGGTATCGTGATGGCTGGCGGTCAGGAGAAGGTATTTCGCGGTTCCTGATATCTCGTTGACTCGAAATCGCTAGACACCCACCCCCTCGTTTCAGGTGGAACTAGTGGAATGTGGGTGCTAGTGTGTTAAGTGAAGGTAAGTTACACCCAGGATTCCCTTCTAGAAAAATCTTTGCTCTAGTTTGCGGATATTGTTTCTTTGGCATTGTGATAAAGGTTCCTGTTCTAGTTTCCCCTCTCACCCTACCCACCCTTTCTCGTGTTCCACTCGAAACAAAGGGGTGGGGGGGTAGCTTCGTTAGTGGCTACCACGTGCCACACTCTCGTGTTACTCCTCGAATTGTGACAACTGATTTGGATCTAACGACACGATCTCGTCCCGTATTTCGTCTCCAGTCGTTATTCGAGACTACTATTCCGAGACTACTAATCCGGGACAGCCATCGTCTACTATCCCCTCCATCCACCCGTCCTGTGTCCTTACGGCACGACGAGAGTTGGAAGATAGCATCCCCTATCGGTCATATCGTCCTGCGTTCCACTCGAAATAGGGGGGTTCGAGTGGGTGAACTGATTCGAATGCGTATTCCGAGTTCGAGTAGACGTGGTGCCTTCGGATGGATGGGCCGACCTGGAATGAGCGAGCCTCGGCAGTCCGTTCCACTCGAAACAGACGGGTACCGGTACGAAACGGAGAGAACTCCCGATCGAGAATTATTCACGAAATATATCAATATCTGAAAACATCACTTGATGGAAATAACACTGGATACGAGATTCTTCAGGTACCGGACGAAAGAGGACGAACAGCTCCGAGAAAATTCGATTTTGAGACGCCTCAAAAATATCAAAAAAGATGACTTTACACCCGAACTGATGTCATCTGAACGAATCGAAAGCTTCGATTCGACGTGAAACAGTGGCCAGAACGCGTGTTTTATCCATCATCCGGTGAATGAGAAAGATTTTAATACTCTGCTGTACCTTTTGTTCATCTGCATCAACTGGACGCGCTGACGCTTCTATTGGGTACGAATCGGGGCGTTCTCCCCGACGTGACCCCGTCTCTCGCTACTCAGCGCGATAACTCCAGTGGAAACGAAGGGGTAGTAGTCGACGTATGCCAAACGAAAACACCGATCCGCCGGACGATTCAGACCACGCGAACAGTGGGTTCGAGGGCGTCGATCTGGATGAGGTCGTGCTAGACGACACAGGCGAGGGCAACCAAGGGTTGTTCGACGACCTGCTCAGCGGTGAGCCGATCTTCGAGAACAAAGAGGTTCTCCGGCCCTCGTACACACCGCACGAACTTCCACACCGGAAAGAGCAGATCAACCGGATGGCGACCATCCTCGTCGCTGCACTTCGAGGTGAGACTCCCTCGAACATCCTCATCTACGGAAAGACGGGAACCGGGAAGACCGCGAGCGCGAAGTTCGTCAGCCAAGAACTCGAACGCACGTCACAGAAGTACGAAGTTCCCTGTGAAGTCGAGTACATCAACTGCGAGGTAACCGACACACAGTATCGCGTGCTCGCACAGCTCGCCAACAAGTTCATCGAGAACAACCACATCGATATCGACGAGAAGACCGAGAAGCTAGAGGAGATCCGAGAAGACGTGGAAGCCGATCCGACACAGATCGAGAACACCGACTACTCCTCTGTCGACGAAATCGACGATCGGATCGAAGAACTCGAAGACGATGCCGATGAGATGGAGTCGGTTCCGATGACCGGGTGGCCGACCGACCGCGTGTACAACACCTTCTTCGAGGCCGTCGATTACCGAGAGCGAGTGGTCGTCATCATGCTGGACGAGATCGACAAACTCGTCGAGAAGTCGGGTGACGACACGCTATACAACCTCTCGCGGATGAACTCGGAACTCGAAAACTCGCGCGTATCCATCATGGGTATCAGCAACGACCTGAAGTTCACCGACTTCCTCGACCCCCGCGTCAAATCGAGTTTGGGTGAGGAAGAGATCGTCTTCCCCCCCTACGACGCGAACCAACTCCGTGATATCCTCCAGCACCGTGCCGATGTGGCGTTCAAACCGGACGCTCTCTCTGACGACGTGATTCCACTGTGTGCTGCGTTCGCCGCACAGGAGCACGGTGATGCCCGCCGCGCGCTCGACCTTCTCCGCACTGCCGGTGAACTCGCCGAACGCGATCAGGAGGAGTTCGTCGAGGAAGGCCACGTCAGAAAGGCACAGGACAAGATCGAACTCGACCGCGTGGTCGAAGTCGTCCGCACCCTTCCGACGCAGTCGAAACTCGTCCTCTACTCTACCATCTCCCTCGAAAAGAATGGCGTTCACAACATCAACACGGGTGAAGTGTACAACGTCTACAAACATCTCTGCGACGAGATCGACGCCGACATCCTCACCCAGCGCCGCGTGACCGACCTCATCAGCGAACTCGATATGCTCGGTATCGTCAACGCAGTCGTCGTCTCGAAAGGTCGCTACGGCCGCACGAAAGAGATCAGCCTCTCGGTTCCGATCGACGAGACCGAGGCCGTCCTCCGTTCAGACTCACGGCTCGGGAACATCGAGAACTTGCAGCCGTTCATGCAACAGGCGCGCTTCGACAGCTAAGCGAAGATCCGAGGTTCTCCACCCGAAACACTCCCCCCTTTTAGCTGAATTGAGGCGCTAAGCCCCCTTCCTCAGCGAGCGCCGACCGAAGGGAAGGCGCGAGCAGGGAGGGGATACAGCGCCGCACAGTTCTCATATACGATTCGGTAGCAGGCCCACAGACCCACGCAGTCGCAATGTTTTTGCAGTAGGATAGCATAATATTGACCGAACCTAATGGAGTATGACCTCGACTCGGGAGCGCACTCGACGTATTCCCTGCACTACCACCTGATACTCACCACGAAGTATCGGCGCGGAGTGCTAACCGAGGAGCGAACCCAATTCATCCACGAGGTCATCAGCGGGTTCACGGACAACTACGGTGTCGAACTGACTAACCTCGACGGCGAAGACGACCACATACACATCCTATTCCGAGCGAAGCCAACCACAGACCTCGTGAAGTTCATCAACACGGTCAAGGGCGCGACAGCCCGCCGTATCCGCAACGAGTACGTGGACGAACTGAAGACCGACCTGTGGGGCGACTCGTTCTGGAACGACTCCTACTGCCTCATCTCGACGGGGCAAGTGTCGTTGGATGTGCTGAAACAGTACGTCGAGAATCAACGCGAGTAGCGCCATGTACTACGCCTACAAGTACCGTCTCAAGCCGTCCGACGCCCATTTCGAGGAGTTGGACCGCCACCGAGACACTTGTAGGCAACTGTATAACCACACACTCTACCGCCTCAACGAGTACCAAGACGAACACGGCGAACTGCCGTCCAATGACCACGCTTCGGTCGGAGCTACCCGACCTCAAGAAGTGGTGGGACGGCCTCTCGGACGTGTACTCGAAGGTTCTCCAAACCGTCGTGGAACGCCTGTTCGACAACCTCAACGGCCTCTCCAAACTCAAGGATAACGGCTACGGTGTCGGTCAACTCAAGTGGAAGCCACCACGGGAGTTTCGTAGTTTCACGTACAGTCAGTCTGGCTTCAAGCTCGACAAGAAGGGCGGTCAGACTGTGCTGTCTCTCTCGAAACTCGCGGACATACCGATTCGGCTTCACCGACCCATCCCCGGCGATGCGACAATCAAACAGGTCACGCTCAAGAAGGAACCGACGGGCGAGTGGTTCGCCACGTTTGGCGTCGAAATGGACCGTGAACTACCCGAGCCGCCCGAGAATCCCGTAAAGTGCATCGGCATCGACGTAGGGATTCTCAAGTACGCCCACGATACCGACGGCACGGCGGTCGAGTCACTCGACCTCTCCGACGAACGTGAACGCTTGGAGCGCGAGCAACGGAAGCTCTCGCGGAAGTAACACGGCTCTGCCAACTACGAGAAGCAACGGCGTCGGGTCGCGGAGTGCCACGCCGACATCCGACGGAAGCGCCGCGACTTCTTGCACAAACTCTCGGCGTACTACGCACGGGAGTACAACCTCGTGGCGGTCGAAGACCTGAACGTGAAGGGAATGATGGAATCGCCGTCGAACAGCCACAACACCGCGTCTGCCGCGTGGCGGACGTTCCTCTCGTTGCTTGAATACAAGTGTAAACGAGCAGGAACGCACTTCGTGGCGGTCGAACCAGCAGGGACGACCAAGGAGTGTGCGGTGTGCGGCGTTTCGACGGATAAGCCGTTGTGGGTTCGTGAACACTCCTGTCCTGCTTGCGGGTTTGAGGCGGACAGGGACGCGAACGCGGCGTGGAACATCCTTTCTCGCGGCCTCGAAGACGTAGGAGTGGGACACTCCGAATCAACGCCTGTGGAGACTGCGCTCCCTGCGGATACGCCTGTATCTGCACAGCGCGTCGTGGAAGCAGGAAGCCTACCCTCAAGGAGCGAACGGCGTCAGCCGTGAGCGAGTAGGGGAGGTAGTTCACACGATCCGTTCACCGTCGTCGTCGTACACTTTGATGGCGTCCACAGGACAGACGCGGGCGGCCATCTCGGCGTCGAACTCCGCACCCTCGGGCACTTCGCGCACGAAGATATCTTCTTCCTCTTCTTCGCTTTCTAGCAGGTCGGCTTTCCCGTCGTCTCGATTCTCGACGAAGGCATCCCACTCGGCGGTACACTGATACATCCCGGTGCACGTGTCGCGGTCGAATTCGATCTTCATATCCGAAGGTCGGGTGGGAGGGGTGAAATGATTGACGGAGCACCCGACAGTTTAAACCAGAGGACGCGCCAAACGGAGGTAATGACCGGATTCGCATCGCGCACGCAGGGTGAGCGTGCGTGAAAGTCGCCGATTTGACGGGATTACCCGACGGCGTCCCCGAACACTTCGAAGCGCAAGGTATCGAGGAACTGTATCCGCCGCAGGCTGAGGCAGTCGAGGCGGGCATCACCGACGGCGAGAGCGTCGTTGCCAGCATCCCGACCGCCAGCGGGAAGACGTTCATCGCCGAACTGGCGATGCTCTCCAGCGTCGCTCGCGGCGGGAAGGCGCTCTACATCGTCCCGCTCCGCGCTCTCGCCAGCGAGAAGAAGGCAGAGTTCGAGGAGTTCGAACAGTACGGCGTCTCTATCGGTGTTTCGACAGGGAACTACGACAGCGATGGTGATTGGCTCGCGACGAAAGACATCATCGTCGCCACGAGCGAGAAGGTAGACTCGCTCGTTCGTAACGGCGCGAAGTGGGTAGACGACCTCTCCTGTGTCGTCGCGGACGAAGTTCATCTCGTCAACGACGCACATCGTGGTCCCACGCTCGAAGTCACGCTCGCCAAACTTCGGCGTGTCAACCCGAACCTCCAGACCGTCGCGCTCTCGGCGACGGTCGGAAACGCGGACGAGATGGCCGACTGGCTGGATGCCACACTCGTCGATTCGACGTGGCGACCGATCGACCTACAGAAGGGCGTTCTGTACGGCCAGGCTCTCCACTTCGACGACGGCACCCAGCGGGAACTCCAGCGTGGAAACGAGAAGGAGACTGCCGCACTCGTCCGTGACACGCTCGGCGACGAGGGGTCATCGCTCGTGTTCGTCAACTCCCGGCGAAACGCGGAGGCCTCGGCGAAGCGACTCGCGGACGTGACGAAATCTTCTCTCACCGACGAGGAACGACGAAAGCTCGCCGAGGTCGCAGACGAGATTCGGGACGTGAGCGACACCGAGACGAGTGACGACCTCGCAAACGCCGTCGAAAAGGGGGCAGCGTTCCACCACGCCGGATTGGCGAGCGAGCACAGAAAGATCGTCGAGGACACGTTCCGAGACCGATTGGTGAAAGTCATCAGCGCGACCCCGACGCTCGCAGCGGGTGTGAACACGCCGAGTCGGCGCGTCATCGTCCGTGACTGGCGGCGCTACGACGGCGACGTCGGCGGGATGCAACCACTCGACGTGCTCGAAGTTCACCAGATGTTCGGACGGGCGGGCAGGCCGGGTCTCGATCCCTACGGCGAGGCCGTGCTCATCGCCAAAAGCCACGACGAGTTGCAGGAGCTGTTCGATCAGTACGTCTGGGCTGACCCGGAGCCCGTCCACTCGAAACTCGCAGCCGAACCGGCACTCAGGACACACATTCTCGCGACCGTCGCCTCCGGCTTTGCCGGTTCGGAAGACGAACTGCTGGATTTCCTCGAACGAACACTGTACGCGACTCAAACTGACGAAACCGGTCGCCTCGAAACGGTCACGCAGCGCGTACTCGAATATCTCGAACGAAACGGCTTCCTCGAGCGCGACGACCGATTGCGGGCGACCGGTCTCGGCCATCGCGTCTCGCAACTCTATCTCGATCCGATGAGTGCCGCCGAGATCATCGACGGACTGCGGACGGCAACGGGGAAACCGACCGCGATGGCGCTGTACCATCTCGTCTCTCGAACACCGGACATGTACCAGCTCTACCTGCGATCGGGTGACCGAGAACGCTATACGGAGATCGCCTACGAGCGCGAGAAGGAGTTCCTCGGGTCGATGCCATCCGAGTTCGAAGACCACGCATTCGAAGACTGGCTCTCGGCGCTGAAGACCGCCAGACTGCTGGAAGATTGGGCGAGCGAACTTGACGAAGACCGCATCACGGAGCGCTACGCCATCGGTCCCGGAGATATCCGTGGGAAGGTCGAAACGGCGGAGTGGCTGCTGAACGCGGCGGAGCGACTCGCCGCCGAACTCCAGCGGGACGAAGCCGAAGGGATCCCGTCGGAGACGACCACCGCCGTCCGTGAAGCGCGAAAACGAGTCGAGTACGGCGTCGAAGAAGAACTCCTCGACCTCGCGGGTGTTCGTAACGTCGGTCGGAAACGTGCTCGTCGGCTGTACGAGGCCGGGATCGAATCGCGGGCCGACCTCCGCGAGGCGGACAAGTCGGTCGTCCTGGGTGCACTTCGCGGGCGGCGCAAGACCACCGAGACGATCCTCGAAAACGTCGGGCGGCAAGACCCGTCACTCGACGATGTGAAGGCCGACGCAGACGCGAAAGCGAGCGCAGCAGCAGCCGATTCGGCGGGAAGCGACGGAGGTCAGCAGAGCCTCGGTGATTTCGAGTGAGGCTGGTCGAAGGACGAATCGAGATCAACGACCTCGACGCCTTCCTCGCTCGATTGGGGGCGATCGGAGAGGAGTTCAACTGCGCGGTACAGGCCTTCGATGCGCGCTACGTCGCGGGCCGAAAACATCTCGAATCGGCGGTCGAACACGCGAACCGCGCGTTCGACCGCGAGGAGAACGTCGCCCGTGACCGCGCTGTGGAGATATTGCTGTATGCCGCAGGCCGCCGTCAGATAAACCAGGCACTCGAAATGGGTGTCTCGGAGGGCGAACAGCCGGTCGTCGTCGTGATCGATGCTGAGCAAGGTGGAATGGATAAGCAAGAGCAGAAAGCAGCAGAAGAAGTCACCCAGCTGCTCGAACCCGCCGAGACGCTCGGCCAGACAGACCGCGAGCGACTGTTCGAGTTCTTCGACATCTCGGAGCAAGAGCTGACCGCGACCGGGGCCACGCTCACCGACCTGGTCTGCGAGCGGGTCGCTCTGCTCGAAGTCGAGAAGTAGTATGGACAGTATAGATGAGAGAGCCAGTACGGATTTCCGACGCCCGACCATACGTCTGACTATGCCCGAGGACGACCACGACCCCGAGAGCGTGCAGGAGAGCGCCCGCGAGCGACAGCACGAACGTGCGGAGACCGTCGAAGACATGCTCGGCGAGGCGGGTCAGATGCTCGGCGAGCACAAGTATCCGACGACGAGCGAGGAACTCGCGGCGGAGTACGGCGACCAGCGACTCGACCTTCCGAACGAGACGGAGACGCTGGGGAGTGTTTTCGACCGCCTCGTCGACGAGCGATTCGAATCGGCGGACGAAGCACGCGAAGCGGTTTATAATGAGGTTACAGGTGAGGCGAGTGGGATGGAGGAGTACAACGACGAGCGAGCGTTAGGGGAGATGGACGAGACGGAACGCGACGACGAATCGAACACGAACTGGCAGTAACTGTGGGGGACAGTTCCAGTTGAAACAGGGGGGTATGAAGAATCACTAGATTTCTACGGCGACACACATCGAACGACGAATCGCATCAGGATTCGGCGTCTGGCCTTGGAATTACTCCCGTTCGTTCGCGTCTCGGCGCGAACGACGCGTTCGAAGCTTCCGAAGGGGAAAAATCCCGCTTTCTCCCCGGACTGATCTTTGATGACGACGCCGTTCTCTGTTTCACTGAACCCATGGCAGGTTGCGAGCGTACCGTTCTCGTTTCCGACGACATGGAGTTTCGACATCGCACTTCAAACCAGGGCTTCCAGGATAAAAAATCGGGGCGACTAGTCAGTTATTTAGACTGTTCGATCTGTGGTCTGTAAATTCAAACGGAGAGGAATAGTCCCACACGGATTCGAACCGCGGTCGTTGCCCCCAGAAGGCAACAGGATTGGCCACTACCCCATGGGACTGCTTACTGCAGAATACCGTACCGGCCGCTTGCTTGTAAGCGTTGCGCGTTCGGCGTCCGTATGTTACTGTGACACACCCCGTAACCATGCACAAACCAGCACCTATTTCCGCTCTTATTGCACACGGTCGTGTATGTACGTCGGACGCTTCATCGTTATCGGTCCGGAGGTGGGCGCGTATCGCGTCTCCTCACGCTCGTTCCCGAATCGCAAGGCAGTCGCTCGCGACGACACGGTGACCATCACCCCGACCGAGAACGCGCCGGAGACGGACAACCCCTACATCGCCTACAACTGCGCCCGGATCGCTGGCGACACCGCCGTCATCGGCAACGGCTCGCAGGTCGACCCCATCGCCGAGAAGCTCGAACTCGGCTACCCCGCACGGGATGCCCTCGCCGAGAGCTTGCTCGCGCTGGACTACGAGAAAGACGACTACGACACGCCTCGAATCGCGGGCACGATTGGCGAGGAATCGTACATCGGCATCGTCCGCCGGGACGCCCTGCTGGTCGAGCAGGTCACGGAACCGACGCTCGTGGCGACTTACGAGAAGGATGCCCCCGAATCGTTCGCGTTCAGGGTGACGAGCGGGAATGGGACAGTAAGTGCGGACGAGGCGGCGAGTGCGGCCTACGACCTCGACTTCGAGCACCCTGTCTGTGCGGTCGGTGTCGCTGCCGATGCGGACGGAGATGGCGAGTTCGAATTCGCCGTCGAGAACGGGAATTAAGTCAGCGGCAGTCGTATCACCCTTCATGAAAGTCGGCGTCATCTCCGACGTCCACGCGAATCGTGTCGCACTCGACACCGTGCTCGACGATATGCCACCGGTCGATGCCCTCCTTTGTGCAGGCGACGTGGTCGGCTACAACCCATGGCCTGCCGAGTGCATCGATATCCTCCGCGACCGCGTGGATGCGAGCGTGATGGGAAACCACGACCGTGCGGTCGTCACGGGAACTGCATTCCGGTTCAACAACATGGCCAGCGCGGGCGTCGAGTACGCGCGCGACCAACTGAACGACCTCCAGCGTGAGTGGCTGGCGAACCGCCCCGACAGCACCACCGCCTGCGACGGGCGGGTGCGGATCGTCCACGGTCACCCGGACGACCCCGACCACTACACCTATCCGAAGGAGTTCGAACCGGGGTTGCTCGGCGACGCGGACGCACTCGTCATGGGTCACACCCACGTCCAACATCACGAGGTGTACGACGAAGGAATCGTCATGAATCCAGGGAGCGTCGGACAGCCCCGCGACAGCGACCCGCGCGCCGCGTATGCCATCCTCGATTTCGACGATTCGAGTGTCGAAGAGCACCGCGTGGAGTACGACATCGACATCGTGCAGGAGGCTGTGCGGAAGGCGGGATTACCCGAGAAGATCGGAACCCGGCTGAAAGATGGTCGGTAGAAGGCGGGTTGCTGGTTCGTTCTGGCAGTACATTTTAGTACAAATCAGTAGATTTCAGTACAATACGATCGTCGGCGGTTCTCTGGCGCTTTCGATGTGTTTCTCTGTACCTAGACCGCTCTCGAAGTAACGACCGATGTAGCAATGTCTCGGAAAGCCCTCGCAGGCTATGCTCGCCCTTTCAGTCACCAGGAAGAGGTTTGGACGGGCCGGGGCGCGTTCGTGTCGAATTGGTGTGGACGCTCTGCGGTTGGGTGGCCGTGCGCGCGCGAGGTCGTCGTGAACGAATGTGAACGACTGCTCGTCGAAGCTTGTCTCCGACGGTGGACTGAAAGGGCCCGAGCGTAGCGAGGCTAGCCCGGCAGGTCGAGCGACCGAGGGCTTTCAAAGACACCATCACTGCGGTGATTCGGTCGTCACAGCAAGAGCACTTCCGAGAACGTTCGAGAACACGACCACAGAGATACGCACCGCTACACCCCGACTGATTCGAAGAAAACAAACGATTCCGACGCTACTTGCCCCAGTCGCGGGTTACTCCGCTCGTTATTCGATCTTGCCGTACTGCTCTGTGAGTTTGTCGGCGGCCTCGCCGAGCTGTTCGCGTTCGAACTCGGTCAAGTCCCACTCGACGATCTCCTCGACGCCGTTCTTCCCGAGTTTGACCGGAACGCCGAGCGCCACGTCGTCGTGGCCGTACTCACCGTCGAGTTTGACGGAGCCGGGGACGACTTCGCCCGTGTCGCGCAGGACGGCTTCGACCATGTGGCCGACGCCCGTCGCCGGACCCCACTCGGTCGCGCCCTTCTTCTCGATGACGTTCATCGCGCTGGTCTTGAGCTCGCCGAGGATCTCCTCTTTCTCGTCGTCCGAGAACTCGGGGTCGGTGCCGTTCACGCGCACCTTCGAGAAGACCGGCACCTGCGCGTCACCGTGCTCGCCGAGGATGGTCGCCTCGACGTTCTGGACGGGCGCGTCGAACCGCTGGCTGAGGACGTAGCGGAACCGGGCGCTGTCGAGTCGGCCGCCGAAGCCGATAACTTTCTCCCGTGCGCGGTCACCCGTCTCGTAGAGGTGCCGGTTGAGCAGGTCGACCGGGTTCGACGTGGTGATGGTGACGAAGTCGTCGTTGTGCTCCGCGATAGACGAGCCGATGTCCTCCATGATGGGCGCGTTGTCGCCCGCGAGGTCGATGCGGGTCTGCCCCGGCTGACGCGGGATTCCGGCGGTGATGACGACCACGTCGGATCCGGCGGTGTCCTCGTAGGTGCCCTGTCGGACGACCGTGTTCGAGTCGTAGGCGGCCCCGTGGTTCACGTCCGCGGCCTGCCCGATGGTGTCGTCTTCTTTGTCCGGGATGTCCACGAAAACGAGTTCGTCTGCGATGCCACGCAGCGCGATGTTGTAGCCTGCGGCGGCCCCGACGGTACCTGCCGCGCCGACTACGCTAACTTTCGCCATATCACTCGAAAATCCCCCTGCGATTTGGTTAAATCCTCCGGAACCGCGTTTCGTCTCTCCACAGTCGGTGACTGTCACAATCGATAACTATCTAGTTCCACCTGAAATGAAGGGGTTCACGAGAGAGCGATGACGACCTCATTGCGGTCGCAGACGCGGAGAATCGAAACGCTTCAGGGTGCGACGCCGACCGTCAACAGGGTTCCCAACTCGCGGTAGCGTTCGACCATGGCCTCACGGCTGTCCCAGTCGTCGGTCGGGAACGCCGATTCGTCGGGGATCTCCGTGTCGCGGTCGGGGACGTTGTCCTGCTCGGCGACGTAGAATCCGGCGTCACGAAACGCGGCGCGGTACTCCGGCCCACTCCACCGGGTCATCTCCACCGAGATGTTCTCCTGCCACTCGTGGGAGTAGACGTTCTCCTCGTAGTAGTTCACCGCACAGAAGAAGGTGCCGCCGGGGCGGAGTACGCGCCGAAGTTCCCGGAGCGTCTCGTGTGGGTCGTTCGCGTAGTAGAACGCCTCCATCGTGAAGGCGTGGTCGATGCTATCATCTTCGAACGGAAGATGGTCGAAATCGCCGACGAGGAACGAGACGTTCGAGTCGTCGGTGTATCCTCGTGCATTCTGCGCCATCTCGGGTGACCCATCCAGTCCGTACACCCGTCCCGCATCGTCCGCATCGCGGAGTGCTCGCCCGGCGTATCCGCTTCCTGCACCCAGATCGAGAACGGTGTCGCCCGCCTCGACCGGCATCCGGCCGAGGACGTACTTCGCCGTGTGCCAGTGGCGCTCTTCCATGCCTTTGTCTCTGCCGTCTGCCGCCCAGTCGTCGAACTCCTCGCGTACGCTCATGCGTGACCGGACGAACGCCCGAGACAAAACGCTCTCGAAAGGCGTGGACGGCACGAGTGCTTTACATTCCCTCGGTGCCTCGTCGCGGGTATGGTCGGTTCGAAAAAGCGATTCGCCCTCGCCGACAGCGCCCAGCAGGTCGTCGGCGGGTTCCTCCTCGCCGGGCCGTTCGTCGTCACCGAAGAGGTCTGGCGACTGGCGACGAACATGTCTACAGTCCACGCACTGGTCACCGTCTGCATCGTCTTCGCTATCGGCTACGGCGCACTCTACAAGGCCGACCACGAACGCGACCCCGACCGGGAAGCCGAGGTTGCGGGCGTCCCCGCACGGTTCATCTCGCTGATGGGCGTCTCGTTCGGGTCGGTTGCCGTCCTCGCCGTCGTCTTCGCGGCACCCGAGACGTTCCTCGGTGACGGAATCCTCGACGGTGAGACCTCCAGGGCGGTGATGATGACGACGCTCAAGGCAATCAGCGTCGGTGCCATCTTCAGCGTCGTCGGTGCGGCCACTGCGGACAGCGTCTTCTGACCCGGATTCCCGTATATTTTAAGTCGATGCCACTGGTTACCGGACGATATGGATTATCGACTCGCCATCGAGAACACGCCGGAATCCGTCCCCGGTGGCACTGGTATCCTTCTCTTGCATCCGAGCACGGGAGAGACAGACCGAATCGACACCGACTTTCTGAAGACCGACACCGACCGATTTCTCGTCATCTCGACGCGGACGACGGCCCGCGAGGTGAAACAGAAACTCGACCACTACGACGTAGACGAGTCCAAAGCTGACATCCTCGATACGCTTTCCATCGAGCGCGGCTACTCCCGCCGGAGCACCGACGACGTCCACTACGTTTCCGCGCCCGACGACCTCGAAGGCATCCTCACGGTGACCGAGCGATTCCTCTCGCAAACCGACGGCAAACGACGCATCAGCTTCGACTCTATCACCGAGATGGCCTACTACGCCGACGAACAGCGCGTCTACGAGGCGATTCTGCAGGTGCTCGACCTGCTCGAAAAACACGACGCTGTCGGTCTGTTCCACCTCTCGAAGGGCGTCCACGACGAGGAGCAGATCGAGCGGTTCCTCGGCCTCTTCGACGCCGTCGTCGATCTGGACAGGGACGGTAACGTCGATAGCGATTTCTCGAAATCGGAGTAACTCGCACCCATCGGATCGGAGTTAACTCGCACCCGTCGGCGTTGTGTCCGCGCTAGCGCTGGAGCAGTGCGTCTACGATGGTTCTCGGTTCTGGCTCGCCGGAGTCTCTTCTCCTTTCTCTCCACCTGAAACGGTGCCCTTCTCAACGATATCTTACTCGGTTGTGCTATCTACCGACTCGTCTCTCGATGAAACCCTATGTGAGCCAATGCTTTTGCCAGCAGCACTCGTATCTTTCGTAAAATGGGCGAATCGAGCGACTATCGCGTCGCGGTCGCAGTAGCGAATCCAGATAACGCACCGCAGTTGACTCGCACTGCTGTAGACCTCGCGCGAGAACGAGACGGCGAAGTCCTCGTGTTCAGCGTCGTCATCACAGAACGCGAGTCGCCGTTCTCACTGTTCACCGACGAGGTCATCATCCGCGAATTCGGCGGCGAACAGCAGGAGATCCTCGACCGAGTGGTCGAAACCGCTCGCGGAACCGTTCCCGTCCGCGGGCAGTTGCTCGCCTCTCACGACATCGCCCGGGCGCTCACGGACGCCGTGGTCGAGTTCGACTGCGATACGCTGATCGTCGGGTGGCACGACCGCGAGCGACCGAGGGAGATCGTCCTCGGGAGCAACGTCGATCGTCTCGTCGCTCGTGCGCCGTGTGACCTGCTCGTGGAGAAGCTCGCCCCCGCAAACGGCGTGGATTCGATCCTCGTCCCGGTTGCAGAAGGGCCACACGCAGAACTCGCGGCAGACGTCGCGCGTGCCATCGCGGTAGCGAACGACGCCCGCATCCACCTGTTCCGTGTCGTCGAAGGGCCGCATCACGAAGCCGAGCATATATTTACGTCTCTAGCGGAACGAGTGAAACCTATGCCAGTCGAGACAGAGGTTCGAACCGGGAGCATAACCGACACCATCGTCGAGGAGGCGTCGGAACACGACGTGACCGTTCTCGGCTCGACTCGTCGTGGAATGCTCCGACGACAACTCGTCGGTACCGTGCCACAGGCAGTGGGCAGACAGGCAGACACGACAGTCATCATCACTCGTCGAGCAGTCGGCATCCGTCCCCGATTGAATCGGCTACTCCGGGAAACACTGTGACCACAGGAACTATTGTCGTCGTTTTCGTCGCCGTGTTAGCGAGCCTCTTCATGGCGTGGGCGCTCGGTGCGTCGAGCAACTCACCACCGTTCGCACCTGCGGTCGGCGCGAACGCGATTCCGACGATGCGCGCGGCGTTCTTCATCGGCGTGTTCGCCGCCCTCGGTGCCATCGCCCAGGGTGGAAGCATCTCCGAGACCGTCGGGACGGGACTGATAGACGGCGTCTCGATCACTCCACTGGGTGCCGCCGCAGGGCTGTTCACGTCGGCGATGTTCATCGCTATCGGTGTCTCGACAGGCTATCCCATCCCGGCGGCGTTCGCCACGACCGGGGCGATGGTCGGGGTCGGCTTGGCGCTCGGTGGCGACCCCGCAGTGGACACCTACCGCCGTATCGTCACGTTCTGGGTTGCGGTTCCGTTCGTCTCGGCGACCATCGCCTATACGACCGCTTCGCTCCTACGCAGCGACTCGATACCTGAGACGGTCGGCGTCCCCCTTCTCGGTGGATTCGTGGGATTCGTCCTGGCGAACGTCGACCTCGCCATCGTTCCCGGCCCGACCGGCCAGCAAACAGTCGCACGATACGTCTCACAGCAGGTCGGCGGGACACCGACGCTGTTCAGTGGGTACGACGTAGTGATGCTGGTGGTGAGTCTAGTCGCCGGAGCGGTGGTCTTCGCCGCGCTTCGGCGCTCGATGGAACGGTCGATGGAGGCGGGTATCAAACAGTTCCTCGTCGGACTCGGTGCCGTCGTCGCGTTCTCCAGCGGTGGGAGTCAGGTCGGTCTCGCAACCGGCCCGCTCGAACCCCTCTTCGGCACCTTCGACGTGCCCGACGTGACCCTGCTCCTCCTGGGTGGCACCGGTATCCTGCTCGGCGCGTGGATGGGGTCACCACGCCTCCTGCAAGCGGTTTCGCGCGAGTACTCGAAACTCGGGATGCGGCGGTCAATCGCCGCGCTCGTCCCCGGATTCCTCATCGCACAGGCGGCCATCGCGCTGGGTATCCCTATCTCGTTCAACAACATCATCATCTCCAGCGTCATCGGCAGCGGTCTCGTCGTCGGGTCTGGGGGTGTCTCCGGGCGAAAGATCGGGTTCACGCTCAGTGCGTGGCTCGTTTCGCTCGTCGGCGCTGGCACCATCGGCTACGGGATGTATTCCCTGTTGACGATGGTGACCGGCATCAGGTGAGTAGAGTCACCAATCAGATCGCTGCGAACCCAAGCATCCCGAGCACCCCGGAGAGCACGTCACCGTAGCCGAACGCGACGACAAGCCCGACGAACATCGGGACGATGAAGGGGATGCCGGGCGATACCCACATCTCGTCTTCGGTGACCAGCACGTCCAATCCGTCCCGTAATTTGCTCGGCGTCGTTCCATAGGCATCGTGGTCGATCTCTTCCAAGAATCGGGCTGCACCCCACGGGTCTTCGTAGCCCGACGACTCCGCTGTCGCATCCCTTCCGACGACTTTCCCCCCGTCAGTCATCGCTTCGTGAGATACTGCCCCATCGGTCGGCGGATTCGGGTTCTCTGGCAGAGTCACGGGGTCGCGCAGGTCGTGCGCTCGCTCGCGCAGGTCGGCTAGCGTGATACCCCGCCACCGAAGATACATCCGCACAGCATCCAGATCGACGCCGTTGCGGCTGGTTCCATCGGGTGTTTCGAGCAGTCGGCCGTGGGCCGTCGGAATCTTGTCCCACCGGACGATGTGGCCGACGAACATCACCGACGAACGTCGGCCAGCGAGCAGGTTCCGGGCGAACAATGCGGCGGGATAGAGCGCCCCGAGCAGTACCGTATTCGTCAGGATAGTGAGCGAGAACACGCCGAGAACGGTACCCTGCACGGGAAATAGCCAGTCTCCGAGATGGTAGACGGGATAGGTGGGGAACAGCACCGCGACGACGAGAAACGCTTTCGCGTCCGCACCACCGAACGCTCTGAACCACCAGAATGCGAGCACCAGCGGCGCGACGAATCCCAGGCTCACCGCGACACGGAAGAGGAACCATCGTTGTTCGAGCCCTCCGGTTTGCATCGCCGCGAGGCCGTCCCACGCCAGTAGGACGACTGCGAGGAGGGCCAGCGGGTACCACGTCTCGTTGGGGACGCGGCGCGTCTGGATATCGCGCCACGCAGCCCATCCGAAGACGGGGATGGCGAGAAGTCGCAGGAGGTCGGGAATCGAAGTATGCACCAAACGGGAGGCGTCGGTCAGAGATGTTAGGTGTTGCGGTCTTTCAGAAACGAAATGATACTGCTCCACCGATTATACTCGTCCGACAGATGATCCCGCGTTCATGAACGGACAGAATGCCGACTTCGTGAAGGTTCGGGCCAACACGACGGATTTGCCGTTTCGGGTTCTACGTCCAGACCGATTTCGGCGAGTTTCGGACGCTGTATCGCCACGACTTCCGCGAGACGGGCGATACGGCTGCTGCGCTGGCGGGGCCGAAGAAGTACGAGTTCGAAGCAAGTCTGTAGACTACCTCACCCTGATCCGATCTTCGGCAGTTGCTCCACGTACTGCTCGTTCTCGACACAGTCGAGGATGAAATCCGCAACGTCGGCGCGTGGAACGCCCTCGAATCCCGGTTCGACATCACCTGTCCGGTAGTCGCCGGTTCGCTCGCCCTTGGTCAGCCGCGGTGCCCGAACGACCGTCCAATCGAGATTCGACGCCCGGACGTGGTCGACGTGCATCTTCGCGTCTTCGAGTACGTCACCCGCCAGTAGTTTCAGTGCCGTCCCGATCACCCGGCTACTCAGCGATACCGAGTCGTTCTCCGTGCGGACGCCTGCGCCGACGAGCGTGACCAACCGAGAGACGCCTTCCGCCTGCATGGCTTCGATGATATCGTCCCCGGCGACCGTCAGCAGGTCGTCCGGCCCGGAATCAGTCTGTCCGAGGACGCTGACGACCGCGTCCGTTCCGGCTATCGCCTCTCGCACACCTGCTCCCGTGTAGGCGTCCCCTTCGACGACGGTCAGCCGGTCGTGTTCGACGGTAAGTTTCGTCGGCGACCGAACGAAGGCGACGACTTCGTGACCAGCGACGAGCGCCTGCCGGACGAGAGGGATGCCTGTTCTTCCGGTCGCCCCGAACACGGTGATCTGCATGGCCGCTACTACGGAATCAGTTCACATATGTGTACCTTCGACGCAGAACAGAGCAGCCGGTAGCGCCACTTGAAATAACAGCTGGCCGACAAAACGAAAGCCCCAGAAAATCTTTCGGGGTTTAGATGACGCGGTTCTGCAGGTAGTCGAGGTGCTTTGCGTTGTAGACGATCCTGACCTCGTCGGTCGCCGCGCTACCGATGCAGGTCAGGCGGACGTTCTTGTCTTCGACTTCCTCGTCGCTGAGGATCTGCTGCATGTCCATGTCGATCTCGCCTTCTTTGAGGATGGCAGCACAGTTCGCACAGGCACCTGCGCGGCACGAGAAGGGCCAGTCGTAGCCCTGTGCCTCGGCGGCTTCGAGGATGTACTCGCCTTCGTTGACGTCGAGCGAGCCGAAGTCCTCGCCGTCCAGGCCAGCGTCGGAAGCCTTGTCGAACAGGTCGTCGTCGTTGATGTCCCAGCCCTGGTCGTCCAGTGCTTCGTAATTGAGGTATTCTACGGTAGGCATCACACGAGGCTTCGTCCGGGGGATGGTTAGTAGTTGTTGTTTCGCCCGCCCCAAGTGATAAACCGGGAACGATTGCTGGCGACGATCGCCGGGCGATTGCCAGCGACGACTGTCGAGCGATTACTGGCGACCATTCACGCGGGCGCCAGCGGGACGAACGAGAACAGCAGATACGATGCGATAGCGGAGATCGACGGGGTGAGAATCCAGAGGCCGACGACCCGCGCAGTCGTGGAGGGGTTGAACAGGTCGCTCGCCTGGAGCGTGTTCGGGTCTTCCTCCCCGATCTTCGCCACCTCGTCCTGTTCGGCGGTGAGGACGCTGACCGACATTCCGGGGCGTTCTTCTTCCTGATCTTCGTCACGCCCACGAACCGCTGCGGCGGCGGCGTCGGAGATACGAACGGTTCGCGTTGCTCGGCCCCATCCGAGTCCGACGATACACATCGTCGCACTCACAGCGAGACTCGCGGGAATCCCGATCGACGAGAGGAAGGTGATGAGACTCGCGCTGACGACTTCGACGATGAGCGCCGCGAGCAGTGGCAGGTCGGTCAGGTCGTTCCCGACCGTGTCGAGCGTTCGCCGGGCGATGGTGAACGCACCCAGTGCGATCGCCACGCCAGCGAGCAGGACGCCCTGACTTTCACCGACTGCGCCGCTTCCGACGAGTGGTGCGACCGCGTTCGCCACGTTCGACGCACCCGCCGAGAACGCCATGTAACAGGCGATACCGACCACGAGGATGGTCACGAAGAACTCTTTCGGCGTGGCGTTCGAGGAGATGGTCGGATACGGCACCGATCCGATGCGGTCGAACTCCACTAGTGACCCTTCCGATTGTTCGAGCTTGAACCACACGTCGAGGTAAGGGTAGAGGTAGCGCCCGATGACGGCACAGACCCAGAAGGCGAGAACCGGTGCGATGAGCCACCACGAGATGATCTCGAACATCACGTCCGTCTGCAGCTTGTCGGTTGCGACGCCTAATCCGGCGATGGCACCGACCGCCGTCATCGAGGTCGAGGCGGGCACGCCAAAGAGGTTCGAGATGAGCAAGGACAGGCCGACGAAAAAGAGGACGCCGACGCTGGCGGCGAGGGTGAACTGATCGCTGGGAACGATCTCACCGCCCATCGTCTTGATGACGTTTCGTCCGACGGTCCACCCGCCGAGGAGAGCGAACGCGGTCATCAAGCCTGCTGCGCCCAGTTTCGATACGGTTCCACTACCGACTGCAGGACCGAACGCGACACCGGTCGAGGAGCCGCCGATGTTGAATCCGACGAACACCGCGACTCCAAGACCGATTACCAGCAAGACATCGACCATACTGGTACATTTGGCTCATCATCTTAAACGGTAACGACTCGCTGGATTTACGCGCCCTCCGATGCAACCCGACGTATGTTCCCGACGTTCGAAGTCGTTCCCGCGGTCGATATGCAAGACGGCGAAGTCGTCCAGCTCGTGCAGGGTGAGAAGGGCACGGAGACGACATACGGCGACCCGGTCGATGCGGCCGAACAGTGGGTCGAACAGGGTGCAGAGACACTCCATCTCGTCGATCTTGACGGCGCGTTCGAGGGCGAACGAAAGAACGCTGACGCGGTCGAAGCCATCCTGGATGCGGTCGACATCGATGTCCAACTCGGCGGCGGCATCCGTACCGCCGAGGACGCCATCGACCTCCTCGAACGCGGCGTCGACCGCGTCATCCTCGGCACTGCTGCCATCGAGAACCCGGACATCGTCGCCGAGATCAGCGAGGAGTACCCCGGTTCGGTGATGGTAAGCCTCGACGCGAAAGACGGCGAAGTCCTCGTTTCAGGGTGGACGGAATCGACCGGTCTCGACCCGGCATCGGCGGCGACTCGGTACGAGGAACTCGGCGCTGGCGCGATACTCTTCACGGACGTCGATGTCGAAGGACAGATGGAGGGCGTCCAGACCGACCCCGTCCGACAGGTCGCCGACGCGGTCGAGATTCCCGTCGTGGCGAGTGGTGGTGTCGCAACCGTGGCTGACGTTCGCTCCCTCCGAGAAACAGGTGCTGCGGCAGTCGTCGTCGGGAGTGCTCTCTACCGGGGGGCATTCACCCTGACGGAAGCGCGGGAAGCGCTCGAATAGGATTCGATGAGGAGGGTTCTGTCAAATCTGGTCTAGCTGCGACTAGCGCGTCTGTTCGGCGAGTCGCCGGACGACGTTCGGTCGAGAACCGAGTCGCGGCTCTGCGAGCCAGTACGAACCGGCAGCGGCCATCGGCACACCGAGAACTGCACCGGGAACTGTCCCACACAGCAACAGTCCGATGACGACCGTCAGTCCGCTCAAGACGTCACGCTTCATTTCGAGTATTCATTGGAACCCAAAATAAATATAGTTACGTCAGACGCATGTCGGGCAAACCGAGTAGAACGGGTACTGAACGGAGATGTCTACTGGGAACAGAACCACCTTGTACTTGCGGACGAATATCCGACTATGAGCGACCGAACCGCCGCCGTGACACGCGAGACGGCGGAGACCACCATCGAAGTGACCCTCGACGTGGACGGCGACGGCGACTCCACCGTCGAGACTGGTATCGGCTTCTTCGACCACATGCTCGATAGCTTCGCTCGCCACGGCCTGTTCGACCTGACGGTACGGGCCGACGGCGACCTGCACATCGACGACCACCACACGGTCGAGGACGTGGCGATCACCCTCGGACAGGCGTTCGACGAAGCACTCGGCGACCGCCGGGCCATCCAGCGATTCGCCGACCGAAAAGTCCCGCTGGACGAGGCAGTCGCGGATATCGTCGTGGACGTGAGTGGCCGCCCCCTCTTCGAGTTCGAGGGCGAGTTCTCGCAGGGCAGGGTCGGCGACCTGACCAGCCACATGGCGAAACACTTCTGTCGCTCGCTGGCGATGAACGCCGGAATGACGCTTCATGCGAGCGTGACGGGGGAAAACGCGCACCACGAGATCGAGGCACTGTTCAAGGGGCTGGCGAGGGCGCTGGACGACGCGACGCAGATCGACGAGCGGCGGAGTGACGTTGCGAGCACGAAAGAATCGCTGTAGTAGTCGGTAGTACGATTTTCAGTTTTCATCCCGGAACTGAACTGCTGTCACTGTTAGTTGTGGAGTGCATACTCTCTAACAGAGGGCCGTCTAGTACCGAAGACCTTCGACGGTCGAACCCTTCTCGGGCTATTTTATCAGTTCCCAGACTTGAACGCTGTCACCATCCGTGAGTGGTTCCCCGTCGAATCCGCCCGAAACCGACCACTGCTCGAACGGGGAGAGACGTGCCAATAGCTCGACCTGCTGTGCCGGAAGATGTGAGAGGATGAATGTATCGCGGGCCACGACTTCGTCGTCTGAATCTAAGAGCTCTTGCTCCGCACAGTAGGTCTGTTCCACTTGATTCGCGATGGTCGTCTTGGCTCGCCCCATAAACTTCCGCCCCTCGGATTCGACTTCTCGAATTTCTTGCCACTCGCCGAAGGACTCAGCGATGACATCGTACCTGGGAACGTACACGTCGAACAAGAGTCGGCCACCGGGTTCGAGCACATCGTGAAAGGCCTCAAGAGCCTCGATCTGGTCATCGACCCCCCGAAGATTACAAAACGAGTTGTAGGGAACCAGAGCCAGCGTGTAGGCCCGATTTGCGCCGATCGACCGTAGATTGCCCTCCCAAACCGTCGGAGTCAAGTTTTCGGTAGTAGCCTTCTCCCGAAGGATATCAAGCATCTCGGGTGAGACATCGAACCCATCAGCATCGACATTTCGACGCAGAAGTTCGAGGTAGAGCCGTCCAGTTCCGCAAGCACCTTCCAGCACTGGCCCGCCTGCGTCGGTTGCCGCGTCGAGATAGAACGATTCGTCACCGATGTCACCATAATCGTGCGAAGCCTCGTAAAACACCGCTAACTCCGCCGAGAATCGATTTGTTTCGCTCATATCGGCTATCAACAAGTTTTCGTCAAAAAGACCATCGGATACACCTATGGATACATCCGCCGAAACAGGCCGGGATAATCCAAAACGAGTCCATCGGAATCGACGGGCAGTTCCGCGGTAAATCCACTGTCCAAACTCTCGTACCGGAACAGTCCGCCCGACGAACCAAGCGGTTCCAAACGAACGTATCGTTGCTCGACTGCTTCCACGGTCATCGCTGGCACGTCGAGATAGACGACCGAAATCTTCGCGCTCTCGCCGGACTCCCAGTCGAGTCGCCGGATCGGAAGCGCGTTCGTGAAGGGCGTCACCGCGATATCCACGTCGAAGCACCCAGTGAGTTCAGGGGCGGACTCTCCGTTTTTCGTCCAGTTCCCGTCGCCATCGTGTTCGAGTTCGATTCCGATACTCGCTCCGAGGCTGTCGATTTCGACCTTCTGAACTGCTTCCGATCCGGCGCACTCCACCCGATACCGAATTCGAAACGGTTCTGTTCCGCTATCTCTGTCTGCGATTCCGACGACGACCCCCTCCGCATGAAGGGGGTCGAACTCGACGGTGAGGTGTTCGGTGCCGATTCCGTCTATCGTCTCCCAGACGACATGTCGTTCCATGACCCATCCGTCGAAGTGACGGACGATAAATCGTCCCGCTAAACCCCACAGACTAAATTGTCCGGCGCGTCTACCTTCGACAAGGATGTTCGACAGAATCATGCAGAAGTTCGAGGGCAGTCCGAGCCAACAGCAGGTCATCCGACTGCTCCTCGAACGCGGTTTCTCGGTGAGCGACGAGGGACGCGTCGTCTCGGGCGGCATCGAAATCCCGAACACGCAGATCGCGCGTGAGATCGGGGTCGACCGCCGGGTGGTCGACTCGACCACGGACGCCATCCTGGAGGACGACGAACTGCGGCGCATCTTCCAGAACATCTCCTCGATCCCGAGTCTGATGGATCTGGCTCCCGTACTCGATCTGTCGGTGTTGACCATCGACGTGACCGACGCCGACCAGCCCGGCATCGTCGCCACTGTCACGACGCTGTTGGCGGACAACGACATCTCCATCCGCCAGACGGTGAGCGAAGACCCGGAGTTCACCGACGAACCACGCCTCTATCTCGTGACCGACGAGGACATCCCCGGCGACGTACTGAACGATCTGAAGAACCTCGAATTCGTCCGGAAGATCGAGTTGAGCTAACGTCCGCTTCGTTTCTCCACTATCGTCGCTACGCCGTGTAGATCATCTACTTCGTAGGTCGGGTCGACCGAGAGGGTCACGTCGCTACAGTGCGGTCGGCGGACGAACACCGAATCCAACCCTGCTCGATGGGCCGCGACTACGTCGCTTTCACTGTCGCCGACGTAGAGGGCTGATTCGGCCGTCAGGTCGGCGAGTGCGCGGTCGAGATAATGTGTATTCGGTTTCTTCAGCTGGAGGCTTTCGATGGTCTTCTCCCGGCCATAGTAGGTGTCGAACGACGGTCGCAGATCGAAGAAGTCCAACACGAACTCGATCGTGCTGTGGTGGTTGTTGCTCACGACACCACAGGTCTGGGACAGATTCGTGACAGCAGCGACGTCGTCGTAGCAGTCCCGAGTGCCTGCTCTGAATCTCTCCAGTTGGGAGTTCTCGTCGTGGCGTTCACGCGATTCCCAGAACACCTCCGCGTCGAGGTCGTAGACCGTGCAGATCTCGTGAAGTCCGTCGACGGTCACACCATTTACGACCGCATCGACGTGTCGTTGGCCGGGTGCGTCGACACCGACCTCCCGAAAGGCTGCTCGCGTGGCCTCGACTTGCGTTTCGTATGCAGGCGGATCGACTAGGACGCCGTCGTTGTCGAAGAGAACTGTATCGTACACAGTCACGTACCACCGATACTCGGGATCGCTAATTGATATTTTTGATTCGAAAGCTATCCGAAAACCGGATTCGAACGGAGCTACGTGGCGAAAATCCACGCCTTTTCGGTGTTCCCTCGCGAACCGATAGGCAATGGGCGACACGACGTACCGAACCGTGGCAGGACGAGGAGAGGCGGCGTTCGAAGTCCGCGGCTCGGAGTTCATCGGCTACGCGTCCCCCGCAGATTCGGTCGAGGCCGCGGAATCGTTCGTCGCCGAGATCGACGACCTCCACCCGAATGCGACCCACAACGTGCCCGCCTACCGGGTTCGGGCCGGTGATGGTGCGGATTCTGATGGCATCTTTCGAGAGTATTCGAGTGACGAGGGAGAGCCGTCCGGGAGCGCGGGAAAACCGGCGTTGAACGTCCTCCAGCAGCGCGAGGTAGAGAACGTAGTCGTCGTCGTCACGCGTTACTACGGCGGAACGAACCTCGGTGTCGGGGGACTGGTGCGGTCGTACTCCCGCGCAGTCAAAGAGGCGCTCGACGACGCAGGAATCGTCGAGGAGCGCCCCCACGAACGATTCGTCGTCGTAGTCGACTACGACGATTCGGGGACGGTTCGAGGTATCCTGGAAAGCGAGGGTGTCGAGTTCGAAGGTGAGTACGGCGAAGACGTGCAGTTTTCGGTTCGTGTGCCGGTCTCCGAGACCGACGCGCTGTGCGACCGCCTCCAGAGTGCGACGAGTGGTCGCGCCGAGATTCGAGAGACTGCGTGATTCATGAGATTCCGTGATCAGGCACCGTCTGAATCAAGAGATCGCCCGAACAACCGAGAAGACGCCGAACCCGACGCCCAACGCAATCGCGAGCGAGAGCACCCACGCGAGCACGGTGTAGCCCATCTTCTTCCCACTCACGCCACCGCCGCTGGCGGCGTAGCCGCTTCCGATGATGGCGCTGACGATGATCTCGTTGAACGAGACGGGGATGCCGAAGAAGACGGCGGCTTGCGCGATGGCGAACGCCGGAATGAGCGCGGAGATAGAGCGACGCGGGCCGAGTGCGGAGTAATCCTGTGCGAGCGCCTTTATCATCCGAGGAGCACCCGTCCACGACCCGGCGAGCAGGCCGAGTCCACCGCCGACCAACACCGCGACGAGCGGAATCGTGAAGTCGTCCAGGAGGGGAAGCAGTGGGCCGATGGCGAGACCGACCTGGCTGCCACCTGCCGAGAACGCGACGAGACCACCGAGTGCGAGCAGGAACCGACGCTGCCCACGAGTGGCGTCTAACGTGAGTTCTCTCCGGAGTGCGACCGCGACCGCGCTTGCGAGGACGAGTGATGTGAGGATGGCACCGGAATCGACGCCAGCGACCAGGGGCAGCGCGAGTTCGTTCGCAGACGCTTCCGAGATCGACGCACTCGCTCCCGGTGGGCCGAGGAAGACGAATCCGATGTTGGCGACGATGAGGCCGACGATACCACCGAGAAGTGGGATGGCGACATCTTCGGGCACGTCCTCGTGTCGAAGCGTGCGCGCGGTCACGTAAGCGATTCCACCACCGACGAAGGGAGTGAGTACCCAGAGCGAGACTATCTGCTGGTATTTCGCCCACGCCGGGTCGCCGCCGAGTGCCAATCCGACGCCGACGATCGCGCCAGTGACGGTGAACGCAGTTGCGATGGGGTATCCCGTGAAGACACCGATGGCGACCAGTATCGCTGCCGTAAGGAGGCCCGTCGTCGCAGCGAGCGGTGACAGTTGGACGCCGATGATCAACTCCCGTCCGACCGCTTCGGAGACGTTCGCACCCTGCAATGCCGCGCCCAGAAACCCGAGGATACCGACGAGGAAACCGGCCCGCATCACCGAAAGGGCGTTCGCTCCGACCGCCGGAGCGAAGGGGGTCGAACCACTCGACCCTGCACCGATGGCCCACGCCATGAAGAGACTCGCCATTCCGGCGATAACCACCGTCACCAACCCAGCCATGTCTGTCAGTTTTTTCCTCTCATGCCAATAGTGTACCGACTACCGTCCGAAAACTCAGTTCGTGTTCGCCTGCGGGCCGCCGCCTTCTTTCGGTGGTTCGACGCCCTCTGCGGCTTCGACGATGTCGGTGTGTTTCTCGGTGTCGATGTGCCAGCGGTCGAACTCGTCCTCGTAGGAGGCGAGTAACTCGGAGACGCGGTCTTTGAGTTCGTCGTCATTGACGTTCACCTCGAAGATGAATCCCTCTTCGCCGTCTTCCATCCGACTCGTCTGCTGGATGTTCGCGCTGATGAGGTCGTTGTCGAAGTAGTACGGCGCGAGTTGAGTCATCACCTTCTGGTAGACGGTGTCCTCGACCTTGCGGATGGCCTTTCGGCTGGCCGAATCGGCGGCGCGGGCCACGTAGTTCACCGAGTCCTGCCACCTGTCCATCGCACCTTCGGTGTCGTCTTCTTCGAGTTTCTCGTACGATTCGGTCAGCTTCTCGCCCGCCGTCTTGAGGTCGTCGTCCGGGGATTCCCCTGCCTGTTCGCCTTTGCCTTCGCCGACGTGTGCCTGCTCAGCGGTCTTCTCGGCGACGTCCTCACCGAGCCGTTCGTGAGATTTCGGTCGCCACTCTTCCCACTCTTCGAGTGCCTCACCCGACGCACCGGCATCTCGGAGGGCGCGTGTGATTCGCTCGCCGTGCTCGACGATATCTCCCCAGCTACCGCGGAGCTTGAAGCCAGAGATACTCTCTTCCATTTGGTCGATGGGTCGTATGTCGCGCAGGGGTTTACCTCTTACTGCTCCCCTGATTTTCGCATTTTCACGGTCTGTAAGCGGTATTCTAGCGTTTCTAGCGATCTAAGCCGTTATCGTAAATTTCCGTACACAACTCGCTCGGCAAACGAATCCAGGCGGCGCTTCGCTTTGCCGAGCAACTCCGCGTGTCTGTTGACTGCCTGCATCTCCGACTCCGACACCTCGATTCGCTCGTCGCCGTACACGTCACGCGGGTCGCCGTCCGACGTGGCATCGACTACCGACGATAGCCCACATCGACCACACGCTTCCGTTCGCTTACCACCCATAGCCTCTGCTACGGAGGCATCCGTGTTATGCGTTATCCCCGGACACTTAGTGTCGTCCCCGACCACTGTCGCCGTCGTCTCCGACCACCGCCATCGACGGTTTCGTCGGTTCTGTCGAAACCAACTGGATCACTCCGGCGCGATACCACCCTCGTTTCTGGTGAGGAGGTACAGCACGAACGACGAGAGCCAATGCGACCCTGCGTAGTCCTCGGTGAACGCCTTCTCCAGACCGCGCTCGGTGTGTCTCTTGGCGCTCTGCTCGAACACCTCGGCGTATCGATGCCCGTCGAGTGCGGACGCGAGTACCGCCAGACACCACGCTTTCGAGACGTTCAGTCCGACCAGATGCAGTGCGATGCCTTCGTCTGACCCAACGTGAACTGGGTCGAGAATCGTCTCATATGGGGAGGTCGTCACGTCGGGAAGGAAGCCATCGAGCCACGTCGTGAACTCGTCTTGGCCGTAGATGCGCCGCATGAGGTCTGCTTCTGTCAGTGCCGGAGACAGGAAATCCCAGCCGAGCGGTTCGTACTCGACGGGATAGTTGCGGTCTTCGGCGAAGAACTCGATTGCAGTGTCGGAGACGGTCGATTCCAGTGAGTCGTTCGACATCGTTCTCGCGTAATCGAGGATGCAGTGCAGGGCGAACGCGGAGTTCTGATGCGTTCCGACCCGGAACGGACGCTCTTGCGACAGAAATTCGGATTCGACGAGCGTTACGATCTTCCGTTCTAACGGCTCGATGACCGACTTCCACTCGTTCGCGCGGTCGTCGTCCCAGAGAGACAATTCCGATGCGAGGTGTAAGAGCCACGCCCATCCGTAGGGTTTCTCGAAAGACTCGTTTTCCTCGAAGTATTCGACCTCTCGCTCGACGTTCTCGATCGTCAACCGAGCATCGATGCTCGCGACGATTTCGTCTTCTGCGGGATGGTCATCGAACAGCCGAAGCTGCCGAACGAGCGCCCAGTGGCTGTGTACCGAGGAGTGCCAGTCGAAACAGCCGTAGAACACCGGATGTTGCTCTGCTGGTCGGTCGAACTCGTCCGGAGAATCGACCGAAAAGATGGCGTGGGGGAACTCGGTTTCGATGGAATCCAGTGGGTGGTGTGAGAGTACTTCTGCCAACTCTCTTCCGACCCAATCGCTTCTTCCCGAGAGGATCGCGTCCATATCGGCATCCGCAAGTTGATTCATCTGCTCGGCATTTTCACACCAGTCTGTATTTAATCGATTGATGATATGTGAAAGTCGCACACACACCGGAGAGAAATCAGTGGATAGCTATCCGCGTTCCCACGCAGACTCGTCTTTCGCCAGCACCGCCTTGTAGTATCCATCTCTCGGGTACACGTCGGCGACGTGCCACGGTGTTCCGACGGTCACGTCGCGGAGTCGGGCGGGCGAAAAGAGGACGAAGTGGAGATTCCGTCCGGTCAGTCGTTCTCCGTCTCGCACGTACTCGAAGTGGAAGGTTCGATGTGCGACACCCGAACGCGGGTCGGGGCGGTAGCCGAAGAACTCCTCCGGGTCGAGTTTCGTCGGGTCGTAGTTGTCTACGACGACGACGCCCGATTCGTCGGTGATTCGGGCGAGGTCGGAGAGGAAGTCACGCGCACCCGCGAGCGACTGCGTGATCCCGATCTGCGTTCCGTTGACGAGCGCAGACCGAAATCGGTCGCGTGGGAATGCCAACTCCAACATATCCATCACGCGGGCGTCACGAACGCCGCGTTCGCTAGCGGCTTCGACGGCAGCAGGACTCACGTCGATTGCGACTACCTCACCCCGTTCTTGGAGCAGGTGCGCGTGCTGCCCGACGCCGCAACCGATATCGACGATGGGAAATTCGAGCGATTCGAGCAGCTCGCGCCAGTCGTCGCGCCACTCTTCGCGTGGTGTGAAATAATTCTCACGGATATGCCCGTCCTGTACGTTTTCGCCGTCTCGGTACAGACACTCGCCACGCAGTCCGCCTCGCTGGTAGTCGAGCATCGCTCGACCGAGTGGGTCTGCATCCATCACACTGTGTCACAGACCAACATTTGTAATAAAACTATAATGATACTCGGTACCGACTCACGATGAGCAACGGATATTTATCGCTCCCAATCGACCGAACCTGTATGGATAGCGGTATCGAGTCACACGACTCTCCTCGGACACCCGAGAACGTCCCTGACTGGGAGGACGAGTACGTCGATCGGGTGAGCGACCGACTGTTCGTCAACTTCGACCTGGAGAAATCCCACTCGGTTCACGGCCAGCAGTTCACCCTCTACGGTCGGATGTTGATGGAGAACCAAAAGCAGTTCTTCCACCGGTCGCTCAACTACGCCAACCACACCATCGAGGAACACCTGTTCGTCCGCCGGGCCGACTCGGTTCGCGTCTCGGATATCGAGTCTCTCGTGGAATTCGGCCACGACCTCGCCGACGAGTGGATAGAGGCGGACGAAGAGCACTTCGGCACCGAGTTCACCTTCGTGGTGGTCACGTCCGAGATTCCCGACGACGTTCACGAGTTCGTCTCCGGATTCCGTGACCGGACGCTCCTCAAATACGGCTACTACGGGCGCTACGAGATCAATCTCGTCGTCGTCGCTCCGGAGCGTGAAGAAATCGTGTCCAGTACGAACGCCGACGTGAGTGCGGCGTTCGCCCTGTGGCAACCACTCGAATCGAAGAAACAGGGACTACTCGGGCGTGTCGTCCGCCGACTGCGGTCTTAGTCGTCTGCCTCTTCACCTCCGTCTGCAACTGCTGTTCCGGTACGTTCACGCCGGGCAGACATGATGTTCCGATAGCCGATCCTGGCCAGTGACACCGCGAGTCCTGCGAGGATGAGCGAGATGATGGCCTGCGCACCGAGCGAGATGGCTTCGACCGTCGAATCAGCGGCCATGATTCCCTGCGGCGCGCGGATGAGCGCGATCCACAGCAGGGCGACGATGGTCACGGCGAACATCAGCACGAGTGGTCCACCCGTGCTGAGCAGTTGTTTGCTGTCGTCCCAGTTGACCAGCCAGATGGTCGCCGTCAGCAGGGCGAGTGCCGCGAGCAGTTGGTTCGCGCTGCCGAACAGGGGCCAGAGGCTCTCCCACGTTCCGCTGGAGACGAGGACGTAGGCGAGGACGCACTGGATGCCCGCGTTGACGTAGCGGTTCGTCAGCGTGCTCTGGGTACTCGTTTCAGGCGTTCCGACGATCTCCTCGAACATGTACCGACCGAGGCGAACCGCCGTGTCGGTGCTCGTCAGCAGGAAGCTCACGAACACCAGTCCGATGAATGGGACGCCGTACGCAACCGGTACGCCGAGACTCGACAGCATGACGCCGCCCCCGGTCGGGAAGTTTGCCAGCGCACCTGCGAGTCCACTGCTGAAGTCCGTGGTTGCGACGATGGCGAGCGCGGCGACGGCAGTCGTCGCCAGCAGTCCCTCGCCGAGCATGCCGCCGTAGCCGATGGTGCGAGCGTCGCTCTCCGTGTTCAACTGCTTCGCCGTCGTGCCCGAGGAGACGAGCGAGTGGAACCCGCTTATCGTCCCGCAGGCGATGGTGACGAAGAGGAACGGGAAGATGGGTCCGAGCGCCGGACTGACGAATCCGGTGAACGCCGGAAGCTGCGTTTCGAGCGACGAGTAGGTCGTCTCGCCGATCGTGACCGGTTCGAACAGTCCCAGCGAACCAGCGATGATGGCGATCAACATCCCGCCAACTCCCGCGTACAGCAGGAACGACGAGAGGTAGTCACGCGGTTGCAGGAGCGTCCACACCGGCAGGACGCTGGCGATGAACGCGTAGAGGATGATGACCGGCACCCACGCCGCGCGGTTCGCGTTGTGGCTCTCCGACTGCGCGAGCGGAAGCCACGACCCGCCGTCACCGAACAGGACGATGACGTCGGACGAGAGTCCCGAGTGGTTGAACAGCGCGATCGGGTACTGGATGCCGACCCACACGCTGGCGAACACGCCCGCGACGAAGATGGCCGTCCCCAGGCCGAACGGGAGGTCTAACTGGTATAGCCACACGCCGAAGATGAGCGCGAGCACGATGTACAATATGCTCGCGGTCGCCGCGCTCGGGAAGGCGTCGAAGACGACGGCCACCACCAGCGCGAACACCGCGATGACGAGGATGATGGTCAGGAACGCGAACCACAACAGCATGTTCTTGCCGCGCTCGCCGACGTACTCACCCATGATGTACCCGATGGACTTCCCTTCGTGTCGGAGACTCCCCGACAGTGACATGAAGTCGTGTACTGCACCGAGTATGGGATTTCCGATCGCGATCCACAGGATGGCGGGAAGCCACCCGAACGCCGCACCCGCCGTGATCGGGCCGACGATGGGTGCACCGCCTGCGATACTCGAATAGTGATGCCCGAGGAGGACGGTCTTCTTCGCAGGAACGTACTCCTGCCCGTCCTCGTACTTGTGTGCTGGTGTCTCCCGACTGTCGTCGAGTTCAACGAACTGTGCGAGGTAGCGCGAGTACCCGAGATACCCAACGCTGAAAAGTACCAGCACGCCCAGTACTAGCCATATGATTGCTGTCGCCATGGTATTATGCCCCATGGCATAGAGAATGACGAAAGACAATAAGTGTTCCTTCAGTTCTTGGCAGTATGACGGGTTTGAATTCCTCTTTTCTCCGGCAATGACTCCTTGTTTTTGACATTTAACCGGCAGATTTTGGTGTCGTTTCGACCGTTACGTCTAACTCGTCTGCCACATCTGCAAGGAGCGTTCCTTTCACTTCTTCGACGCGAGACTCGATGATCGCAACTACCGGTTCGTCGAACGACGACCGGATATGCTCGATTCGTACGCGTTCGGTTTCACACCGCTCACGGAGATATCTCGCCCCGCGACCGTCTTCGTCGTCGTCCGGTTCCGGTGTGACCTTGTTGATGACGAGTCCGGACACCGCGAGTCCGGACTCGGTCAGTTCTTCGATGGCGCGCCCGGTTTCGCGGATCGATAGCTCGTCCGGATTGAGGACGAGGAAGAAGGCAGCCTCGTTGCGAAGCATCTCGCCAGCGAACTCGAACAACTCTTTTCGTTCCTGCAGGTGGGCGATGATGGGGTCGCCATCGACCATTCGACGGGGTTCTCGGTCGCCGATGGCGGCCTTCTCGAACAGGTCGATGCTCCGTTGGCGTTTGTGAAGCAAGCGGTCGATCCAACCTTCGAGGAACTCCGGGAGCGAGAGCAGTCGGAGCGTCCCGCCGGTCGGCGAGGTGTCGAAGACGACGCGGTCGTACTCCTCCGAGTTCTGCATCACGTCCACGAAACGGTCGAACAGCGCGGATTCGTGCGCGCCGGGCGTCTGATGTGCCATCTCGATCTGGCGGTCGATGGCGTTGACCATCCCCGGACTCACCTGGTCGCCCATTGACCGTTTTATCTCCATCAGATGGTCTTCGACCTCTTGCTGGGGGTCGATCTCCATCGCCCACAGGTTCTCGTACTCGTCGACAGGTTCGGGTTCGTCGCCGAACTGCTGGTCGAACACGTCCGAGGTGCTGTGTGCCGGGTCGGTCGAGACGACGAGCGTCTTCATGCCTGCGCGGGCACATTTCAGCCCGTAGGCGCTGGAGACGGTCGTCTTTCCGACGCCGCCTTTGCCGCCGAAGAAGACGAATTTCTCCATGTTAGAAGTGGTACTGCTGTCCCTTGCGTTCGATGAGCGATTCGCGGTCCCACATCCGCCGTTCCCACGCCTCGAACTCGTCGGTCAGGTAGGGGAGGAGTTCCGCCGTATAGTAGGAGACCGGACTCGGGATGCCGAACACGTCGGGAAAACACGCGAGCATGAATTCGTCTTCGACGTCCTCGGCCTCCTTCTCTATCAACTCGTAGGCCGGATGAGAGATCATCCCGTGATAGAGACCGCGAAGCCACTCCGAGACGTGCCGACGGAACGTCTCGATCCTATCTGCTAGTGACATACTACCATAGTACCCTTCTCGCTATTTAAGTGGCCGGGTGGCCGCTACCCCTCCATTTCTCGTCCATTCGGTGACTTTTCTGCGCTCTCGCGGTCAGGCTTAAGACGGAGTAGTACGTGCGACGGGATTGCAAATGAGTGAGGGTCGAATCCCGGTTACGATCTTGAGCGGTAACCTCGGTGCTGGCAAGACGACGACGCTGAACCACCTCTTGACCGAGAGCGAGACAAAAATCGCGGTGCTCGTCAACGACATGGGGACGATAAACGTCGATGCCGAGCTGATAGAGGACGGAACCGAACTCACCGCAGAGGACGGTGTCGCGGAACTCTCGAACGGCTGTATCTGCTGTGAGCTACAGGACGACCTCCGAACCGAGGTCAGTCGTCTCGCCCGTGAGTGGGACTTCGACACCCTCGTCGTCGAGTCGTCAGGTATCAGCGAACCCGCTCCGGTCGCACGCCTGTTCACGACGGAATCGCGGGCGGCGGCCCGCTACGACGTCGACACCACAGTGACCGTCGTGAGTGCTCGCCAATTCCGTGACTTCTTCGGTGGCGACACGCCTGTCGAGCGAACCGAGACCGAAGACGGGGAGACGCGCCCGCTGTCCGACCTCGTCATCGAACAGATCGAGTTCTGTGACGTGCTCTTGCTCAACAAATGTGACCTCGTGGATGACGACGAACTGGACGAGATCGAGGCGACGCTCCGCGCACTCCAACCACGAGCCGAACTGATTCGAACCGAACACGGGCAGGTTCCGCCGGAGAAAGTCCTCCAACGAGGGTTGTTCGATCTCGACGAAGTCAGTGACTCTGCCGGGTGGAAGCGCGCGATGGCCCACACTGACGACCACGACGGCGACAGCGACCACAGTGACCATGCGCACCAGCACGTAGACCACGACGAGGTACACTCACACCACCATCGCCACCCGGAGGAGACGTACGGTGTCTCCTCGGTCGCGTACCGACGGACGCGTCCCTTCCATCCGAAACGCCTGACCGCTTTCTTCGAGTCGCTTCCGGATGGCGTCGTCCGTGCGAAAGGGACGTTTTGGGTGGCCGGGCGTGACGACCGGATACTCCAGTACAGCCACGCCGGTTCGCTCGCCCGCGTCGAGACGACGGGGCGGTGGATCGCCAGCCTTCCCGAGATCGACCAGAAGCTCTACCGTGACAACCGTTCCGAGCTGTATTGGGACGAGGAATGGGGTGACCGCCAGACGAAACTCGTCTTCATCGGCACCGACGTCGAAGCGGAATCGCTGGTCGCGTCGCTCGACGACTGCCTGCTGACGGACGCTGAGATGGACGACGACTGGTCTGCGTTCGAGAATCCGTTTCCAGAGTCGGACGACGGACTGCTGACGTTCGGCGAGTAAGTCGTGGAGTGTGCCCGCGATTCGTCTCGGTGAATGCCCAGTGTTGCCGTGTCAGTGCTCGCCGATGCTTCGCTCGTATCGTTAGCTTATAGCCCCCTGCCACGCACGAATCGCATATGACCATCGAAAAACGAGGAGATGCTCACCTCATCACGCACGCCATGGCGAAAGACACCCTCTCGAAGATTCGAGACGAGCAGACGGAGCAGGTTGGCTTCCGCAAAGGTCTCGTGAAACTCGGGCGCATCTGCGGCTACGAGATCATCGACGGCGCGATGGACACCGAGTACGTGTCCATCACCACGCCACTGACCGAGACGACCGGCGAGCGCGTCAAAGGACTGGACGACGTGGTCATCATCAACGTCCTCCGTGCTGCGACACCGTTCGTCGAGGGGTTGCTGAAGGCGTTCCCCCGCGCCAAACAGGGCGTCATCAGCGCCGGGCGTGACGAGGAAGCTGGCATGGACGAGGACGGTGAGTTTCCCATCACCATCGACTACGTGAAACTCCCCGATATTACCGAGAAGGACACGGTCATCGTCGCCGACCCGATGCTCGCCACGGGCAGCACGATGTGTGCCGTCCTCGAAGAGGTGCTCCGCGAACAGCCCGACCCGGAGAACTTCTTCGTCCTCTCCGCGGTCAGTGCCCCCGACGGCCTCCTCAACGTCCACGAGAAGTTCCCCGAAGCCGACCTCCTGACGGTGAGCATCGACGACCACCTGAACGAGGACGGGTTCATCGTCCCCGGTCTGGGCGACGCTGGCGACCGCGCGTTCCGGACGACGTAAGGGTTCGACTGCGGTGTTCCGGGACCGGACTTTTCCCGGAATGCGGCGGCTCTTTTGAGACATTGGTGAAAACCGTTTTTCATACAGAACCCGTCCATAGCATGCTATGGCAAAGTACGGTGCACTCGTCGATATCCGCGGACAGATACAGAACGTCCAGGAGCTAGCGTCTGTCTGGGGCGATATCCGTCTCGAATTCGAGGAGTTCGGCGTCTACCTCGAAGGGAGTTACGCGGTGCTCGGCGAGTACGATTATCTGCTCATCTTCGATGCGCCGGACAGAGATGCTGCGTTCAAGGCGGGTGTCGCGGTCGAGAGTCACGGGATGGACATGCAAACGATGGAGATCATCCCGGTCGACGACTTCGCCCAACTCGTCGATGACTGATAGTTTCGTGGACACACGCCACAACCGCTGTACCGTGAACCCACCGACCGGGCTGAACGTCGCTCTCTCCGATCGACGAGCGAAAAAGCATATTCCACCCGAACTCCTTCGCCCAACCATGACCGAGGAAGTCGCGCTCGCGTTCGACGAACACGAGTTGCTTCCCGCTATCGCGCAGGATACAGATAGCGGCGACGTGCTCATGTTGGCCTACGTCTCGCCCGAGGCAGTCGAGAAGACCATCGAGACCGGCCTCGCACACTACTACTCCCGAAGCAGGGACGAACTCTGGCAGAAAGGCGGCACCAGCGGCCACGTCCAGCACGTCGTCGAGGTTCGCGTCGATTGTGACGGCGACACTCTTCTCTATCGTGTCGAACAGGAGGGCGGGGCCTGCCACACGGGCTACGAATCCTGTTTCTACCGCCGACTCGATTCGATGCCGGACGAGACCACCGCCGAAACCGAGGTCGTCGGTGAGAAAGTGTTCGACCCGGACGAAGCCTACGAGTGATATGAGCGACGTACTCACCGACCTCCAGAACGCAGACGAAGCGTGTCGAGACGCCGAGGCCGCGATATCGGAGTACGGCGAGGCGCAGGTCGAAGCGGTCGCGGACGCCTACGAGCGCGCGACGAGTCTCCTCGACCGATACGAAGGCAAGGCGACCGGAACCGGCGATTTCAAGTCGTTCGTGGAGTTTCAAGGTACCTTCGCCGACCTCGTGGAGAATCTCCCGGACGACCTCCCCGTCCGCCAGACGTTCGAACGGGCCGAAGACGCCATCGACAAGCGCCGATTGAGCGAACGCGACTTCGAGAACGCGCGTGCCGCACTCGAACCCGCTGGCGAGGTCGCGACGCTACTGGACGAACGCCGGGCCGCATACGAGCGGTATCGTGACGCTCGCCACGATGTCTCCCGGCGGATCACCGAACTGGACGAACAGATCACGTCCCTCGAACGCCTCCAGGAACTCGGTGCTGCCGACTTGGACGCACCGACCGAGGAGCTTCGAGAACCCATCGAGGCCGCGGACGGAGCAGTCACCGAGGCGTTCCGTGCGTTCAAACGCGAGGCCAGTGCTCGTGAGGTGGTCGAGTTCCTCACCGCGACCGAACAGTATCCGCTGGTCGACTTCGAGTCACCGCCCGACGAGCTTCGGAAGTACGTGCGAGAGCGCGAGGCCGGAGAGAAATCGATCCCCGAACTGCTCGAATTCGCCCGTTACTCTCGGTCGAAACTCGACCACTACATCGACGACCCGAACGCCCTGAAGCGAACCGTCGCCACGAACAAGACGTATCTCGATCGTCTCGATGGCTCACCACTCACCATCGGCTGGCCACCAGCGCCTGCCAACGAACTCCGATGGTGGTGTGAGGAGGCCATCCGGGTTGCAGACCGCTTCGCACCGCCAGAGACGGTCGCACGATTCCGCGAGGTACAGCGATTCACGCACGACGAAGTTCGATTCGACCGCCTCCGGACCGCTGCACAAGCGCGTTCGGAGCTGACCGACGATGAGCGCGACCGACTCGCTCGCGGGGCTGTCGCTGACGAACTGCAACGGGCGCGCGACCGAAAATCAACCCTGACCGACGCGCTCGACGACTTCTCGGAGCGTTAGGTGCTGGCTTTCGCCAGCCTGAGTGCATCTTCCATCTCGTCAGCCAGTTCCTCGGCGCGGTGACGTTCACGCGCCTCGGCGTAGATTCGAACCATCGGCTCCGTCCCGCTGGGTCGTGCGAGCACCCACGCATCGCCGAAATCCAACCGATAACCGTCTCGGTCGTTCAGCGTTGCGTCCGACTCGTTTGCCTTCCGCTCGGCGGCAGCGAGCAGCGCGTCGTGTTCGGCGTCGGTCATGTACGAGATGTTCGTTCTGACGTTGTGGTAGCCGTTGTACGGCGCGACCACTTCGCTGGCGCGGTGGTCGACCAGCAGCTCGAGGAACTTCGCGGCGGTGTACGCGCCGTCGCGTGTCAGCCGGTAGTTCGGGAAGAAGATCCCCCCGTTGCCCTCGCCAGCGACGGGAACCGGCACGTCCTGATCCTGGAGTTCCCGGATTCGGGTGATGATGTTCGTGCTCCCGATCGGTGTCAGTTCCAGCGTCGCGTCCGTCTCGTGGGCGACGTCCACGAGACGCTGGGAGACGTTGACCGCGGAGACGACGGCGTCACCCGGTTCGAGTTGGGCGGCGGCGAGTGCGGCGAGTGTCGCATCGCCTTCGATGTACTCACCGTTCTCGTCGTAGAAGATGGCGCGGTCTGCATCGCCGTCGTGTGCGATTCCGACGTCTGCATCGCTCGCTTCGACCAATCGTCCGAGGTCGTCTAAGTTCTCCGGGATCGGTTCGGGGTTGCGACCGGGGAAGTGGCCATCGGGTTGGCTGTTCGCGGTGACGACCGAACAACCGAGTTTGCGGAAGAATTCGGGGGAGGTGAGCGACCCTGCGCCGTGTCCGGGGTCGAGTGCGACGGTGAGGTTCGCGGCGGCGATCTTCTCTCTGTCTATCGATTCGAGCAACTGCGAGACGTACCAATCGCGGGCGTCCTCGATGTGGTCGCTGTGTCCCGTCTCGCTCCAGCGTACTTCGTCGAACGCTTCGGTCAGGAACTTCCCCTCGACGCGCTCTAAGCTTCCGACGGCGAGTTCGATGCCGTCGTCGCCGATCAGTTTCACGCCGTTGTACTCCGGTGGGTTGTGACTCGCGGTTATCATCAACGCAGGAATGCCCTCGCGCTCGGCGTACGCCTGCGCGCCGGGCGTTGGCACGATGCCGAGGCGGTCTACGTCCGCCCCGATGCTCGCCAGGCCGCTAGCGGCGGCGTCCGCGAGCATGTCGCCCGTGGCCCGCGTGTCCCGAGCGAGGGCGACGCGGTCGGCACGCCAGACCGTCCCCGCCGCTTTCGCGATCTTGAGCACGAACTCCGGGGTCAACTCGTCGTTTGCAACCCCTCGAGTTCCGCTCGACCCGAACACCTTCATATTCGGGGTTGAGGTTTCTGTCTTCAAAGAGATTCCGAATACTGGTGCTACTCCGCCTCAGTCGGTCGCCCCGTGGCCGATTTGATCGGTGACTCCCACCCGAGAACGGCGAGCGACCCGACGACGAGTACGCCGCCAGCGACCGCGAGCGCGGTCAACGGAGAGGTTACGTCCGAGAGCAAGCCACTTCCGAGTTGGAAGGGGATGACCGTCACGGAACTCACCATCGCGAGTGCGGAGAGTACGGTCGCCCGTCCGAGTGTCTCGATCCGGTCGTTGACGTACTGGGACGCGAGCGAGCGCGTCGTCTCCGCGATGCCACGCGCGAACAGGAACGCAGGGATCGCCAGCACTGGCACCACCCAGAGCGCGGCGAGGCCGATGCCGACGACGAACGGGATCACGAGGAACCACTGTCGAATCCCGATCCGATCTCGAATCGTTCCGGTGTGGTAGCTCAATCCCGCCGAAAAGAGGCTGATCACTGCGTAGAACCACCCGAGCAGTGGCTCGACCTGCCCGCGCGGAACACCGACCTGCGGGAATACGATTTCGAGCACCGGCTGAACGTACATGAAGACGAGATAGGAGACCGCCGAGAAGAGCACGAAGTAGTAGATAACGAACGCCCGAAGGTTGGTCTGTGAAAGCGTCTGTCCGATGACGCCCAGTGCCTCACGCATCCCGAGTTCGTCCGCCTCGCTCTTTTCGTAACTCGCCGGTTCGCGCATGCTGAGCAGTATCGGGACACCGATACCCGTCACGCTCGCCGCGACCAGAAATGGGTACGCGAGGTCTACCTTCCCGAGATAGCCACCGACGATGCTCCCGACGGCGCCGACCAGCAGGGCGACCGCCTGTCCACGTCCTCGGACGTGGGCGAACTGATCTGTGGACAGTTCGTCGGTGAGCGTATCGTAGAGCCACGCATCGTCGCTTCCCGACCGGAAGTTGTACCCCATCGACCAGCAGGCGTACAACACTGCGAGTTCGAGAAACGACCCCGCAAACCCGATTCCGACGAGCGTCAGCGTGATGATGGTCGTCCCGATGAGGAGGCTGTTCCTCCGACCGACCCTGTCGCCGACGTACCCCGTCGGAATCTCCCCGAGAAGCGTCGTAACGTTGTAGATGCCTTCGAGGATGGCGATCGCAGTGAAATCTAGCCCGAGCGAGAGGAAGTAGAGATACATGATCGGGCGGTAGAACTCCACCGCTTTCGTGGACTTGTAGCCGTAGTATTTCAGGACTGCTCCCGGCGGTCGTTCGAAGCGCATCACCTCAACCGACTCAGATAACCGATAAAAATAGTGTTATGAACGACAGAACCGAATCGTAATAATCGGGAACCCGAGCGCTTCATCGTACTGGTCGAACCCGAACGCTTTCTTCGGTTCGCGTCCCCCACTCGTGTATGAGCAGTATCGACGAGAAACGGGTCTACGGAGACAGGGAGGAGACGACCACGGTTCACGTCGCCTCCGAACTCGGTGTCGCCCGCGTCGAGGTCTCTGCAGACATCGTCGGCGAGTTCTCCATCGCACATCGCTGTGTCGCCCGCGATGTCGCAGGAAGGGACGGACACCTCGCAATCGCCACCGATGAGGACGTTCTCGACGGCGAGTTCTCCTCGCTCGGATTCGGTGCCGCGGTCGCCGTTGGTTTCGACGGTGACGACCTGCTCGTGGCAGGTGAGGACGGTCGAATCGCTCGCTACGATGGCCGGTGGCACGAACTGGGTTCGGTCGCCAACGTGCGAGCCATCGACGGCGATATGGTGGCGACCGCCGACGGCGTCTATCAGGTCACGGGCGAAGGTGTCCAGCACGTCGGACTGGACGACGTCCGAGACGTTTCGACCGCCGGGATTCCACTCGCCGCGACCGGTGACGGTCTCTACTGGCTGGGCAACGGCTGGATGGACGCCGCACCGGGCGACTATCGTGTCGTGAGCGCCATACCCGATGCTGCATACGCCGCGACCGACGACACGCTTTTCACTCGAGATGGCGACGACTGGCGAGCGGTTTCACTCCCGGTCGACGAACCGATCGCAGACGTCGCGTTCGGTGACGGCGTGTACGTCGTCACCGAGTCTGGAACGTTTCTGGCGACGGTCGGCGACGATTGGCGAAGTCGCCATCTGGGCCTGACTGGCGTTGCCGCACTCGCCGTTCGCTAATCGACGTCGAATTCGTACAGTCCACGGTGGACTTTCCGGACGAGTCCGAGACGAACGAGGTCGCTGAGGCGGTCTTTGACCCATTCCTGTGTCACGCCGAGTTCCCGTGCGAGGAAAGCAGGTGTTCCTCGACCATCGACGAGGAGGTTCAACACGCCTCGTTCGACCGGCGAGAACTCGTCGTCCTCGAACGGAACGTCCACGAGGAGCGTCTCCGTTTCTCGACGACCCGCGTCGTCTGCTCTCTCGTCGAGCTGGAGTTCGTAGAGACCACGATACGGTTTTTCGACGACGCCGTACCGGCGCAATCGATCGAGCGTGGCTCTGGCTGTATCCGATTGAACTGCCAGTTCACCGGCGACGTATGCAGGAGTACACCGACCTTCGGCAAGCAGGTTCAAGACACCTGTCTCGGCCGGTGTGAGGTCGTTTTCGTCTACCGTCGGCGACACGTTGACAGCGAGCCGCGTTACCGAGACCATCGACCGTTACTATGATGTTATATCATAAATAAAATTCGAATTGTATTAGATCGAAATATGTACACTATTCATTGATTCAATATCGATTTATAGGATCGATTTGATACCGGTCTGGTGAGGAACCGTCGTCGGGCCGTACCTGCGCAGACCGGCGAGTGAAAACGAGTTTAACCTGGGGTATCCAGTTTCCTCGTATGATACTCAGTGGGTCTGCCTCGCAGTCTCTGGCGGCCACACTCGCCGAGGAACTGGACGAACCGCTTGCGTCCGTGGAGTACCGGTCGTTCCCGGACGGCGAACTGCTCGCCAGTGCGCCAGACTTCGAGAACGACCGTGCTATCGTCGTCGCGTCGACCGTCTCGAGCGATGCACATCTCGAACTCCTCCAGTTACAGGACGCCGCCCGTGAATGGGGGACCGAGGAAATCGTCACCGTCCTTCCCTACATGGGCTACGCCCGTCAAGACAAAGCGTTCGAACGTGGCCATCCCATCTCCGCTCGTGCCGTCGCTCGCGCCATCAGCACGGGTACCAACCGCGTCCTCACCGTCAATCCTCACGAGGACGCTGTCTGTGACTTCTTCGACGTCCCCGCCGAACCGGTGGACGCCGCCGGACAGCTCGCCGAACCACTTCCCGACGACCTGACCGACCCCGTCTTTCTCTCGCCGGACGACGGCGCACTCGATATCGCCGAGACGGTACGTGACGCCTACGGTCGCGGTGCGACCGACTACTTCGAAAAGAAGCGCCTCTCGGGGACGAACGTCGAGATTACGCCCAGCGACACCGACGTGACCGAGCGCGACGTGGTCGTCACCGACGACATCATCGCCACCGGATCGACCATGAGCGAAGCCGTCTCCCTCCTCCAGCAGCGTGACGTGGGGCGCGTGTTCGTCACCTGCGTCCACCCCATGCTCGCGCGAAACGCCCGGACGAAGCTCGCACAGGCCGGTGTCGAGGCGGTGTACGGCACCGACACCATCGAGCGAGCAGTGAGTCAGGTGTCGGTCGCACCCGTCGTTGCAGATGTACTTCGATCCTGAGCCATTCGCTCGAAAACGTGCTCATCAGCCGTTCACTCGCAGAATCACAAAACCTTCATAGTCGTCCGGACAGTATGGTGTATCGATCACACAGGTGTGGCAGACGACACCTGCTCTTGACCCATGACTCAGAACTCGAATCCCTCCGACGGGCGGATAGTCTACGAAGGAGAGTGGGGCGACCGAGACGTTCCCGCTCCCAGCACGAGTATCGCAGCGGCACTAGACGAGCTAACGGATGTGAACACGCCGCCACTGTACGATGCCGTGAACCCGGATTCGCTCGACGCTCTGTTTAGTTCTCGTCTCGATGGAACACCGCGTAGTGACGGGCACGTCCGTTTCGCGTACAGTGAATTCTCTGTAACTGTCGATGCGGATGGGTCGTTCGTCATCGAACGGGACGAGTAAACCACTCAGGGTTTCTTTCTCTCGATCGCGATGACAACGAGCCGCTAATGACATATCCCTGTCTCCCTTACTTCGTTCGAATGGATGCTACCGAGACAGAGAGTGAAGCGGTCGAACTCCTCACCGAACTCGGACTGACCGAGTACGAGGCCCGGACGTTCGTCGCACTCTTACAGTTGGGTGAGGGGACAGCGAAGGACGTGAGTGAGGTCTCCGACGTTCCCCGAACACGGGTGTACGACGCGGTCGACCAGCTGCACGACCGGGGGTTGGTGGACGTGCAGTACGGGTCTCCACAGAAGTTCTGGGCCGTCTCACGTGATACGAGCGTGCGAAAGTTCCAGCGACGGTACGAAGGGAGCATCGAACATCTGTCCGACCTGCTCTCCGAACTCCAACCAGTCGAACGCGGTAGCCGCGAACAACCCGGTGTTTGGACGGCCACGGGCCAGGAATCGGTGGAAGATCGCGTTCAGGAGTTTCTGGACGAAGCGACGGATGAGGTCGTCTATATCTGTACCGACGAACTGCTCACCGACGACACGGCCGCAAAACTGATCGAACTGGGCGATGCTGGCATCGACATTTATCTCGACGGTATTTCGACGCGACTCCGGGAGCGAGTCGATGCCGACACACTTGATGCCACCATCTTCCATTCGCCGTGGAAATGGTCCGAGACGGCCGTAAGCCGACTGCTGATGATCGACCGGGGGACGACGCTGGTCAGCGTCCTGATCGATTCGAAGGAAACTGCGCTCTGGGGCACCGGGGAAAAGAACAGTCTCGTCGTCGTTCTGAAGGCGGTTCTCTCACATCGAATCCCCGACGAAGCCGATTCGGACACGACGGGGTGAGGCGGTTTCGTCGCGCTCTCACTTCGTTAGAGTGCGCCGTCGAAGGTTCGATGACCCGCTCACGAGAACTTCGTTCGCGGTCGAATCTCTACGCCTGTGCGCCCGCAAGTGGAGAGATGGCGATGGCCATCTCGACGCCTTCGACATCCCACTCCTTGCGATGGCCGTCTTCGACCGATCCGACGCTCTCTGCGCGAACCTCCTCTTTTACGAGTTCCATGTGCCGATCTACGAGTTCGGCCACGCGGTCGTCGTGGACATCGAGTTCGAGGCGGATGCCTTCCTCGATGTCGAGATCCAGATCCTTCCGCATCTCCTGTACGCGGCGGATGACCTCGCGGGCGTAGCCTTCGCTCTCGATGTCCTCCGTGAGCGCCGTATCGACGTAGACGACGCCGAGTTCGTCGCCGTTCACGTCGAACGTCGCGCCGGTCACGTCGTCGGGCGTCTGCGTGACGAACTCGACCATCTCGTCGTCCAACTCGACTGCCTCACCGAGTGCGTCCTCGACCGCTCCTTCGAGCGCGGCGAGGGTGGGTTCGGTGACGCGTGCCTCGTTGAGGGCGTTCATCACTCGTCCGGCGTCGTCGCCGAAGGTCGGGCCGAGGACGCTCATGTCTGCCTCTGCGCTGTAGGCGAGTTCGCCCCACTGCTCGTCCGGGACGACCAGTTCGACCTCGCGGGCGTTCAGCCGATCAGCCAGCAGATCGCCGTGGTTCTCGACGGCGCGAACGACGCGCTCGTCGGCTGCGTCCACCACGATTCGGGAGACGGGCCAGCGGAGTTTCCGCTCTGCCTGCTGGCGGGCGTTCGCACCCGACTCCTCGACGGCGCGGAGCACCGACACGTCGGCCTCCATCTCCTCGTCGAGCCAGAATTCGTCCGGTTCGGGCCAGTCGAGCATGTGGACGCTGTCCACACCGTCGTCGCCCGTGAAGTTCTGGTAGATCTCCTCGCTGACGAACGGGGCGTAGGGGGCGAGGAGTGTGACCACCCGCTGGAGGACGTGGTAGAACGTCGCGTAGGCGGCCTGCTTGCTCGCGCTGTCTTCTTCTTCCCACATGCGTTCGCGGACGACCTGGATGTAGAACCGCGAGACGTCTTCGACCACGAAGTCGAGGAGGGCGCGGAGCGCCCGGTCCTGGCGGTAGTCCTCCCACTGGTCGGTCATCTCTGCCGTCACGGTCTGGAGCCGCGAGAGCAGCCACTCGTCGACCAGTTCGAGGTCGGCGTCTTTCACGTCGACCGCATCCGGGTCGAACTCGTCGAGACGCATGTACGGCAACGGGAACCGGAACACGTTCCAGAGGATGTTCAGGCTTCGTTGCATGTTCTGCATCTCGTCCCACGAGAAGCGCATGTCCTCGCCCTGCGGGTTCTGCGAGAGGAGGAACAGGCGCATCGGATCTGCGCCGTGGCGCTCGATTGCCTCCTCCGGCGCGACGATGTTCCCGATGGATTTCGACATCTTACGCCCGTCTTCTGCGAGCGCCCAGCCGTGCATCAGCACCTCGTCGTACGGCACTTCGCCGAGTGCGGCGGTTCCCATGCCGAGTTGCGACCAGAACCAGCCGCGCGTCTGGTCGTGGGCCTCCATGATGAGGTCGGCGGGCCACAACTCCTCGAAGTCGTCTTCGTTGCCCGGGTAGTCGAGGGTGCCCCACGACGCCACGGAGGAGTCGAGCCACACGTCGAACACGTCGGGGACGCGGGTGTAGGTCGTGCCGTCCTTCGTGATGGTCAGATCGTCGACCGTCGGCCGGTGGAGGTCGACCTCCTCGGGGTCGACGTCCTGGTCGACCTGTTCGGCGAGTTCTTCGCGCGTGCCGACGACCACTACGTCGTCCATGCTCCCGTCCCAGCCGTCCGCGGGCGTCCAGATGGGGATGGGGACACCCCAGTAGCGCTGGCGCGAGACGTTCCAGTCCGGCGAGTTCGCCACGAAGTTGTAGAACCGCTCGTCGCGGGCCTCCTGTGGATGCCACTCGCTGTCCTCGATGTTGTCGAGGAGTTCGTCTTTGATGTCGGTGACCGTGATGAACCACTGGTCGGTGACGATCTGGAGGACGCCCGTGTCACAGCGCCAGCAGTGGCCGTAGCTGTGGGTCACGGTGCCAGACGAGAGCAGATGGCCGTTCGAATCGAGGTCGGCCATGATGTCGTCGTCGGCGTCCTTGACGAACTGCCCGGCGTACGCTCCGGCTTCCTCGTGGTAGACACCGTCGCCACCGACGGGACAGAAGATGTCGAGACCGAGTTCCGTCCCGCGATTGAAGTCCTCCTCACCGTGGCCGGGTGCGGAGTGGACGAGTCCCGTCCGGTCGGCTTCGACGTAGTCGGCGGTGTAGACCTGCAGTGTCCCCTCGCCTGCCGGGTGTTCCGGCACGTCTTCGTCCAGCGGATGGTCGTACTTCCAGCCGACCATCTCCTCGCCCGTGACCGCTTCGACGACCTCGTAGTCCTCGTAACGGCCTTCTTTCAGGACTTCCTCGACGCACTCCTCGGCGACGTAGAGGACTTCGCTCTCGCCGTCTTTTCGGGCTTCGACGCCGACGTAGTCCAACTCGCCATCCACCGCGACGAAGGTGTTCGCCGGGATGGTCCACGGGGTGGTCGTCCAGATGACGAGGCTTCCCTCGCGGTCGCGGAGCGGGAACTTCACGTAGATGGAGGGGTCTTCGACGTTCTCGTACTCCACCTCGTTGTTGGCGATGGCGGTCTCACAGCGTGGACATTGGCTGATGGAGCGCATCCCCTGCTCCACGAGACCGCGTTCGTGTGCCCGTTGGAATCCCCACCACGCGGCTTCCATGTATTCCGGGTTGAGCGTCTTATACGGGTTGTCCCAGTCCATCCAGACGCCGAAGGACTTGAAGTCGTCCTGGAGACCATCGAGCTGGTCGTTGGCGAACTTCTTGCACTCCTCGATGAAGTTCTCCATCCCGAACTCCTCGATGTCCTTCTTGTTCTCGAAGCCCATCCGCTCCTCGACCTTCGTCTCGATGGGCAGGCCGTGCATGTCGTAGCCGGGGCGGTCGGTCACGTCGTAGCCGGACATCCGGAGATACCGGATGTAGGCGTCCTTCAGCGACTTGTTCCACGTCGTCCCCATGTGCGCGGCACCGGAGGTGTACGGTGGGCCGTCCACGAAGAAGAATCGCTCCGCACCCTTCCTGTTCTCCTTCGTCTTCTGATAGGCGTTCACCTCGTCCCAGTACTCGAACACTCGGTCTTCGACCGAATGTGGTTCGTACTGGTCGTCTACTTCCTCGAATCTGCTCATGTGCGATGTGAGTGCTCCCGGCAATAAAGTGAGTTCGGTTATGCAGTCGACCTGTAGTCCGCACCCCGGCGAACCTCTCCCCGGCAGGTGGTGGTTAGCCGCTGGATGATCGAGCGGTTCTCGCTGGCCGAGCAGGAACTTATTCTCGGGCGAGTGGGTTGACACCACCTCTCACTCCTGCAAAAAACACATTACTGCGCTATCTGTACCTTCCCTGAGAGATGACGTTTCCGAACCTCCCGCAGAAACACGAGGCAGACCCACTCGTCACGCCCCAGAAGCATACGGACTACAAGCAAGCGAGAAGCGAGAGAGAGGTGACACAACCCCCGGAAGCGGTCATCCTCTGTTACAGTCGGGGGCTGATGGACTACTTCGTCGAGACCTACGATGGGCAGGAGGTCGGCCACTACTACGGCAGACTCTACGTCTTCGACGAGACGGACCACACCGTCGGCGTCCTCGGAAACTTCGGCATGGGCGCCCCGACGACCGCGATGCTGATGGACGAACTCATCGCGGATGGCGTCGAAGCGTTCCTCTCGATTGGATTCGCGGGCTGTCTCGACGAGTCCATCGAGATGGGTGATTTCATCGTCTGCGAGAAGGCCATCCGTGACGAGGGCACGTCACACCACTACGTCGAATCCGAGAAATACGCACACGCCAGCGAATCGCTTACGAACGAGATGACGCGATTGCTGGAGCGCCGCGACGAACCGTTTCACGTTGGTCCCTCGTGGACGACCGACGCCATCTACCGGGAGACGAAAGCAGAAGTCGAACAGTACGCTGACGAGGGCGTTCTCACCGTCGAGATGGAAGCTTCTGCAGTGTTCGCGGTCGCCGCCCATCGTGGCGTGGAGGCGGGGTCGATGTTCGTCATCAGTGATTACCTCGGGCTTGCCGACTGGGAGCCGAAGTTCCACCTGACGACGGAGGATATGCAGCGTCTCGGCGACACTGCAACGGAGATTCTCGTGTCCTACATGGACTGACGGTTCCAGAGTTTCTCGTTGCACTGATCGGTAGTTCAAGACCGGACTCGTCCGACTCCGAATCAGATCTCTATCTCGTCCGTGTCGTCCAGAAACAGCACCTCCGGTTCGCCGACGACACCCGACTTCTCGATCGCTTCTGGCGTCTCGCCCGATTCCACGAACGCTCTGGCAGCTGCTTTTGAATCCCATTCGACAAACACCACGACCTCGTTCGGGTCGTCGCTCGTCCGGAACACCTGCCCGCCCTTCGCTCCGTCCTCGCGAGTCGGGCCGTGTTCGTCGAAGTAGGTTCGCCACGCGTCTTGACATCCACCCACGACTGAAGTCGTGGGATTCCTCTCATGGGAGTCTCAGTCGTCTGAGTCCCCGAGAGCGACATTCCCACTTATAGCGGTACTCTGGTTTGTGTACTCCTCGTTGGCCGTTGTCTCCGCGATGGAGGGCGGGCTATGGTCTTCCCGCCAATCGTGATTGGTCCACTTGAGGTACACGGGCCGTGCCATCGACCCAACCGCGTTAGTCTGCCGTCTCAAGAACGATTCCGACGCTACGAGGTCAGCGTGACCCTCGAAGCCACACGGACATGTGAGCGAGTCCCCGTGGCGAATCGTGTCTGCTCTATCACCACACTCGGGACACTTCTGACTCGTCCACGCCTCAGACTCCTCCTTAACCGCGATGCCGTACTCTTCGCAGACGCATTCGAGACGATCGATGAATCGGCGGTACGCCCAGAAGTTGTGCGTTTTCTCGTTCACACGCGGTGACCAGTGCGTCGAGAGAACATCCTTGATGTCGCCAACGGACAGCGTTGAAACGCCCTCGTCGTACAAGCGTTCAACGAGGTCACGAACGAGCGCGTTTTGGGCGTGGTTGCGGCGGTTCGTGCGGTTGCGATACAGGCGGTCGATGCGTGTGCTGGTCTTGCGCTGGTCGTCGAGGAGCGACTGATAGTACGCGATTCGCTTGGTGGTTTCGCGGAACTCTTCGAACAGGTCGTGTCCGTCGTACAGGATTTGTGAGCCGGTTGTGACTGTGCAGGCGACGAGGTTATTCGCGCCAACGTCCAAGGCGGCTTCGTGGGAAGCCAGTGGTGAATCCAGTCGAGAATCGCCGATGGTGACTGGTTGGAAAGCCCTGAACGATTCGGCGGTTTCGTCGTACACGAGTTCTAACCGGTTCTGTTCGCCACTCCACTTTGGGTCGCCCGACACGTCGACTCGAAGACGCTGGTTCCGATTCAATTTGAGTTCGTCTTTGAGTTCGGAGCCAATCGGGACTTCGAGCCGGGATCGCTTTCCGAATTCGATGGTGTACTGGTCGTTGCGGACGTAGGTTCGTAGCACCCGTCCGTTTTCCTCGTTGCCCCAGTATCCTGGTGGCGAGGGTTTCTCATCGAGTTTTCCAGCGTGGTACTTCTCGTTAAGTTTAAAGAACGACCGCCACGCCTCGCTGTTCTTGCGGATGATTTGTTGGGCGACCGAACTGCTGAGAACACCTTTGTACTTACCTTCGAGACTGCCGGTGTCGGCGTCCCAGACGTTTTCGTCGTCTTCGAGGAAGGCTTGGCGGCGAGCGTAGTTGGTCTCATTCCAGAGACTTGCAGAAGCGTCCAACCAGCGGACAAACACCGCTCGCTCCTTCTCGGAGCGTGGGCGGACGTTGAACTGGTTGGTTCGCTTCATCAACCAATTATAGGCACTGTCTAGTTGAGCCAACTTGAGGAATGAGCAGGTTGTTGAGTAACTTGCCTAGAGATGCTCGCAAACCTGCTCAATGAAGACCTAGACGCGGATTTAGAAGAAACTTGGGAGAACGAGCGGACGGCGACGCCCGTCAGGGCGTTCGCCGTCCGGCTCCATGCGACCGGTTGTTCTCTCAGAGAGACAAAAGCAATTTTAGGGATTTTCGACGTAGAACGGTCACATCAAGCGATTTTTCAGTGGGTGTATCGGCTGGCTGACAGCGTCTCCGACCCGCCGTCGGCGACGCCGACGCGGGTCGCGGTAGACGAAACCGCTGTCAAGATTAACGGCGAGTGGTCTTGGGTGTACGCTGCAATAGATACTGAAACAAAGTTGCTGCTCGGTATCGACGTGTTTGATCGGCATGGCACTGATCAAGCGGCTGCGTTCCTCTCTGATTTGGCCGAGAAACACGATCTCTCGGATGCAGTGTTTCTCGTCGATGGCTACGGATATCGGACTGCCCTCTTTCGAATTGGATTGAGCGGTCGGCTCAACTACACAGAGCGAAACCTGATCGAAAAATGGTTTCACACGCTCAAACAGCGCATCGACCGCTTTTATACGTCGTGGGTAGGCAGTCAACCGAGCGTCCAGCAGTGGCTTGAACAATTTGTGCATTACTATAACCATCAGAGACCCCACCAATCGCTCGACAATCGAACACCTGTCGAGGAGGAGCTAAACTAGACAGTGCCCAATTATACGAATTGTTGTTTTGTAAAGGTATGGATTGGCGTTGGAGACTCAAACTGCTATTAGACGTGGTTTCTGTAGTGTATTGTCGGATTCATCTCTCGACTGAAGTCGTGGGCTTTCTCCTTGTCTTTGTGTAATCCTCGACTTCGTGTCTCACGAGTTGGTAAGTCATCCGTCACGGTGTTCAGACAGTGCCACGATAAACAGCTCGACGACCGAGCAGCAATCAGCAGGAAAGGTATCGAGCCGAGAAATCAGCTTACACGCCGGTCGAATACCGCAGGATGCCAGCGACGCCGCCGAAGGCGTTCATCAGTTGCTCGCCTTTCTCGAAGTCGGTGCTGATGAACTTCGTCTCCGTGCCGCGCTGTTCGGCGATGGTCATCAGGTATTCGATGGCGTCCTCGCGTTCGACCATCTCGGCTTCCGAGCCGTCTTCGCAGGTGTGTTCGGGCGTGTTCTTCCGGCGGTCGACGAACTCGTACTCCTCTTTGTCGCCGCAGTCGTAGACGATCACGTCGCGGCGGAGGTCTTCGGAGAGGAGCAGGCGGTCGACCGAACCCATCACGAGATTCTTGCGCGTCGGCTCGAACCCGTAGGTGGCGAGGTCGCCCTCGTGAAGTTCTTTGAAGAACGTCTCCATCTCGTTCTTGTCCTTCATCACCTCGGCGTCGGCCAGCGCGTCCGACGCGGCATCCACGAGGTCGTAGAGACCGGACTCGTCAGTGTAGGAGATGTCGAACTTGCCGAGCACCTTGTCGTCGATCTCGTGGTGGAGGTAGCTACCGTCCATGAACTCGTCTTTGGTCGGTGAGGGACCACCGACGAGCACGCCATCTAAGTCGTGGCGTTTCGGGACGAACAGGTCGTCCGCCATCTCCGCGACTTCCTGATAGAAGTTGTCGATGGCTTCGAGACGCAGCCGGTGGAAACGCTGGGCGGACTGCCCACCTTTGCGCTGCTTGCCCGGCACGAGCGACGAGGCGGATTTGACGGGTTCGACGCGCTTGCCCTTCAGCCACCCGACGTTGGCTTCGCGTCGGTCGAGAACGATGAGACCGTACAGGCCCTTGTCGCCGAGCATCTCCTCCAGCGGCTCCGTGAGGAACTCCGAGTCACAGTGGTAGCGGAACGACTGGATCGGCTCCGGTGGGTCTTCGAGCACCTTGGTGACCATGTCGGTCTGCCCGCCGCCGGAGTTGATCGCGCCGCTGAAGATGACGATCCCGTTGTCCGGCGGGAAGGTGTCGTAGTAGCGCAGGCGGTCTTTGATGGACGTCAGTGCGTCCTGGACGTTGGTTCGCGTCTGTTTCGATTTGATGTTGCTCGCTTCGCTGTGCTCCTGCGTGACGTGTGCGACCACGTCGCTGATCTGCTTGTCCGGCGGGATGTAGATAGTGACGAGTTGTGTCCCAGAGCCTTCGTACTCCCGGAGGTCTTCGATGACCTTCTGGAACTCGTATCGCTTCCTGTCGGACTGTTCGCCCTCCTGCTGGCTCATTACACTCATCTAGCCGCCCCAGTGGGTAAGTAACCTTTGACCTCCAATCGTACTTTCTGACAAATCTGTTCTAGATCGTATAATTCTATTTTATCGGCACTGTCTAGTCAACGATTCTGCACCTCCTCGACAGGCGTGCGGTTGTCGAGCGCTTGATTCGGTCGCTGGAAATTATAGTAGTAAACGAAGGCGGCGAGCCAGCGCCTGGCCGAGAAACGCGGCGGCTGGGTCCGTTCCCCGCTGTTCAGAAACGACCGCATCGAGCAGCAGTTTCGTCTCAACATCGATCGCGGCGTACAGCCAGTGCTGCTTGGTGCCGATCTTCACCGCTGTTTCGTCAACCGCGACCCGCGATGGCCGCCGTCGGCGGGTCCGGGGCGGTCTCCGTAATACGGTGAACCCACTGGAACACCGCCTGATGTGACCGAATCACACCGAACTGCTCGAGCGCGGCGGCCGTCTCACGAAGTGAGATACCTGTCGAGTGAAGCCGCACCGCGAGCGCTCTGAGGGCGCTCGCGGTGCTCTCGTCGTCCCAGCATTCAAGCGGATTCGGTTCCCGAGAGACAGTGAATGGTTCTTGGGCGGCCATAGCATCCGTCTCCAAGAACAGTTCGCTCTTTGACTAGACAGTGCCATTTTATCGGTGGTGTCTAGTCATCGGTTCATCACTTTTTCGGCAGGAGTGCAGTTGTCGAGTGCCTGATTCGGTCGCGCGACCTTTCGTTCACTCTATCGGGTCACGATCACTCCGTGTGCTGGAAGAGTATGTCGCGGGACGGGGGCGGAAACCGAAAGTAAACTCGCCGCCGCTATCGACGAGCATTTCGGGTCCTGCGAGGGATTCAAGCAGGATTTCTCCGTGGCAGCGAAGAACGTTGAAGGGGTCAGGTTGGCGGATGTTAGTCTACGACCACATCGCGGACGAGCAGATGGTCGTTCAGGCTGAAAGCGAGATATTCGATGATGGTTTCTCCAAGCGAGAGGGCACGTCTTTGCCGGTCATCGACGAGCAAAGCAAGTACAATCTCTCCCGTGGTCTCAAGAACGTAGGAGTGGTTCACCCTGATTCAATGCCTGTGGAGACTGCGCTCGCCGTGGATACGTCCGTATCTGCAAAGCGCGTTTTGGAAGCAGGAAGCCCCGTCCTCAACGCGCGAAGCGCGTGGGGCGGGATAGCTCACTATGCGACGCCCTGGTTCGGCACTATACCCGACTCAACACGACACCGAACAGTCGCTTAGTCCATCAGCACGTCGATATCCGGTTCGTTAATACGTCGCCTTACGAATGAGTCGTACCATCACTTATGAAGCCACCGCCCTTCAAAGACCATGGTTATTTTGACATATTTCAACATTTCAGCCTCTACTTTGTCATATTGCGAAATTCCGGCCCTAACCCTAGGATTTATAATCATGCATTTATTCATTTTGGTCATATCACCAATGCCGGGGACAGTATACGCGGTTGCATGTGGGAAAGGAGGTGTAGGAAAGACGGTGACCGCAATCAACCTCGGGGCGATGCTCGCGGCGGCAGGGCACGAGGTAATCATTGTCGACGCAGATCTTGGGATGGGGAATGTCGATAGCTATCTCGATTGCGATGTTGACGGGCCGACCCTCCACGAGGTGCTCGCGGACGACGCGAGCGTCGAAGATGCGGTGTACGAAGCGTCAGGTTCCATTGACGTGCTACCCAGTAGTACTGATATTCACGCGTTCGCCCAGTCGAAGACGGCGAACTTACAAAACGTCGTCGTCCAACTCCGCGATGAGTACGAGTACATCGTGTTGGATACGGGTGCTGGTGTCAGCTACGACACCATGCTTCCCCTCTCGCTTGCAGACGAAATTCTCCTCGTCACCACACCGGATTTCGCCGCGGTACGCGACACCTCCAAAACGGCGGAACTCATAGCTCGCGTTGATGGAACCGTTCGTGGCACGGTGCTTGTCCAACGAGATAACGGTTGGATGAACGTCGACGACTTGCAGAGGAGATTTGACATAGACGTTCTCACCGTGGTTCCCGACGATGAGGCGGTTTCCACGTCAATCGATGCGGGTAAACCGTTGGCCGTGGCTGTGTTCGCATCGAACTCCCCTGCTGCAAACGCGTATCGTGAACTGTCCAACATTCTTACTGACACGACCGACACGCCTGAAACTTCCGACGAGTCCAGTTCATCATCATCGTCCGAACAGGTGAGAGATGACTCGGAATCGGAACAGGCGAAATCCGACGCTAACACGCGGAATGCTCCCTCAGCTGCTGCCGACGTGGATGAGGGGATGTCCGAAACACTCACGGATTACATATATGTCCGAAATCGTCAGGATGACGACGATAGCGAGGATGATGACGATAGCGAGGATGACGACGATAGCGAGGATGACGACGATAGCGAGGATGACGACGATAGCGAGGATGACGACGATAGCGAGGATGACGACGATAGCGAGGATGACGACGATAGCGAGGATGACGACGATAGCGAGGATGACGCTATTGCCAGACGTTCACCAGTATCTACTGCTCTGTTTCAAGACGAGGACGACGAGAAAAGAAACAATTTGCTCGATCGGTTCAAATCCCGGTTCAAATAACGTTGACAGAGTAACGTATCTGGACACGGTCTACCAACATGGACGTGGCGGAAGTTGGTTCGGTTTCCCCTTTGGTTCCGTTTTGATGGACTGTTCTGTTTCTACTGGTCACGATTGTATACGCCAGCGGCAACGTGTTCGCGGCACTGAGATTCGTTCACACCGACCCGGGTGTTTCGATACTGATGACGCCTAGCGCGTTCTGTTTTGCGGCAGCCATGAGTGCCAGGCAAGCGTCGCGCACGTCTTCGCCCTCCGGTTTCGGAAAGCAACGCAAACCCGCCCCTAGCGCCTCTGAGTAGCGATTTTCTCCCCGTGAGTCGTGACGGGCATGGACTACTGGATGGTCGACATCCCGCCACGCGGCGAGTAATGTTCTGTTCGTACACACTTGGTTTCGGTGCGGGTGCTATACTGTTCGTCAGTGGTGATATGCTCGCATCACCGGGGTTCGTTCACATCGACTCGGGTGCTTCGATGCCGATGACGTTCAGTGCGTTTGCGATGGTGTGTTTCGATGCAGCGACGAGTGCGAGGCGGGCATCACGCAGGTTATCGTCCTCTGCGGTGAGGACAGGGCACTCGCGGTAGAACGTGTTGAACGTCTCCGCGAACTGGCGGGTGTAGGTGGCGACAGCGTGGGGTTCGAGGTCGTCTGCGGCCTCTTCGATGACGTGGGGGAACTGTGCGATGACCTCGATGAGTTCGCGTTCTTCCTCGGTATCGAGGAGCGACGGGTCGATGTCTGTGGGGACGACGCCGCTTGCTCGCGACTCGTCACCGCTCGCTGTTTCCGAGGTGCGTAGCACCTCGCCCGCTTCCTCGATGATACCACAACAGCGCGCGTGGACGTACTGGACGTAGGGGGCGCTCTGGGCCTCGAAGTCGAGTGCGCGATCCCACTCGAACGTGATGGTCTTCGTGGGCTGCTTCGAGATGATGTCGTAGCGCACCGCGCCGATACCGACCTGGCGAGCGATGCGGTCGATGTCTGCCCCCGAGAGGTCGTCGTCGCGGATGCGGTCGTCCATGCGCGTTTCGACCTCCTCACGGGCGCGCTTTTCGGCCTCGTCCAGCAGGTCGTCCATGTCGACACCCGTCCCTGCACGGGTGCTCATACCGCCTTCGGGGAGGTTGACCCACGAGTAGTGGAACGTGGTCAACTGGTCGGTGTCGTTGCCGAGGATCTCCAGTGCCTGCGCGAGTTGTTCGCCCTGGAGTTTGTGGTCTTCGCCGATGACCGTCACGGCGCGGTCGTAGTTGTCGAACTTCCACTCGTGGTGGGCCAGATCGCGGGTCGTGTAGAGGCTTGTGTCGTCCGAGCGCAGGAAGACCAGCTTCTTCTCGATACCGAACTCCGAGAGGTCGAGTTGCCACGCGTCGTCCTCGTACACTGCGTACTCCGTCTCCTTCAGACGGGAGACCACGTCGTCGGTGCTTCCGTCGCGCATGAACCGGGTCTCCTTGACGAACTCGTCGAACTCGGCGGGAAGGCGGTCTAACGTGACGCGCATTCCGGAGAGGACGGTATCGACCACTTCGCCGACGCGCTCGTAGGTCGCTTCGTCGCCGTCTTCCAGCCCTTGCAGGATGGCCTGGATCTCGGTCTCGGCCTCTTCTACGTCTTCCGGGTCGGCTGCTTCGAGGTAGGCGTTCCCTCTGCGGTAGTAGCGCACGAGGTCGTAGTCGGCGCGTTCGCGCTCCGGAGCCGGGAGGTCGTCCTCGTCGAACGTCTCGTAGGCCCACGTGAACACGGCCATCTGGCGACCCGCGTCGTTGACGTAGTAGTGGCGGTCGACGTCGTGGCCCGCGAAATCCATGATCCGTGCGATGGCGTCGCCCGTGATTGGGTTGCGCGCACGCCCGACGTGGATCGGCCCGGTCGGGTTCGCGCTGGTGTGTTCGACCACGACGCGCTCGCCGGTCGGGTCGAGGCGACCGTACCCTTCGTCCTGTGCCGACTCGACCGTCTCGTCGTAGTAGGCATCGCTCGGCAGGAAGTTGACGTACGGCCCCTGTGCGATCGCGGCGGAAACGTGGTCGTACCCACTCACGTCGATCTCGTCTGCGATATCGCCTGCGACTTTCGGTGGGGGTGCGCCCACCTCCCCGGCGAGTCGGAACGCCGCGCTGGAGGCGAGTACGGCGTCCACGCCCTCCGGGGGCGTCTCGATTCCGAGGTCTTCGGTCGGGAGGTCGAGGGAAGAGAGCGCCTCGTGAAGGGCGTCCTCGACTTCCTCCCTGAAGCGTAGGAACATACCCGTCCATTCCGGGTGGCCCAGTAAATGGGTTTCTGTCTGGGAGACGACCCCCAGTGGAACTCTACTCGCCGTGGAAGGCGGCCCACCGGAGCATGCCGTGGAACGCGAGTGCGGAGTCGTACCGGTCGCTCGGATTCGACGCGGTCGCTGTTCGGAGCACGTCGCCGAGGTCGCCGGACGCCGATTCGATGCTCTCGGTGGCTTCGACCGTCCTGTCACCCGTCAGGAGTTCCACCGCGAGCAGCCCGAGGTCGTACACGTCGTCTTCGGTACTTCGTTCCGACTCGGCGTGCCACCATCCCGTGACGACCACTCTCTCGTCTCCTAGCAGAATATACTCCGGCCTCGGATTCTCGTGGACGACCCCCCGCCTGCGCGCTCGGTGGAGCGTCTCGGCGACCGACGAGACGATCTCGACCGCTTCGCTTCTGTCCCGTGGATCCTCCGATTCTGCGAGTGGTCGCCCATCGACGTGCTCCAGTGCCAGCCACGGTTCGGGGTCAGTTCCCCAGTCGTGAACTCGCTGGACGCCATCGAAATCGAGTTCGTTCCACGCCTGCGCATCTGTTTCGAAGGACTCCGGTGGGTCGTTGAATCGTCGGAGCAAGACCGTTTCACCATCGGATGTGCGAGCGAGGTGCGTTTCGTCGTCGATTCGATCGTGGAGTTCGTAGCCGTTCCACGTCGGAACGTCGCCGGTTTCGGGTTCGCCACCGCAATTCCTGTCGTGCTTGCGGTAGCGACGATACGCTCCGGCGAAGATCGCCCCGCCGAGAAGACCGCCTGTCAGTAGTCCGACGGGGGAGGTGACGGTTCGGACGGCGTCGTAGACTGGCGTCGAATCGGGGTCGGAAAGTGCGTAGACGGTTCCATCCGCAGTGCTCAGGAACACCGTCCCGTCGGCCATCCTCGGGAGCCAGGTGAGTCCAGTCGGATGTTCGAATCGCCAGTGAACTTCGCCATCGGTCGGCGAGAGCGAGTACGTCGCTCCCTTCCTGCTGTGGACGATTACTCTGTCGTCTCCGACACCGGCCACGAACGGCGTTTTCTCGCTATCGACGGAAAATTGCCAGCGTCGGTTTCCGTCTCGCGTCGAAAGCGCAGTCACACTCCCGGATTTGGAGATGAAAACGGTGTCGCCGACGACATGCGGTCGCCAGTTCGGGTTCGTGCCGATGTCCACTCGCCAGCGTTCTTTCCCCTCTGTTGCCGACAGTGTCCGGACGAATCGACCATCTACGAGATAGACCGTGTCGCCGTATATCGTACCGGGAAACGAGAACGAATCGTCGTCGTCCGTCTCGTACTCCCATCGTTTTGCTCCGTCACGGGTTGAGAACACATGGAGCACTCCGTCATTCGAGTTCCACACGAAGAGCGCGTCTGCTGCACCTTCGATCGGATAGATGTTCGACGGAGCGGGAAATTCTGTCTTCCAGTCCACCGTTCCAGTCTCTGCGGAGAGTGCGTACAGTCTTCCGTGAATCGTTCCGACGTAGAGGCGGTTGCCATCGTAGTAGGGGCTGCGCCACACTCCTCCGGATGTATTGAACCGCCATCGCTCGCTCCCGTCGGTTCGTGCCAGTGCGACGATTCCGTCGTCCTGAACGATAGCGTCGCGTGCCGTCACGAGTTCGACCGTGGGAAATTGACCGCCTTCGTACCGCCATCGTTCGCTCCCATCGGTTCGTGAGAGTGCGGAGACCGTGCCACCGTCCTGGATGTACGCAGTATCGTAGGTGGGAAACACGCCCAGTTCTCTTGGTTTGGTCAGTTGTTCCGGTTCTGCATCGTATCGCCACTGCTCGTCTCCGAAGGCCGAGAGTGCGTGGACAGTGCTATCGGTTCGAGCGTACAGCATTCCACTGACGATCTTCGAGATCTTTGCTGGCTCGTCGCCGGTGTCGAACGTCCACGACGTCGTCGGACTGGGCGCGAACGTGCGAGCCGGGTTCGGCAGACTCCAGAGAGGAACACTCGCTCCGGCACTTCGCATGAAACCCCGTCTGGTCGGCGACCAGCCGCTCATTTCTCGAATGATATTCTCGATACTCAATAGGTGTTCGCATGAATTGCTCCGTGGGTTCGAAGGGAGAGCGTCAGAGTCGTGGTGTGATGTGAGGCACGCCGAGGAAAGAACGTTTTAGATCTGGACTGCATTTGTCCTGCCAATGAGCGAATCGGACACCGTCGAGAAGACCTCGACGAGCAATCAGAACTCGAAGGGTTCTGATGACGGCCCCAAACAGGTAGACTCCCCGAACTACCATTACGAGAACCACACGGCCGCCCAGACGTGCGGCTGGACGGCCAACGCACTTCTGGGTGAGGGAAAATAGCGTTTGACTACACTGCGTCACGCTAGTTAGGTACAGATTCGCTCGGCATACAATCTCTGCTCTCCGCGAACTCCCCGTTTTCACATACGGTCAGATGGTTCCGCTGTCCTCTATTGACGTGCTCGAAGTCGGTGCATGATTCACGGAGTTTCACAGTCGGTGTTTTCTCCCGGAAGAAGAGTTCTGTTATCGGGTACAGGGTGATTGTGGAGACTGTCTAGACTGGGATGACTATCAGAGCGGATTCTCGGAAAGGCGCGAAAACGACGGGGTGAGTGGCTAAAGCAGTAGATTGCGTGCGGAGTATCCCGCAGAACGATGGGATGCGTCTGGATTGGTTCGCCGATCGGTCGTTCACACACGGATTCTGTCTTGCGGTTTTTGGGTTCGTAGGCGTCTCTCAGAATCACGCCAGTCCGACTGTCTGCTTGCCAGCTATCGACTCGCACGGGAATCTCGGGAGAGGAGGCATCTCTCCACGATATTCGATTGTAGAACGCTACGCGCATACTCCATTCTTCGTCTTCACAGTCATTCCCTATTGCTTTGTTTCTCCCTTCCTTGCGGGTGGTTGAGCCGATTGTGAATTGGCAGAGGATCACGTAGCTCTCGGGAGGCACATGCTCATCGATTCGTTGCGCGGATTTCTCTATGTGTCCTGCGCTCGTGACCTACCCACAACTGAAGTCGCGGGCTTTCTCACTGCTTCCGTCGTACGAACGAGTAGAGGATTGCGCCGAATTTTGCACTCGTTATACACCCTCGTCGCGGTGGGTTGGTGACAAATTGTACTCCACACACCCATCATCCGTCTCTGACCGTCATCGATGGATTCGAATTCGTCTGTTGGATATGGTCGGAGCGTTTGCTGTCGACTCCTCCCAGCTATCGTACGGGCGACCTTTTTTACGGTGTGACTCGGGACTACGCGCATGGGTCACGATTCCGAACTGGCAGGTCGTATCCAGCACACCGAAGTCGGGCCAACTGCAGACCGTGATCGCATCCTCGACGTCCTCGATGCGTGTCTCGAGTACGGATTCGATGGTGCGATGGTGCAGCCATGTTGGGTTCCACTGGCGGCAGATCGACTGGCTGGCACCGACGTGTCGGTCTGTACGGCGCTTGGCTATCCCTTGGGCGGCGACTCACCGCTCACGAAGGCAACGGGGATTCGCGATGCGATTGCAGCGGGTGCCGATGAACTCGACGTGATGGCGAATATCGGCTTTCTTAAATCCGGCAAAGATGAGGAATTTCGTCGCGAACTGGATATGCTGGTCGAGGCATCCGGCGATGCGACCATCAAACTCATGTTGGAACTCGGCGGGCTCACTGCCGATGAGGCCGCCCGTGAAATCGAATACGCCGTCGATGCGGGGTTCGACTACCTGAAGAACTCGAGTGGGTTCGGTGCTGGCGGGCAGGCAACTGTCGAGGACATCACATTCATCGCCGAACGCACGCCCGACGATGTCGGCGTGAAAGCGAGTGGCGGCATCAAGACGGCAGCCCAGGCCCGTGACCTTCTGGATGCTGGTGCAGATCTCCTCGGTGCCTCAAGCGGCGTCGAGATCGTTACGGGAAGTGAAGGCGATGACGGATACTAACACGAACGCCCGCGTCATGGTCGTGGGCTCGTACAATCACGGACTGACGGTATCGACGCCCTACATCCCGGTTCCCGGCGAGACGGTACTCGGAAGCGATTTCGTGGAGGGTGTCGGTGGGAAAGGCTCGAATCAAGCGGTGGCGGCCGCCCGCCTCGGTGCGGCCGCGTCGTTCGTCGGCTGCGTCGGTTCCGACCGCTTTGCCGACGATGCAGTCTCGCTCTGGGCGGCCGAAGGCGTCGACGCTGCTGTTTCCCACATCGAGGACGCACATACCGGCGTGGGTATCGTCATCGTCAACGAAGACGGTGAGAACGCCATCGTGGTTGCCCCCGGTGCGAACTCACATCTCGACCGCGACACGGTGGAGAATTCGGCGGCGGCGATCACCACGGCAGACGTGCTCCTCTGCCAATTGGAAACCACCGACGAGCCCGTTGCCGCAGCGGGCGAAATCGCCGCCGCAAATGAGACAGAGTTCATCCTGAATCCAGCACCGGCACGCGAGGTGCCTGCAGATGTCCTTGCGAACGTCGATGTCCTCACTCCCAACAGAGCGGAAGCACTCATGCTTGCGGGGCATCCACCAGACGCCGACCTCGATGCGGTGGTTCTGGCCGAGAATTTGCTCGAGATGGGGCCTGATGCCGTGGTGCTCACACTCGGCGGTGACGGTGCGCTCGTCGCGACAGCCGAGATGACGAGGCGCGTGCCACCAGTCGACGTCGATGTCGTCGACACGACGGGCGCAGGTGACGCGTTCAACGCCGGGTTCGCTGTCGCTCGCGGCGAAGGAGCGTCCCTCGTTGACGCGGCTCGCTTTGGGTGTCGCGCTGGCGGACTCGCGTGTACTACCTACGAAGTCGTTCCAGCACTCCCAGATCGAGAGGCAGTCGAGACGCTTTGAGGGTTCCTCCACGTCGTGGAATCCTCGCCTGTGGTGGAGTGGATTTCACCAGCGAACGTCCCAAGGACGGGTGAACTATGGTCGTTCATGAATCCCCGAACCGCGGTCAGTACCTATTTGCCGGGACTTTCCATACGGTTTGGTATGCCTGAGGAATCTCGTCGGGTTATCATCGACACCGACACTGCTGGTGACGATACGCAAGCACTCTTGCTCGCAGCGACATCCGACCGGCTCGACATCGAGGGCGTCACCATCTGTGCTGGCAACGTCGAGTTCGAGTACATGGTGGAGAATGCCAAGTACACGCTCGAGTTGGCAGGTCTCGCAGACGATGTCACTGTCTACGAGGGTGCCCGGGAACCGCTGGTGAAATCTCACGAGTTCGCCAGTTACGTCCACGGCGAAGGTGGTCTCGGTGGCAACCTGTTTCCGGATACCGGTATTCCTTCCGGAGAGACTCACGGGGCCGATTACATCGTCGAGCAGGCACGAGAGAATCCAGGTGAGTTGACGCTCGTCTGTATCGCCCCGCTCACGAACGTCGCACTCGCCCTGCAGAAAGAGCCGAATCTGAACGAGTTGCTCGACGAAGTGTGGGTGATGGGTGGTAACGTCAACTGCCTCGGTAATGTCACGCCCGCCGCCGAGTTCAATTTCTGGGTCGATCCTGACGCGGCGAAGATCGCACTCCGGGAACTCGATGTGACACTCTTCGACTGGGGTGTCACCGTCCGCGATACCGCATTCGACGCCGAAACGCTCGCCGACTTCGCCGGCCGTCCCGAGACAGAGCTCTCCGCGTTCTTCACGGAGATCACCGACGCTGTGCGAGCGTTCAACAGAGAGGCACTTGGCGAGGACGTGACGACACAACCGGATGCAGGCCTGGTCGCAGGGCTCATCGAACCGTCGCTCATCGAGGAGACAGGGACGTACTCTACCGATGTCGACGAACGCGAAGGACTGACTCGCGGGTATCTTTCGGTCGATGAGAACGACGTCACCGATGGGGTGGCTCGAACGACCGTCATCGAATCCTTCGACAACGAGCGATTCCGACAGCTGTTCGAGGATTTGTTGTTCGAGAGTGCGCCCGAGGCATCGCTCTAAAACACGACTACCGGAAACCGATGAAACGGTGACCAAAGCGGAAAGAACGTTTTACCCTCGAATGCCATTCTCCCTCCAATGAGCGATTCGGACGGTCCGAACCAGGTAGACTCCCCGAACGACCACCACGAGAGCCACACAGCCGCCCAGACCTGCGGGTGGACGGCCAACGAGAGATTGTCGAAACCGCCATCACAGGATCACGAACATCCGACTGCACTCGACGAAGACGAAGCAGGCGATCGAAGCGGAGCGTCTCTCGTTTAGTTTGACGGTCCTACCTATTTGACGGTACTGATGGTTCATGACGACGCAGTACGGACGGCAACCTAACCCACGTAGTCATAGTCGTCAGACGGACGTGCGACTCATTTCCGGTGGAAATGTGAAGTGTTCTCGCGACCATACCGCGAGGGTTGCCCGCTGGATTCGAATCGCGCATCGCGGTTCTGAGTGTCCCGTCGAGGTATCGCCTCTGTCGCTCTTTGGCGATCCTTCGGTCGTGGGAGTAATCCCAGTCGTGAACGAGTCGGCGACTGTGCTCAGGTTTGTCCCGTTTCAGATACTTCGATAAGCCGTTTAAACACCCGCCCGGTCTCGCGCGTCATCGCCACTGGGTACCGTCACCGCTACCGTAGCGACTTTCGTGAACAGGTTGCCATGGCCGTAAATGGCCGGTAGACGACCCGTTGACAACGTTCAACCAAAGAGTTAAGTATTCGCCCGATGTTCATTCAACCGGATGGTTGAACGACTGCCGGACGACTTCGATCTCGACGTGGTCTTTCAGGCGCTGGCACACCCCATCCGTCGGGCCATCATCGAACAGGTGGCCGACGGGCCGGAGAGCGTCAGCGAACTGGCTGAACCGCACGACGTTTCCTTAGCCGCCGTCTCCAAGCACCTCCACGTGCTCGAGGACGCCGGTCTGATCGATATCAGGAAAGACGGTCGAGTTCGGCGCTGCCACCTAAACGCCGCACCGCTAAGCGCCGCATTTGGATGGCTTACCCGGTATCGCGTCTTCTGGGAAGACCGATTTGATGCGTTGGCCACCCACTTGGAGGAAGATAAAGAATGACCGTCAATACCAACACCGCATCGCCCCAGCGAAACCTGATCGTTTCGGAATTTCTGACGCTCGACGGCGTCGTGGAAGCACCGGAGGAGTGGTCGTTTGCGTTCTTCAGCGAGGAGCAACAAGAGTACAAACACGACGAACTGTTCGGGTCGGGCGCACTTCTGCTGGGCCGGACGACCTACGAATCGTTCGCGGACGCTTGGCCCGACCGGACGGACGAGACGGGCTTTGCCGACCGAATGAACAGCCTCCCGAAGTACGTCGTCTCGACGAGCCTCGCGGAGGCCGAGTGGAACAACTCCACGATAATCGACGGTGATGTCGCCGAGGCGGTCGCCGCGCTGAAACAGGAGGATGGACAGGACATCCTCGTCAACGGCAGCGGTGAACTGGTGGACACGCTGGTGGAACACGACCTCGTCGACGAGTACCGCCTGATGGTTCATCCCATCGTCCAGGGGAGCGGCAAGCGTCTCTTCGAGGGTGCGACTGCGCCGACGACGATGAACCTCGTCGACACGGAGGCGTTCAGTTCGGGCGTCGTCGTGCTCACCTACGAGCCGTCCGAGGAGGTGGACGACGAATGAGCGACGACGCCGAACCGGAACGGAGCATCACAGTGAGTCGCGTGATCGAGGCACCGCCCGAGCGAGTCTACGAGGCGTTCCTCGATTCCGACGAACTCGCCCAGTGGCTCCCGCCGACCGGCTTCAGCGCGGAAGTTCACCATCTGGAACCCGAGGAGGGTGGGACGTATCGGATCACGTTCACTGGCGAGACCGAGGAACTCGCCGACTACGACCACTCCTTCGGAGGCACCTATGTGGTGCTCGAACCCGGCGAGCGCATCGTCCAGACGGACGCGTTCGAGACCGACGATCCGGCGATGGCCGGCGAGATGACGGTGACGGTCACTTTCGAGGCGATGCCCGAAGGAACTGAGGTCACCGTCCACCAAGAGCACATTCCAGCGGCCATCCCGCCCGAGGACGCCAACGAGGGGTGGAACAACTCCCTCGCGAACCTGGCAGCACTGTTGGAGGCCGACGAATGAGCGACGATAACCAGCTGACCGTCCGGCGAACCTTCGACGCGCCCCGCGAGCGCGTGTGGCGGGCATTCACGGACCCCGACGAGCTGGCGCAGTGGTTCGTGCCTGAAGGCATGGAGGCGGAGGTACACGCGCTCGACCCTGTGCCCGGCGGCGAGATGTCCGTGCGCTGGACGGGCGAGGAGCACCAGATGGACAACGAAGGCACGTTCGAGGAGGTCGTCGAGCACGAACGCCTCGTGACCGTGGAGGAAACCCCGCAGGGCGTGAACCGCGTCACGTACGAGTTCCACGACGCGGACGGTGGAACCGAGGTCGTTCTCACCCACGAACTCCCCGACGCCCAGATGGTCGACGGCGCCAGCGAGGGCTGGGCGGGCATCCTCAACAATCTGGAGCGTGTGGTCGCCGACGTGTGACGAGAGAGTAAACGAGCCCAGTCATCTGGAACGAACTCTGAAAACGGCACCCGTTCACAATCGCCGCTTTTTGTCCTCATCGTAGTTCGGAGTTTCTGCCCCGTGAGCTTCACGGTTCGCTCGATGACGCGATGCTTCGGTTCCTCTGTCGCGAGCACGCCCTCTACTACTTTGTCCGGCACCGAGACACGTCCGGCGACCACCACCAAACGGTAGATACGCAAAGTCTGGTAGGTCGTCCTCGAACTCCGACGTCCACCGATCGGGACGGAACGATTCGGGATCGTCGTCGAATCGTTCATCACGATGCACGGCCAGCAGGGAGAGGAAGATGTGTGAATCTGCCGGAATCTGGTAGCCACCAACCTCGACAACTCGCGTTGTCCGCCGCGGAATCGTATGCACAGGCGGATACATGCGCCGTGTCTCGGTGACGATTCGCTGGGTGAGTTCTACGTCGTCGAGACGGTAGCGGTAGAATCGGTTGGCGTCTAACTCACGATATATCGTGATGAGGGTATGTCGGCGTATGTTTTTTATATCCTTTCTTGGTTGAGAACCGTATGAACGATTTGAGTGACGGAAACGACCCCGTCACGCGTTCCGAAAACGGCGTCACTGTCGAAAAATCGTTCGACAGCGACGATTCTGACGCGCCTTCGACCCAGTTCCAAGCGGTTCGGTTCGAATTCCATTCGACACGTGATGACGCGGTGACTGTTCGGATCACTGATCGAATCCCCCCCGATTACCCGATGACCGACGTCGGTTTCCATTCCAAATACGAGAGCGAAAACTGGACGGTTCACGATGACCGCCGTGTTCAGTTTGAGCGTCAGATCGAAGCTGAAGAGGTGGTGACGACGGCTTACGGGGTTCGTCTAACGGATCGGCAGGATATGAGGAAATTCCTGCACGAACCCGAACTCGACGTAGTGACACCGGGTCGGGCTGACGCTGCCGGCGAGGCGGAGCAATCGAAGGAGGAACACACCATCACCGACATCGTCTCCGAAGACGGCAGTCAAGTCGTCCGTGACGTTATCGCGGGAGAAGGCGAACTTCCGGGGGTGGACGACGAGGAAGCGGCTTCCCCCGATCACGCCGGGGACGCGGATGGAGACCCATCCGTGGCGGTGACTGACGACAACATCGAGCATCCGGTTTCAGAATCGGGAGCCGAGGCGGATTCGGACCTGGATGATTCACTCGACAAATCCACCACTGACCCTGTTTCGCAATCGGACGATGTCTCTTTGGAACCTAATGACGACCGTGTCTCGGTCGCAGACGACACCACTTGTGACTCGCCAACTGACGATGCTACGATCGATTCCACCGAACAGTCCACATCACCGTCCCGACCCAGAAGCGTCGCTGCTGCTCTCGCTGCCGAGATTCGCGCGGGTGACGTGAACGACACGGATCTCCAGCTCATCCAGCAGGAACTCTCCCTCGGCTCGCCCGAGAGTACGAACGTTCGCATCCACCACATCCAGTCGCGGGTGGACGACCTCGCGGCGTACACCGAGGCGCTCGAGGGGTTCATCGACGACAATGGCACGACCCAAACCATCATTGAGGAGTTCCAGACGGAGATCGAAACCATCCGTAGTTCGTTCGATGCGATGCATGATGACATCGAGAGCGTGAAAGAAGAAAGGGCGCGGACAACTGCGCGTGTTGCCGACCTCGAAGGCGAACTCGGTGATTTCGAGGACAGAATCGGGACGTTGGACGCCGACCTCGACGTATTCCAGTCGGAGCTCGACGACTTGGACGACCTTGTCGCCACGAATACGCACGAAGTGACCGCCTTCGCCGACGAACTCGAAGGCCTCCGCGAAGACTACAACGATGTGAAATCACTCGAAGGCGAGTTGGGCTCGCTATCTACCACCGTTTCCGACCTTTCGCAGACGATGTCGGAAACGGACGATCAAATCGACGAAACGATCGACGGCCTGCGCTCGGATATCAGAGACATCGAGGGCGAGCTGGCGGAGTTCCGCGAGTGGCGTGAACAGCTGAACTCTGTCTTCGGCGGTAACTAGTCGAAGGGACCCACCCGATGTCCCCATCTAACTGTTTCACGTCATGTTCGCGAGCCTCGGTGAACAACGTAATACCACCAAATCTGAAGGCTTCCGACCGGACAGACGACGCCGTCGAGATACCACAGCAGGAACACGCCAACAACCAACACAGAGCCCGCTCGGATGCGTTCGTCGTTCATGGTGATCCCTCAGAACAAACCGGAGTCACCAAGCCCAAAGCCACCACTCTCAGCTTGTTGAATCCGAATAAGGATCACAGTGAGAACAGTATATCCTCCGCATGACGACTGAAGAAGCTGATTCGGATGTCTGGTACGACTACGAAGTAGCCCTCCATCTTCACAGAGTGGACTTTCTCATATTCGGAATCGGCCGACGAGAACCGATTATGAATCTTCTAGGCTGTTTCTCGACTACTACTCGTCGTCCATAATCGACCTTGATCGCCGGTAATAGACCCACTAAGAACACGACAAACAGACCTAGGAACCACAAGCACAGCCCACGACCAATCGCCGAAACTATCGAAATAGACCGACAGACGCGCGCTGCGCGTCTCACACCCCCTTTCGACGAGGGACGATACGGGTCGATATCTACCGCTCAAATATTCATAATCGGTTGCCGTCTGGCGATTGTAGCCCGCTATGGGAGCATGACCCTGTCTTCGTCCGCTGAATCAAATCGCAAGACTGCGCGGAGATCGAATACACGGTGTGTCCTGCTGACGAGGCATTTTCTTTCTGATTGCCTGCGTTTCGTCCTAGTTGAATCTCTATTTCGGGGTTACCGTCCTTCTTGCGGGGTTTGAAGCCGATTATGAACCGCACACGAACAACGCTGCTATCTTCGGAGCGGCTGTGATCCATTGAGTACCGCTGAAAGTGAGTATGAATCGAGAGTAGATCGACTATCTGAAAATAATTTATTATCTATGGCTATAATGCTACTACCGATGGTATTAGAGAATTTCAATGATGCGTATGAATACTGCAAGCGAACCTGCGATTGGAACCCCAATATGGACTTACTCCGTAATCGAGTCAAACAGACGTACCTCATTCTCGAACAGACGGCGGCCAACCAGAATCTCATACAGTATGGTGAACTCGCTGCTCAGGTCGGGACGGACAAACGCCGCTATATGAGCTGTATTCTCGATGCAATCGGGTATCTGGAAAATGAGGCAGGTCGACCACCACTCTCCGTTCTCGTCGTCAATAAAGAAAATATGACCGACGGAGTTCCGAGCAGTGGATTTCAGGAATTACTCGAAAATCTCGGTATTCGACATCGATATCCTGCAACAACGACCGAAGAGCTATTCCAAGAAGTTCGTGACGAAGTCTGGGAGTTCTTCGAAAACAGTCAGAGTTGCTAGTAAACGATGAGTAACGCGGAGACAGAGGCTATTTTGTCTCTATCTAATCTCGCAACCACCCTGCGGGATACATTGCCGTCAATCCTGGCGTGTCGATGCGGAACTACTGGGTGTCGTCTCAGCATACGTCTTCTCGACACGTTGAGATACGTCCAGTGGCTCGTCCAGCGCCGCAAGCACTTTGTGGCCAGCAGTCTGTCTCGGCACGACCCGAATCGCCTCCTGTGAGTTCCAATGCCATCTTATCGAAATCATCGATAATCGCTATTTAGCGATCATGATGCGCTCAGATTCTACCGTCACTACGGCGTTTCTCTCCCTATCCAATCCTGCACAATCGAAGCGGTGACTCTCATCCAATACGTAGTAAGGATGCCGTACGTCGTTCGATTTTGTTTTTCTCGTACTCCTTTCCCATCTCGCTATCCAGCGAGGGTCGCCGGATACAATCGTCTCGCAGGAAATTTTTTCTGCGCCCTGACGGGCGGGGCGCTCACAGAAGTCCGAGCGCGTACCCACGACGAAACAGACTGACGTAGCCGAACCTGCACAGACGATAATCACCTCCAGTGGCGACTGGAGCGTAATCGAAGAACCAACAACAATGGCCCAAGGCCCGATTAAGAAACTCAACAGCGAACGAACGCGAATCGAACAGTACGGCGAGAACGGAACACTCCCCCGTGATACGACTGATGCCCTCCTCGAATGGGCATCGGCACTCCACCCGCACGAACCAGAGTACGAATACGTCACACCTGACGACGAACCAAAGACACTCGCCATTGCAACAGTCCAATCGTATCTCCGTTCGATGCGGAAAGTCGCAGAACGTGCACTCCCCAACCTTCTGGAGACTGACCCAGACACGTTCAATGATGCAATCGACGCCATGCAGACCGGCGAGAATCCGAATGTGAAAGCAGGTGGCCTTGCGAAAACTACGCTCGGGATCACCCAGTCTGCGGCTCGGACGTTCTTCTGGTACTTCGAGCTCGCCCACCCAAATGAAATCAACGCGTACGGAGAACTGGCCACGCCGAAACACGATGAGGACCACCTGTTCTCACGCGAGGACATACAGGAACTCAGAACACACATCGAGGGACGACGAAACCGCGCCCTCCTCGAACTCCTCTTGAATACCGGACAGCGAATCAGTGCGATTCAGGGACTCCGAATCAAGGACATCGACCTTGAAGCTGGGACATTCTCGCTGAACACCGAGCGCGAAGGATTGAAAGGCGCAGCACACCGCGCCGAGCAACGACCACTGCTTGGCGCGAAACCATTTCTCGCAAAATGGCTCGACGAACACCCCCGCTCCGAGAATCCCGATTCCTACCTGTTCGTGGGCGACCCAGAACACCACTACACCGACCTCGACCAGCCACTGTGTCAGGGGACGGTACGCCGGATGCTCAAACACACGGCAGAGCGGGCGAACATCGAGAAGCCAGTGAACCCCCATAACTTCCGGCACTACTGGACAACGACCATGAAGCAGGACTATGGACTGAACGATGAGGAGATAAAGTACCTCCTCGGACACAAGCGCGAAGGAAACGGGGTGAATCTCATCTACAACCATTCGACGGACGCAAAGCTCCGGACGAACACCGAGCGGAAAGTCGGAACGAAGGATGAACCACTGGCGAAACCGCTAACTCCTGAATCATGTGCGGAGTGTGACGCAGATCTCGAGTCACATTGGACGTGCTGTCCCATCTGTGGGACGAGATACGGGCTCTAACGAACCAAGCCACCTCTTTTCTTTGGGTTGCTATCCGTATACCACTTGCAAGCATTCGCGTGTTCCAGCCTTCAGAGGAAAGAACGTTTTAGCCTCGGACTACATTCTCCCTACAATGAGCGATTCGGATAGCCCCAAACAGGTGGATACTCCCAACTACCACCACGAGAATCACACTGCCGCCCAAACATGTGGGTGGACAGCAAATGCCCTCAGAGGAGAAGGTCGCTGCTACAAGAATGTCTGGTATGGGATACAGTCACATCGCTGCATCCAGATGACGCCGGTCGTCAAATGCAACGAGCGGTGTGTCTTCTGCTGGCGTGATCATCGAGGTCACTCGTACGAACTCGACGTCGAATGGGACGACCCCGAGGCGGTCGTGGACGCGAGCATCAAGCTCCAGCGGAAACTGCTGTCGGGATTCGGCGGGAACGACGAAGTGCCCCGCGAAATCTTCGAGGAGTCGATGGAGCCGCGCCACGTCGCCATCTCGCTGGACGGCGAACCGACGCTCTACCCCTATCTGCCGGAACTCATCGAAGCGTTCCACGACCGAAACATTACCACCTTCCTCGTGAGCAACGGAACCAACCCCGACATGCTCGAACGGTGCGATCCGACACAACTCTACGTCAGCGTAGACGCCGCAGACCGCGCTACCTTCGACCGCGTGGTGCGGGCGGTGGACGACGACGCGTGGGAGCAACTCATCGACACGATGGACGTCCTCGCGGAAAAAGACGACACGCGAACCGTCCTCCGCACCACGCTCGTCGGCGGGGAGAACGTCGCCAACCCGGACTGGTACGCCGCGTTCTATGAGCGCGCCGACCCGGACTTCGTGGAACTCAAGGCGTACATGCACGTCGGCCACTCGCGGGGGCGTCTCGACCGCTCGGCGATGTTAGACCACGAGGAGGTCGTCGAGTTCACTGAACAGGTCCAGGAGCATATGCCCGACCACGACGTGCTGAAAGAGGTACCCGCCTCGCGGGTTGCACTGCTCTCGAAGACCGAGGATACGTGGGTGCCGAAACTCAAAAAGGACAGCGACTTCTGGGAACGCGATTCGACGACATGGACGCCATTAGGTGAGCAGTAACTGGCTCCTCGGGACGTGTCACCCGACGAGGTGCTGAGATTCGCTTCGTTTCCGGTTCTGTCACGGAGAGGGGGCCGTTTACACCCGTTCGAGGTCCGTCTTCGTTCGCTCATCTTCGACGTTGCCCGTGTTCGTCGTCTCCGCCGGTTCGAACAACAGTACCTCGACTTCCACCTCGGCGACTGGTCGGTGTTCGACGCCCCACGGGACGACGACGAATTCCCCTTCCTCCAGCACCACGTCGTCTTCTTCGCGGAACTCGATGCGGAGTTCGCCACTCGTCACGAGGAACAACTCGTCCGCGTCCTCGTGGTGGTGCCAGACGAATTCGCCTTCCAGTTTGGCGAGTTTGACTGCCTGCCCGTTCAGTTCGGCGGCGAGGCGCGGTGACCAGTGTTCGTCGAAGCTACCGAACGCGGCGTCGAGATTCACTTTCTCCATAGGGATTCGTCGTGTGTGACTGAAAAAGTTCTGTGGTCTCTCATCGACCCACACAGTACCGCTGGACGGTGGCCTCGAACTGTCCGGTCGGCGTGGCGAAATCGGCTGAAACCAACAAACTTAGATACTGCGACTCAGTACCATGAGTCCCGTCACCGACCAACACGGCATCACGATTCTGTTACGCATCTCAATGCCGGTATGCTTAAAGGAGAGAAGCGCACAGTTACGAGTATGCCAGCGACATCGCTCGTGGTCGGGTACGACGAACTCGCCGCGCTCAAACTTCTCGCCCTCGATGGGGCGCTCGAAAGCGAGGTCAAGGTGTCCTGCGCCGACCTCGCAGACCGCCTCGACGCCTCAAACCAGACGGCGTCGCGTCGGCTCCAGCGACTCGATGACGCGGGCCTCGTCACCCGCGAGATCGTCAGCAACGGCCAGTGGGTCGCCATCACCGACGACGGCGAATGGGAACTGAAACGCGAATACGAAGATTATCGGCGCATCTTCGAGAATCTCTCCGGCGTCGACCTCTCGGGCACCGTCACGGGCGGGATGGGCGAAGGACGCCACTACATCTCCCTGCCGGGCTACATGGAGCAGTTCGTCGACCGGCTGGGCTACGAACCGTTCCCCGGAACGCTGAACGTCGAACTGACCGCCGAAAGTGTGCGTGCACGGTCTGCGATGGACGCACTCGACCCCGTTCCCATCGACGGCTGGGAGGACGGCGACCGAACCTACGGGCCAGCGGTCTGCTACCCCGCTGCCGTCGAGACGACCGAGGGGGATTCTTACGAACAGGCGCACGTCATCGCACCCGAACGAACCCACCACGACGAAGACCAGTTGGAACTCATCGCACCCATCAAACTCCGTGACGAACTCGGACTGGGTGACGACGACCACGTCACCGTCCACGTCGAGGAGGCACCATGAGCCAGACCACTGCTGCCACGGTCGAACAGGCGGTCGAAGCGTTCGCCAATGGATCGCCACTGCTCGTCCACGACGCGGCCGACCGCGAGGGTGAAACCGACCTCATCTACCCCGCAGAAGCGGTCACGCCCGAAGCGGTCTCACGCCTGCGAAACGACGCTGGCGGCCTAGTCTGTGTCGCGCTCCCGGCGGACGTGGCGGAGACGTTCGACCTCGCGTACATGGACGAGATCATCGACCACCCCGCGAGCGAAGGCCACGAACTCGGCTACGACTCCCGGTCGTCGTTCTCGCTCACCGTCAACCACCGCGACACGTACACCGGTATCACCGACGCCGACCGCGCACTGACGATCACCGAACTTGCCGACGCCGCAGGTTCGCCGACCGAGACCGACTTCGCCGACGAGTTCCGTGCGCCGGGTCACGTCCACCTCTTGCGCGCGGCACCCGACCTCCTCGCCGAGCGACAGGGCCACACCGAACTCGGCATCGCGCTGTCGGACGCCGCCGACACCGCACCCGCCGTCGTCGTCTGCGAGATGCTGGACGACGAGACGGGCGGCGCGCTCTCGCCCGCAGACGCACGTGCGTACGCGGAGCGGTACGGATTCCCGTATCTCGAAGGTGCACAGGTCATCGAGTCGCTGGCCTGAATTCTTCTCATTCTTCACTGAGAGCGCAATACCTTCCTCTAGTTACGAAATTCACCCGGTAAGTTGCGGCAATACCCGAATACGTCTCGCAATTATGAAAAATGTTCATCAATATACAAGTCTATACTCCAGATATGGACTTCAAACTCAGAGCGGTCGTGTACGGCATCGTCGCAACCATCATCGTCGGCCTGTTCAGCGGAGCAGCCGTTCCATTCACCGACCTGACCTTACCCATCGTCGGTGCGGGTCTCACCGGCATCATCGGGGGCATCGTGGCCGGATACGTCGCCGGAAGCAGACTCGGTGACGGTGCCCTCAATGGTGGTATCGCAACTGTTGCGGGGGCCATCGTGGCACTGGTCATCCTGACCGCTGTCGGGTTGCTGGCTGCTGGTCTGCTCCCGACCTTGGGTCTGTTCGCCTTCGGCGTAGTGTACGTCGTCGTCGCCGCGATCCCCGGTATCATCGGCGGAATGGTTGGGTCGTGGCTGAACGGTCGCTCCGCCCGGCGCAGTGCGGCACGGCCCGCCGGACGCTGACCCGACTCGTTTATCGACCGAATCGAGCAGCCTGAACTCTTTTTCCGAACGTTGATACTCGTGTCTATCGATCGACAACCATGACGATTCGCCAGGGGTTGATGGTCAGTGGCACGGTTCCCGATGCGGACGCGTTCTCATTTGCTGCCGAACACGACTTCGATTTCGTCGAACTCGACATGGAACAGGCGTTTCCACCACAACGAATCGATGTTCCGTCTCTTCGCCGAACACTGGCGAACCACGACCTCGACGTCGTCGTCCACCTCCCGTATCGTCTCGATCCTGGCTCTCCGCACGACCACGTTCGTGACGGGGCGTGTCGGCAACTCGAACACGCAATCGATACGGCAGTAGAACTGGGTGCGGAGAAGGGTGTCTTCCATGCGCAATCGGGAGGCTTCCCACACGTGTGGGGTCACGAGACACTTCGAGAATTCCTGTACGAATCGATATCTCGTCTCACGAGGTACGCCCGTGAGCGAGAGTTCGAGGTCTGTGTGGAGAATCTGAAACAGGATTTCTTCGACTGCGGGGACTTCCCTGACCTCTTTTCGGAGACGAGTGCGGTCTCCTGTCTGGATACCGGGCACGCCTACGTGACCGGGCACGATGTGGCTTCGCAGGCGTCGCTGCTTCGGAACCACGGCGATCGAATCTCGCATCTCCATCTCAACGACACTCGCCGGACCGACGACGACGAACATCTCCCGGTCGGTCTCGGCAAGCTGGATTTCGAAACGCTCGTGACGGCGATGCGAGAAACCGACTGGTCAGGCACCTGTACGCACGAGGTGTTTCTCTTCGATATCGAGTACGCCGGTCATGGCAAGTCGGCCTTCGACAGATTACTCTCCTCCGAGTAATCGTCGGTACGCTCCCGGAGCCAATCGCCAAAACTCATTACCATGGCCTTCGATGAGTCGGATGTATGAGCTTTGATGAGATGGACGTGGACACCATCTGGTATACTGGAAATCCATCATATATTCTAATTCGTAGCATACCCGTCCCACTATCCAGAATGAAAGATATGCATAGTTTATTTTACAGGAGGTTCGTTTCTACCAAAATCGAGTTTCCGACACAGGTAACTGACGTCTACAGCCCCAATTTGAAGATTTTGCGCCGGTACAGCTCCACGATGTCCTCGTAGTACGTATGGATGTACGAATCGATGGCATCGCCGGAATTCTTCATATTTCGTCCACCTGAGTTCACATCCCCACGCATGTACTTCACCAATTCACGCGGTGCGTCCTTCTTTACCGTCCAGAAGGTCGTGAAAAAGTGACGGCCAAAGTGCGACGTAACGGCTTCGTAGCGTTCCGTCTCTGCGTACTCAGGATGCCAGTACTCCTTCCAACGATCGTTCACGATGGTATCGTCCATTTGGTATCCCTTTGACTTCGAGAGGAATACCCACGGCTCCTCGTTATCAGGGCGTACCAATAGGTATTGGATCAGAAGCCGTCGTAGTTCATCGTCAAGAGGGAGGACACGTGGCCGCCTTGATTTGTTCCCCTGGCGATCGTGTGGGATGTAGACTGCGTTCCGCCGACCGTCCAGCATCTGGTGACCTCCCATTTCATCGTAGTGTGCCAGTACTTCGGGATGGTTTATGTGCAGTTCCGCGAGCTTGATGTTGCAAAGTTCCGATCCTCGAAGACCGAGCTTCAGCTGAGTAGTGATGATCGTACGGTCGCGGATGTGCTTGACGCGTCCCATCATGTCCCGAAGCTCAGCAATCGTGAGTCGGGGCGGTTCCTTCTTCGGTGGTGGGCTGAGATCGAGTTTGTGCTTCGCTGCCTCGAAGGGATTGAAATCCGTCGGATGTGGGAAAGCAGGTTCGTTCTGGAAGTACCGGAACGCCTGGCTCAAGAAAGAGAGCTTCTTCTGAACATATTTCGGATTGTTCTCTCGATCGTTTAGGCAATACCACGCGTACTCCTTTACTTGTTCCACCGTCGGACACGCTGGATGACGGCTCTGCTGGTCAGCCATGTACTCCTGCCATTCTTCGATAGGTGCGATGTAATTCTGGACGGATCCTTCCGTGATACCCCGCGGTCGTACTTCCTCACCGATGAACAGTTCAAATGGATCTGCATCAAGTTCGTGGAACGTTGGTTCGTACTGTGCAAGAGGGTCAGTTGTTCGGCCAAATGCGTTGGCAATTGCAGATTTGTTCTCGTGGATATTTTCGTGGGACATGATTACTCCGTATTAATTTCTATGCGCTTCGTCCACATTTTGTGAGTCGCACCGTGTTCGGCTGCGGCCATGAGAATCGGGTTGTATACGTGGGGATACTCGGCGTGATGAACCAACCAATTGTAAAAATCGAAGACTGGAGCAAAACGCGAATTGTACACTGTGTGCGGCTCTACCTTTGTGAGTTGGTCTTCGAAGAATACCTCCATATCGTTAGGAGTCGCGAGTGCATGATGTCGGCCTGCCTTCTCCATGTGATTCTTCCAGAGTCTCTCACTCCGACCGTATGTGTACTTCCGGGTAGATTCTGCGAGGCCGTCGTGTTCAGCGGTCATGTACTCTGACCATACATCTCGACCTTCAAATTCCGAAGCGAAGGACTGGAATCGGTATCGAGTTGGCACCTCCTTGAGAGATTTGAAGACACCCAAGTGGTCTTCGGGGTCTCTCCGTTGCGTCTTGCCACGCGAACCGCTGGAAAGTGTCATCTATGATCTCTCGTCAATCTGGTAATACCCTCCCGATTCGGTGTACAGCTCTTCGCCGATGAGGTCATTCAGATGGTTTGTGATGCGGGTTGGTAGTGTGTCACCGACATGCTGGATGATTTCATCATACGTTGCGCCGGGATTCTCACTGACATACTCTTTGATCGTTCCACGTTCGCCATTGACAAGTCTGTCTTCGAGTTGACTGATACGGTCTCGCGCTCGATCTAATTCCTCCTGCAATTCGTTGCGCTGTTGACGGAGTTCTTGATTTGTTTCGTCCAGTTCCACTGTCACGTCGAATTTCTTTTGTCCGGCTTCAATCATACATTCCATCCACTCAGATACCGACATGTTGCGCTCCTCAGCTTGGGTCTTCCACCGTTCGTACTGTTTGTCGGTTGAAGAGGTAACAGCTTGTTTACTCATTGATCATTCACCATCCATACCCGTGAACCGCCGACTTTTTTGCTGGTAATTTTGCCGTTCTCCTGCAATTCATGGAGACGTTTGAACGCAAGTTCGTAAGAACACCCCACACGGTCAGCAACGTCTCGTGTTCCGCACATCCCACCCTCGGCTCTGATTGCTTCCCTGAATTCATCGAGTGAGAACGAGTACGATTTTCCGTTTCGCTCGGGTTTTTCGCTTTCCATTACAGCCCTATGTAATCAATCGCTCTATATAAATTACAGGGGACTGTATTCTGTTTATTCGAGAGGGAGACGACCATCTTCGACACGGAAGGCAATGCGCCCAGCACTGGATCGTCTTCATCACCGTTCTTGGTTGCCTGACGAAAGTTCACTGATGACTTCGTGAACTTCTCTTTAACGTCCTCATCTCCAGAATCGGAATTGGAGTGATAACACTCCCCCTTTATCCAGACGTACTCTGCTACCGATATTCCCATTCGAACGCTGGGTGTCCGTTACAGAAGTTCAAGGAGAATGCCCACGACTGAAGTCGTGGGTGAATGTCAATATCCACCCCTCTTCTGGGCTATTCGGTTGAAAAGTGTTAAGAAGTGGTTGCGAGTATTCACTGCATAGCAATGGCTTCATTCAATGAAATGCGCGAAAGTGCAGATTCGCTGGACACCATCTGGATGAACGGCGAGTTCGTCGACTGGGACGACGCGAAGATCCACGTTCTCACCCACGGACTGCACTACGGGACGGGCGTGTTCGAAGGGGTACGCTGTTACGACACCGAAAACGGCCCTGCCATCTTCCGCTGGGAAGAACACCTCCAGCGCCTCTACGACTCCTGTAAACCCTACGACATGGAGATCGAGCACGAGCCGGAGGAACTCACGGAGGCGACGCTCGAACTGATCGACCGACAGGACCTCCACTCCTGTTACGTTCGACCGATCGCCTACTACGGCTACAACAGCCTCGGCGTCAGTCCCGGCGACTGCCCGACCGATGTGGCCATCGCGGCGTGGCCGTGGGGCGCGTACCTCGGCGACGAGGCGCTCGAAAACGGCGTGAAGGTGATGGTCTCCTCGTGGCGCAAACACTCGTCCAGCCAGATTCCGACCAACGCCAAGACGACCGGCCTGTACGTCAACAGCCTGCTCGCTGGCGAGGAAGCCCGCCGCAACGGCTTCGTCGAAGCCATCGTCCTGAACAAGGAAGGCAACGTCGCAGAAGGCCCCGGCGAGAACCTCTTTCTGGTGCGCGACGGCGAGATATACACACCCGGCCTCTCCGAGAGCATCCTCGACGGTATCACCCGCAACAGCGTCATCACGATGGCTCGTGAGATGGGCTACACCGTCCACGACAACGTCGCCATCAGTCGCGGCGAACTCAACACCGCCGACGAACTGTTCTTCACTGGTAGTGCAGCGGAGGTCACGCCCATCCGACAGGTTGACAACGTCGAGATCGGCAACGGCAATCGCGGCCCCGTGACCGAGGAGATACAGTCGCGCTTCTTCGACCTCGTGAACCGGCGCATCGACGACCACGAAGAGTGGTTCACGTACGTCTAGAGACCACCTTTCGTTCCCACCTTTTTTCGTCGTCGGGTATCAGCTTCCACCTTTTTTCGTCGTCGGGTATCAGCTTCCACCTTTTTTCGTCGTCGGATATCAGCTTCCACCTTTTTTCGTCGTCGGGTGTCCTCGTCGCTTCGCGCCTGCGGGCACCCTCCTCGAACAATCTGGCCCAAAAATGAACGCTCGCTCGGGCTACGCCCTCGCTCGCATCTCCGAATTACTCGTGACCGTTTGAGGCGGCCTTGTTGAAACCCTCAATCGATGATAGGTTTCAGTGGCCGTGCTGAATACAAGGCGCGAGTGGGTCAGACAAACACTGATATACTGTCTACTATTACATGAGTTATGAGCACCGCAAGACGGCTCTACCATCGTCTTGATGAGTGGGTACGAAGTCTCTCTCGTATCCAATATGCGTTTCTCGCGGGCATCACATCTGCTATGGCGCTGTTCGTTTTCGGCACACTGGTCGCTGAACATCTGACTTTCGAGGCCGTTGCATTGGGAATTTCGATAGCTATTGCCTATTACGCGTTCAACCCAGATAACAAGGACTGAACGACGGATTCCGATGCTGGACACATCCTCTATATTCAGCACGACGCTTGTGACAGCAGCTCGTCAACTCGCTGAGCGGCAGCAAGATACACGCCCGCTTGCTCGTTTTCGATAGTCAATCGATGCTGACTACATGCTCTCTATTCAGCACGCCAGCTCTGTCAGTTGGGGAGGATTTCAACAGAGCCTCCGAGGCGCACCGCTCACTCCGTCTTTCCCTCGAAAAGTCCGTCCACCAACGCAGTCGCTGCTTCGTCTTCCTCAACCGGATAATCGAACGCCAACGCTTCCGCGACCTCCCGTGCGACCCACCGAAACAGTTCCATCGTGGCGAACAGCGCCCGCCAGAGGTCGTCCGGGTCGTACTGGGCGAACGCCCCTTCGAGTTCGCTGACCACCCTGTCGTCGGCCCACTCTTCCAGAAACCGGCCGCCGTGCCACGTATCCTGTGTAGTCCGTGCGCGAGTGTGCCAGCGAATCATCGGGAGTAGACAGTCGTGTTTCATGTAGCCGTCGACACAGCCCATTGCCGTCCACCGCTCTCCCCGCCGAAGCTTCTTCGCCGTCCAGACCGCATGATACCAGAAATCGGCGACTAACTCGCGAAACTCTTCGTTCGAAGGGGCCTTCGTTTCGGGTGGAGATTCCGGTGTCGCCACAGCGACCACCTCGTCGATTCCACCCGCGTCGTAGACGACCCGCGCCCCACGAGCGAGTGCCGACGCTTCGTCCGGGTCGGGGCCATCACGTTCCATCCGGGCGAGTCGCTCCATCGGGATCGGGACGAAATCCACGTCGAGGCCGCCCTCGAACAGGACGCGGCGCTCGGTGCCGTCACCGGTCGCGGTCGATTCCAGAAACGTCAGTATCGGCGCTCCGAGTTCGGCAAGCCAGTCGGTCTCGTCGAGATATCTTGCCGGGTCGGTCGTGACGACCAGCAGGTCGAGATCCGACCACTCGTCTGCCGGGCGATTCTCGCGTGCCCGTGATCCGACAACGACGATTCCGCGCAGGTCTCGTTCCGTCTCGGCCCACACTCCGAACCGGTCGAGCAGCTGCTCGTAGGCAGCGTCGCTCGCGTACTCGGTCATACTACCCTTGCGACCGGGGAAAACAAAAACGCTGTCGAGGGAGTTAGCTCGTGACGACGACTTCGCCTTCGGCGACTTCTGGCTCGCGCGCCATGTCCTCTTCTTTCTCTTCTTCCTCTTTTTTCGCCTTGATCTTCTTCATCCGGAAGATCTCCTCGCGCTCTTGCTCTTCGAGTTTCTGCTCGATGTAGTCCTGCGCTTCGCGCAGTTCGGGCAGGAGTTTGAACTCCAGTGCGTTGACGCGGCGCTTCGTCGTCTCGATCTCGGTGAGCATCTTCTTCATCGCCGTCTCGACTTCGGCGGCGAGGATGATGCTTTCTAAGAGTTCCTCGTAAGCGTCCGCGGTCTCGTCGATGCGGGCGCTCGTGCCGAGCACACCGTAGCCGCGCTCGTCGAGCGACTTCTTCACCTTCGAGGACTCGATCTGCGGGACGACGACGCCCATGATGTTCTTCGATTCGGTCGTGATCTCTGGATGTTCCTGCAGTGCGGCGGCAGCCCCACGAACCGCCACGTCCCCCTCCATCGCGCGGGCCATGTTGATGGTTTGCTGTGCGCGCTGGTAATCCTCTTCGAGACCGGAGCGTACGTCCTGTGCCTGGTCGAGGATATCCATGAACTCCATGATGAGACCGTCACGCTTCTTCTCCAGCGTGTCGTGACCCCGCTCGGAGAGATCGATGCGTTCCTCGATCTGCATGAGTTCTTTCCGAGTGGGTTTGACGTCCTTGGCCATCTTACGTAGCCCTAGGTAACTGGAGCGGGATAACTGTTTACAGTTCGACTGGCGCTGTCGCCCGAGCGCACGACCGTTCTCTGACTACTGGATCTACGACGCCGAACAGTGGTTCACTGGCGAGCGATCACATTTCGAACATAACACACGGGGAGAATACGAAGAAAGTGAAACCGACTTAGTCAGCTGTGACTTCCGCCGCTTCCTCTTCGGGGTAGTACTCGTCGATGTACTCCTCGTCGATCCGGTTGAGTTCCTCTTTCGGCAGCATGCTGAGGAGGTCCCAGCCGATGGTCAGCGTCTCTTCGATGGTGCGGTTCGTCTCGAAGCCCTGGTCGATGAACTCCTCCTCGAAGCGGTCGGCGAAGTCGAGGTACTTGTTGTCACGTTCACTCAGTGCTTCTCGACCGACGATGTTCACGAGGTCGCGCAGGTCTTCACCCTGTGCGTACGCTGCGTACATCTGGTCGGACACACCGGAGTGGTCTGCGCGGGTGAGGCCCTCGCCGATACCGTCGTCCATCAGGCGTGACAGCGACGGCAACGGATTGATCGGCGGCTGGATACCCTGCGAGTTCAGGTCGCGGTCGATGTAGATCTGCCCCTCGGTGATGTATCCCGTGAGGTCGGGAATCGGGTGCGTGTCGTCGTCACCCGGCATCGTGAGGATGGGAATCTGCGTGACAGACCCTTCTCGGCCCTCGATACGACCTGCGCGCTCGTACAGCTGTGCGAGGTCTGTGTACATGTATCCGGGGTAGCCACGGCGGCCCGGCACCTCTTCACGCGCGGCACCGATCTCGCGCAGTGCCTCACAGTAGTTGGTCATGTCCGTCAGGATGACCAGTACGTGGTAGTCCTTGTCGAACGCGAGGTACTCTGCCGTGGTGAGTGCGAGACGCGGGGTGACCGTCCGCTCGACTGCGGGGTCGTCCGCGAGGTTCATGAAGACCACCGAGCGCTCCAGTGCGCCGGTTCGCTCGAAGTCTTCCATGAACTCGTTCGCCTCTTCTGCGGTGATACCCATCGCGCCGAACACCACTGCGAACTCGCTTCCGCCCTCGCCTTCGTCGTCGGCTTCTTCCGGCACACTCGCCTGTCGCGCGATCTGCAGCGCGAGTTCGTTGTGCGGCAGCCCCGACGCCGAGAAGATGGGGAGTTTCTGGCCACGAACCAGCGTGTTCATGCCGTCGATGGCGGACACACCGGTCTGGATGAATTCTTCGGGGTACTCGCGGGCATAGGGGTTGATCGCCGCACCCACGATGTCACGACGCTCGTCCGGAACGATCTCGGGACCGCCGTCGATGGGGTTCCCGGACCCGTCGAGCACGCGCCCGAGCAGGTCTTCCGTGACGGGCATCTTCATGGTCTCGCCGAGGAATCGAACCGACGACTGTCGGTCGATACCTTCGGTTCCCTCGAACACCTGGATCGAGACGAGTCCCTCGCTCGATTCGAGTACCTGTCCGCGCAGCGTGTCGCCCTCTGGCGTCTCGATCTCGACGATCTCGTCGTATCCGATCGGCTCGTCGACTTCGGCGAACACCAGCGGACCGCTGATCTCCGTGATTGTCTGGTATTCTTTCATTAGTATTTCTCCCTGAGCTGTTCGGTGATGTTCTCTTCGACGTCGCTGATGAAGTCCTGCCACTCCTCGGCCGTTCCCATCCGGTTCAGGCGCGGTGCGGCATCGATATCCGTGATCTCTTCGACGGGGACGCCGGCTTCGAGCGCCGAGAACGCCTCGTCGTTGAACGTCTTGATGGCCTCTATCATCCGGTAGGTCTTCTCCGGCGAACAGAACATGTCCACGTCGTGGAACGCGTTCTGCTGAAGCCATCCCTCACGCAGGTAGCGTGCGACTTCGAGCGTGAGCTGCTGGTCTTCCGGCAGTGCGTCCTTCCCGACGAGCTGAACGATCTCCTGGAGTTCGTCCTCCTCGTCGAGTACGTCCGTTGCCCACTGGCGCTTCTCGGGGAAGTCCGGCTCGACGTTCTGTTCGTACCACGGGTCGAGCTGATCCTTGTACAGCGAGTAGGACTCGTTCCAGTTGATAGAGGGGAAGTGGCGCCGTTCTGCGAGGTCGGCGTCCAGTGCCCAGAACGTCTTCACGATACGCAGGGTGTTCTGCGTGACCGGTTCGGAGAAGTCGCCGCCGGGTGGCGACACTGCACCGATGACCGACACCGAACCCTCCGTGCCGTTGATGTTCTCGAACTTGCCTGCGCGCTCGTAGAACTCGGCGAGACGGGCGGCGAGGTACGCCGGGTATCCCTCTTCGCCGGGCATCTCTTCGAGACGCGAGGAGATCTCACGCATCGCCTCTGCCCACCGCGAGGTGGAGTCGGCCATCAGCGCGACGTCGTATCCCATGTCGCGGTAGTACTCCGCGATGGTGATTCCCGTGTAGATGCACGATTCACGTGCGGCCACGGGCATGTTCGACGTGTTGGCGATGAGGCAGGTGCGCGACATGAGCGGTTTGCCCGTTCGCGGGTCTTCGAGTTCCGGGAAGTCTTCGATAACCTCCGTCATCTCGTTTCCGCGCTCACCACAGCCGACGTAGACGACGATGTCTGCGTCTGCCCACTTCGCGAGCGAGTGCTGGGTCACCGTCTTCCCGGAACCGAACGGGCCGGGAATCGCGGCCGTCCCACCCTTGGCGATGGGGAACAGGCCGTCGAGGATCCGCTGACCGGACACGAGCGGCGTCCGGGGCGTCTGCTTGTCGACGGATGGCCGTGCTTCACGAACCGGCCACTCCTGTTGCATCTGGACTTCTTCGCCGTTGTCGAGTTCGACGACGGTGTCCGTGACCGAGTAGTTGCCGTCCTTGATCGCGACGACTTCGCCGCCTTCGTAGTCAGGCGGCACCATCACCTTGTGGTCGATGCTCTCGGTTTCGGGGACGATACCGACGACGTCGCCGGGTTCGACCTCGTCACCTTCTTCGACGGACGGGTTGAACTCCCACGTCTTCTCCTGGTCGATACCGGGTGCGTCGACACCGCGGTCGAGGAATGCACCCATCTTGTCTTCGAGGACGTCGAGCGGGCGCTGGACACCATCGTAGATGGAGTACAGCATGCCCGGCCCGAGGTCGACCGACAGCGGTTCGCCCGTGTTCTCGACGGGTTCGCCGGGGGCGACGTTCGAGGTTTCCTCGTACACCTGGATGGTCGTACTGTTCCCTTCGATCTCGATGACCTCACCCATCAGCCCTTCGTCACCGACGTACACCACGTCGTTCATCCGGGCGTCGAGGTCAACGGCGGTCACGACAGGACCGCTCACGCTCTGAATGACGCCGTCCTCGCGGACGACATCGGAATCTGTTGCCTGGCTCATTCGTTGTCACCTTGTTCGTCTTCGTCCATGAGGTCGATACCGATTGCGCGCTTGATTTTGTCGCGGAGACCGCCGCTTCCCGCGCCACCACCCAGCGTCACGAGGGTGGGTTCCACGCTCGTCTCCACGTCGCTTCGGACGTTACGAGAGAGGTGTGAAAGGTCGTCGTCGTGCATCACGATGATGCCCACGTCGTCGTCATCTAACACCTGAGAAACAGCGTCGTCCAGTTCCGACTCCTTCTCGTCGTCCGGAACGTTCGATACTTTCCGGACGCCTGCGAGTCGGAATCCGGTCGTGAACTCCGAACTTCCGATGACGGCGATTTCCTGGCTCATAGTACCACCAGTTCGTCTTCGATCTCGTCTTCGGACAGTCCTGCTTCGCGTCCGCGTGCGATTGCGCGGATGTTGTCCACTTCGCGCTCTTTGGCGAGCACGTAGGCAAGCACCGGGCACACCGACAGCGGGAACACGTGCGAGAGGTGATCCGAGTATTCGAGGAGTGCAGCGTCGAGTGCGTGTTCGAAGCCGATGAGACTGTCGGCTCGCTCCAACTCGTCCAGCGCCTCGTCCAGTTCGCTTCCGTACGGGCTGTCACGAACCCGGGCGATGAGTTCGTCCGTGCTGCCTGCGAGTTGCGTCAACTCGGTCGCGCTGAACAGTCGCCCACCCGTGATGAAATACTCCGAGGGGTCGATGTTCGCGCCACTTCGACTGGTTCGCAGGGCGTTTCGGATGTTCCTGAAGTCGATCTCGGCTTGCAGGAACTCGACGTACAACTGGGTTGCACGGTCTTCGGTGTCCGAGACACCTTCCATCAACCCTTCGTAGTACGCGCGGTCGACTGCATTCTCCAGCGGGATCAGCAGGCCGGTGGAGTCGTAATCCTCGTAGGCGGCTTCGAGGTGGTCACCGAAGATGGTCGTATCGAGCATCTCGACGACGTCTTCGATGGTTCCTGCATCGGTCAGTCGGGTGAGGAACTCATCGTCGAACTCGCCTGCGTGGATCAGGTCGTCCCGAACCGACTGGCTGTCTGCCTCCGCGTAGATGCCTCGAAGCACCGTCTTGACGTTCCACGCGTCGAATTTCCGCAGATACCGGGCGATGAGAAGATACAGCTTCCCGTCGGCCCAGTCCAACAGGTCGTCGAAGTGCTTGGCGAGGTTGCGGTTCAGTGCATACTCTACGAGGTCGACACCGTCGTAGCGCGCGCCGAGCGCGTTGACTTCGGATTCGTACTCCGTCTCCTCCATGTACCGGGCGATCTCGCTCGGACCCATGCGGAGGAGTTTGCGGTAATCTTCCTCGTCGAACAGCGCTGCTCGGCGCGCTCTGACGCGCGCGGTGACGTACTCGTAGTTCGATGTTCCTTCCGCTACACTCACGCGAACCACCTCCGGGGGTGGCGGTGAGCAGGGAACGAACGTCCTTCGTGAGTGACTGTGGTCATTGCTCGAACAGCCGTGAACTGATTTCTTGGAGGTTGTCCTCCCACACGTCTTCGAGGATCGAGTCGAACGTGTTGTTCACGCGAACGCGGGACGCCTCGCTCTCGGCGACGATGCCGCCGAGGCAGTCGTATTCGCCCGCGTATTCGAAGCCATCGTAGTCCGCGACGATGTCGGTAAGCAACGCCTCGTCGTCGGCACGTCCGTACAAACGGACGGTGTGTTCCGACTCGAACTCCGTCGCTGCTGCGTCGAGCAGCGACCGCGTCAGCTCTTCGCGGTCGTCGCCGCCGAGCGTGGCGATCTGCTCTTCCACGTCGGCGCGGACTTCCTGCAGCACGTCGCGGCGGGCTTCCAGCCGCTTCTGCTTGGCTTCGAGCTTCGCGCTGGAGAGCTTCTGCTCTCGTTCTCGCTCGATCTGGTTCTCGATGTCGCGCTCTTTCGCCGCGAGAATCTCCTCGGCATCCGACTCTGCCTCGCCGATAATCTCGTCTGCGCGGGCTTCGCCTTCTGCGCGAATCTCCTCCGCGCGCTCGCGGGCTTCGTTTCGAATATCCTCAACTACCGTTTCCAGGCTCATTGATGAAGAGTGGTTAAAGTGCGTTTAGACCACGAACACGACGACGAGTGCCAGAATCACGAGCGTTTCCGGCAGCACCGTCATGATCAGCCCGGTACCGAACAGGTCCTGGTCTTCAGCGATAGCGCCGACGGCCGCGGCACCGATACCGCGCTCCGCGTAGCCTGCGCCGAACGCCGCGAGACCGACTGCGAGTGCCGCGCCGGTCTCTTTCGGGATAGCAGGGGCAGCATTCCCAGCGCCTTCTTGTGCGAGCAGTACAGCTGCGTCAACGAACGCGAGTATGAATTCGAACATTGGTTTGGTCCTCTGTAGGCTCTGTAGCCGAACAAGTCGTAGTTCGAGTCACTGGATTCTTAAAACTTCCCAAAGCGTTCGGGCGGATTCGATGGTATCGGGGGCTGTACCCCCTAAATCATGATAGCAAATGCCAGTGTCGAGAGACGACTGAGACCATATCGGTCGTAGAGAACCGAGAAAAACGGGATTCGGGGGTTCAGTCTTGCGTCGTGTGCGTCCGCTCGTAGCCGAACGGTTCGTACTCTTCGCCGCCGCCCTGGTAGAACTTGTTGAAGAACTCCACGTACTCGAGACGCACCGCCTGCAATCCTGCGCTCGTGATACCGAGTGCGAGGACGAGCGCGTGGCCGATCACGAGGATGAGCAGCCCGCCGACCAGTCCAGCGATACTCGAGTGTACCAGGCCGGGGAACATGATGCTCACGACTTCGTGCCCATGAGCCATATCGCCGACGTGCGGCATGTGACTGGTACCGAAGTGCCACGTCTCTTCTCCCCCGTGGCCGGTGACGTACACACCGAAGAACAGCAGGTTGACCACGAACGCCATTCCGGCCTTCGCCAGCAACACTGCTGCGAGACGAGTGTACGACAAGACGTTCACCAGCACGTTGAGGAACTCGACTGCCTCGATGGGTTCACCCACCACGAGCAAGACGAGTCCGATTGCGAACAGCCCCAGTCCGAGGAGACCGACCGGTTCCGGGAAGCCGGTGAATCCTAGATGGAAGGGGTGGCCTGCGAAGACGCTCTCAGGCCCAACGAGCATTCCGGGTGCGTTGCCGAACGCGCCCGCGAAGATCCACGCCCAGAGGCCGAACATCATCAGCAGCCACGAACCGCTCTCGGTCATGGCGTCTTTGAACCCGTGGTTGAGGTTCTCGATGAAGTCGAACGTCCAGCCGATGGTGAGGTGGGCGATACCGGCCAGCAGGCTCAGTACGAGCCAGCCCACCGCGTAGTCACCGAACGCTGGCTGGAGACCCTTGTGGATCGGCGGGTGACCGGCCCAGACGATCTCTCCGAGGACGTGTAAGCCGAAGATCTCGCCGTACAGGACACCGAACAGCGCGGTGAACCCACCTGCCCAGATGGCGATGCCACCGAGGCTCTTGATCGCGTCACTATCGAAGCTACTGTACAGCCAGTAGCCGATGGTCATGTACAGTATTCCGTACCCGAGGTCCCCGATCATGAACCCGAAGAACAACGGGAACGTGAGGAACAGGATGACCGTCGGGTCGAACTCGAAGTATTTCGGTCGGTTGATCGTCTCGACCAGCAGCTCGAACGGTTTGACCGGGCCGGGGTTGTCCTGGATGACCGGCGGATTGTCGGTGCTCGTGGTGTGACCGCCATCCGTTGCGACACCGGTCTCCTCCGCCTGTTCGAGCGGTGCGTGGTGACCGCCGTGTTCTTCGTAGGAGGCGCGTTCGAGCTCCTCCACGTCGACGTGGTCGCCGACCGTCGCGTCGAGACTGCTTGCCAGGTCGCCGTACTGTTCGGTCGGGATCCAGCCCTCGGCGACGAAGGCGTTCTTCGTCGTCGCGAACTGAAGCGGTGCTTCTGCCTTCTGCACCTCGATCGTCAGCTTCTCTTCGGCCGCCAGCAGGAATCCAGCAGCGTCGAGTTTGATGTCGTGTATCTCGTTTTCGACACCGTTGAGCTTCGATTCGAGTTTCTGGCGCTCGTGTTTGAGTTCCGCGACGTACTCCTCGGGACTGCCGGTCGCGTCCGGAATCTCGAACGACGCGAAGTCGACACCGACCAGCGTATCGTCGAGTACGTCTTCGTCTGCGTCGTCCGCAGGGTACGCGAAGATGGCCAGCGTCTTGCCCTCGGAGAACACTTCGAACTCCTGGATGTCGTCGGCGTCGGCGAGCGTGTTCTCGACTTCTTCCGCGCTGCCCTCTCCGACTGCGACCTGCAGATTGTCGTACCCCGACAGCAGGTCGAGGTCGATTCCGAGGTCGGCGAACGGTTCCATCGAGTCGATGCGGTCTTCGACGGCGCGGAGTTCGTCTTCCAGTTCGTTCCGGCGGTCGTCGAGTTCGTTGACCTGTGCCCGGATGTCACTCAGTTCTTCCTCCAGCGCGTCGTCGGTGACGATTCGCTGTGGGCCGGCGTCCTCGTCTTCCACGTCGAGGATGCTCTCGATGGAGCGAACCGTGACGAGTTTGTCGGACGCTTCGTCAGCACCCTCGATGGGGTTTCCGTGGTCGAACCCTTCCCAGGATCCGTCGTAGTCCGACAGGTGGACGAGGTTCAGGTCGTGGATCGCCTCGATGACGTCGGACATGACGGCCCGTGAACCGGTCACCGAGACTTTGCTCATCTGCTCAGGTCTGAGCATGCACCGCCTCCCGGAACCGATCGAGTACGAACTCGATAGTGTCGTCTACGTTGTCCTCTGCGCGCGTTTCGAGTTCCTCACGTTCTTTCTCGCCCTCGGCGAGCAACTTCTCACGTTCGGCTTCGATCTCCTCGCGCGCCTCCGCCAGTTGTTTTTCCTCCAATTCTGCGGCCTCTTCCTCGGCTTCATCGCGGATCGCTTCCGCGCTCTCGCGGGCCTCGGAGATCCGCTGCTCGCGGTCTTCCTTAGCTTCCGCGACGATGTCGTCAGCCTCGTTTTCGGCCTCCTGTATTCGTTCGAGAACCTCTGGCCTCGGCATATGCGGTAATCAGGCGAAAGGTTGCGCGAGCGGCTATAAACTACTTGCGAAACCCTACGACCCTTCAACCACGACCTTTTACGACGGTCGCAGGCAGGAACGACGCGGTTGTCGTTCCTGCTGGCTCCCTGTAAAAGCTCGACCAAAAGCACTCGTCGCTCCCGATGGTCGCTCCTCGGCCCGCTCGCTCGTCGCCACGCTCCTCACTCGCGGAGGGTGCGCTTGAACCCTAGCGGTTGATTGGCCGGCGGGTACAGATACGGCCGAGGTGCGAGCGAACGACGAGTGAAACGAGTCGTGAACGATAGACCGGTTGATCAACCGCCAGAAATCAGCAAGCAACACAGCCGGTAGGCTGCAAGCACGCTCTCCGCGAGCGAAGGAGCGTAGCGACGAGCGAGCGGGCTGACGACTGAACGGAACGCAGTGGAGTGAAGGAGGAGTGCTTTTGGTCGAGCTTTTACAGGAAGACGAGGCGCGGGCGCGTACCGTCGTGCGCGCCCGCGCCTCCTCGACCGTCGTAAAAGGTCGTGGTCAAAAGGTGGGGATTCATGACAGCCCAGTTCTAAGCGGCGGACAATGGGTATCCTCGAGGACAAACGCCGAGCACGAATCTTCTACAAGTATCTCTCCAAGGTGTACGATACGGTCAATCCGTTCATCTGGAACGAGGAGATGCGCACAGAGGCGTTGTCGATGCTCGACATCGACGAGGACGACCGCGTGCTTGACGTGGGGTGTGGCACCGGCTTCGGCACCGAGGGACTGCTCGAACACACCGACAACGTCCACGGGCTCGACCAGAGCGTTCACCAGTTAGAGAAGGCGTGGGCGAAACTCGGCAAGCACGACCCGGTCAGCTTCTATCGTGGTGACGCTGAACGGCTTCCGTACAAGGACGACTCGTTCGACGTCGTCTGGTCGTCCGGCTCGATCGAGTACTGGCCCGACCCGGTCGAGACACTCTGCGATATGCGCCGCGTGACGAAACCCGGTGGGGAAGTGCTCGTCGTCGGACCGAACTACCCCGGAACGGGCGTCATGCAGAAACTCGCCGACGCGATCATGCTCTTCTACGACCGCGCCGAGGCCGACCGTATGTTCCGGGATGCAGGGTACGAAGACATCCGTCACCGCGAGATGGGGCCGAGCTACGACCCCGACATCGCCATCACGACCGTCGCGCGCGTGCCCGAAAACGACTAACCTTTCTGGTCGTCTGCTGATCGTCTTTCTGATCGACTCGCCGAACTCTCCCCGACCGTCGTTAACTCGCAGTCGTCGTCACCTCTGCGACGGGGTTTCCGTCTGCCGATATTCGAACGACGATCCTGTTGCCCGGTTCGAGAAGTGGCTCGTTGGTTCCTGCAAGTTCGACACTCGCAGTCTCACCGGTGCTCCACATCTCGTTCGTTGCGCTGTTGAACGGGCCAGTCGGTCCCGGTCGAAATCCGCTCGCCGAGAAGAACGGAACCGGCGGCTGGTGTTCGAGTGGTGTGCCGTTGACCCGGATGTGGATGACGAGCGTCTCGACAGAAAGCGAGTCGCCTGCCCGATGGACGAACGTCAGGCGGTCGGCGTCTGCATCAGCCGAGACGTCGATCACTGCCTGTTTCGGTTCTCGAAGCGACGGCGAATCCATCGCCACTGTTCCGATCGTTCCAGCTGAGACGAGCGTGACGACGACTAAGAGGACGGTTCCGACGATGGGAGAGAGGGCACGATTCGACACGGGCCGGAGTGGTTCCGTTTCCCTACTTCAAGTTTCGGATGCCCTGGTCGTCGAGTTCTGTTGTGTCGTCCCGTACGGCGTGAGCGTCACGTTAACCGTTTCCGACTTGTGGATGGCGGAGACGGTGAACGCCCGACTCGGGGAGACCGTCCAGAGGATTCCATCGCTTCCTGTTTCCCCGACATATGTGTCTCCGACCGAGATACGTCCGTTCACTGGGTCGCCGCCGGAATCAGTCACGTTGATGCGGAGTGGACCGCCGGGATACGTTTTATTGACGACGATCTGGATGCTCGTCGTGTTGTTCCGGACTGGTTTCCCATACGGCACGTGGTTCTTCCCGAAGAGATCTTTGTACTGGATCTCGCGGAAGATCTCTTTCGTCCCGCTATCGAGGTACGCCTTGACCACGCCCTGTCGGTGGATGATATCGGTCTCCCAGATACCTGCGGAACTGTATCTGGGGTCGGTGTTCTCACGGAGGGTCTTGTTCTTCAATCCCGGATACTGCTCGACCGTTATCTCCTGTGCTTTCTGGTCTAGTATTGATTCGCTCTCCTCCGGCTTCCGATAATCTGCCCGGTACGCTTCGCGGATGTACTGGTCGTTTTCTACCATCGAGAGGACGACCCCGGAATTGGTCGTTGCTATGTAGATGGAGTTCGGCGTGGTGGTTCCTCGAAGGCTCTCGGCGATATGTGTCCGTACCGGTCCTTCCAGTGCGAACAGGTCTGCTCTCAGCGTCGACACTTCCGGGGAGAACCGTGGCACTTCGTTCGATAGCTCTTCCATATGCGAGATGGATCGCTCGATCTCGTGCGCACGGGAATCAAGTATGGCGAGTCGTCTTGCATACTCTCTCGAAGTCAGCTTCTGTCTATTGAACTGCTTACCCGCGGTTCGTTCCGCACTTTCCAGCTTGGAGAGCTGCTTTACGAGTGTGAATTTGTAGTCGATCAGTGCCTGTTTCTTGTGTTCTCGAGTTTTGGCGTTCTTCACTCGTTCGCTGAACGTGTACATCCGGCGCTGTGTCTCGAATTCGTTCTTATCCATTTCGAGGGCCGCACCGAGGCTGATCGATGGAGTTTTCGTCTCGGTTCGGTCAGGATCTCCGAGACTCAGCTGTGAGACGGTGTCGTTGAATCCCGGTGGTTTCACGGGGTTCTTTGCATCTATCTTGTCAGGCTCAGCTGGTGTCCCCGTTGCGATTGCCGCAGCAGGTGAACTGAGGGTAAGGAGGACTGCGAGTATGATGGGGACCACCCGGTTCATACGAGATACGTAGGAACCTCTTCATTAAAATACGTACGGGATTCTGAAGCTCTTGTATGAACGGTGGAACTGTGCGGAAATCATTTAAACCACTCTCTGATGTTTTATCGTTTGGATGGAAAGTATTTTCTTGCCCGATTGACCACACAAGGATATGCGGTCACACCCCGCCCTCCTCGTGGTCCTCCTTTCCCTCCTCCTCGTGGGAACCGCTATTGCGACGGGTGATTCGCAACAGTTCGGTTCCACGAGCCTCGATAGCGCTGCCGAAAATCAGACGAGGGTAAACGAGACGGCGGTGAACGGAACCACGATTCGGATCGTTCCACAACCGGACGGTGACGCCCGGTGGAACGTTTCGATGGAGTTCGCGCTTCGGAACCAGAACGAAACGGCTGCGTTCGAGAAGCTCGGCCAGGAGTTCGAACAGGGGAACACGGAAGTCGGATTCTCGACGGACTTGTTCCGTCGAATCGCCCAACACGTGGAGTCCGAGACCGGGCGTGAGATGAAGATCAGACAGATCGACCGAACGTACGCCGTCCGCAATCGGACAGGAACGCTGTATCTCTCGATCGTCTGGACGAACTTCACGCGCGTCGAAGGAGATCGGCTCATCCTCCGGGATGCGTTCTTGCTCGACGACGGAGAATCGACGTGGCTTCCGTCACTCTCTGGTGACCAGCGACTCGTCATCCACAACCCGGAGGGATATCGAATCCAGAACTCTCCGAACTTCGGCCACACCAACAGGACGATCCGTGTAGAAGGGCCAACGTCGTTGTATCCTGGCGAGATCGACGTGACGTACGTAGAAAATTCCGGCAAGGAAGAGCCCAAAGATGAGCCACTATCCCTCGAAAGTATCGTTCTCATCCTGCTCGCCATCGGCACTGGTAGTGCAGGTCTCTACGTTCTGATCCAGCGCCGTGACGACGAGTCAGACGACGACGCTCCCGAAGAGCGACCTGCCGTCTCGTCGGAACCCGAGCCAGAACCGGAGTCCGAACCGGAAGACGACGACCCGAATCTCGAACTCCTGTCCGACGAGGAGCGCGTCGAATATCTCCTGAAACAAAACGGCGGTCGGATGAAGCAGGCGAAGATCGTCACGGAGACGAACTGGTCGAATGCGAAGGTCTCCCAACTGCTTTCGTCGATGACCGACGAGGGGCGCGTCGACAAACTCCGCATCGGTCGTGAGAACCTCATCACGCTCCCGGACGAGAACGTAACCGACTTCGACAAAGAGTAAAGAAGTCGATTGGTACGCGAGTTCCATTGTCACCAGTTTCGAAAACGTTTACCCCCTTCCCGGCAACGAATCGAGCATGAAGGTCCTTGTAACGGTAAAAGAAGTCGCTGAACTCGCAGATGACTTCGAAGTCGAGGGGACCGAGGTTGACGATAGATACCTCGAGTTCGACCTGAACGAGTGGGACGACTACGCCGTCGAGGAAGGCGTTCAGCTGCAAGAAGCTGGCGTCGCCGACGAAGTAGTGACAGTCACCATCGGCCCCGAGCGCGCAGAGGAGACGATTCGGATGGCGCTCGCAAAGGGTGCAGACCGCTCGATCCGCGTCTGGGACGACGCGCTCGAAGACCCCGATCTGCTCGACGTGGAGACGAAGACACAGATTCTGTCGGCCGTCGTCGAGGAAGAAGACCCCGACCTCGTGCTGACCGGTGTGCAAGCAGGTGACGACGCCTTCGGTGCGACGGGAGTCTCGCTCGCCGACGATATCGGATTCCAGTGGGGCGCGGTCGTGAACGACCTCGATATGGACGCCGACGCAGGTGTCGCACACGTCCGCCGTGAACTGGAGGGCGGTGTCGAGGAGCTTACGGACGTAGAACTCCCTGCAGTTCTCACCATCCAGACCGGTATCAACGAACCGAGATACGCGAGTCTTCGCGGTATCCGCCAGGCCCAGAGCAAGGAGATCGCACCGAAGACGCTCGCAGACCTCGGTCTCGATGCCGACGCTGTGAAGAGCGACCTGAAGCTGACCGATATGTACGAACCCGAAAGCGAAAGCGACGCCGAGATCTTCGAAGGGAGTGCCGACGAGACCGCCGGGAAATTGGCTGACGTCCTCCGCGAGAAGGGGGTGGCAGAATGAGCGACGTTCTCGCCATCACGGAACACCGCCGTGGTGAACTCCGCGACGAGAGCTTCGAAGTCATCTCCGCCGGTCGAGAACTCGCTGCAGACGCGGGTGGCGACCTGCACCTCGCGGTCATCAGCGGCAACGTGGACGAATTCGCTGACAGCCTGAACCGCGAGGGCGTGGACACGATCCACACCGTCGAGTACGGCGAGGAGTTCAACCACGACGTGTACGTGCAGGCCATCGAGGCACTCTACGACGACCTCACGCCGACGTTCGTCCTCATGCCCAACAGCGTCAACGGACTGGACTACGCACCCGCGATCGCCAACCGCCTCAACTTACCGCTCGTGACGGACGCCGTCGGCTTCGAGTACGACGGAACGCTCGTGGCGACTCGCGAGATGTACGGATCGAAGGTCGAGACGACGGTGGAAGTCGAGGGTGACCAGTTCGCCATCACGACTCGTGGTGCCGAGTGGCCCGAGGCTGAGGGCGTCGGTGACGCCGAGGTCTCCGCGTTCGACTTCGAACCGGACGAGTCCGCGATTCGTTCGACCGTCACCGGATTCGAGGAGGTCGGCGGTGGCGACGTAGACATCAGCGAAGCGGAGTTCCTCGTCAGCATCGGTCGCGGTATCGAAGAGGAGGAGAACCTCTCGCTGATCGAAGACCTCGTAGAAGCGACAGGTGCGACGCTGTCTTCGTCGCGTCCCATCGTGGACAACGGCTGGCTCCCGAAGAACCGACAGGTCGGTCAATCGGGTAAACAGGTGACGCCGAAGGTCTACCTCGCCATCGGTATCTCCGGCGCGGTTCAGCACGTCGCTGGCATGAAGGGCGCCGACACCATCATCGCCATCAACACCGACCCGAACGCACCCATCTTCGACATCGCCGATTACGGTATCGTCGGCGACCTGTTCGACGTGGTGCCGGAACTCATCGAGCAGTTCAGCTAAGATCTTTCGAGCAGTTCGAACAGCGACCTTTTTCTTCTCGCTCGCGGACGAAGGAATATGACCGACGAGCGAGCGCGACCGCTGGCGCTCTCCGCCTACGAGATGCTGGCGGATGGCTACGCCGAGCGCGCGCCGACGAAACCATTCAACGCCGACCTCGAACGCCCGACGACGCAGGGATTGGTTCCGGATATCGAGGCATGGGACGTGCTCGACGCGGGATGCGGGCCGGGGATCACAACGGAGTTTCTGCTGGAGCGCGGTGCCGCAGTGACCGCACTCGACGTGAGTTCCGCGATGCTCGCGCACGCCCGCGAACGCGCGCCCTGCGCGAACTTCGTACTGTGTGACCTCGGCAGCGACCTTCCCTTCGAGTCGAATCGGTTCGACCTCGTCTACAGGCGGAGCAGGCCGAGTGCCTCGGGGCTTGACCCCGAGGCGGTTCACAGTTCGTTGGCGTTCGATTACGTCGAAGACTGGTTGTCGCTCTTCTCGGAACTGGGTCGCGTGCTTCGTGCTGGCGGGCTTTTCGTCTTCTCCTGTGGGCATCCCGTCGCGGATTTTCTCCACTTCGACCCCGACAACTACTTCGAGACCGAACAGGTGAGCGAGGTCTGGACGAGTTTCGGCGAGCCGGTCGAGGTACCGACCTACCGCCGACCGCTCTCGGCGATACTGAATCCACTGCTCGATGCGGGGTTTCGACTCGACCGCGTCGAAGAATCCCAACCCACTGCGAACTTCCGCGAGAAATCTCCGAAGACGTTCGAGCGCATCTCACGGGAGCCGACGTTTCTGTCGATTCGCGCCGTGATGACAGCAGACTGAACCCGTCACGTATTTGCGTCCCCCGTCCTGAAGCACACACGAATGGAGTACCTGAAGGCCCGCAGGACGCTCGTCGAAGACCGGTTGGAGGAAGTCGTCGAGCGGGTCGACCCACGCGAACTGTCGGATCGGCTGGCGCACACCGCGCTTTCAGGTGGGAAGCGAGTTCGACCAACTGTGGCCGTGCTGGTCTGCGAGGCGGCAGGTGGCGATGTCGAGGATGCCGTCGATTTTGCGGTCGGTATCGAACTCGTCCACGACGCTTCGCTCGTAGTGGACGACATCATCGACCGCTCGGATGTGCGCCGGGGGACACCGAGCGCGTGGGCCGAATACGGCCACGGTTCGGCTATCATCGCCAGCGATGGGATGCTCGGTGAGGCGTTCGAATTGTTCTCTCCTGACCCCCGCGCGATGGAGGTCGTTGCGGAGTCGATGATCGAACTCGGGATGGGCGAGGCGTCGGAACTCGTCGATCTCCCGTCGAACCAGTCTGAGTACATGGAACTCGCGCGCCGGAAGACGGGGGCGTTGTTCCGCGCCGCTGCCGAACTCGGGGCGCTGGCGGCAGGAAGCGACCCGGAAGCGGTCGATGCCTTCGGCGAGTACGCTGAACGAGTCGGCGTCGCATTCCAGATTCGAGACGACGTGCTCGACGCGACTGCTGACCCGGACGACCTCGGTAAGCCGACAGGACAGGACGAGGAGATCGGTCGCCCCTCCATCGTGCAGGTCACCGACCTGAGTGCAGACGAGGCGAACGAACTGGCCCACGACCAGTCCGAAGCAGCCCTGGCCGCCCTCGACCGGGTGAACGCACCGGATTCCGAAGCACTGGACTATCTCCGCGATTTCGCGGAGTTCGTCGTCACGCGCGAGCACTGACGTTTCCCGCGAAGCTCCGATAGCGCTTCTTCAAAGGCTCGATATTTGTCACACCCCGGTACTATCTCGTTTCGCCACGTCTCCGGCGGTGCCTCGGTATCCCTGCTTTCAGCTTCATAAACGCATTTGTCGGTACTGCCCAAACTGACCGATATGGAGAAAGTCGCTATCGACGACGTGGATAAGAGCGCCGTCGGAACCGACAGCGACCGCCGCAAACTATCCGGGCCACTGGGGACGACCGACGTGGCGATCAATCACTATCGGCTCGCTCCAGGTGAGGGACTCCCCAGCGGCCTCCACGCTCACAGAGATCAGGAGGAGGTGTTCGTCGTCGTCGAGGGAGAAGCGACCTTCGAGACGTACACGTCTTGGAGGGGTGGGGAGAGAGTTACTGTCGGCGCAGGCGAAGCGATCAGATTCGCACCCGGTGAGTTCCAGTCGGGCAGGAACGACTCCGACGACGAACTCGTCGTTCTTGCACTCGGGGCACCACGCGACAGCGACGACGTCCGCATTCCCGTCGACTGCCCCGAGTGTGCCCACGACGAGATGCGATTGGAGACGGGTGAGGGCGTGCCCACGTTCGTCTGCCCGGCCTGTGGTTCCGAGCGCGTTCCGCAGGGATGTCCCGAGTGTGGTCACGAACTCCGCGTCACGCTCGGTGAGGATGCCCAGACGGTCGTCGTCTGTTCGGCGTGCGATGCCGAGTTCGAGAACCCTCCGTTCGCCGAGTAGTTCCCACACTTCTCTACAGTTCGGACATCGAACTCCTCTCAGCCATCGCCGACAGGGACGCTCGTTGACGACACGCTTATCCGGCAGAACCGAATACGAACCTATCAAGCGTGGCTATCACGGACAAGATATACGTCAAAAACCATCGCCAGATCTCCTCGCAGTTGGATACCAACATCCCGAAGGGGGCGTTCAAGGGTGCGACACTGGACATCCTCTTTCAGGGAGAGGGACTCCAGAAACTGGACGAGGCGACCCGAGACCGCGTCCTCGACTTCGCCGAGGACTTCCTCGACTGCGACTGCCAGAGCAACCCCTACTGTGGCTGTCCGGAGCGGAAGTTCATGCGCTACCTGCTGGAACTGCGCGAGGGTGGTCTTGGCCCCGACGCCATCGTCGACGTGATGAGCGACGACTACATGGTGTACGCCTACTCGGGCGACATCCTCTCGTTTCTGGACGATTCGGTGCGCACGCTCGAAGCCATCGAAGAACTCGCAAACGTCGAGGGCGACGATTCGATGGAAGCGCGCGCCCGACAGAAGAAACACTCGCTGTCCGGGTAGTCTGTGTCGAAATAGCCGGAAAGCACCGTCTTCCTATCCGAGCTGGAACGGTTCGTCGGTCTCCAGTTCGTCGTCCAACTCTTCGAGGTGGATGACCTCCTCTTCGCTCTCGTCGTCCACCTTCATCTGGAGGTGGCGGACGAACTGCTTGTGCTCTTGCAGTTGCTCGCGGAGGTGTTCGGCTTCCAGTTCGAGTCGTTCGTGCTCGCGGACGAAGCTCTTGGGCACCTCGACTTTCGGCGGGAACGACGTGTCGTCGGTCTCTCCGATCTGATTCTCGGGAACGACCTGCACCTTCCCGTCGTGGGCGACCAGCATGTCCACGTAGTCGCGGAACACCGCCGACAGCGAGATGTCGCGCTTCTCCGCGATCTCCCGCAGGGTCTCGAAGGCGTCCTCGTTGACCCGGAAGGAGATCGTCTTGTTCTTGTTGCCCATCGTTGAGTACATTAGCGGTCTGACACCACTTAAGGTTTCGTCAGACGTTCGTTGGCCGTAACGATGAGATACATGTCGTCCGTCACAAATCGACGTGCTGGAAAGGGCCGTGGTTCAGCTTCGAACATTGTTCGAGAGGTTGCTCGACAACGTGGAACTACTGGATAAGATTCCGGGGTATCTCTGGGGAATCACCATTTTCGCGGTTTCGCTCGCCCTCTTCTACCTTGTCGGTCGATTCGTGTTAGAACCGCTGGCCAGGCGTGCGCTCCGGTTTCGAAACGTCAATCTCACCATCCGAGGAGCGATTCTGCGCGTCGTCCGCGCGGCAATCTGGTTCGCGGGAATACTCCTGGCGCTCGACCTCGCCGGGGCCGACGTGTTCAGTGCTTCCGCGACGCTTGCGGCCGCGTTGACCATCGCAGTCGGCTTCGCAACCCGCGACATCGCGTCGAACATCGTCGGTGGTATCTTCATCGTCACCGACCCGCGATTCAACATCGGTGACTGGATAGAGTGGACAGAAAACGAGGGCGTCATCGAGGATATCACCTTCAGGGTGACCCGCGTGCGAACCTTCGACAACGAACTCATCACGGTTCCAAACTCCGTGCTTGCGACCAACGCCGTGACGAATCCGGTCGCGGGCGATATGCTCCGCGTCCGTCACGAGTTTCCTGTCAGCTACGACTCAGATATCGACGCAGTGAGTGGGATTCTGCTGGAGGTAGCCGAGCACCACAGCGCCGTCCTAGACGATCCTGCGCCGTCGATTCGAATCGTCGACATGTCCGATTCTCGTATCGGTGTCGAGGTGCGATTCTGGATCGACGATCCGGAACACGCCGAGTTCGTGGCGGCACGGTCGGAGTTCTTCCGGCGAGTCAACCGACGTTTCGACGAGGCGGGAATCTCGCTAGCCGAATGTTAGTCAGTAGAACGCTACCATCCCTTCGACCAGCTTGTTCTCCGCCCGCCGCAGATGCTCTTCTAGCGTCCGGCGCTCGATTTCCATCTTCCCTGCGATGTCGGCAGTCGTCGTCTCGCGTGGAATGCGGTAGTAGCCCAGCTCGTAGGCCGTGACCAGCGCCTCCTGTTGACGGGAGGAGAGATCTGGAAGGGCGGTTTCGGGGGTGAGCAATGGGCGGTCGCCGGGCACCGTCGAGATTTCGCGCTTCGATTCGATGGTCACCGGAAACTCGGCCACGAGGTCGCGGTAGAGGTCGGTCAGATTCCTCGAATCGAGCGCGAGTACCCGACACCACTTCTCGCCTTCGGCGTAGCGGAGCGGGGGGACGAGCAAGCAACCGTGCTGGGCGAGAAACGATTCGACGGTGTCGGTCTCGCGGTCTTTCAGACACGTCTCGGTCATCGCCAGTCGCTCGTCGCCTTCGACCAGCAGCTCCTGGACGCCGACCAGTCCTTCGAGGTGTTCCAGTGCCGACCCTCCCGCCGGGCCGCTGACGTGGAGGAGGTCACAGTGGTCGTTACACCACAGTTCGATGGTCGTCTCGGTTCCGTCGGTCGCGTCCGCGCACACGCTCGGTTGCTCGATCCGCATCACGACCTCGTGCATCAGGCGTATTTCTCCCGGATGGTATTTAAAGAACCCTCCGTACGCGTGGCCCTGGCTATTTTGCGCTCGCGTGCGTATGACATAGTATGAACGACGGAGCAGAATCGCACGGCGTCGGCGAACCGAGCGACCAGTGGCGCGAGTATCAGGGCGCACCGACTGGTACTGACATCGAGTGCAAGGGCTGGCGACAGGAGGCGGCCCTTCGCATGCTGAACAACAACCTCGACCCGGAGGTAGGCGAGAAACCCGAAGACCTCGTCGTCTACGGCGGCACGGGTCGGGCGGCCCGGTCGTGGGACGCCTACGACGCTATCATGGCCGAACTGCGCGAACTCGACGACGACGAGACGCTGCTCGTCCAGTCGGGCAAGCCCGTGGGAAGATTTACGACTCACGAGCGCGCGCCCAGAGTGCTCATCGCCAACTCGAACCTCGTCGGGAAGTGGGACGACTGGGAGCACTTCCACGAACTCGAAGCGAAAGGACTCATCATGTACGGCCAGATGACCGCCGGGTCGTGGGCGTACATCGGCACGCAGGGAATCATCCAGGGTACCTACGAGACGCTGGCCGCCCTCGCAGACGAACACTACGATAGCAGCCTCGAAGGCAAGATCGTCGTCACGGGCGGTCTCGGCGGGATGGGCGGTGCCCAACCCCTCGCGGTGACGATGAATCACGGCGTCTGCATCGCTGCCGAGGTGGATGAATCCCGGATCGACCGACGTATCGAGACGGGGTACTGCATGGAGAAGACGGACGACCTGGATGAAGCTATCCGCAAAGCGACGGAGGCGGCCGAGGCGGGCGAAGTCTACTCCGTCGGCGTCCACATCAATGCCGCCGACATGCTCGAAGGGATGCTCGCTCGCGACTTCGTTCCGGACGTCATCACCGACCAGACGAGCGCCCACGACGAACTGGAAGGCTACTACCCCTCGGGCTACACGGTCGAAGAAGCCGACGAACTCCGGGACCACGACCCGGAAACGTACGTCGAGGAGAGCCTCGACACGATGGCACGCCACGTGCAGGGCATCCTCGACATCCAGGACGCGGGCGCGATCGCCTTCGAATACGGCAACAACATCCGCGGACAGGTGAAAGAACATCGGGATGTGGAGAATGCGTTCGACTTCCCCGGCTTCGTCCCGGCCTACATCCGCCCGCTCTTCTGCCAGGGGAAGGGGCCGTTCCGCTGGGCCGCACTGTCGGGCGATCCGGACGACATCCACCGCACCGACGAAGCGGTGAAAGAGCTGTTCCCCGAGAAAGAACAGCTCCATCGCTGGATCGACCTCGCACAGGAGCAGGTCGAGTTCCAGGGGCTTCCATCGCGCGTTTGCTGGCTCGGGTACGATACCGATGAAGATGGTCTCACGGAGCGTGCCCGCTTCGCGCTCCGGATCAACGACCTCGTCGCAGAGGGGGAGATCGAGGCTCCCATCGTCGTCACGCGCGACCACCTCGACGCTGGCTCGGTCGCCAGTCCCAACCGCGAGACGGAGGCCATGCGCGACGGCTCTGACGCCATCGCGGACTGGCCCATCCTGAACGCCCTGCTCAACTGCGCGGCGGGCGCTGACATCGTGAGCGTTCACGACGGGGGTGGTGTCGGCATCGGCAACGCGCTCCACGCGAACAACCACGTCGTCCTCGACGGCACCGATCTCGCGGCGGAGAAAGCTCGCCGCGTCTTCACGACAGACCCCGGAATGGGTGTGATCCGACACGCCGACGCGGGCTACGACGTGGCGATAGAACAGGCAGAGAAATCGAACGTTCCAGTCCCGATGCGAGACCGACGATGAGCGAGTTGACACACAGCTTCGAGTGGGTGGGCACGTCCACCGACCCGAACGACGAGCAGTTCGGCGACGTCGTCACATCGACCGACCTCGACACCGCAGCCGAGTTCGACGCCACCCTCGTCGGCGAACCGTACGACGGCGCGGTTATCGGCCGAAAGGGAGCGAGAGACGGCCCTGCGGCGATACGCGACGCACTGGACGGGACGAAATCGCACCACTTCGACGCCGGGCCGGTCGAGGCTATCGGTGACCTCGGCGACGTGACTGGACTCGGAGCGACCGACTCCGTCGAAAAAGCGCAGTCGGGGGTACGCGATATCGTCGCCACTGTCCACGAACAGGACACCTTCCCCGTCTTCCTCGGCGGCGACAACTCCCTCACGTACCCGAACGCCGAACCGCTCATGGATGGCGGTTCGCTCGGCGTCATCAACTTCGACGCGCATCTCGACGTTCGTGAAGTGCGCGGTGACCCGACCAGCGGAACCCCCTACCGCCAGTTGTTCGACGCCGGACTCGATTCGTACGCCTGCGTCGGTGCGCGCCACTTCGAGACGAGCACTGCCTATGCCGACTTCGTTCGCGAGCGGGACGGTGAAATCGTCACGGCAGAGGAAGTGGGCGACGATTCCGTGTCGGCCATCGACACCGCGCTCTCCGCGATGAGTGACGTGGATTCCATCTACGTCAGCGTCGACCTGGACGTGCTCGACGCCACGGCCGCACCGGGGGTCAGCGCACCCACGCCGGGTGGCATCACGACTCGCGAACTGTTTCGGATGCTCCGACTCACCGCGAGTGACGACCGAGTTGCCGGGTTCGAGGTGGTCGAATGCGCACCCGACCTCGACCGCGAATCATTCACCTCGAACGCAGGTGCACGGGCAGTCGCGCACTTCCTCGCCGCACTGGGAGGTGGCCGATGAGCGATTCCGACCACGGTCGAACGACGGTCGTCCACGACGCGGCGCAGATAATCACCATCGAGGACGATGGCGAACTCGGAATCTACGAGGACGCGGCGATCGGGGTAGTCGATGGCGAGGTCGCACGTGTCGGTGCGACAGGCCCCGTAACCCGCGAATATCCCCAAGAGAACGCAGACCACGCGATCGACGCCAGCGGAAAGGCAGTCGTTCCGGGCTTCGTCGACCCGCACACCCACGCCCTGTTCGCGGGTGACCGCTCGGACGAGTTCGAGGCGAAATTGCAGGGGAAGACGTACCAGGAGATCCTCTCGGAGGGTGGCGGCATCCTCCGTACCGTCCGGGCTACCAGAGAAGCCAGCGACGAGGAACTGCTCTCGAACCTCATCGACCACCTCGACATCATGCTCGCGCACGGAACGACGACCGTCGAAGTGAAATCCGGCTACGGTCTCGATACCGAGACGGAACTCCGGATGCTCGACGTCATCGCACAGGCCGACGACCAGCATCCCGTCGACGTGGTTCCCACGTTCATGGGTGCTCACGCAGTTCCGCAGGATCAGGACGCCGACGACTACGTGGACGAAGTGGTCGAAGAGCAGATCCCGGCGGTCGCAGCGCAGGGCATCGCACAGTTCTGCGACGTGTTCTGCGAGGAGGGCGTCTTCGACGTCCCGCAATCCCGCCGCGTGCTGGTGACGGGCGAGGAACACGGCATGACTCCGAAAGTCCACGCCGAGGAACTCGCGCACATCGGCGGGACGCAACTCGCCGCCGACCTCGGTGCGACCAGCGCCGACCACCTCCTTTACGCGACGCAGGAGGACATCGACGCCATCACCGAGGCGGGCGTGGTGCCTGTCTTACTCCCCGGCACCGCTTTCGGTCTCGGCGCGGACTACGCCGACGCACGAGCGTTCCTCGACGCGGGCGCACCCGTGGCCATCGCCACGGACTTCAATCCGAACTGCTACTCCCAGAGCATGGGATTCGCCACGTCGCTGTCCTGCGTCGAGATGGGGATGACCCCTGCCGAGGCGCTGGTCGCGGGAACGAAACACGCCGCGCAGGCGCTCGATATCGAGGACGGGAGAGGAACACTCCTGCCGGGAACGCCCGGCGACCTCGCCGTGCTCGACGCGCCGAGCTACGTCCACGTTCCCTACAACTTCGGCGTGAACGCAGTGGAGGCTGTGGTGAAAGACGGTGAGGTGGTTCATCGTGCGTAACCGCCCCGGTGGCGGGTTGTTTCGGAACGGACGTCACCTCGGACACAGTTCCCCCTCCGACCCGAACGTCGATCTATCAAAACACAAGGTATTTGCGACGAGGACGAACACCGAGGAACATGCGCCGCCGCCATTTCCTCCACGGAGTCAGCGTCGCTGCTTGTGCGTCGCTGGCTGGCTGTTCGATTCCCGGACGAACGACCACCCTTCGCTCTCCCGAGCGTACGGACGAGCGACGGGGTACGTACTGGACGTTCTTCGAGGACGACGAGCGACTCCTGAACGTTGGCATCGAGTACGGTTCGCCACTGGAGAGCGACCTCGTCCCACTGGAGTTTCATACGTGGCACAGAAACGACACACACCTGGAACGGTTCCGCGTCGAGTTGCGGTTCGGGCAGCCACCGGCTGGCGTTCCACCGGACGTGTACTTAGACACGTTCGACAGCAGTCCGGACCCGAAAATCGATTTTCACGACGACACCGACGAGGGAACGACCGTGCTCGACGTTCCCGACCTCGGCCCGGTCGGCGTCGGCTCCATCGGAGTGAACTTCCTTGTTCGACCGCACGGATGGTTGCCAGACGAAATCGGTGTCCGTATCCGAGCGGTCGTCACGGGCACGGGAGTGCTGGATGGACGTTACGTCGCAGAGGTGGACGACCGAGTCCCGTTTTCGGGCAATCGACAGTGACCGCTCGAAGACGAACCGAGGTGAGAGTACGATGACCCAAATCAAGATCGATGGCGAATCCCTGACACCGGAAGGCGTCGAGCGAGTCGCGCGCGACGATGCGACGGTCTTCATCCCCGACGAAGCCCGTGAACGAGTCCGAACTGCCCGAGAACGTGTCGAAGAGGTCGTCGAAAGCGGCGAAGCCGTCTACGGCGTCAACACCGGCTTCGGCGAACTCGTGGACGAACGAATCCCCCGAGAGGACATCGAGACGCTCCAGGAGAACCTCATCCGGAGCCACGCCGCTGGTGCAGGCCGCGAACTGCGCCGAGAGGAAGTCCGGGCGATGATGGTCGGCCGCGTCAACGCGCTCGTCAAGGGCTACTCCGGCATCCGCGAAGTCGTGGTCGACCAGCTCGTGACGATGCTGAACGAGGGCGTCCACCCCGTCGTCAAATCGCGTGGGAGCCTCGGAGCCAGCGGTGATCTGGCACCCCTCGCTCACCTCGCGCTGGTGCTGATGGGCGAAGGCGAGGCGACCGTCGCCGAGGAGCGACTGGACGGCGCGGCGGCGCTCGAAACCGCCGGACTCGAACCGCTCACGCTCGCCGCCAAGGAGGGGCTGGCGCTCATCAACGGCACCCAACTGTCGGTCGGTCTCGCCGCTCTGGCTGTCCGTGATACGGAGCGAGCGATTCGGGCGGCGGACGTCGCTGGCGCGCTCACGACGGAGGTGACGATGGGAACTACCGCGTCGGCGGACTCCGTCATCGCCGACGTTCGTCCCCACGCGGGCCACGCGAAGAGCGCGCGAAACGTCAAGCGCCTCACCGCCGACTCGGAGATCGTCGAATCTCACCGCAACTGCGACCGGGTGCAGGACGCCTACTCGATCCGCTGTCTTCCGCAGGTTCACGGTGCAGTTCGGGACGCCGTCGCCCACCTCCGTGACGCGGTCGAGATCGAACTCAACAGTGCGACCGACAACCCGCTCATCTTCCCCGCAGACTCGGTGAACAGTCGTGCGAGCGGAACTGGCGATGCCGCCGTTCTCTCGGGGGGCAACTTCCACGGCGACCCGCTCGCACTCCCGCTCGATTACCTGACGAACGCCGTTACCGAAATCGCGGCCATCTCGGAGCGTCGAGTCGACCGACTGCTCAATCCGAACGTACAGGAATCACATCTTCCGCCGTTCCTCACCGAGCATAGCGGACTCCAGTCGGGCTATATGATCGCCCAGTACACCGCGGCGGCGCTGCTGAATGAGAACCGCTCGATCGGTCGCGCCTCGATGGACAACACACCAGTTAGCGGCAATCAGGAAGACCACGTGAGCATGAGCGCACAGAGCGCGTACAACGCACGCCGGGCCGTTTCGAACGCGCTCTCCATCGTCGGCATCGAACTCATCTGTGGCGCACAAGCCGCGGAGTTCGTCTCGGACGATCTCGAACACGGCGTTGGCACCGGTGCCGCCTACGATGCAGTTCGTGAGGTAGTGCCGCCGCTCACCGACGACCGACCCATCCACGAGGACATCTCAGCCGCCGAGACGCTCGTCTGGTCGGGTTTGCTCGAAGAGCGCGTCGAAGACGCGCTGGACGAACCGCTCGATTAGCGATTTCCATCAGTCGGCTTCCGGTCGTCTTTTCGGCTTCGTGTCACCGCCCATCCGAGGTCTTCCCGTTCTGTCGAGTGCCCAGACGCCGTGCTCGTCGCATTCGAACACCCGCCGAAAGATGCGTGTCGATTCGCCACCGCAGTCGGGGCAGGGCCGTGCTGGCCCCTCGGCGGATCTCTCTGCTCCCATCGCGTCGTACACGTCCTGCCAGCCGCCGCTCGGTGAGTCACGCTCGTCGGGCATCGTTCTCGGTGGGTTCGTGTGGTCGTCGCACAGTCCGCCGTGGTATCTGGCACATCGTGTGTTTCCGATGTCTGTTCTGGTGTCTGGAGTCCCGTGCTGATCCGGATCGGTCGATAGACGGTGCGCTCTGCGACTACTATCTGCACGTGCGATACCCTCGAAAGAGGTGAAACGCTACTGTACCGTCGTTTCGGATTCGTCGTTCGTGTCGGCTTCGTCAGCTGTGTCGGTTCCGCTGGTTCCGCCGCTCGAACTGTCGGTCGTATCGAGACTTTCGAGCGCCCTGATGGCGTTGTCTCGGTACGACTCGATTGGGGCGTCGTACTCCTGTTTCGCCATCGAAGCGTAGCGGTTCGAATCGTCGTCGAACGCCTCGATACGTTCGAGCGTGCGCTCGGCGGTTTCGACCACCCAGCGGTCGCGCGTCGACTCGTCGACGACGGTGATCGATTCGGGACGGAGGGAGACGTTCACGGTTCCGTCGTCCGTCTCGAACGTCCGGGGCTTCCCGGCGATGGCGACGTAGGCGGGTGGCTCCAGTTCGCGGAGCATCGCCGCGGCGTCTGGCTGGTACTGGCCTGCGTAGACGAAGAACGTGTCTCCGTTCGGGTCGACGACCCGACCGCGCCAGTACTCGCTGTCGTCGCCGACGTCCTCTTTCTCGGTGAGGGTTCCGACGACGAACACGCGGTTCGCCCGCTCGCCCGTGGGGAGGAGCAGGTAGACCGGTGCGCGTTCGTCCTCCGACTCTTTGAACGTGTAACTCGCGTCGTTGAACTCGGCCGCGAAGGTGCGGCGTGCGACTTCTCTGGTAGGTGCTCCACTCATGTTACATCGACCTCGCTTTGATGAGAACCGCTTCGACATCCACTGGTTCGTCGAGTAGTTCGACGTCGTTCGCCAGCAGGTACCGACCCATGGTCGGCCCTGCCACGCGATAGTAGTGGCCGAGCGTCATCTCGCGCATCTCGTCGGCCACGACGGTCGTGTCGAGTGCGTCCATCGCCATCTGCTTGGCTTCGTCCAGTTCGATGTCGGTCAGTTCCTCGGTCGCTTCCCGGTTGAAGATGACTTCGTGAACGTCGACCCCGTCGTCCAGGACGCCCTTGATTCGAAGGTCGAACTCGCCGTCAACTTCGCCGTGTTCGGAACAGCGCCCGTTCTGGAGGACGCGCGTGCAATCCTCGTGCGGGCAGCGTTTGATGAGGCCACTGCCGGACTGGATGTCCACCAGCGCACCCTCGATCTCGGATTCGTTGTCGCCGACTTCGATGTCGGTGTCGAGTTCCTCGACGGTGGTCGTCCGGTTGAGCTTCACCGAGTAACGACCCTGGTACTCGTCGGTGACGACGTTGCCGAGTCGGTAGACCGTGCCCTCTTCGAGTTCGGGCAGGTCGGACTTGGCCCACTTCGTGAACTTGATGGTGCCACTTTCGTCGCCGAGCAGACCGACTTGGCCGACGGCGTCACTGCGTGGCTCCCAGAGATCGACGACCTTCGCGGTGAGGTTCACCCACTGCTCGTCGGTCTCGATGTCTGCGGTCTGCACGTCGCTCGTGCCACCAGAGTGAATGTCGTCGCGTTCGAGGCCAGCTTCGTCCAGATAGTGGCTGGTGACGCTTCGCCGTGCCTCTTCCATCGGCACCTTGTACTCGTTGACGAGGCTGTCGAGACGCGAGGCTACGTCGTCTACGGTTACGTCGAGATGGTCGGAGAACTGTTCGTGTATCTCTTCTGCATGCTGTCGCACATCAGTCATGGTTGCTCCGTCTCCGCTTTGGTTTCAATGGGAGACGTATCGGTGTTGGTTCGCGATAGTATAAAAGGTTACGCGAGCAGGGTGGAAGTGGAGACGGCCGTGAAAACGGGCAGAACGCGCGAACTCGTCGATATGGGATATTCGCATCTCACACCATGGGACGTTCGAACCTCACACTGGGTGAAAACCACACGAACGAGGGCCACATTTATCGAACGACGGCTACACCAATCGGGGAAACCTTTCATCCCCCCACCACCAAACGGGAGTATGGACGACCGCCTCGAACGCTTCCTCCGGATCAAACTCAGGGAAGCGGGCAGGAAGTACGCCGAGGCCAGACAGTCGGCAGACCGACAGATGGAGGAGGCGAAAGAAGCCTACAAGAACGCTCACGACGCCACCCTCGCGGACTTGCCGCAAGACGAACAGGGCCGGGCGAAGATCGTCTGCCGACGGCACGTCGAACGCCGGGCGGTATTCCTCGATGAGAAGAGTCGTCCTGCCTGTTTCGACCCGGAACACCCCGATTGCGAGGGCTGTGTCGAAGACATCCGCGAAGGCACCATCGAGACGTGGTGAACTGAGAGCCAGCTTGGCCGACTTCCGACCGAGAAATGCGACGTTTCCCGCTTTCACCCGAAAGCAGACAGTTCTGGAAACAGTCGTGTCCGAATGAAGTATCGTACCACGGTTCCATTCTTCGGTAGGCTGGCGGTCTCTCGACCCAATTCCCTCGATAAATCGGTTCGATACCTGGAAACTTCTTCAAATAATCATTACAATTTATATACTCAGCTAGCATATATGATACTTGGGGATACAAAATGAGTACGAAGATGGAGAGCGGTGCGGAAGTAGTATCGAGCACCGAAGAGTCGTGGCGAGGATCGATGGTAGCGGGGGCTATAATCGGAGTTATCGGCGTTCTTGCCATCCTCTCGCCGTTCGTGGCCGGAGTTTCGCTGTCGATTCTACTCGGTGCATTACTGGTCGTCGGAGCGTTAGTTCACGTTGCCCGTGCTTTCTCCGGCGGATGGAAGCGGTTCATTGGACAGGGGTTCCTCGCGGTCATCTACGCCATCGCGGGTATCTCGCTGATGGCGAACCCCGTCGTCGGACTGACGACGCTGACCATCCTGCTGGTGGCGTTCCTGTTCGTCGAGGGTATCGTCGAGATCGTCATGGGCTTCCAGGCTCGCGGTGAGAGAGGCTGGGCTGGACTCGTCGTGAGTGGCGTCCTCGCGCTGCTCATCGCCGGTCTCATCTGGGTCGGATTCCCGTCCAGCGCGCTGTGGGCGGTCGGGCTCCTCTTCGGAGTGAACCTGCTCGCCACCGGCGTTTCGATGATGTTCATGGCCCGAGGAAGCCGAACCGCGGCCCGTGAAGGGGTCACTTCGGAAGCGCGCGGAGCCTGAGTCGAACGACGACTGAACGACGATTATTCGTTTTTTGATCGACTATCAAAGTGAGGTAGTGACGACCATCGCCCTTCGATAGGGTGATTTTAGACGCTCCCCGCCCTTCTCCGAGACATGACCCGCCCGCTCGTCGCGCTGGTGATGGCCGGTGGAACCGGCACGCGACTCTACCCCGCGAGTCGAAGCGACCGCCCTAAACAGTTCCTCCAACTCCTCGGAGATGACTCCCTGCTCGCTCGAACCGTCGAGCGCGCTGGCTTCGCCGACGAAACGTTCGTCTGCACCGCGGCCGAGCACGCCGATCTCGTCCACGAACACGCTCCCGAGGCCGGTGTGCTCGTCGAACCCGAACCGAAAGATACCGGTCCGGCGCTCGTCTATGCTGCCCACCGAATCCGGGAACAGGTCGGCGACTGCGTTTTGCTCTGTCTGCCGAGCGACCATCACATCGCGGGCGATTTCGAAACCACTGCCCGCCGCGCTGCCTCAGTTGCAGTTGAAACAGAGGGGGTTGTATCCGTGGGTATCGAACCAACTCGCCCTGCTACGGGATACGGTTACATCGAACCAGGAACCGACCACGGCGGCTACTTTTCTGTCGAACAGTTTCGTGAGAAACCCGACGCCAAAACTGCAGATCGGTTCGTCGAGGATGGTTTCTACTGGAACGGTGGACTGTTCGCGTGGACGCCGGATGCCATCTTGCGAGAGGCGCGCGACTCACCACTTTCTCCACTCGTGAGCGCGCTCGAAGAGGGGGACCCGGAGCGCGGATTCGAAGCAGTCGACCCTGTGAGCGTCGATTACGCCGTGATGGAGCGAACCGACGACGCCTATGTCGTTCCTGCTGGTTTCGAGTGGGACGACCTCGGGTCGTGGGACGCGTTGGAACGTCTCGTCTCCGGCGAGAACGTCGTCCTTGGCGATGCCCTGACCATCGACGCGAGTGGAAATATCGTCGCCAGCGACAAGCATGTGAGTCTCGTCGGCGTGGACGACCTCGTCGTCGCGGCATACGACGACCGTGTGTTGGTCGTCCCGAAATCGGACGCCCAGCGCGTGCGCGAGGTCGTCTCGGCGTTACGCGACGACGGTTTGTTCTAACCCTCGACGCTGCGTAACGGCGGCTTGTTCTAACTAGCCATCATCTTTCTTGCTCTCCGTGCCGAAGTCGAAACGCTATGACGCCATCCATCCAGTCGGTCGAAACGGAAGACGAGTACATCCACGTCAGATTCCGCGACCCCGACGAGTTCGAGACGATTCGGACGCCCGATTGGGCCGAGCACGCCGCACAGGACGTTTCGGAGGGTGCTGAAGTGCGAACCGGTAAGCAGAAAGACAGCGACGACTGGGAAGTCCAGAGCGTCCTGATACAGAAACAGGCTGGTGAGGACAAAGCGCGCGACGAGGCGAAACAGATCGTCGAGAAGATCGAGTCCTGACGAATCGTAGTGAGTCGTAGCGAACCTACTGCAGATGCAGATCGCAGTAGTGAAACTCGCCGTCACCTACGTTGCGCGTGACCGTCTTTCCGACCTCGACAGAGACCGGTGCGTCGAACACCGGGCCATCCCAGACGAAGGTGTGGAACTCCCCGTTTTCACCACACGGGTCGACGTCGTCCGGGAGGTCGGCGAGAAATGCCGTATCGAGTTCCCGCCCCGCGAACGACGAGTCGAGTTTGGAGCCATCGACGGCGACGACAGTCGCCTGGAATCCGGCGTCGAGGAATGCCCGAATTTGCTCGTCGGTGTCTCTGCCCCAGAGTGGCCAGACGCCGTCGATTTCCGTTTCGGCGAGTCGCTCTTCGCGGTAGGCCCGCACGTCTTCGAGATAGAGGTCGGCGAAGGCGATTCGGTCGGTTCCGCGGGATTCGTAGTCGGCCATCACGGTCGCCATCCGCGACTCGTACTCTTCGTTCGAGCAGTCTTCAGGGAGTTCTACGAAGCGAATGGGAACCCCGAGGCGCTCGGCTTGCTTTTCGTACAACTCTCGGCGCACGCCGTGCATACTGCTTCGTCCGTTTTCGGATATCGTCGTCAACAGTTCTGCGACCGTATCCAGTTCGAACAGGGCGAATGCGGCGTCCTTGCCACCGCTCCACGAGAGCACTGTCGTCGGTTCCGCCGTCGTCATCGGTTCCATCACTACCGTCGGTTCGGTCACGTGAATCAGCTTCGTAGTCGCCCGCCATCTACGGGGAGCGCCACCCCGTTGATGAACGTTGCCCGGTCGCTGGAGAGGAACGCGACTGCGTCGCCGAGTTCCATCGGGTCGCCGACTCGCTCCATCGGGATGTCGCTCGCCCAGTCCGCGAGTCCCTCCTCGTAGCTGTCGTACTCGCCACGTTCGAGGGCAGCCTCCACGAGTTCCTGGATTCGCGGCGTCTCGTGTGCTCCCGGAAGAACTGCGTTGACTCGAACGTCGGGGGCGAACTCGCGAGCCTGGGTCTTCATCAGGCCGATGACGCCACGACGAACCGCGTTCGAGAGCACCAGACCGTCGATCGCTTCTCGGACACTCGTCGAGGTGATGTTCACGACGGTTCCTGCGTCACTCTCGACGAGGTGGGGGTGTGCCCGTTTCGTCAGCCAGACGACGCTCATCACCAGCAGGTCGTAGGCGGTGTACCAGTCACGCTCGGTCGTGTCGAGGAACGGCCCGCTCGGTGGCCCACCGGCGGAGGTGACGAGGTGGTCGAGACCGCCGAACTCATCCACGATCGCCTCGACCAGCGCCTCGACCTCGTCCGGGTCGGTGATATCCGTCGGCACCGCGAGCACGTCGCCATCACCCATCTCATCGATCTCTGCCTCCGCATCTGAAAGTCCGTCTTCGCCGCGGGCGCAGATGACGACGTTCGCTCCCTCTCGGCTCAGCGCCTTCGCACTCGCCAGTCCCAGCCCACTCGAACTCGCCGTTACCAGTGCTGTGTTGCCCTCCAGTCCGAGGTTCATATCTCTGTGTTGCCGGGCGACGCTAAAATTCCTCGGGGACTGGTTGCCGAACCGTCACTTCTCCGGTGTGAGTCACGCCGATGAGGAGCGCGGTTCGGACTTCCCGCCCATCGATCGCATCGCCTGCTTCGTCGCTGATGCGTTTCATCAACTCGGGCGCGGCGTGGCTCACTTTCACTCCTGCTTCGTCGCAGGCATCGTATACCCGTGATGGAACGTCGTAGAGGTCGGCGTTCGGTTCGACTTCGACCCGAACCGGTGCGCGAAGCGCCTCCGCAAACGCTACCGTCTCGTGTGCCTTGTTGACGTTCTCGCGGGCGCTCGCTTCGACGCTGGAGACGTTCGCACGCGAGGTGCCGAGGTACTCGGCGATGGTTGCCTGTGCCACGTCTCGTTCGCGGAGCGCCAGCACCTCCGCTTGCCGCTGGGTGAGCACGCTCGTTTCGGCGTCGAATCCTGCCTGGCGAAGAATCTCGTCGACGTCCGGTGTCTCGCTCATCTGGTTGCCTCCGGCATGTGTGGGTGTTTACCCCTTCCCCGCAATGGACTGTCCACTCGTCGGCCTATCCGCCCCAGAAGTTGTCTCGACTTCCGAGGCGTTGGCGGCGGTTCTCGCGCTCGTTGCGCTTGGTTTCGGCCACTTCGTCTTCGTCTTCGTCGTCTGCTTCCGGTTCCATCGGCAGTCGCTCGACGGGATCGGCGGTCGCGTGGTTGCCCTTCACGTTCGTGATCTTCACCTTGGCGCGAGCGTCGGGCAGGATACCATCGACGAGGACGATGAATCCGTCCTCGGTACGACCGACGCCCGACCCACTCTCGTGGATGTCGTCGATCTCCACGATGACTTCCTCGCCCAGTTTGACGGGCGCTGTTTTCAGCTCGCGGATCGGTTGGTTGTAATGGTTGCACCACTCCGCACCCCCGCGGTCGCCGTAGTGGTGACAGCCCATTCCATCGATTCGCTCCTCGAAACTTGGGCAGTCATCGGCGAGTGGACAGTCCGGCATGGTTCAGGTTATAGTGGCACGCGCCTAAACACTTCCGCAACCTTTTGCTGCGGTCGGGTGCCAGCGGGCGCGTGCCCGCTGGCCTTCCTCCCTGGCAATAGGTTGATCAAAAGCCTCCTCACCCCCCTTCGGGGGTTCGTCGGCCCGGAAATCGAAGACTTTCCGGTGAGTGGGCTAGCCTCTGGCGGCTGTGTCGCTGGCCGATTTTTGGCGGATGATTGGCCTGCCGAATTCTGGCAGTTGTATCACCTGCCATAGCGTGGCGGCAAGCCGACCAGCCGCGTTTCGGACACGCGGCGAGGGCGATTCGCGCCGACCGCGCGAATCGCCCGAGTGCTCGGGGAGGAGAGGGGACGCCGAGGACGGGCGGCCCCGGCGGTTCGGGTCGCCCGTCCGTATGCGGTTGCGGTATATTTCCCTACCGGTTCCTGCCGTGTCGCGGTTCCGGTCTTCATCGTCTTGACGTCGGTGCTTCTGAACTCGGGAACACTCGCCGACTGATTCTCGATTCAGCGTTCACTCGGTTGGCCACGCTCTTTCTGCCGAAAATCACCGCAAAGTATTCAATATCTATCAAATATAAACCAGTATGAACCGCCCTGCCCCCAATCAGCTGTTCGTTCTTGGACTTGCCATCGGCTTTCCGCCGTGGATGCTCTCACTTTTCAGCCCGTTCGCCACTGGCGGTGTCTTCGTCAGTGCTGGCTTCGGATTCGTCTTCGGAAACACGATACTCGCCCTCACCATCGCCTACTACGCCGGAAGCGATTCGAGACCGATGTCGCGAACGACGAAAAGCCTGCTCGGATTCCTCGGCTTCCTCGTCGTGGCCGCGTTTCCGTATTCGATCGTCGTCGTAGCCCGACCCCGCATCGGGCTTGGAATCCTCGTCACGCTCGGCCCACTGCTCGCCGTCTACTACTCGTTCCGCAAACTGCCTGCTGACGCCGAATCGTCGGGATTCGAAGAAACCGAATCGATGACGGAAGAAACTGAACCGACAGAACCAGAAACGAACGAGTGACTCAGTTCGGTCACTCTCAGGCCAGCGGCGTCCGTTCCACGACTTGCCCGTCGTAGGTCGGATACTGCTCGACGATCTCGCCGCGCTCCACGTCTCCCTCCTCGATCATCTCCTCTAACAACCACCACGCGATCTCGATGTGGTTGGACTTGACCGTGTAGAACTCCTCGGGGACGCCGAGTTCCACGAACTCCTCTTCGGTCGCCCACGTCTTGCCGTAGACGAGGGTGCCGTCGTCGGTCACGTCGTCGAACTCCCGACGAATCTGGCGAGCCATGCGCTTCAGACGGTTTCGGTGTTGGGCGGCGTCCTTGAACACCGAAGTACAGAAGTACACGCGCGGGTGGTCGCCCATCACGTCCAGGATCTCCTCCTTCGAGCCATCGACCGCAGACATGTGGCCCTCCTGGAGTTCGTAGCCCGCTTCCTGCATCCGGCGGTAGTTGCCCTGCGACATCTCGAACTCGTTGATGTTACAGAACTCCGCCGCGCCCTCGTCCAGGAAGTCGAGGAACTCCTCTTCGGCGCGGATGCCCGGAATCTCGAAGGACGGGGTGAGTCCCTCCTCGCGAGCGATGTAGAGGATGTCCTCCCACTCCGTCCCGTGGAGTTCACCCCACTGCTCGTAGGGCGGGTGGAAGCGAATCTCGTCCAGTCCAGCCTCCGAGAGGCGGCGCATGTTCTCCCGCCCGCCCGTGATACCGGTGTAAAGGTGCGTGTGGTGATCCTCACCGAACTCCTCTTTCAGCATCGAGAGGTACCGGCAGGTCTTGTTCATCGCCTCCTGCGGTTCGCCGCCCGTGATGGACGTGCCGAGCGCGTCCATCCGCTTTGCCTCCCGAATCACGTCTTCGTCCTCCTCGACGAGTCGTTCGTTAGCGTACACGTCGGTTACGTTCTTCCGGTTCTCGCCGAGAGGACAGTAGAAACAATCGCGCTGGTCACAGTAGCCGTAGACGAAGAGCACCATCTTTCCGCCTTCGGCGCACTGTTCACAGCCCTTGGAAATCATTCGTTATCCCGTTTTATCCGTCGAGACTCAAAAAGCGTGCGAATCGCGCTACCTGTCGCCACAGACCGTTACCAGAAGACTGTTCATCGCCGACCGGATCATGTCCGGATTCGACTCGAAGACATGCTGGCCGTGGGCACTCCCGCCGAATATCTCCTGACGCTTTGGTTTCGGGGCGTTCTGATACATCTGCTTCGTCGTCTGGACGAATCGATCGTCGTCTCCACTGCTCACGATGAATAGCTTCCAGCCGTGCATCTGGCTCGCGGCATCTGCCGACTTTCCGGGCGAGAGTGCGAGCGTTCCGTCGATGGTACCCTTCTTCGCCTGCGCGTTCGCGCGCACGACCGCGTTCGCACCCGCGCTGGCACCCACGAGCATCACCTTCTTCACGCCGACTCGTTTGCGGAGATACCGAACCGCCGCAAGGACGTACTCCGGTGTCGTACTCCTGTCGTCTAGATTCAGATCGATGGTGAGGCAGGTGTACTCTCTTTCGGCGAGTCTCCGCACCTGTGGCAGCCAACTCTTTCGGTCGAAACCGGCCCCATGAGCGAAGACGACGCCACACGAGCCATCCCCGAGGAGCGTACCCTGAACCGTCGCACCGCCGCTGGTGGAGAACTGGACGTCGCCGCCTTTCGGTGGCGCAGTTCCGGTGGTCGTGCTCTCGGTCGTTTCACTGCTCGTCTCACCGGTTCCAGTCGTCTCGCTCGTCGAGGTCGTTTTTTTCGACGTCGTCCCTCCGCCAGTCGTCTCGGCATCGGTGGTTCCAGTGCCAGTTGCTTCGGTGTCGGTCGTCGTCTTGTCGCCACCGAGGGACGAGCATCCTGCGAGACCAATCGTTGCTGCAGTTCCAATCGTGTGAAGGAGGCGTCGGCGTGTTGGCGTTCGACTCATTAGTCGCAAACTCGTTCATGGCAGTATTATTATCCGCTGCCTAATGTCGCTCTGTGTGTCGCTTTGGCTGAAATATTCCACAGAATATCGAGGTATATTGACAATATCGGGATGGAGATTCTACCCCGCTACTCCCGAAAACAGTTAAACATCCCCCGCGTACCAACTGCCCATGCTGCTGGTGTTGTGCGTCGACCTCGATGACGACCTCGGTCGGAAGACTGATTTCGATACCCCAGTCATCGGTCGAGACGAAGTCGAGGCTGCCGCCGTCGCTCTCGCCACCGCAGACCCCGAGGATAGTGACGTCAACGTCATGTTCGAGGGTGTCCACCTCTACGACCGAATCCACGCGGACGAGAGCGTCGAAGTGGCTGTCGTAACCGGAAACGAAGGGAGCGACATCAGTGCGAACCGAGAAGTCGGCGACGAGGTCGACACGGTTCTTGCGAGTATCAGCACGAGCGAAGAGATCACCACCGTCATCGTCACCGACGGCGCACAGGACGAGAGCGTCGTCCCGGTGATTCGCTCTCGGATTCCAGTCGATGGCGTTCGGCGAGTCGTCGTCCGGCAGGCCCAGGACCTGGAGTCGATGTACTACACCATCAAGCAGGTGTTGGACGACCCCGAGACGCGCGGTACCATCCTCGTCCCACTCGGTATCCTGTTGCTCATCTATCCCCTCGCGCTCGCCGCGGATCGAGTCGGGATGCCGGGTGCGGTGTTCGGGGGAACATCTGCTCTCCTCGGGCTGTACGTCCTCTTCCGCGGCCTCGGATTCGAACGACTGGTCGACCGACTCGCCGAGAAAGCGCGGACGAGCCTCTATGCCGGGCGCGTGACGCTCATCACCTACGTCGTGGCCGCCGCCTTGCTCGTCATCGGCGGCGTCAGCGGTGTCGAAACGCTCGAAGCAGTGCGCGCGGAGTACGGCGGTGCCGAGATCGGCGCACTCAGGGTTCTCGCCTCGCTGGTCTACGGCGCAGTGGTCTGGTTCTCGGCGGCGGGTATCACCTCGAGCCTCGGCCAGATCACGGACGAGTACCTCGCCGACGAGTTCGAGTGGCGCTATCTGAACGCGCCCTTCTACGTCCTCGCTATCGGTGGCGTCCTGTACGCCGTGAGCGCTTACTTCATCGACCGCGCAACGCTTGAGTTCCTCGCGGGAATGCTCACAGCGGGAACGCTGCTCGGACTGACCAGCACGCTCGTCTTCGCCATCGTCGAATCGCGGTACTCACGTTCCGGACAAGCACGAGCGAGTTAAGCCACCTTTTCACTTCGTCGGATGTGCTCGCTTCGCTCGCACACCGCTCCTCACAAAAACCTGGACCAAAAACGCCCCCCTCGCTCATTTGGTCGCTCGCGGTACTCACGTGATACCTGCGCTATCAGATTTTCACATGAAGTCCGCGATACCGGACTGCTTGTTCTTGTCATTTTCAAACACACTTTCGAGCGACCGATCCAGAATCTCCAATCGTTGCTTCGTGTACTCGCGGCAGTCGTAATCCTTGGCGACCTGGATCGCAGTATCCATGTACTTGTTCACCGACCCCTGGTGGACGGTGAGATTCACCCGCCCGCCACACTCCCGGCAGTCGCCCGAGAGGGGCATGCGCCGGTACTTCTCGCCGCAGTCCAGACACCGCGTCTCCTGTCGGGAGAACGCCCGCAGATTCCCGATGAGATCCGGCAGGAAGTGCCCCTCGATGACCCGCTCTGCCACGTCGGTCTCGTCCACCGCCCGGAGCTTTCGGGCCAACTCCAACTGCGCGTCCATCTTGTCCATCATCGACCCGAGCGTCTTGTACGCCGAGAGGTCAGGGCCGAGCGCGATGTTCGACGTATCGTGGGTGTGCCGGAAGTTCGTATACTCCTCGTCGGTGCCGAGGTAGTCTTCTGCGATGGTAATGTCCACGTCTTCGGGGTCGGCCATCTCCAGCGTGGACTCGTAGAACTCCCGCGGGTACTGGTTGACGATGTCCATATTGTGCGCCTCGTCGTCGATCTCCGAGGGATCGATGCGCGAGGACATCACCAAGGGGGCGTCCATCGAGTTGTGTGCGTAGAGCCAATTTGCGGTGAAAATCGGCTCACCGCCGACCTGCAGGTCATACAGGTATCCGTCGTATTCGACGCGTTCGATGCTCTTTATGCGGAGATACGAGAGGTCTCCCTCTACGAGCGGACGAATCCCATCGAGCTTCGACTTCGCCTCTGTCGGAAGTTCCCTCGATTCGAGTTCACGAATCATCTCTCGGAGTTTGCCGAGCGACACGTTCCGTCGTCGTTTGAGATACTTCGGAATCAGCTGTTTGACGCCTTCGATGTCCATTTCACGGATTTGAATGAGACTATCCGGAACCGTCACGACGAGGCTCTTGGGAAGATACGATTTTTCCCCATCGAGAACGTCTCGAAGCGGATTACTCGTTGCACCACCCGAGACCGTCACTGTGTAGATCGGCCGTCGGGATTCGTCGCGTTCACGCCGTGAGATGTTCGCGACGAGTCCAAGGCGATGGAGGAGAAAGACGATTCCGTCTTTCACGGCTTCGCTCGTCGTGTAGAAGCCGATAGTAGTATGGTTGTCGTCACTCGTTTCACTACCATCGCCAGCTTTGTATCCTCGGAGGAATGCCCTCACTACGTCGTCTGGCGCTCGAAGAACACAATCTGGGACGACTTTTTCGCTCGAACTGTACGATTCGCAATTTTCGAATCCGATACTATACAGAAGTTCTCGAAAGACCGCGGGGAATGCGACTTCGTACGATCTGTTCGACCATCGGACGGTCGGTTCACAGTCGAGTACCTTTTCGGTGATTTCGACGATGCGATCGACGTTGTCTTCCTCCGAATTGTGAATCGTCGGACGAATGCTCGACAGTGAACCTTCCGCGACGAATATACCGAGTAGCCACGCGAAGTCCTCGTCAACGTCGATATATCTGGAAATCCCTTCCGACGATCCTTGTAATCCGACCTTGGCATCATCCGGAACCGATCCCCCCGCGTTCTCGGTGATTTCGCGGAGGGTGGTGGACGCCAATTTCTGCTTCGACAGGCGATACGACAATCCCCCATCGAAGGCCGCTCGCCTCTCACTTCCCTGCTTGGCGTCTTCCCATTCGTCAGTCAGCAAAGTCTCTACCGCTTCATCGATGAAGACGTATGGGTCATCAATGCAATCTATCACGTCTATCGTCGTCTCGACCGTCTGGATATCGAACTCTCGTGGTGCGAGGATCAGGTCCCCTTCTTCGAGATCCTCTCCGGCCACCTCGTCGATCCCATCCTGGTAACGAAACAGACTGTGGTTCTCGGTTATATCGATAGATCTTCCGAACTGGGTTTCGACCCGAAGTAGTTCTTCGTCTGCTTCATACCGAATCGCCTTCTCGATTGGCATCGGCGACGCCGAGTGATTCTCGTCGAACGCGAACGTTGTCCATCCTTCGTGGAGACATGTCTTCTTCTCGAATTTTCCGTCTCGTTTGACACTGCTTTCGAGTTCGTTCCAGAACTCACCAAAGGTCGTAAACTGAAGCTCCCCGTCAGGGCTAAAAGCAACGAGCCGTGAATCCTCGGCGACGCTTCCTCCTCGTTTATCGGGGAGATATTCCTTCGAGAAGTTGAGCAGGCCGTCCATCAGAAGCATCACGCAGTCCTCGTCGCCGTCGCACTGACCGACGTAGAGGTCGTTTGCGACGAGTGTGTGGGTATCTTCGACTGTGACGGAGTAGGTATGTGAGATCTCAGAATCAACGATTTCTACTCGTGTTACCTCGTCACGACCGACGGAACCACCGTCAGCGACTACGTTGGAATTTCCATCCGTATTCGATACGTCCGAAACCGATTTCCCAGGGTTTCCGGGAACCGAAGCACCGACTTCCAACTCTCGTGCTTCGATTTCTTCGATGCTGTCGTCGCGCCATTGGAGCATCGAGTGGGCAGGCGTCACAGTAATCTCTCGCCCACTTCGCGTTTCGATTTCGACCAGATGGTCTAGTGCGGGGTGTTTCGAGACCGCTTCGATGGGTTTCTGGACGACGTTTCCAGAATCGTCAATCGAGGGAACCAGTATTTCACGATCTAACTCCTCGACTAATGCACCGAAATCGTCCTCTCTTGGATTCTCCAATCGCTCCTCGACCAACTGTCGAATCTCATCGTATCGCCATTCTTCGGCCTCGTTTCGATACCACACCTTTGTCTTCGGATGGAAGCAATTCCGACGCTTCGCCGCGTGAAAGTACGGATGCGCGTATCCGACCGCCGCGCTGGTGAAGCCGATGATGCGTCCGACCACTGCGGCGGAGGTGTGGGGAGCCATCCCGAAGACGAGTTCGCCGACCAACTCCTCGCGCTCGTCCATCTCGTAGAACGGGTCGAGACCGTAGTAATCGGTGAGCAGTTCGTCAACGAAATCGGCGGTTTTGAGCAGGTGTTCCGCCGCGCCGTCGGAGAGGACGATGTCCTGTACCCGGAGTTCGACGAGCTGGTCGTCGTGCCGGAAGGGTTCGCCGTGGATGTCGGTCTCGTACCCGAGCGCCCTGAGCTGGTCGGCGCTCACGTCGAGTTCCGACGGTCGAACCGCGGTCACAGGCAAGTCGGTCATGTCGTAGCGCACCGTGCCGTCTTTGAACGCGCTGACGCCGTGTTTCGCGCGGAGGACGCCCTTCTCGATGGGTTCGGGCGTCTTGTTCGCCGAGGTGAGTCCCTTCACGCCTTTCAGCACGTCGAAGGCGCTCTCACGCTCGCCGATCACATCGAGGGCGCTCCGGAACTCGTCGTTCAGATTCAGGGTCTGCCACTCGACGCTCGTGGCGAGCACTTCACAGCGTGGGCACTCCGCACGTCCAGATTGGTCGGGTTCGACTTCGGTGCCACAGTCGGGACACTCGTAGTGTGGGAAGGTGTTGTCGCCACACTCCGGACATCGGGATTTGAAGCTGTGGGTGCCACAGCTCTCACATTCTCGGCGACCGACCTGTATTTCGACCTCGCCGCGCGTTCCAGACATCCCCTCCGTGTGCCGGGCGGCTTTCGCCACATCGCGCTGGTCGCCACCCGCCTCGCCGAGCGGGAAGAGTGTGTGAACTGCGGGGCTGAGTTCGCGCTTCTCGGACTTCTCGGGACGGCCCATCCGGTTTCCGATCCGTGTCGGGGCGCGCTCTCTGACCTGGAAAGGGGCGACTTCGTTGACCGCCTCGATCGCGTTGTCGCCGTCTTCGTGTTCACCCCATTTGCGCGCATCCTGTGAGAGGCCGTCCCACGTGCGAATCAGGTCGCTGTCGACGCCGAGCGAGCGAACGAACAGTTGCCAGTCTGGGATCTCGATCTCGTCGGCCTGCGAGTGCTGGATGAGGAGTCGTTCGAGTGCCCTGCGAACGTCGTCCGTATTCGAGAGGACGAGCATCCCATCGCGGATCTCTCCGTTTGCGACCGCAGTGGCGAGCGTCTCGAACTCAGTGACCGAGATATCGTGCCAGAGGTAGGTGTACTTCGGGTGAAGTGGGGCGTCGTACTCCGTGGCCCACTCGAACGCTTCTTCGGCTGACGGGTCTTCGAGGTCGACGTGCGGGTTGTCCCGCATCGCTTGCACGTCCGCGCCCGCGTGCTCGAAGTCCTGTACCCACCACTCGAACGTGTAGGATGAGGGTGCGAGCGGGTGGTTGTTCTCCACGAACTCGCCGTAGTTGACGAGATATTCGCCGAGGTCGAGTATCCGCTCGACGCCGTTTCGAACTTCGAGGGCCTCTTCGATGTCGTCGACCCGACGAACGTCACCGTTTGCGAGGCGGACGGTCGGTCCTTCGATGGTATCGACTGGAATGACACCTGCTGCCTTTCCGGGGCGTTCGGTCTTGATCTGCGTTCCGGTCGCAAGGAAGTCGTCCACCAGATGCATCGTGGCGGGATGGACACCTGCGGTTGCGAACCCGTGGTTCCGCGCCCGACCGTATCGAAGCCGGAAGCCACCGGCCCGACTGGGATGGGTGAAGACGGGGCGCCCGGCGATGAGGTCGCGGAGATATTTCGTCGCGGGTTCGACACGCGGCGGCCCTACCGGTTCCTCCGTTTCCTGTTTCTCCTCGTTTTTCGTCTCTTCGGCGTCGTCGTCTGCCGCCGCCTCTTCCTCGGTGCCGTCGTCCTCGCCGATCGTGCCGTCGATGAGGTCTTGGAGCCACGGCCAGTCGACTTCGTCCAGATTCCGCGTGTATCGCTGGATCTTGGGTGCTTTGAGCGCGATCCCCTCTGCCAGCACGAGACACATCCCTCCACGGGCACTGTTGGTATCGACGCGGTCCAAGTCGCGGAAGCCGGAGACTTCTTCGTCGCCCGTCGCCTCGCCGTCCAGCATGACGGGCATGTTCTTGGCGATGAACTTCGTCTCCTTGTCCTTCGGCGAGTACTGCAATCCGGTCTCGGAGTCGTAGAGGTTGATCTCCTCGGCGTAGCGTTCTATCTCGTCGTCGCGGGCTTTGTACTCGTCCAGTCCGATGAGTGCGCGAGTGTAGTCGGCGACGAGCACCGAGAGCGCCTGTGCTGTCCCGCCTGCGGAGCGAATCGGGCCAGCGTAGTAGACGTTGACGAACTCCGTCCCGTCGTCGTTTTCGAGGAGTTCGACGCGGTCGATACCCTCGATAGGTGCGGCGACGACACCCTCGGTCAGCAGGGCGACTGCGGTTCTGACCGCGCCTTCGACTTTCCCGGCGCGGGTTTCGTAGTCACCGACGTTTCCGTCCGCGAAGTCTTTCGCCAGTTCGAGGGCCGCCTCCTCGCGTGACATCTGGTCTTCGAGTTCGCGGACGCGCTCGGCCACGCCTTCGATGCCGAGGATGTTCTCCACCCGGTCTGCCATGTCCTTGGCGACCGGAATCTCGACTTCCGGTTTCGGGTCACCGCTGTTCGCGCGTGCCGTCTCAGCGACCTCGAACGCCTGATCTAACCGGGATTCCAGCCGTTCGAAGTACTGCCGGTCTTCCTCCCGCATGTTATAGCCAGAGGTCCAAGTCGGTCGGTTCGTCGTGTTCGCGCACCAGTGGCTCGTCGAAGGTTCGCATGTACAACTCCCCGGCGAACACTGTCGCCGAGTCGAGATGGCCCGCGAGCGCCTGTCCAGACTGGCGCGAGAGCACGGCGTGGGTGTGGGCGAACCGTTCGCCGTCGAGAAGCGAGACGTTCCCGACGCACGACGCGACTTCGAGCGGTTCGTCGAAGCGCACTTCGCGGTACTCCTTTTCGTCCTGGTCGTAGAACCAGATATCCGCGTCCTGTACCGCCCCCATGGCGACGAACCACGCGGCGTCTACGTCCTCGTCCTCCGCGAGCGACTCGATCTCTTCACGCCAGTCTGCGCCGTGTCCGAGCCGGGCGACGAACTCCCGTTCCCCGGAGACCTCCCGATAGTTCATATCTGCATGGAACCGCACCGGAGACAAAAAAGGTTCAGTATTGCTTGCTTTCTCCACCCGTCCGAACGTGATGGCGGTTACGCTACCGAATGGTTACGTTACTAACAGACAAATGGCCTATAGTCACGACTCTTCAGTTCATGAAAGAACGGAATGCGATGAGAGGACTATTCAGCACCGTACTATCGGGGACTATCGGATATCCGGAAGCGAGCGGGGACTATCGGATATCCGGAAGCGAGGCTACATCTGTTACTCGCATGGAGATCCATGCGTCCTCGCGGGAGATGTCTGCGATGACGAGCCGCTCCGTGCGTCCGTCATCGTCCACCGAGGCCATGACCTCGGTGTCATCTGCAACCGACACCGACACTGCAGCCATATCCGGCGTCATACTTTGAGAAACTGTACCAAGGGATATAAGCGCACCGAAACGTCGATACTCGTTCTAGGAAATGATATAATCTTGCCCTGAAACTGGAAGATATGAGTCGTAACTGTATATTTAACGAAAATATTGGCACGTTACCCGACTGACACTCGCGTACCGTTCGGTTTCTTAATGACATATACCTTATTGTTATAGGTGAAATAATTCGCACTGGATAGATTAGCCGAAGAAACTCTAATATGCAATAAACCGGCTGTATATGACCGTAACGGTGCCAATCCTAAGCGGTAAGTTTATCCGACGTGACACACAAGGCCTTTGTGGATGACAGATACTGACAACCTGACCCGTCGGCGGTTTTTGAAGGCAACCGGAGGTGCGGCGTCTGCGGCCGCACTCGCTGGCTGTACAGGCGGCGATGACGACAAGAAAGGCAACAATAACAACAATAACAACAACAACAACAACAATAACAACGGCAGTGGGAATAAGCTGCAGCTCATCAACTCCACGATGTCGACGCTGGATCCGATCAAGGCGACGGACACGGCGTCCGGAACGGTCATCCAGCAGATCTTCGACCCACTGATGAACTACCCGAACGGGGAGATCGCAGTCGAGAAGCTCCTCGTCGAATCCCACAAGGTCTCCGACGACCAGAAGACGTACACGTTCAAACTCAAGGAGAACGTCAAGTTCCACAACGGAAAAGAAGTCACGGCGAAAGACGTCGTCTACTCCTGGCGTCGTCTCGCCGAATCGACGAACTCCCGTCGTGCGTACTTCATCCTCGACTCCATCGGTGTCAAACACGAGTCGACGACGAAGACCTACAAGGACAGCGAGGGCAAGAAACACGAACTGACCGTCGCAAAGTCCGACTCGTTGGCTCTCAAGACGACGGGCGACTACAAGCTGGAGATGACGCTGGAGAAGCCGTTCCACTCCACGCTCGAAATGCTCGCGTACACCTCCTTCGCGGTCGTCCCGGAGGGCATCGTCGGCGACATCAAGGGCTACGACGGCGAGAAGAAACACAGCAAGTTCGCCACGAAAGAGCCGGTCGGCGCAGGTCCGTTCAAGTTCAAGAAGTGGGCGAGCAACAACGAGGCGGAAGTCACCAAGTACGAGGATTACCACGGTGACAAGGCGAAAGTCGACGCCGTCCACTGGAACATCTCCTCCGACGCCAACGCTCGTCACACCTACGGTATCGTCAACAAGAACGCAGACATCATCTACAGCAGCAGCCTTCCGACGTCCAAATACAACCCGGACAAGGTCAAGAACACGAAGACGGACGACCTCGGTCGTGTAGTCGGGAAGTACGGGCCGACGGCTGGCGGCTCGACGATGGACTACCTCGGCGTCTCCACGATCAGCTCGTTCTACATGGGCTTCAACACGAAGGCCGTACCGAAGGCCGTTCGACAGGCCTGTGCGTACGCGATGAACCAGGAGACCATGGTCAACGAGATCTTCAAGAGCCGTGGTGAACCCGCGTACCACTTCACCCCGCCGATGATCTACCCCGGCGGTGCGAAGAAGTACGAGTCGCACGCGAAGGACAAGTACCCATACGGCTACAACAAGCGGGATCTCGAGAAGGCCAAGCAGGTCATGAAAGACGCGGGCTACGGCCCGAACAACCGCTTCAGCTTCGAGTTCACGGTCTACGAATCCTCGACCACCTGGCCCGAAGTGGGCAAACTCCTGCGTGACCAGCTTCAGTCGGCCTTCATCGACATGAAGGTCAACTCGGCGCCGTTCAACACGCTCCTGTCGCGTGGTCGCAAGGGTAACCTCGAAGCGTACTCGCTCGGCTGGATCATGGACTGGCCCGCACCGGACAACTTCCTCGGTCTGCTGTACCCGCCGCTGACGGACACCTCGAAGTCCTCGCCACAGTCGTACACGAACTGGTCGGGTACCGAAGCCTCCAAGAAGGCGACGAAGGCCTGGGAGAAGATCCAGAACAACCCCGGTCCGACGGAGAAAGAACAGCAAGCCCGGAACGAGGCGTACGTCGCCATGGAAGAAGCCAACTGGGAGGACATGGTGTTCCTCAACACGTACCACAGCCTCACCGAGCGCTTCTCCTACGACTGGGTCGACGTGCCCAAGTTCGGTGGTGCCGGTTACAGCCGCCAGATGTACAACAACGTCTCCGTCGGCGACCGCAAGTAACGACCTGTAACGCTTTATTTTTATCGAGACCGCCAGATTGCGGCGTCTCTGTCCGAAAATCGGTGATGCTATCGCAAGACATAATGATGGGAACGCAAAATACGGGTACGTATTAGCTATGAACGCGGTAAACATTGGGTGCAACATACCGCACGGTGCGAGTGAGCGAACTCAAGGGGTGAGCAAAACGACATGAGTCGATGGCGTTACTTCGCTCGCCGCTTGCTACTGTCCATCCCTATCCTGATATTCGGGGCGTCGATAACGTTCGTCGTCATCAGGGCAGGGCCACTCGACCCGGTCGCGGCTATCCTCGGTCCGACTGGCGACCCGCAGGTATACAACCGCATCGAAGACCAACTTGGGCTGAACCGACCACTCTGGGAACAGTACGTGGACTACATGATCAACATGTTCACGTTCCAACTCGGGCAGTCGTGGGTTCTCCAGCCGGACACGAGCGCCTATACGCTCATCCTGGAGTACGCGCCACGAACCATCTGGCTCGGATTCTGGTCGGTGCTCATCGCCGTCTTCATCGGTATCCCACTCGGTTTCTACGCTGGACTCAACCCGAACACGTGGAGCGACTACACCGCGTCGTTCGGCGGTATCGTCTGGCGGGCGATGCCGAACTTCTGGCTGGCGGTGATCCTGATGCAGGTGCTTTCACGCTCGGAAAGCATCTTCTTCGGATTCAACTGGCAGACCTGGCTCGTCCCGACGACGGTTACCGGGGTGCCGGGCCTCAGTAATCTTTCCGACCCCGAACAGCTTCTCGCCGCCATCAAGAAGATCGCCCCAGCCGCGCTGGTGCTTGGATCTGCGTCGATGGGGAACGAGATGCGTATCGGTCGAACCGCGGTGTTGGAGACGGTCAACTCCAACTTCATCGAGACGGCGCGAGCGAAGGGCGTCCCGCCTCGCTCGCTCGTCTGGAAACACATCTTCCGGAACGCGCTCATCCCGCTCGTTCCGATCATCACGGGTGAAGCGTTCTTGCTCATCGGTGGGTCGGTGCTCGTTGAGACCGTGTTCGACATCAGCGGAATCGGTGCCCTGTTCTTCCGGGCGGTCATCCAGGGCGACCTGCCGCTGGTCGGCTCGCTGATGTTCGTGTTCATCCTGCTCGTCGTATTGATCAACATCCTGCAGGATTTCCTGTACACCATCATCGACCCCCGTGTCGGATACGAGGGAGGTTCCTGATATGAGTCGAATCCCTGACGCTGAAAACGAAAAACCCCTCCGTGAACGTATCGCTGACAACCCACGACCGGCCATGGTCTGGCTCGCCGGTTTCGTCGTCCTGTTCGCCCTCGAATTCGGTGCACTGGCGAGCACCGTGATGGCGATGCCGTGGGAACTGGTGATGAGCAAGCTATCGTTCCTACAGCCGATCGCCGCGCCATTCGCAACGGTCGGCGATGCGCTGGCTGACCTACCGACGCTACTGACGAGAATGAACTTCGACAACACCGGTTGGCGGACGCCGGGCGGCGGTTGGGAAGGAACCTTCCTCAATCTGCCGCCAGCTATCGTCTGGGCGATTCGCGTCGTGCTCGTGTACGCATACACGCTGGTGTTCATGTACTGGGGCTGGCGCGGCTACTTGACGTTCCGGGAGCATTACCGCTACGCCGAATGGACGCCACGTGACGACATGGTCAATCGATTCAGCAATCACGCGTGGGGGAAGTTCGGATTCGTCGTCGTCTTCATGTTCGTCGTGATGGCGATCTTTGCCCCAGCACTCGGCCCGACGACGGTCGAGAAGACCATCCAGAACCCATACTCCTACGAGATAAATTATCTGAACGAGGAGACGGGGGAAGTCGAGAAGATCCTCATCGGTGAGGCGAACCTCGGCTCCCGCTCGAAAGGTGGTGGCGGAAACGTCGGCCCGATGACCTACGACGACTACGGTAGATGGCACCCGTTCGGAACCATGCCAACCGGGAAGGACATGTTTACCTTCATGGTACACGGCGCACGCGTGTCGCTGTTCATCGGTGTCGTCGCCATCGGTCTGAGTGGACTCATCGCGGCAGGCTTCGCCCTGCTGACGGCGTACTACAAGGGTCTCATCGACCTCGGCGTCGTCATCGTGGGTGACTCCATCATGTCACTCCCCCGGCTGTTGTTCCTCATCCTGCTCTCGTTCGTCTTGCAGGGGACGTGGATCGCGGATATCTACAACGGCGGGTTCCTGTTGGCGCTGCTGTTCGCCGGAACGGGCTGGCCGTTCCTTTGGCGTGCAGTCCGTGGGCCGGCGTTCCAGGTCGCCGAGCAGGAATGGATCGATGCGGCAAAGAGCTTCGGTCAGAAGCCCCGTGTGACGATGCAGAAACACATGGCGCCGTACATCCTCGGCTATCTGCTCGTCTACGCTTCGATGAGTCTCGGCGGCATCATCATCGCCGTCGCAGGGCTCTCGTTCCTCGGACTGGGTATTAACCCACCGACGCCCGAATGGGGTCGTGCCGTGGACGTCGGACAGAGCTACGTAGCGACACAGTCGTGGCACATCTCGTTCATCCCCGGTGTGCTCATCGTGCTCGTCGTGACGGCGTTCAACGCACTGGGTGACGGTATCCGCGACGCCATCGACCCACAGAGCCAGACCGGTGAAGACGGCGGTGCTGAAGTCGCCGCGGCAGGAGGGAGTGGTGCATAATGGCGTCGAGCGAATACACCACGACGACGGCCCGCGAAGAGGCCATCCTGCAGGTCGAGAACCTACAGACCGCGTTCTTCACCGACAAGGAGGTCATCCGAGCGATCGATGGCGTCTCCTTCGACATCAAGCGTGGTGAGACGGTCGGTATCGTCGGCGAATCCGGCTCCGGAAAGAGCGTCACGGCACGCTCTATCATGGGTCTCATCAAGTCGCCGGGGCGCATCCTCGGCGGCAGCATCGATTTCGACGGCGAGGAGCTGACCACGAAGTCGGAAAAACAGTACCGGAAGATCCGTGGTGGGGACATCGCCATGGTGTTCCAAGACCCTCTGACGAGTCTGAACCCGGTCTACTCGGTCGGGAACCAGATCAAAGAGGCACTGCGTCTCCATCAGGGGCTCCGTGGAACGGAGGCGACCAAGGAGGCGATCAGTCTCCTCGAAGCGGTCGGCATTCCGGACGCCTCACGGCGCGTCAAGGAGTATCCCCACGAGTTCTCCGGCGGGATGCGCCAGCGCGCCGTCATCGCGATGGCACTGGCCTGTGACCCCGAACTCCTCATCTGTGACGAACCGACGACGGCACTGGACGTGACGATCCAGGCGCAGATCCTCGAACTGCTGGAGGAGTTGCAAGAAGAGCGTGACCTCGCCATCATGTTCATCACGCACGACATGGGCGTTATCGCGGAGATCGCAGACCGTGTGAACGTGATGTACGCCGGTGAGATCGTCGAAACCGCACCCGTCGTGGAACTGTTCGAGAATCCACGGCACCCCTACACGCGAGGGCTCCTTCGGAGTATCCCCGGCAACAATCCGGACTCCGACCGGTTGTCCACCATCGAGGGTGACGTGCCGACGCCGAACGAACCGGCGACCTACTGTCGCTTCGCGCCACGGTGTCCCGAGGCGTTCGACGAATGTGACAAGGTTCATCCGGTTTCACTCGAAGTCGAGGAGGACGCAGACGACCACACCGCCGCGTGCCTGCTCTACCCCGAAGATGTCTCGCAGGGACGGGCCATCGAACTGCATCGAGATGCAGCAACTGAAAGCGAGGAGGAACTATGAGCAAAGTCCAGCAGACTGAATCGGTAAGCGTCTCCGAAGGCGAGACGCTCGTGGAGGTCAACGAACTGAAGACCTACTACGGTGAAGGCGGACTCGTCGATTCGACCCCCGTCAAAGCCGTGGACGGTGTCTCACTCGACATCAAGCGCGGTGAGACGCTGGGGCTGGTCGGTGAATCGGGCTGTGGAAAATCGACGCTCGGTCGGACGCTCATCCAACTGGAGAACGCAACGGCAGGGGAAGTGCTGTTCGACGGTACCGACGTGACCGAACTCTCCGGCACGGAACTCAAAAACTGGCGGCGAAACAGCCAGATGGTCTTCCAGGACCCCGAATCCAGCCTCAACGACCGGATGACGGTCGGTGAGATCATCCGCGAACCGCTGGACGTTCACGACTGGAAGACGCCACGCGAACGCAGACAGCACGTCCGCGAACTGCTGGACGTGGTGGGACTGCGACCCGAACACTACTATCGCTACCCACACCAGTTCTCGGGTGGTCAGCGCCAGCGCGTCGGCATCGCCCGCGCGCTCGCGCTCGAACCCGAGTTCGTCGTGCTGGACGAGCCGGTTTCGGCATTGGACGTGTCCGTGCAGGCCCAGATCCTCAACCTGCTCGAAGATCTGCAGGACGAGTTCGGTCTTACCTACCTGTTCATCGCCCACGACCTCTCCGTGGTTCGCCACATCTGCGACCGGGTCGCGGTGATGTATCTCGGCCACATCATGGAACTGGGCGAGGCCGAAGAACTGTTCGAGAATCCCAAGAACCCCTACACCGTCTCGCTGCTGTCGGCGATTCCAGAGCCCGACCCCACAGCGGGCGGCGAGCGAATCACCCTTCGGGGGACGCCGCCGAGTCCGCGCGACCCACCGAAGGGATGTCCGTTCAGCACGCGCTGTCCGATGAAGATTCGCCCCGAAGAGTACCAGCACGTGGACGACGACCTCTGGATGAACGTCGAGATCTTCCGCGAGGTCGTCCGCGAACGGTCACGCGCCGAGCGGTCGATGCGCGACCAGTTGAAAGAGATGATCGGGATGGAGACGCGATTCTCCGACATCGGCGAGATTCGACAGGAGTTGTTCGGCGAGTTCGACGTTCCGAGGGAGATCGAAAAGCACATCGACGAGGCGGCAGACTACATCGAGAACAACGACGACCAGCAGGCCCGCGAGTACCTCCGGGACGTGTTCGGAAGCGTCTGTGACTCGGAACAACCGGACGACAACGTCGTGAGCGACACCGGTCGCTTCAGTCACTGCCACCGTCATCTGGACGAATACGCCGAACCGGAAGAGTTCACCCCCTACACGATGCGGTAATGGTCGACGTAGACCGGTCTCCGAGGCGATTTCGGCAGGTGCTCGACGCACTCGTCTACGGAGCCGCGGTGACCGGTGTCGTCTTCGTCGTCGGCGGGGTGGTGAGTCTCCTGTCCGGTCGTGGTCTCGTCGGCGTGAAGTACGTGCTGTTCATGGCCGGTATCTTACTGTTCGGCTACGCGACGCTCCAGCTCCGTCCCGACCCCCCGTGGGACATCGAGAAGACCGACGACGGGGGTGTCGAAGTCGTCCGCAACGAGAAGAAAGGGGAGGTCATCGGCGGGCGCAAAGAGACGCGTTTCCAGGCCATCGTCCAGCAGATTCCACCGTTGACACACTACTCGATCCCTCCTGAGGAACGACTTCCGAGTGCTGCGAAACTGTTTCTCGCAAGCATCATGGTGCTTGCCACGTCGTTCGTCATGGAAACCGTGTTCGGCGTTGGTGTATAACAACAGTTTTTACCGCTTCGAAGCCTGACATAGCAGTATGCCAGAAATCGGCGACGAGGACACCGACTACGCCGAGCGAATCGCCGCCAACGCAGACGTAGAGAAGGATGCGTGGGGGCGGACGCTCGACGATATGGAGTCGATGGCTGCCGACCTCGAATCTGAGGGATGGGACGTGATCCAGATTCCGGCGAGTCACACTGCACCCGAACATCCGGAAGCGGGTGAGACCGATCGATTCGGCTTCGTCTACGTCATCCCAGACAACTATGCCGAGGCGTTCTCCGAGGCTGTCGAGGCAGGCGATTTCCCGAAATACCAGGTTTTCCGGCAGGAGGTGAGTTCGCGGGTGTTCATGCTGACCCAGTATCTCGATGCCGAGACGGGGACCGCCATCCTCATCGCCGGAACGTACGAGATGATGCACGCGCCAGCACTTGTGAAGACGGCGATGCGCGAAGACGAGATGTACAGTCACGTCCAGACCATCGACGGGACGGTGCTCGGCTCGTTCCGCCACGACGAGTACACGAAGTTCTTCCCGAACCCGGAGAAGTACGAGAACTACGTCGTCGAACCGCAAGTCGGCGACCATCACGACGAGTAACGGCTCGTTTCCGTCTGCCGATTTACCGCATCGTCACGTAGATTCTTTCTTCCATTCTGAACACACCCTCTTTCGACGGAACTCACTCCGCGCTTCGCAGGGTACAAGAAGGGTGAAACCGTATCCGGCGCGTATGAACGTTGCCGAAGCGATGACGCCCCGCTCAGACGTGATTACTGTCGAGCTTCCGGGCACGCGCGACGACGTACTCGAATACCTACAGGAGCGGTCGTTCTCCTCCGTGCCGGTCGTCAAACAGACCGACGACGGTGAACAGTATCGCGGTCTCATCTCCCGTGACGACCTCATCGAGAATCCTGACGAAGACCAGCTCGCACTCCTGATGCGCGACGTGCCGACGACGACGCAGGACGCGTCCGTCGAGGAGGTTGCGGCACTGATGTTAGAAGAGGGTACTCGACGCGTGCCAGTCGTGGACGGCGAACTGGAAGGAATCGTCACCGTCACCGACGTCGTTCGGGCGATCGCCGAGAACGAAGCCGACGGCGACACCGAAGTCGGCGAGCTCGCGAACGGGGACGTGAACACGTGCTACATCGAAGCGCCGCTGACGGTCGCCGAGCGTGAGATCTTCTACGCGAACGTCCCCTACGCTATCGTGCTGGACGACGAAGGCGAGATGGACGGCATCCTCACCGAGGTGGACATCATCGAGGTCGCGCAGGTCGTCGAAGGGGAAGACGACACTGGCGGCAGTATCGCCGACGAAGACGACGATTGGATGTGGGAAGGCATCAAATCGGTCGGCAACAGCTACATCCCGACTCGAAACGTCAAGATTCCGTCCGCACCGGTTCGCGATTTCATGACCGACGACGTCGAGATGGTCTCGAAGCGGAAGACGGCCCGCGAGGTGGCCCAGACCATGCTCACGAAGGACATCGAACAGGTGCCACTCGTGAGTGGCGGCCAGCTCGTCGGCATCGTCCGTGACGTGAACTTGCTGGAGGCACTGGTATGAGTGAGGAGCTGGTCGAACTCGCCAAACGACGTGGCTTCTTCTTTCAGGCGGCGGAAGCGTACGGTGGCGTCTCCGGCTTCTACGTCTACGGTCCGGAAGGTGCGGCACTGAAACGAAATCTCGAAGATTCGTGGCGCGACCGGTTTCAGGTGCAGGAGGGCCACCGCGAGATAGAAGCGCCGACCGTGATGCCCGAACCCGTCTTCGAAGCGTCGGGCCACCTCGACACCTTCGACGACATGCTGGTCGAATGCCCGGAATGCGGCGAGAGCCACCGTGCCGACCACCTCATCGAGGACAACACGGGTATCGAGGACGCAGAGAGCCTCCCGCTGGGCGAAGTCGGCGAACTCATCGCCGAACACGACCTGCACTGCCCGAACTGTAACGCCGAACTCGCGGGCGAACCGGTCGAGGAATTCAACCTCATGTTCGAGACGGCTATCGGCCCCGGCTCTGGTTATCCCGGCTATCTGCGCCCAGAGACGGCACAGGGTATCTTCGTCGAGTTCCCTCGACTGTCGGAGTACGCCCGCAACCAGCTTCCGTTCGGCATCACGCAGATCGGCCCAGCCTACCGAAACGAGATCAGCCCTCGGAAGTCCATCGTCCGCGTCCGTGAGTTCACGCAAGCCGAACTCGAACATTTCATCGACCCAGAGACTGACGAACCGCCACTTCACCGGGTCGAAGACGTGGAAGTGACGCTCTACTCCGCCGAACAACAGAACGCCGAGGATGGCGACTACGTGCGGATGACGGTCGGCGAGGCGGTCGAAGAGGGCGTCATCGCGAGCGACTGGGTTGCGTACTATCTCGGTGTCGGGCAGGAGTGGTACGAGCGAGTCGGCGTCGATATGGATCGATTCCGCTTCCGTCAACACCTCGCAGGTGAGCGTGCCCACTACGCGAGCGACTGCTGGGACGCGGAAGCCGAGATCGATGGCGACTGGATCGAGATCACCGGTTACGCCTACCGGAGCGATTACGACCTCTCGAAACACGACGCGTACTCGGACGAGGATTTCACCGTCTTCCGCCAGTACGACGAGCCGAAGGTGGTCGAACGCGCGACCGTCGAACCGGACATGAGCTATCTCGGGCCGGAGTTCGGCGGTGCTGCTGCCGACATCGCCGACGCGCTCCAGACGCTCGCGGAGCGCGACCGCTCGGCGTTCGACGGCGACGAAGTCACCGTCGAAGTCGATGGTGATTCCTACATGATTCCGGTCGCAAAGACCGGCTTCAGCGTCGAGGAGGCCAAAGAGTCCGGCGAACATATCACGCCGCACGTCGTGGAACCGTCCATCGGTATCGACCGCGTGCTGTACACCGTCTTCGCTCACGCCTACGAGCAGGACGAAGTGGACGGCGAGACGCGCACTCGGTTGGCGATCGAACCCGAACTCGCACCGACCACGGTCGGCGTCTTCCCGCTGATGGACAAAGACGGCATGGGCGAGACGGCACGCGACATCGCCAGCGACCTTCGAGAACACGGCTTCGACGTGACCTACGACGATTCGGGGAACATCGGTCGGCGTTACCGGCGACAGGACGAAGTCGGCACCCCTTTCTGCGTGACGGTTGACTACGAGAGTCTGGACGACGAGGCCGTGACTCTCCGTGAACGTGACACGACCGAGCAGCGACGAGTCGCTATCGCCGACCTCCCTGCCATCCTCGACGACCTCCGGAGTGGCCACCGCACGTTCGCCGACCTCTAACCGTGCGGGGGGAAGTCAAGCGCCGTCTGGTACACGTCAGCGGAACCGGGATTCCGGCCCTGTACCTGCTGGACTTGCTGACGTGGGAGCAGTTGCGCTTGCTTCTCGTGCTTGGTTCGGCTGTCGCCCTCGTGCTCGAAATCATCCGACTGCTCGTCGGACTCGACTGGCGTATCTACGACGAACTCACTCGCGAGTACGAGCAGGACAACCTCGCGGGCTACGCGCTCTACTTCTTCGGGATGACGGTGACTGCGTGGGCGTTCGAACCACGTGTGGCGATTCCAGCGATGCTCATGCTGACTATCGCCGACCCCATCAGTGGTTTGCTCGGCTCGGGCGAACTCGGCGTCAAGGCGATCCACACCTTGCTCGTGACGTTCGCCGTCTGCCTCGTCATCGCGTCGCTCCTCGACCTGCCGCTTCCGGCCGCCGTGCTCGGTGCGCTGGCCGCGACGCTCGCCGACGGGGTGAAACCCGTCATCGCGGGGTACGTCATCGACGACAACCTCACGATTCCTATCGGTGCGGCGGTGGCGATCTTCCTCGGGCTTCAGTACGCTCCGTCCGTCGTCTAACTATCCGTCCCCGTATTTCGGCGTGCTGTGGTCGATTTCGCTGGTGGTTGTTCGGTCTCCTCTCTTGCCGACACGCACTATCTGTCGATGTGACGAATGTTGCCGTCAGGGAGCGCCTAACCACACGGGGAGCCACCAGACGAACCAGTATCCGATACGTTGCATTCGATCCGTCGAGGTTGGTTCCGTCCTCCGATACAAACCTTCACCGTTCACTTTCACCCCGCCACACGAACCCTTTAACGGGATGACGACGAAACCCTACGACGAATGGCGACCACGGACACGGAACAGAGCTACGTGGAACATCCCTATCTCGCGCCGCAGTTCATCGAGCGGCGACTCTATCAGATTCAACTCGCAGGCACTGCACGCAATCATCACACGCTCGTCTGTCTTCCGACGGGGCTGGGGAAGACGACGGTCAGTCTACTGGTCACGGCGGAGCGACTGAACGAGGTCGGTGGCAAATCGCTCCTGCTCGCGCCGACGAAACCGCTGGTCAACCAGCACGCGGATTTCTATCGGGAGGCGCTCTCCGTTCCGGACGAGGAGATCGTCGTGTTCACTGGGGAGGTGCGTCCCGACGAACGGTCGAAGCTGTGGGAGTCGTCGACGGTCATCATCGCCACGCCGCAGGTCGTGGAGAACGATCTGGTGGGCGGTCGAATCGATCTCGGGCCGGTCACGCACATCACCTTCGACGAGTGTCACCGCGCGACCGGCGACTACGCGTACAACTACATCGCAGAACGGTACCACGCGGACGCTCACGACCCGCTCGTCACCGGGATGAGTGCGTCACCGGGCGGTGACAAGGAATCGATCCTGGAGGTGTGTGAGAACCTCGGTCTTCACGAAGTCGAGGTGATGACCGAGGAAGACAGCGACGTTTCGACCTACACGCACGACACCGAAGTCGAGTGGGTTCGCGTCCAACTCCCGGACGAGATCATCGAGATCCGAGACGCATTGAACGAGGTCATCTCCGACCGGTTGGAGCGCCTGAAGCAACTCGGCGTCGTCAACACGACGCGCCCAGACATCTCCCAGAAGGATCTGAACAAGGTTCGCGGTGAGTTGCAGAAACTCATCGACAACGACCAGTCGGAAGGATACAAGGGGATGTCCGCCCACGCGGAGGTGATGAAACTCCGGCGGGCGGTCGAACTCGCCGAGACGCAGAGTGTCGAATCCCTTCGCCGGTACTTCGAACGCCAGCGCAACTCCGCCCGGTCGTCCGGCGCGTCGAAGGCCAGCCAGCGGATGGTGTCCGAGCCGAAAGTACAGGAAGCGATGCGGAAAGCGGTTCAGTTCGACGACCGTCACCCCAAGTTCCGGAAGGCACACACCTACGTCGCGCAGACGCTCGTCGACGGTGGGCAACGGATTATCGTCTTCACCGAATCGCGGGACACGGCGGAGACGCTGACCGAGTTCTTCGGCCAGCACTTCGACGCCCGGCGGTTCGTCGGACAGGGGGATAAGGAGGGGAGCGACGGGATGACCCAGAAACAACAGCAGGAGGTGTTGGACAACTTCCGCGCTGGCGAGTTCGAGGTGCTGGTGTCTACCTCCGTCGCGGAAGAGGGTCTGGACGTGCCCGAAGTCGATCTGGTGCTCTTTTACGAACCCGTCCCGACCGCAGTGCGCTCGATCCAGCGCAAGGGTCGGACTGGTCGGCAGGCACAGGGCCAGGTCGTCGTCTTGCTCGCCGAAGACACCCGTGACGAGGCGTACTTCTGGATCTCGAAGCGCCGGGAGGACGAGATGGAAGAAGAACTGCGGAAGCTGAAAGGCGTCGCCGCGGAAGTCGAAGAGGAACTCGACGACTCGCAGCAGACGCTCGGCGATTTCGGCGGCGACGGCGAAACGTCCGAAGTGAACCACGGTCTTCAGGAGTTCGAGACGGAAGGCCGTAGTACGGACGAGTTGGACGGCGTGGTCGCAACTGCCCGGAGACGCGAGAACGGCGAGAGCGTCGAGATCGTCGCCGACCAGCGCGAACTCGACGCGAACATCGCCCGTGACCTCTCGGCACGAGACGGGGTCGACGTGCGCCTCGAAACGCTCGCGGTCGGTGATTACGTGTTGAGCGACCGGGTCGTCGTGGAGCGAAAATCGGTGAGTGACTTCCTCGACACGCTGGTCGGTGGCGACCGCTCCGTGTTCGAGCAGGTGGGTGATATGAACCGCCACTACGCCCGACCGGTCGTCATCATCGAGGGTGAAGGGCTGTACGAACAGCGGAACGTCCACCCGAACGCGATTCGGGGCGCGATCGCGTCACTCGCGGTCGATTTCGGTGCGAGTATTCTCAGAACGGAAGACGAGAACGACACCGCCGACCTGCTCGAAGTCATCGCCACGCGCGAACAGGAGGTGAGCAAGCGCGAGGTTTCGGTTCACGGCGACAAACACGCGAAGACGCTTCCGGAACAACAGGAGTACGTCGTCGCTTCCATCGCCGACATCGGCCCCGTCACCGCTCGCTCGCTGCTGGAGCAGTTCGAATCGGTTCAAGCAGTCATGACCGCATCGAAAGACGAACTTATGGAAACGCAGGGAGTCGGCGAGGTGACCGCCGACCGCATCCGTGAGGTCGTCGCCAGCGAGTACGAGCCGTAAGGGGTAGTTTCCAGGCGACGGTTTCGGTGTGACTGGATGGCTTCGACATCTCTTACGACGCCATTTTCCATCACTCGTTTTCTCGGTCATGCCGGCTTAACACAGTTCATTGTCCAGAGAACGGGCCGAATACTGGGGTATGAACAGCGTGAACGGTCGCGCCACATTAAATGCCTCCCGTCCATTTACCCGGATGAGAGTAAACCCATGCTGATCCGATTCCGAGAAAAGGATGACGACGACGGGCGGGATATCGAAGAGTTGTACGGAACCCCACAGCACGAAACGAGCGGACAGACGCCCGAGAAGGAACTGTACGGCAAGCCACAGCACCACGTTCCGGATAACCGCTTCCCCTCGGAGTTCGACCCCGATCTCGGCTACGTGCTCGATTGGTTCGACCAGCCGTGGTACGTGAACAAGCGTTCGACCCGACTGTAGTCGCTTTTCTTTACGGAACGATAGTCACTGGAACCGCTTCTGCACGGACGATGGTTTCGGCGGCGCTTCCGAGTATCGCTCGTTCGATGGTTCCTGACCCCTGATGACCCATGATGACGTGGTCGTATCCGTTCGTGTTCACCAGTTCGAGGATGTTCTCACCGACGCGGTCTGCGGGTCGGAACTCCAGTTGCATATCGGTCCAGAGTTTCACATCCGCATCGACGCCTTCCGACTCGACCACTTCACGGGCGCGTGAGAGGATCTCGTCGGTCGCGTCGGTCTGTTCGTTGGAGAAGTGAACGACGTGGAGCGTCGCGTCGAATTCCTGGGCGAACGTCACAGCGAACTGAAGTGCGCGAGAACTACACTCCGAACCGTCGATAGGGACGAGTACGTCCATGACAGGTGGTTGGTTGGTTCGGGCTTAACGTTTCGCCCGTTCGAGTGCCGCCAGTGCCTCTGCTGCTTCGCGTGTCGCGCTCAGCAGTTCCCGTGCGTATCCTACGTCGTCCGTCTCCTCCGCTTCGCGCGCGAGCCGCGTCAGTTTCCGGCGCAGTGCGTTCCGAGCTCCGGTGAGATCACCCGTGTCTCCGAACTCGTCTCGCCGAGCATCGGCCTGTGCTCCCGCCTGGTGGGGTTCTCGACTCCGACCGCGTGCCGCTTCTGACTGGCTCGATGGCGCACGCCGAGGCTGTCGCGGCGGTGTCGGTGGCTGACCGGATTCGTCCGACTGCGTGTTCGTCTCCGGGTTGGAACCGGACTGCTCGACTTCGATCTCGGTCGCTCCGTCGGCGGGTGTTGTGTTGGCAGATGCTGCATCGGCGGATGTTGCGTCGGCAGATGGTCCATCAGCAGATGCTGCGCCGGCGGCAGTTTCTTCAGTCGGTATGTCCCCGGAGGCGCTCTCTGCGGTCGTCCCCGTGTTCGTCTCCTGCTGGCACGTCGGACAGAACTCGGTTCCGTCGTATCGGAAGATAGGGTCGCCACAGGTGTCGCAGTGTTTTCCCGTCATCGTCGCGCCTTGCAACAGCAGCTCGCTCATTCGCTGTGTCGCCTGTCGCTCCTCCTTGTCCTTCTCGTACTGCTGGCGGAGTTTCTCCCGCTCAGCTTCCTTATCGAAGTCGCTCATGTGCGACCAGAGACTGTCCAGACTCTTGCCGCTTTCCCTCAGCCCGGAGGTTTATATACGACCCCGCGACCAGAACCGCCGTGTCGAAGATACCCTTCAGTGAACTCGAAACCGCCGCATACTGCCCGCGGAAGCTCTACTACCTGCGCCGGGACGACATCGACGTTCCCGACCTCGTTGCCGAACGGCGGCAACTCGCGTTCGAGTACGAGGCGCTTCTCGACGAGGACATCACAGATCGTCCACTCGCCATCTCTCCCGCTCAGTTCCGGTCGAATCTCGGACGGGCGACACAACTCGACGCGTGGTCGGAACTGGTCGCCCCCGCCGACCGCGAACGACTGGTCGAAGGAAAGGACTGCCGTGGTATCGTTCACAAGGTGCTCGATCTCGAAACCCCCGTCCCATCGATGGTGTTCACCGGAACGCCACCCGAACAAGGCGTCTGGGGGCCTCAAACTGTCCGGACGGTCGCGGCAGCGAAAGCCCTCTCGTGGGAACACGAACAGGCGGTCGAACGCGCGTTCGTCGAATATCCTGCCTACGGGGTCGTCCGTGAGATTCAGCTTACTATCCGGCGGAAAGCCGCCTATCGCCGCACCGTCAGAACCACTCGCGCGATCGACGGGCCGCCACCGCGATCGAAAAACGAGTCCAAGTGCGACGCCTGCGAGTACCGGGCCGAGTGCGGCGTGAAATCTCGTTCACTTCGGTCACTTCTCGGCGGCTAGCCACACCTCGATCTCGTCAGCGTCCGACCCTCGTCGGAGTATCTCGCCGCGTTCGACGTTCACGACGGTGCTCGCGGTTCCCCCCGTCTCTCCGTCGTCGAGCACGACCGACGCCGCGTCTCTGACCTCGGTGTCGAGGTCGTCCACGCGCGTCACGCTCGCTCGCCCGCTCACGTTCGCGCTCGTGCTGGTGACCGGCGTGGGAGCGACGCGTCGAAGGAATTCCAGCGCGACCGGGTGGTCGGGAATCCGGACGCCCACGCGCGCTCGGCCAGCGGTAAGGACGTCCGGAACCGGCTCCCGCTTCTCACAGAGAACAGTCACGGGGCCGGGGAGAAACTGCTGCATGAACTCGCGTTCGCGCTCCGTCGGGCGGACGTAGGGGAGTGCCGACTCTACGTCCGGGACGGCGAGCGAGATGGGTTTCTCGCGCGCCCGTCGTTTCGCGTCGAACACGCTTCGGATGGCGTCCGGATCGAGCGCGTCTGCGCCGAGACCGTACACCGTCTCGGTCGGGTAGACGACGAGGTTCCCGTCCTGGACCGCCGCCACTGCTCGTTCGAGGTCGTCCATGGCAACTGTTCGGCCATCCGGCGAAAAAAGCGTAGCGTCCTCGGACGGTCGGGCTTATCGCTCTTCGATGGCGCGCTCGATCTCGTCGTAATCGGGGAACTCGGGCCACTCCGTCGCGACCCACGCGTACTCGACGGTTCGGTCTTCGTCCAGGAGGAAGACGGCTGGTCGGGGTTCGCTGATGCCCGCCATCCCGTCCAGATCGTTGCTAATGCCGTATTGTTCCGCGACCTCGTTTGCGGGGTCGCTGAACAGTCGGTATGCTATCCCGCGCTCTTCGATGAGCGTCTTGTGCTCGTAGGGCGTCGAGATCGAGAGGCCGACGATCTGCAGATCGTGGTCGTCGTCCCACGCGCGCTCCCGGAGTTCGTTCCAGATGTAGGTCGCAGGGAATCCGCCGTCCATGCTGTGGAAGACGAGTAACGTCGGGCCATCAGCGGTCACGTCGGACAGCGACACGTCTTCCCAGAACTCATCGTCGACGAGCGGACGAGTGAAGTCCGGTGCCGTCTCTCCCACTTCGGGGTGGTCGGCGTCACCGAGTTCGACCACGTCGAAGTCCACCATTATTCGCCTCTCCCGTACGTGTTTTCGAGGTACTCCACGATGTTCGCGCTCTCGCTCATCGTCACACCCGTGTTCTCGTCGACGATGGCGGGAACGGTTCGCTTTCCGCTGATGCGCTTGACGACGTTCCGCTCCGAATGCATCGGTTCGATGAACCGTGACTGGTACGAAAGGTCATATTCCTGTAATTTCCGAACCACACGCTCACAGAACGGGCAGGCCTGCAGTCGGTACAGGGTGATGGGTGGAGCTGCTGTTTCGGCACTCATATCCGTCTTTTGGGTAGAAACGCCTGTAAGGGCTTCGCTCGCGGCAGTTTCACCCGTAATGTCTCCTCAGCAAAAGAATAAAGAGTTAATCCCGCTGATGCTCAAGATGGGTCATTGAATGACACTCTCTCCGATACTAGTCGTCCTCGCGCAGACTGCTCCACTCGATAGTGTGTTTGGCTTCCAACTCTCCGACTCGATTATTTTGTGGAGCGGTGCCGCCGTTATCACCATCCTTATCGGATTGTCGGCGTTCTTCTCGTCTTCGGAGATTGCGATGTTCTCGCTCGCTCAACACCGCGTTGAGGCGCTGGTCGAAGACGGTGTTGCGGGTGCCGATACCGTCGCGGCGCTCAAAGACGACCCGCATCGATTGCTCATCACGATTCTCGTGGGCAACAACATCGTCAACATCGCCATGTCCTCGATTTCGACGGGACTGCTCGTGTACGCCGGCTACTCGCAGAGCACGGCGGTCGCAGTTGCCACCTTCGGCATCACCGCACTCGTCTTGCTGTTCGGCGAGAGCGCGCCGAAATCGTACGCCGTCGAGAACTCAGAATCGTGGTCGCTTCGAATCGCCAAACCGCTCAAATACTCCGAGTACGTCCTGCTCCCACTCGTCGTCCTCTTCGATTACCTCACTCGGATCGTCAACCGCGTCACCGGCGGCCGGTCGGCGATCGAGACGTCGTACGTCACGCGCGACGAGATTCAGGACATGATTCAGACGGGTGAGCGCGAGGGCGTCATCGAGGAGGACGAGCGCGAGATGCTCGACAGAATCTTCCGATTCAACAACACCATCGCTAAGGAGGTGATGACCCCCCGCCTCGACATGACCGCTGTCCCCCAGGACGCGGGTATCGACGAAGCCATCGAGACGCTCGTTCAGGCGGGCCACGAGCGCGTGCCGGTGTACGAGGGCAGTCTGGACAACGTCATCGGTATCGTCACGGTGCGTGACCTCGTGCGCGAGAAGAACTACGGCGAAGGGGGCGACGGTCTCAAGCTCGGCGACCTCATCCAGCCTACGCTTCACGTCCCCGAGAGCAAGAACGTGGACGAACTGCTCACCGAGATGCGAGAAAACCGGATGCAGATGGTCATCGTCATCGACGAGTTCGGGACGACGGAGGGGCTCATCACCATGGAGGACATGGTCGAAGAGATCGTCGGCGATATCCTCGAAGGCGAGGAAGAAGAGCCCATCGAGTACGTGGACGACGACACGGTCATCGTCCGCGGCGAACTCAACATCGACGAGGTGAACGAAGCGATGGACATCGACCTCCCCGAGGGCGAGGAGTTCGAGACCATCGCTGGATTCATCTTCAACCGCGCGGGCAGGCTCGTCGAGGAAGGCGAGGACATCGAATACGACGGTGTTCGCCTCCACGTCGAACAGGTCGAGAACACCCGTATCATGAAAGCCCGCATCACGCGCTTGAACGACGACGAGGTCGAAGCAAACGCGATCGAAGAGGGTGTCGAGTCCGGCGTCGAATAGTCGTCACGGCGCTCGATCATTTGTCTTCGTGGGACGCCGTCAGTGCCTATCCATCGTCGTTACGTCCAGTCCCTGGTATCACATATCTGTGAACCATTGCAATTACGTGATTCTATTCGACAACCTGTTCTATGCCCGAAATCGGAGTAGTAGTTGCCGACTTCTACGTGGAAATCGCGGAGGGGATGGAACGACGAGCCAGGGAGTATGCTGACAGTCGGGGTGCAACGATCGCCGAGGTCATCACCGTTCCAGGTGTCTACGATACACCACTTCCGGTGGATAAGCTCGCCAGGCGGGATACAATCGATGCGGTCGTCGTTTTAGGTGCCATTATCGAAGGCGACACGAATCACGATCGAGTCGTCGCGCACGCCGCAGCACGAAAACTCGCCGACGTGAGCTTAGAGCGTGATGTTCCCGTGACGTTCGGGGTGGTCGGCCCTGGTATGAGCCGGGCAGCGGCGGACGAACGAATCGAATACGGAGCGAATGCCATGAACAGCGCCCTCGATATACTCGACGCGCTTCCGGGGGACGCTAACTGAATCACCGCGCTGTGGCCGGCGACACAACCGCCGAAAAATCGCCCGGCGACACAACCGCCAGAGGCCAGCTTACTCTCCGGAAAATCTTCGATTTTCCGGGCCGACGAATCCCTCGAAGGAGCGTCGAAGACGCGACTGAGGGGGTGAGGAGTGCTTTTGGTCGAGCTTTTTACAGGGAGGCAGGCCGAGTCGCTCGCCCGAGCGACTCGGCACCCGACCGCAGAAAGAGGTAATTTAGAATGAAACGTTCGTCTCCATCCCTTCGGTTGCGTCGTCCAGTCCATCCTGCTGGATATCCTGTGCCATCCGGTCGGAGAGCTCGCGGTCGTGGAGGATATTCTCGAACTCGTTGGTGAACTGCTGGTTGGCCGTCCGCGCTTCGTCTCTCGCTTCGACGATGTGCTGGTAGCGTCGGGCTGTCGATTCGCTGATATCGAGTTCGGCTGCACAGTCAGAGAGAGGGGTATCGTCTGCGAGAAGTGCGCGGAAAGTTCTGATATCGAACGGGACGTCGGTTTCCGACCGCCGGAAGAGATGGAGATCGATCCGCGATCGGGCGACGGTGTCCTCACTCGCGTCGAGTTCGCTGGCGATCTCGTCGTCCTCGTCCCCGGCATAGAACCGCCGGACGACTGTCACCAGTTCCTCCGTGGAGAGCGAGGTGTCGAACTCGTAGCGCTCGCGCATATCCTCGATGACGTCGCGCAGTCGTTCGTCCACCTTCTCCTCCGACCCGAGCGACCCGTGTGTCTCCTCCTGCGCTTCCGTAACCGTCGCTTCGTCCGTCACATCCATGAAGATGTCACGAAGTTCCTCCGTTTTCTTATCCATGGCGCGTTTGTGACGTCTGAATCCTATAAAAACCTGTTGGGCGGGCGCTAAAATTTTCCATGCTGTGATCCGACGAACCAAGACCGTCAACCGAAGCTATCATACTGGTTGACGAGCGACGATTCGCCATGTCAACCGAAACGAGTTCGGTCGAACTGGTCGGTGAACAGACCGTCGGAAACGTCGCTCGTACCGCGCTGTTCGCGGCCATTGTCGGCGCGTTCGCACAGGTGTCGTTTCCCAACCCACTCGCTCCTGCGATTCCGGTCACACTGCAAGTGCTCGGCGTCTTCCTCGCCGGGCTCTTCCTCGGGCCGCTGTGGGGGAGCGCCTCGCTCGTCCTCTACCTCGTCGCGGGTGCTGTCGGCGCGCCGGTCTTCGCAGGCGGCTCTGCCGGATTCGTCGAACTGGTCGGCCTGACGGGCGGCTATCTGCTCTCGTACCCCGTCGCCGCGTTCGTCATCGGCGCGATCGTCCACGGCGGTCTAACACTCCGTGACCCGAAATCTGCGGGAATCCCTCGACTGGTCGCGGGGATGGTCGCCGGAACTGCCGTCATCTACGCCTTCGGTACCGTCGGCTTCTCGCTCGTCGGCAACTACGCGCTCACCGAAGCCTTCGCACTCTCGGCGCTGGCGTTCATCCCCTTCGAGGCTGTCAAGATCGCCGCCGCGGTCGGTATCGTAAGGAGTGACCGCGTCACCGCCGAATGATAGCGACGCGGAACCTCGTCCACCGATTCGGCCAGTCGGTCGTCCTGGACGGTATCTCGCTCACCATCCCCGACAGTGAGTTCGTCGTCCTCACCGGTCCGAACGGAAGCGGAAAGACGACGCTCGTCCGGCATTTCAACGGACTGCTGACGCCGGACGAGGGGCAAGTTCTGGTCGACGACGTGCCGGTCGAAGACGACCTCGTGGCCGCACGAACGCGCGTCGGGATGGTGTTCCAGCATCCGCGCGACACCTTCGTCTCCGCGACTGTCGGCGGGGACGTCGCCTTCGGCCCGGAGAACCTCGGTCTTTCGCACGACGTGATCGACCGCCGAGTCGAGGTGGCCCTGTCCGCGGTCGGGATGGCAGATCGCCGCGATGCGCGAATCGGAACCCTCTCCGGCGGCGAGTGCCAGCGGGTCGCCATTGCGGGCGCACTGGCAATGGAGCCAGCCCACCTTGTGTTGGACGAACCGTTCACCGGATTGGACGCGCCAGCCCGTGAGTCGGTCGTCGAGCACCTCGCTACCCTTTCGGCTGAGGGAACAGGTGTCGTGGTCGTCACTCACGACCTCCGAGACGTGTGGTCGCTCGCGGATCGGGTAGTCGCACTCTCTGATGGTCGAATCGCGGTCGATGGCTCACCGGGGGAGAGCGAGGACGAACTCAGCGAACTCGGGGTGCGAGTGCCATGACGCTCTCCTATCGACCAACTGGGTCGCTCGCCGAGCGCGTCGACCCACGGGTGAAACTACTCTTTCAGGCCGGATTCGCGGTCGCCGCCTTCGCACACACGACGCCTCGTGGACTCGCCGTGTCGACCGGACTGGTGGTGTTGGTGCTCGTGGGAGCCGCTACGTCGCCGCGCTGGATTCTTCGGGAGTTCCGGTACGTCTTCCCGTTTCTGCTCGGTGGGCCGTTGTTCGCGGCGCTGTCGTTCGGCCCTCCGTGGGTCGTCCCCGCGGAGGCGGTCGCCCCCCTTCTGGCGAGCTATCGCGTCTACCTCGTGCTCTGTGTCAGCGCGGCCTACGTCCGCACGACCCCGATCCGGGAGTCGCGCGCGGCGATCCAGTGGGCGGTACCGGGGCGACCGGGCCAGTTTCTGGGGATGGGTGTCGCGTTCGTCTTCCGGTTCCTGCCGGTCTTACAGGCCGATCTACGGTCGATTCGGCAGTCGATGGCTGCCCGGCTCGGCTCGGAACGACCGCTCTCGGAGCGGATGCAACTCATCGGTGCTATCGGACTGGCGCGCGCGTTCGACCGAGCAGACCGCTTCTCGCTCGCACTCCGCGCTCGTTGTTTTGCGTGGAATCCAACCCTTCCCCCGCTGTCGGTTTCACGGTGGGACGTCCCGGTCGCTTCTCTCGCACTGGTGATACTGGGGTGGGGATTCACATAAACTCCCAACAAGTTTTGTATTCTCGCACGACAGCGCGGAGATGGATGGGAAGTAAGACTTAAGCGACTCGTCTCCACCTGATAAAACATGGCAAACTTCGTGCTTTCGCAGGCGACGGGTGTCACGCGCCCGACGTTCTGGAAAATCGGACTGCTCGGTGAGGCGGTGTTCTACTACCTCGCCGCGGTGGCCGTCGTCGTGTTCCTGTACGGCGTTTACGGCCGGTTCGAACGCTTTACGCAGGGAGGCGACGACTGGTTCGACCGACTCGACGACCTGCCGGGGCGAATCGTGCGCGCGGCGAAAGTCGTCATCTCGAACGAGAAGCAGTTCAACCGCGACCTCTACGGCGGGTTGATGCACTCGTTCATCCTCTGGGGCTTTCTGACCCTGCTCATCGGGACGACCATCCTCGCAATCGACATGGACGGCTATCGGAAGTTTACCCACTACGTGCTCGGCAACGAGCAATCGTTCTTCGTCGGCGACTTCTATCTCGCCTATTCGCTGGTGATGGACGCGATGGGCCTGCTGTTCGTCGTCGGCGTCGGCATGGCCATCTACCGGCGCTACTGGGTGCGCAATCACCGTCTCTGGGGTAAACACACGAGTCTGGAGGACGACCTGTTCATCTGGACGCTGTTCCTGCTCGGCGTCGGCGGCTACATCACGGAAGGGTTCCGAATCCTCGGAACCGGTGCCCAGGACTTCGAGACGGTCAGCTTCGTCGGCTGGTTCGTCAAGGACGTGCTCGAGATCGCTGGCGTCACACCCGCGATGGCGACCGCGTGGTATCCGGTGACGTGGTGGTCGCACGCGCTCTTGGCGCTCGTCTTCGTCGCGTCGATCCCCTACGCCAAGCCGTTCCACATGCTCTCGTCGTTCGCCAACGTCGTCACGTACGACGAGAAGGCTGGCAAGCGTCTCCCCGGTGTTCCGGCAGACGCCAGCCCCGACGAGATCGGTGCGAGTAGCATCGACGATTTCTCGTGGCGACAACTCCTCGACCAGGACGCCTGCACGAAGTGCGGTCGCTGTTCGTCGGTCTGCCCCGCGAAGGCATCCGGTCGACCACTCGATCCGCGCGACGTGATCCTCGACCTGAAACAGTACCGTGAGAACCTCGATGCAGGCCAGACGGACGAGAAGCCCATCATCGCCGACGGTGGGGCGAGCGTCATCGACAGCGAGACGATGGAGTCCTGCATGGCCTGCATGGCCTGCATGGACGCCTGTCCGGTCGACATCGAGCATCTCACCTCCTTCACCGAGATGAACCGTCGGCTCACCGAGTCCGGCCAGATGGACGCCAACGTCCAGGACGCGATGATGAACGTCTTCCAGAATGGGAACGCCTTCGGCGACCCCGAGCGCAAGCGCCCGGACTGGACGGACGAACTCGACTTCGAGATTCCGGACGCCCGCGACGAGGACGTGGAGTTCCTCTGGTACGTGGGCGATTATCCGTCCTACGACGAGCGCAACCGCCGGGTCGCGCGCTCGTTGGCGACTATCTTCCACGAGACGGGCGTCTCCTACGGTATCCTCTACGAGGACGAGCGCAACGACGGCAACGACGTGCGCCGCGTCGGTGAGGAAGGGCTGTACGAGATGCTGGTCGAGGACAACGTCGCTGCCTTCGAGGAGTGCGATTTCGACAAGATCGTCTGTACCGACCCGCACAGCTACAACACGTTCAAAAACGAGTATCCGGAGATGGTCGAGGAGTTCGACGCCCCCGTCTACCACTACACGCAGGTCGTCGAAGAACTGTTCCAGTCGGGCCAGATGGGACTGTCGGGTACCGAACTCGATTACACCGTCACCTATCACGATCCGTGTCACCTCGGGCGCTACAACGACGAGTACGAAGCTCCGCGTGAGATCGTCCGCGCGACCGGCTGTACGCTGGACGAGATGCCGCGTAACCGCGCCAACTCGTTCTGCTGTGGCGGCGGCGGTGGCGGCCTCTGGATGGACTTCGAAGAAGACCCCAAGCCGAGCGAAGAGCGTATCCGGGAGGCACTGGAGGACACCGACGCCGCGAATGCAGTCGAGAAGTTCGTCGTCGCCTGCCCGATGTGCATGACGATGTACGAAGACGGGCGGAAGACCGGTGATTTCGAGGACGAGATCGAGATCGTGGATGTTGCTGAGTTGGTCGTCGAGGCGTTGGGTGCCGAAGAGCGCATCAAAGTGTCAGCGTAACTCCGACCACGATCTCTCTACGACCCCGATTTCTCTGTTGTGGTGTCTCGGCTACTTCGTGTTGGAATCACTACCACCGAGTTCGCTGCTAACGCGAGAGGCAACACCGTACCCGCAGAAGGTGCTTGGATACAAGACCGCGACCGCAGGAGTCGCTAAGGTCAACGCCGCAGCCGTACAGCAGGAGTTTCTAGGGCAAAACACCGCAACCGCACCGCAGGAGTCACTCGGGTGACATCCTCACACGACTAACGTCGTGGGCTTTCCACGCCCGTTTGCGCTGGTTTGGGAACCTCGGGTTTACGACCCGACACGCCGATGAGAGTGCCACGCCCCCGTTACTCCTATCCTGTGAAGGACTCGAAGGTACCTGATTGTTTCGTGTCGGTCTGCGTGTCCGAGGGCTTACTTATTTGGTAAGGCAAATACCGAATCAACTGCCAGTTTTCGGACAGTCAATCACGACGGGAGTCCGTCGCAACGACAATCACAGAGACACAGTGTGGGCACTCGATTCTTTCGATTTTGGCGTTTGAAACCGATGACGGCGATTCATCCCACGACTGAAGTCGTAGGTTTTCTCGCCTGCAATTATATAACATACCGCCACCGCATGCGGACGGGCGGCCCGACCCGCCGGGGCCGCCCGTCCTCGCGGCCCCGTCCCTCCCCGGTGGCGTGCGCCTTCGCCGACTGCTGGCGCAGTCGCACGCACTGCGCGACCGGAAAGCGGTTGGTTGGCTCCCGGCCTACGAAATTCCTGAAGCACATTCCAGTAGAAAACAGTACATATCAGTAGAAATCTCTTTCACTCCGTCGTCGCCGCGTCGATCGCACGGGCTATCAGCCCGGCCTGCGCTCCGGCGACGAATCCGGCGTCGATGTTCACGGTCGAGAGGACGGTACAGGACTGCAACATCCCCGACAACGCGGCTTCGCCCCCGCTGGCGTGGCCGTAGCCGTTCGACACCGGGAGTCCGATGACGGGGGTGTTCACCAGTCCGGCGACGACGGTCGGAAGCGCGCCCTCGCGTCCAGCGGCGACGACGAGCACGTCTACAGCGCGGAGGGCGTCCACCTCGTCCAGCACGCGCACCAGTGACGCAACACCGACGTCGTGGAGTTCCTCGACGGTCGCCCCCATCTCTGCAGCGACGATGGCGGCCTCTCCGGCGGGGATGGCGTCGCTCGTCCCCGCGCTGACGATACCGACCGTGGCATCGAGTTCGGGCGGTTCGAACGCCGCTGCGTGCGCGACGAGGATGTTCGCGCGTTCGCGCGTTCGCACGTTCGCGTCCGGATGCTCGTCCGCGAGACGTGCGCGGACGGCCTCAACCTGCTCGTGGTCTGCCCGCGTGACCAGCGCGCGCCCCGCCGTCTCCACTGCGGTCGTCGCGAGCGCGGCTACTTCCTCCGGTGTCTTGCCGTCGCAGAGCACCGCCTCCGGGACGCCGCGGCGCGTCTCGCGCGCGGCATCGAATCTCCCGGCCTCACTGGTTGCGTAGCCCGAAATCTTCGCTTCTGCTTCAGAGACGCTTAAACTGCCGTCTGCGACCGCTTCGAGTAATTCGCGCATATTCGACCTTCTGTGTCCCTCCTACTCCGGTCTGTCGGCTCGGCCCCTCGTTTCTTCTCCACTTAAATCTTTTGGCGAGGGCGACAGAGTAGGAGAGATTCTTCGAAACGTGGCCGTTCGCCGAAGAATTTGGGAAGCTTTATTAACTGGGATGCGGAACGTCGAACTTGTATGGCAGACCTTATTGTCAAAGCCGCTGTGAAGGAAGCGCTCGACGACAAAAACGTTGCGTCGGACTTCTACGACGCACTCGACGAAGAAGTCGCTGGCCTCCTTGACGACGCCGCCCGACGTGCCGAGGAAAACGACCGGAAGACGGTCCAGCCGCGCGACCTGTAAATAAGACACTTCCTTTCATTATTTTTCGCCCCACGAGCGACAGCTGTCGGCGAGATAGAGGATCTCTGGCGGCGAACCGCTACAGTCGCTGAACGTCGACGCCGTCGTCGGTGCCGACGTGGATCTCGTCTGCCATCCCGACGAACAGTCCGTGTTCCACCACGCCCGGAATCGAAGCGAGATCACCTGCCAGCTCGCCGGGTGAGTAGATCTCGCCGAACGCACAGTCGAGGACGAGGTTCCCGTTATCGGTCACGACCGGGCCGTCCTTGTGCGCCGCCTCGCGCAGTGTGGGGTCGCCGCCCAGTACGCACACGTCGTCGGCGACCGTGGTTCGCGCCGCTGGAAGCACCTCCACCGGAACCGGGTGGCTCAGCCGCTCCGCCGCCTTGCTCGGATCGGCGACGACGAGAAACCGGTTCGCAGCCCCATCGACCACCTTCTCGCGGGCGTGCGCCGCTCCGCCGCCCTTGATGAGGTGTGGCCCGGCGAACTGGTCTGCCCCGTCGATAGCGAGGTCGATAGCCGACACCGAGTCGAGATCGACCAGTGGGATTCCTTCGTCGCGGGCCAACTGCCGCGATTGGAACGAGGTCGGAACACCCTGCACGTCGAGTCCAGCGTCGACCTTGCGGCCGATGGCTCGAATCGCATGGGCCGCCGTGCTCCCCGTGCCCAGTCCGACCACCATCCCGTCCTCGACCGCTTCCGCCGCGCTCTCGCCAGCGTTTCGCTTTGCCTCGTCGCTTCCACCCGTCGTTTTCATATGTGGGTGGATTCTTGCGTGGCTCGGAAAAAAGCTTGCTAGCACGGATGGACGGAGATGGATTTCGAGAGGGATCTAACACGCTTGCTGTCGGCGCGCGCTGGCGTGGCGGCGAGGGACCCGAGGTTTCTCCGAAACCTCGAGTGCGGTGCAACCGCGAGCGGACGTCCGAGCCGCCGCCGAAGTCGTGCGAGGTCTTCGTGAGCGACGCGAGCGACCGGGGGTTTTCTGGCGCAACTCGATAACAATCGCTCATCCACCGGAACGACGCTATTACGGTACCCGTTTCGTTCGGCGGCAGGGTTTTGTGCGTTTGCTCCGTTCCAGTCCGTATGACTGCTGGCCGCCACACGACCGTGAGCGATTGCGAGAGGCATCGGGAGTTCGGCTGATGGACGCCCGCCAGACCTTCAGCATGAGTTGGCGCTCCATCCGGAGCCACAAGCTCCGCTCGTCGCTGACGACCCTCGGCGTCATCATCGGCGTCGCGGCGGTCATCGCGCTTGCAACACTCGGCGCGAGCGTGCAGGCGAGCATCATCGGCGACGTCGGTGGTGAGGAGGCCCAGCAGATCTACGTCTGGGCTGGTCCGGACACCCAGGGTGGTGGCGGTGGCGCACCCGGTGCGGGCGCACAGCCCGTGTTCACCCAGCGCGATATCGACCACATCTCCGGCATCGACGGCGTCGAGACCGTCATCCCGCGTGGTACCGTCCCGACCACCGGATTGCGCTACGGAAACGACACCGTCGCTCGAAACGAGGTGGTCGCCATCACCCCCGCGTACTTCGCCGGTGCCGAGTTCGAATCGGGCCGCGCCTTCGAATCGGGCGCGGGCGAAGTCGTCCTGAACACGGCGGCTGCGACTCAGTTCGAGCAGAACGTCTCGGTCGGCGACTCGATCTCGATCCTCCGGGTGAACGGCTCTGCCACGAACGCCACCGTCGTCGGCATCCTGAACGGCTCGGCGAGCCAGGGGCCGTTCGAGGGCTTCGCCTCCCAACCGCGTATCTACGCTCCGCCCGCCCCATTCTACGAGACGACCATCCAGATGGAAGGCGAGAATCAGCGCGTCTACCCGCTCATGACGGTCGTCACGACCAACCCCGACGCGGTCGAACCGACTCGTGACAGAATGCTCGCGTACCTCCGAAACGATTCGGACGCCGCGTCGCTCACGCCGACGGATTACGAGTTCAGCGCCCGGACGAACGAAGAACTGCTCCAGCAGGTACAGGACCTGCTCAACACGCTGACCGGCTTCGTCACTGGGATCGCCGTCATCTCGCTCGTCGTCGGTTCTATCGGCATCGCCAACATCATGCTCGTCAGCGTCACCGAGCGCACGAAGGAGATCGGCATCATGAAAGCCGTCGGCGCGCAGAAACGCGACGTCATCCAGTTGTTCCTCGTGGAGGCCGTCTTGCTGGGGCTGCTCGGCGCGCTCGTGGGAACGCCGGTCGGTGTCGGCGCGGCGTACCTCGTCGCGGGCTACATCGACGTGTCGCTCGTCTTCCCACTGGAGTGGTTCGCCATCGCTGTGGGTGTCGGTGTTCTCGTCGGCGTGGTCGCAGGCCTCTATCCGGCGTGGAGTGCGGCCCGCACCGACCCGATCGACGCGCTCAGGTACGAATAAAAAAGCTGGACGTTCGGAGCCACAGTTACAGGAGACTACACTTCTCACATCACGTTGGATGCGGTTGCCCCCCGCATTCAGTGGGGAAGGGGGGGTTTCTATTTCCCTGCGCTTCCCGCGACGCTCGGTCGAGTGTCGTGCCCGAGTCAGTCTTCGAACGGAAGGACGCCCGGCTCCTCGACGACGACCCACCAATGGGGGTCAGCCTTGGGGTGTCGCCGCTCTACGTGTTCCCGCAGCTCGTCCCCGCGTTCGAAATCACGGCCACAGAGGTTACAGCGATGGTGTCGTTTTCGAGCCATGCGACTAGAACGCTCGGAGACCGGTAAAACTCATCGACGGTTTTGCCCTTGCATCTCCCTGAAATCGTCCCGTTGCCCGACCGCTTTCGTACCGCCCATAGCACTATCTCCCTCCGTCTCGTATCCTCGCCTATGCCACGTGAGCAACTGGTACAAGCGGCAGAGGAACTGAAACAAGCCAGTGCGGACGTGTCGGGTGAGACGAAAGACCGTCTCGAAGCACAGGCCGAAACGCTTCGCAGCCTCGCCGAGGCCGACCACGGCCCTGATCACGGCCGACTCGACCGAATCATGCACGGGCTCTCGGAACTGAAAACCGAGGTGGACGACGAGACTGCCGAGCGAATCGACAGTGCCTACGACCACGTCAAGGCCCACCGCGAGACCGTGAGTGGGGTATGACGCCGGTACCCTGAGCAGACGACATCACTCTGAAATCGAAACGCCTAGCACACAGGTTTCGGATTGACGCCCATCGATTCCAGCGATTCGGTGTACTCTTCGTAGGCAGCCTGGATCGCACCACTGGCGGCTTCTTTCGCTTTTTCCCAATCGTCGTCGGAGTCGCAGGTGTCGGCGAGCACGTCGAGCGTCTGCTCTAACTGGTCGCCGAGGTCGCCTTTCAGGTCGCGGAACAACTGCGCCGTCTGCGGGTCGGCCTGCCCAGTGAAGAACCCCGTCAGTTGCGATTTCGACTTCTCGCTCGCCAGCGTGCGACCGACGAACCCGCCGAGGCGTGCGCGCGTGTCGTCCAATCCGCGAAGATACTCGTGAAGAGCGGGCGTCTCGCTTGGGTCGTGGTCGTCTACCCTCGCGGACACCGTCTCGTAGTGTTCCGCCTCGGTGTCCGCGATCCGGGCGAACACCTTGCTCGCTTCCACGTCGTCTTCTTCATCGGCCCACTGCTCGAACGTTCGATGGGCGGCGTGCTCGGCGTCCGCGGCGGCGCGAAACACTTCATCGGGTTCCATCTCGCCGCCCGTCGCGGCGTACAGCGACTTCGAAGAACCGAGGCGCGAGAGGGCGGTTTCGTTCGCTTTGCGGACGGCATCGACGAATTCGTCCGAATCCATACTCCCTCGTACAGTCGCGCACTGCTTGTATTCTCCGACCTCGGAAAAAATGGACCCGATCAGTGCATCTCGTCCAGAGAGACGAAGGTGTCAGCATCAGTGGTTATCCAACTGGCCATTCGTTCGAGGCGGTCGGCGTCTGCCGAGTAGATCGTACATCTGTCCGGTCGGCCATCGTACTCGACGACGACCGACGTCAGTTCGTACTGTGACTGGCTGGCACTCGGCTTCGGTTCGGGCGGCTCGGTCGGTTCGCGGAAGGTGTCGAAACAGCCGGTCGTCGAGTTCTCGTGCGGATCAGTGGATGCCACGATATAGAGATTCGGCTTCGTCTCAATAATCACTGCTAGTAGTTCTCTGGAGAGCTATGTACTGCTCTTCCGATCTGGATTTCTGTCGGCCGATTTCGTAGGCGGACGTTCTCGACCGAGCCGTTCGACGTACTCTGCTTGCCACCGCCTCGTCGCCACTCGTTCGGCGTCACCGTCGAAGAGGTGGTCTGTGAGCGATTCGGGAGCGACCCATCGAACTGCCTGGAGGTCGTCGAGGGCGACTGCATCCCTGGTGTCTGCTTCACAGTGATAGAGCACCTGGATGCTGTTCTTCTCGACGTCGTGACCCCACGGGAAGGTCATGACATCGACGAGCGCTTTCACTTCCACGTCGAGTCCGGTCTCCTCTTCGATCTCCCGCTTCGCGGCGGTTTCGATGTCTTCACCGTACTCGACGTGCCCCCCGAGAAGATGCCACTCTCCACTGATCGGGTGGCCCGGCGTTTCTTCTTTCTGACCGATAAGCACCTCTCCATCGTGTGTTATCAACCCCTTCACGACCGTGCGAAATCTGTCCCGACTCATACGTGCAGTCGTAGTGTCGTGAACCGTCATTCTGTCGATACTATATCATAAATATGAGAACGAGATTCCGCCTCTCTGCTGGCGAAAAACCGATTTCGGGCCTTCTCGACCCCTTCAGGCTTACTTTCCGTCCCCGGTGCTACCGAAAAGCACGGAGTCGTGTCCGTACGGCCACTCCGCGGTTACTTTCCGGTACCAGTCTCGATGGGCGCGTCCACCAGATTACCCCACTCGGTCCACGACCCGTCGTAGTTCACGACGTTGTCGTAGCCGAGCAGTTCCGAGAGCGCGAACCACGCGATAGAGGAGCGTTCACCGATGCGGCAGTAGGCGACGACCTCCTGGTCGTTGGTGACGCCCTCGCTCTCGTAGAGGTCGCGGAGTTCGTCGGCGCTCTTGAACGTGCCGTCGGGGTTGACCGTCGCGGCCCACGAGACGTTCGATGCGCCGGGGATGTGACCGCCGCGCTGGGCCGTCTCCTGCAGTCCTGGCGGGGCGAGTACTTCGCCGCTGAACTCTTCCGGACTTCGAACGTCCACGAGGGGAACCCCGCGGTCGATGGCCTTCTCCACGTCGTCACGGTAGGCGCGGATGCCCTCGAAGGGGCCACGGGCGTCGTACTCGACTTCCGGGAAATCCGGCGTCTCGTCGGTCGTCGGATAGTCGTTCTCCAACCAGTAGTCGCGTCCACCGTCGAGCAGGCGCACGTCGCGGTGGCCGTAGTATTTGAACTGCCAGTAGGTGTAGGCCGCGAACCAGTTCGAGTTGTCACCGTAGAGGACGACGGTCGAATCTTCGCTGATGCCGTGACTGCCTAGCAGTTCCTCGAAATCTTCCTTTTCGAGGATGTCTCGTTTCGTCTGATCCTGGAGCTGTGTCTCCCAGTTGAAGCCGATCGCACCGGGAGCGTGGGCGTCGTCGTATGCTTCGGTGTCAACGTCTACTTCTACGAGGCGATACTCCGCGTCGTCGCTCTGGAACTCGTCGAGGTGGTCTTCCACCCAGTCGGCGGTGACGAGTACGTCCTTAGCGTAGTCACTGTCACTCATGCACGTTTACATACTGACGCCCGGATTATATCGTCTTTACTGCCGGAAGGTTCCGCCCTTTGTCGAGCGTACCGGCAAGGTTCGCCATCAAATACCCGACCAGTCGAGCTATCCAACACGAATCGACCGCTCTGGGACCGCTCGCCCCGCAAGATGCGGAAAGAATCTCCGCTACCTCCGGTAGCATGCGGGATTCGACGGAACCCGGAGTGCTAAGGCACTGGCGTCGCTACGCCGAAACGATGCACGAGAACGTCGTGGTCTCCGCGGAGTGGCTCGCCGACCGACTGGACGAGGTTCACGTCGTGGACGTGCGCGACGGCTGGGAGTACGACGGGATCGGCCACCTCCCTGGTGCGGTCAACATCCCGTTCGAGCGGTTTCGATCCGCCGACGCGGACGATGCTGGGATGCTTCCCGGTGCCGAGACGTGGGCCGACCTGCTCGGTAGCGTCGGCATCGACGAAGATGATACGATCGTCGCCTACGACGACATGCACGGCGTGTTCGCCGCCCGGTTTCTCGTCACTGCGGAATTGTACGGCCACGAAGATCTGCACCTGCTGAACGGTGATTTCAGTTCGTGGCAGCGCGAACACGAGACGACGACCAACGCACCAGACCCCGACCCGACGGAGTACCGCGTTCGTGACCTCGACGACTCGCCACTCGTTGGCCGTGAAGCGGTCGAAGCCGCCATGGCCGACCCGAATTCGGTGCTCGTGGACACCCGCGACCCAACCGAATTCGCCGAGGGCCACCTGCCCGGTGCGGTCAACGTCGATTGGCTCGATCTCGTCGACGACGAGACTCGCGGGTTGAAATCCCGAGACGAACTTCGCTCCATCCTCGAATCCAGCGGTGTCACGCCCGAAAAGCGGGTCGTTCTCTACTGTAATACCGCCCGACGGATCAGTCACACCTACGTGGTTCTCTCCCGACTCGGTTACGACGACCTCGGTTTCTACGAGGGAAGTCTCACCGAGTGGACTGAAATGGACGGTAAACTGGAAACGGCGTAACGACACCTGCTTTCGGCGCACTCTCGCCACTACCTCTGGCTCCCTTCTAATCGCAGTTGCTTCGCTAAAATCGTATTGCTGACGAAGTACAGGATAGACGTCGTTTCCTTTCTGTAACTACCATAGACCGGGTTGTAACTGCGGATACTGCCAGAGCGACGATCGTAACGTAAGATACTGCTTTCCGTCGCAAACACCCCCGTTGTCGTGGGTCGTTTCTGGTGTGAACCTAACCATGATAGTTTTCCATTGGCGCTCGAAACGGTGAACCCCCTTTATCTTTAGCTCCGGCCTATAGCCTGTCACCCCAGGAGGGGGGAGAATGACCGAGAAAGAACAACAAGACACAGAATACGTCGACTCGGAAGAACGACGGTCGTTCATGAAGAAAGGCGCACTCGCGACGGGTGCGCTCGCGCTGGGTCTCGGGAGTGCGGGGAGTGCGTCGGCACAGCAAGGTGCTGAGATGCTGGTGTACACGTACGACTACCACCCGAACATCCCGTTCCGCGTCACGAACGCGCTAGAGCAGTCCACAGTCGTTCGATTGCTTCGCCGACCCGGTGGCGGTGACGTCCCCGAAATCAGCCAGCCTGACGACTACAACGGTTGGGTCGTCCGCTACGACCTCGGCGGGCAGGACGCTTCGCTCACGACGGTCGTGTTCTCGCGAACGGCTAATCTCAGCTCGGGTGACCGTCGTCGGTTCTCCGGCGATGCCACCATCTTCAGCAGCGAACTCAACCTGCTGAGCACCAGTCTCCGAGGCGGCGGCGACAACTAACGACTGATTCGAAGTCGTGTCGGATAACGAAAATCGATCCCATCATTTTTCGGTGAGAGAGACCCGATAGAGCGACTGCGCTCCGATTCGTTCTGATCGCATATCGCCGGCAGTACGTTCGAAGATCATCGCATCTCTGACGACGTCGCGACACAGATTACACCATTCGTTGGTCTTGTGGCCACTGCCGGATTCGAACATCACGCCCGTTAAGTAACACCCACTGTAACCACTCGGTAATGAAACGACGCACGTTCCTCACTGCGGGGAGCACAGCACTCGCTGGACTCGCTGGTTGTCTCGATGGCACGTCAGGTTCGTCCGAGTCCGACACCACTGAGACGACGACCGGCACCGCCGGAACCACGGCTAAGACGACCGCACAGACCGAACTGAGTGGCACGCTGAAGGTCGCAACCTACAGTGCGTTCGTGGACGCACCGAGTTCGTCGCCCGGCCCGTGGATCAAAAAGCAGTTCGAAAAGGAGTTCCCGAAGGCCACGCTCGAGTGGCAAACGCCCAAGGACGAGGTGAACTACTACATCCAGCGGAAAGCACAGGGCGTCGACATCGACACCGACGTGTACGTCGGGCTGAACGTCGACCACCTCATCACCATCGACGACAAACTCGGCGGAAAGAAGCTGTTCACGCCGATCGCCGACTCGCTCTCGAACTATGGCCACGTCAAAGATGGCCTGACGTTCGACCCGAAACAGCGAGCGATCCCGTACGACACCGGCTACATCAGCCTCGTGTACAACGCCCACGAGGTGGACGACCCCGGCACGTTCGACGCGCTGACGAAGCCGAAGTTCAAGCGCACGCTCATCACCGAGAACGCCCAGCAGGCCGCGACGGGGCGAGCGTTCTTGCTCTGGACCATCAATCAGATGGGGCCGGACAAGTACCTCGACTACTGGCAGCAACTGAAACAGAACGACGTGCGAATCCTCGGCTCGTGGGATGCCGCTTACACCGCTTACTCGAACGGCGAGCGCCCCATCGTCGTCTCGTACTCGACCGACCAGGTGTACGCCCACCGCTCGGGGGCGGACATGAAGAAACACCAGATCGGTTTCCTGAACGGACAGGGCTATGCGAACCCCGAAGGGATGGCGAAGTTCGCCGAAACCGACCAGTCGAAGCTGGCCGACGCCTTCCTCGACTTCATGCTCTCGAAACCCGTCCAGTCGAAGATCCCGACGCTCAACGTCCAGTTCCCGGCGACCGACTGGGCGTCCCCCGGAAAGGAGTTCGACAAGTACGCCAAAGCGCCAGAGAAACCGGTCACCTACTCCTACGACGACCTCGAAGGCAACGTCGAAGAGTGGGTCGACCAGTGGGCGCGGAAGATCGCAAGCAACTAGATGCACCTTCGCCGCTGGCTCGAACGACACGCACTCGCCCTCTTCGGACTCGCGACCAGCGCCGTCCTCGTCGTCCTCTTCTATTACCCGGTCGCCATCGTCTTCGCCGAGGCAGGCGGGTCGGACGCTTTCTTCGACGTGTTGACCGACCAGTTCTACGTCCGCGAGATATTCGGCTTCACGGCGTATCAGGCGGCGCTTTCGACGATAGCCAGCGTCGCCCTCGGGCTGCCGGGTGCCTACGTCCTTTCGCGCTACGAGTTCCCCGGCAGACGGACGATTCGCTCGCTCACCATCCTCCCGTTCGTCATGCCCTCTATCCTCGTCGCCATCGGTTTCGTGGCGATGTTCGGGACGAACGGCCTGCTCAACGACTTTCTCGGCGTCGTCGGTCTCGGGCCGTACTCGCTGCTCTACAACCTCCCTGCGATAATCGTCGCCCACGCCTTCTACAACGCACCACTCGTCGCGCGAATCACGAACGCTGCGTGGGAGAGTGTGGACGCCCGCGAGGTTGAGACCGCCCGAAGTCTCGGCGCTGGCCGATTTCGAGCGTTCCGGGACGTACTGGCTCCACAACTGCTTCCTGCGGTCCTCACTGGAGCGCTTCTCACCTTCATCTTCACGTTCATGTCGTTCCCCATCGTGCTCGCGCTGGGCGGGTTCGAGTTCCAGACCGTCGAGGTGTGGATCTACGCACTGGTTCGAGACCTCGACTACTCCGAGGCCGCCGTGCTCGCCGTCCTCGAAACGCTGCTCTCGTTGGTGCTGACCGTCGCTTACCTCCGCTACGAAGCCAGACAGGCTGCTGCATCGCGGGCTACTCGCCCACTCGCTCGAAAACGACTACTCTCCACCGACCGCGAACCGGTGGAGCTACTCGAACGTGCAGGCGTGGCAGTCTATCTCTTCGTCGTCGCCGTCGTCTTCGCCGGCCCCCTCATCAGCACGGTGCTCGAAAGCGTGACCGGGCCGAACGGCTTCACCCTCCGTTACTACGAATTTCTCGTCACGCGGCAGGTGACCGGCGCATCCTTCCAGACGAAACCCGGCGTCGCGGTTCGCAACTCACTCGTCTTCGGTTTCGGTACCCTGTTCATCGCGCTCCCGATGGGGATCGTCGTCGCCGTGCTCTCCCGCGCTCGCGGCAGTCGCAGTCGCGTGATGGAAGCGGTGGCGATGGCTCCGCTCGCGGTCAGCGGCGTGATGGTCGGACTCGGGATGCTCCGAGGACTGGTCTTCGGGATTCCGGTCGCTGGCACACGAATACAGGTCGGCGGCGCGCTGGCTATCGTCGCCGCCCACGCCGTCGCGGCCTATCCCTTCGTCACGCGGAACGTCGCGCCCATGCTTTCGGGAGTCGACCACCGGATGGTCGAATCGGCTCGCGCGCTCGGCGCGTCCCGCGCTCGCGCGCTCGTGGACGTGGAACTCCCGCTCGTCGCGGCGGGCATCGTCGCCGGAGCTGCGTTCGCGTTTGCCATCAGCATCGGCGAGTTCGACTCGACAGTTATTCTTGCCACGGGCAGTAGCAGTTACACGATGCCCGTCGCAGTCGAACGCTATCTCGGCAACCGGACGCTCGGGCCAGCGACCGCGATGGGAACCGTTCTGCTCGTCGTCACCGCGGTCAGCTTCGTCGTCATCGACCGCCTCGGCGGGAGGTGGGAGCATGGTTAGTTCCGGGAGGTGGGAACGTGGTTGAAGTGTCTCTCTCGGGTGTCCGGAAGGAGTACGACGGCGTGACTGCGCTCGAAGACGTGTCGTTCCGCGTCGAAGACGGGGAGTTCTTCACCCTCGTCGGCCCCTCGGGGTGCGGGAAGACGACGACGCTTCGGGCGATCGCGGGGTTCGAGACGCCGACCGCTGGCGAGATTCGGTTCGGCGACCGCGAGATGGCGGATGTCCCGCCGGAAGACCGCGACGTGGGGATCGTCTTCCAGAACTACGCGCTCTTTCCACACATGACCGTCGCGGAGAACGTCGGCTACGGTCTCCGGTTCCGCGACCCGCCGGGGACGCGAACACGCGACGAGCGTATTGCGGAACTCCTCGAACTGGTCGATCTGGCGGATTTCGAAGACCGAGACCCGGACGCACTTTCGGGTGGCCAGCAACAGCGCGTGGCCCTCGCCCGTGCTCTCGCGCCCGGCCCGGACGTGCTCCTGTTGGACGAACCGATGAGCGCGCTCGATGCGCGTCTCCGCGACGACCTCAGAACGCAGGTCGCTCGCATCCAATCCAACCTCGGAATCATGACCATCTACGTCACCCACGACCAGGAGGAGGCGCTGGCGATCAGCGACCGCGTCGCCGTCATGCACGACGGCCGAATCGAACAGATCGGTCGCCCGGAGGACGTGTATCGCCGACCCCGATCGCGGTTCGTCGCCGAATTCGTCGGCGAGAACAACGTCTTCTCGGGGACGGCAGTTGCATCCGAAACGAAGGGGTCGCGCGTCGCAGTCGATGATCACGAATTTCGGATCTCGGAGACGACGGCAGACCACGTCACCTTCTGTGTCCGGCCCGAGGTGCTCACGCTCGGTGACGGTGAGAACTCGTTTTCGGCGACCGTCGAAACCGTCGAATTCCTCGGCGAAGCGTTCCGTGTCCATCTCGATTGGGATGGACGGCCAGTGACACTCCGAACAGACGAGGCACCCGATCGTGAGCAGGTTCGCGTCGGGTTCGACCCCGACGATGCACACGTCATCGAAGGCGGAACCGAACTCGTCGAACAGCGATGACGGTTGGACTTCGGTCTCTTCTACTGATATCGGTGAAATCAGAAGGAGGTGGCCGAACTACCGTCGTGTCGTAGTGTCGGTGAAGAAGCCGTCAGTCGTTTCGGTCGTAAAGAATCCATCGGTGGTGTCGGTGAAGAATCCGTCAGTCGTTCTGGTGGTAAAGGTACCGTCCCTTGTTCTCGTCGTGAATCCGTCGGTCGTTCTGGTCGTCCCTGTCGTCTCGGTGGTGTCGCGTCGCCCAGTCGTGAACGTTCCTTCCGTCGTCCCGGTTCCAAACTCGCCTGACCGGAGGATGTTCCCTCGCATCTGGTCGGGATGGAATCGACAGCGGTATCGCCGCACGCGGTCGGTTGCGCGGAACGTGATCGACCGCGTAGCGCCGGTTCTGGACGACGGTTCGGTCTCTCGAAGAACCACTCCTTCCTCACCGTCTTCCTCGCCGAGTATCTGGAACTGATGTCTTCTCCCGTCGAGGTTCACCCAGACGACCCTGTGGCGCTCGCCGGGAAGCAGTCCCAGGGTCGGGTTGTCCGCCCGCTCGATGACGCTCGGTGCGAGACCGAGCCACGCTTCAGTTCGCGCACCGAGGACGATGGTTCGTCGGATATCTCCGTCCGTCGTTTCGGTGGTCTCGGTGGTCTCTGTCGTTTCAGTCGTCTCCGTCGTTTCGGTCGTTTCAGTCGTCGTCTCGGTACCGTCCTGCGCCAGTGCGAGGCGTCCGAGCAATCCGACGCCAGCCGCCGCCCCTGTCGCCTTTAAAATCGCCCGACGCTGTGATTTCGGTGACCGTGTCATGTTGTTCCTCTGGGAAGGTGACGCTACTTCACACCAAAAATCGCTCCTACTGTTCGGTTCCGTAATCGACTGTTAGACACCGGATACGTGGATTATCGATGCCGCTGACTCGAATAACTGTCTATTGTTCGTCATTTTTGCGGTCGCGCGAGCATTCGATATCGACCGTCGTTCGGTCACCTGGATTACCAGAACCGATCCAGCCCGAGCGAGAGCATGTCCGGGCTGACCGGCTGGAACTCCTCGCGCTCGGTTTCGGGGAAAAATCTCCTGACGCTATCCCACGATTCGCGGGCGTAGCGACTATCGACGAGCACGCGAACGCCTCGCTCGTCGGAGCCGCGGATGACGCGTCCGAGCGCCTGTCGTGCCTTTCTGACGGCTGGCACCGTGAGTGCGTAGGTGAACCCGTCGCCGAACTTTCGTTCGTAGGCGGTTCGAACCGCTCGGGTTCTGGGACTGGCCGTGTTGATGATGGGGACGCCACAGACGACGGCGGCGCGGAGTCGGTCGCCACGGTAATCGACGCCCTCGGTGAGCGTTCCGCGGAGGCTCGTTACCAGCACCTTCGCCTCGCCGTCGAAGAACTCGTCTTTCAGCTCTTCCGTGGCGTCGTCCGCGCTGCTCTCGTCCAGCAGGACTTGCTTATCGACGACGGTTCGGAGGTGTTCTGCGGCCCACTTCGCCTCTGCGTAGTTCGGCATCCCGACGAGGACGTTGCCGGGTGATCGAGCCACGTCGCGGATGGCGTCGGCGTACACCTGTCGCTCCGGCGTCTCCTCGCCCGGCGCACCCCTGTTGTCGTAGGTGAACTTCGGTGCGTCCACCGCGAAGCTCTCACGGTTCGATTCGGGGAAGTTCAGGCCGTAGGTTCGCTCGACGACGGGTCGGCCGTCCTTTTCGAGGTGCATCAGCCCCGACACTTCCTCGAAGATTTCGAGCGGTTCGAGAGTCGCACTCATCAGGATGCCGCCACCGAACTCTCCGAGTTGCTCGCCGATGGCGTCGCTCGGGACGCAGTTCTGCATGGCGAGTTTCGCGTTGTACGCTCGCCGCCACGAGTCGTCGGGTTCGCGGTCGTTCCACGTTCGTTCGAGGACGATCTCGCGGAAGTACTCCTCGTGGCCGTTGCGATACCATTCGCCGAGGACGCGCCCTGCCGGGAGCGACGCGCGTTCTCTATCCTCCTCCTCGGCTTCGTTGAGGATTCGGGCGACGATCGCACCCACCGCCTCTGCGCGTGCCCACGTCCCGCCGTCGTAGCCCGCTTCTTCCGCCCACTTCGATATCTCGTCGGGCTGCGGGACTGTCGGGTCGCGGAGGGGTATCTCGGCGTCCGGCAGGTCGGTGAGGTTCGCCTTCCAGCCTCGGTGCTCGCGTTCGAGGTGTGCGGTGACCCGGCGGTCGAGTTCCTCGCGGAGGTCGCGCACGAAATCGCGGGTCTCCTCCAGTTCGCGGAGGGTGACGTTCGCGTCTTCGAGTTCGGCGCGGACGAGGTCGGCGTCGGCGGTGGTGTGTTTGGAATCCCGGTCGTCGAACTTCACCGGTTGGATGACGCGAGTGAGTTCGGATTCGGCATCCCGGAGCGTCGTGTCGCCGACGGATTCGCTCACGAGGTCGCGGACGCGCGGCTCCAGCATGTGCGCTTCGTCGCAGACGAGGAAGGTCGACTCGTCCACCAGCGGCCCGGTGAACCCTGCGGTCGTCACCGGGTCGAAGGCGTGGTAGTAGTTTCCGACGACGACCTCGACGTGACCGAGCAGTGCGCCCATCATCGAGTGCGGGCAGGTACCCCACTGCACCGAGTGAGCCACGAGGTCGTCAGGTTCGATGAGACCCATGCTATCGAAGTCGAACGGCACCGCCTCGACCGGGTCGCCGTCCTCCGGCAGGTCGTCTAAAAATTGGGCGTAGAACGGACAGTACTCCACGTCGTTGTACTCCGGCATCTCGGGTGGATAGGGAGTCGGTTCACCCGCCGTTTCGAGGTACGACGCGGCGCTTCCCTGTCTGCCCGAGTCGGCCACCCCGGTCTGTTGGCTTCTGGCCTGGGAGGCGAGATTCTGTGCGGTCGTGGAACCGCCCTCACCGGTGATGTCGCGGGTTCGCTCTCGCAGGCCTTCACAGCGGTCGTAGACGGAACTGTCGTCGATGTTCCCCGCGTTCTCTCGGCTGTAGGGACAGACGTCGGCCTTCCCGACGAGTGTGAGTGCGGAGACGGGTCTCCAGTCGTCGGGCAGGTTGGCGTTGATCGTTCGGAGGTCGGTCTCGAACTGGCGGAGTTGCTGTTTGACGCTCGTGAGGACGACCACGCGCTCGTACTGGCTGTCGGGGTCGCGCACGAGGTGGAGTCCCGCGGTCAGCGCCAGCATGGTCTTGCCAGTCCCACAGGCCCCTTCGATGACCGAAAAGCCATCTTCGCGGGCGGTTTCGATGGCCGTCTCGATGCCATCCACTTGCTCGTCGTAGGGTTCGTCGTGACCGAATATGGTCCGCCAGTCCGCCATCATATTTTCTCTGTCGCCCCCCTGCTTAGGGTTGTTGAACTGCATTGGTTCCGTCTTGGTATTTAACTCTCAGCATGGAGTGGAAGTGGTGTATCGAGGATGGGAAGGCGGTTCGGATACCTCGGTGGCTGTCTTTCAAAAAGCCCTCTTACTCGTTGCCTCTGCCACTGATGAGTTAGATTCCCAGAAAGCCTTCGTGGGCTTTCAGGGACAACGAGACTGCGGTAACTCACTTGCAAGAAAGCGTCTACTAACACGAAAACAGAAGAATCGCTGTACTGAATCGCGTACTATTCTCCATTGAAATGTACTGAAATATACTGCTTTCGAGCCGACGACGCAGTGTTTACCCGGCGCGAACTCATACCGCTCGCCATGACCGACGAGAGCGAACCCACGAACGCGACCGAACTCGCGGACGACGATTGGCGCGAGGAACTGCTGGCACTCCGCGAAGAGAAAGACGAATTTCTCGCCGACCATCCGCAGTCGCCGATCTCGCCCGACCAGCGCGACGAGTTCGATGGGCTGTCGTACTTCGAGCCGGACAGCGACTTTCGCGTGACCGCTACGGTCGAGGCACACGACGAACCGGAACCGCTCGAACTCGAAACGACCGCCGGGCCGCCACAACGGTACCTCCGGACGATGACGTTCCACTTCGAAGTGGACGGCGAGGAGTGTTCGCTCTCGGCGTACCAGCAGGAGGGCCAGGAATCGCTGTTCGTCCCCTTCCGCGACAAGACCACGGGCCAACAGAGCTACGAGAAAGGGCGCTATCTCGACCTGCATCCCGACCGCGAACTGACCGACGGTGATGAGGTCACGCTGGATCTCAACCTCGCGTACTCGCCCTTCTGTGCCTACAGCGAGACGTTCTCGTGCCCTCTCCCGCCCGAAGAGAACTGGCTCGACGTGATGGTTCGCGCAGGCGAACGTGCGTGGGACGATTAGAGGGCTCGGAATACGACCGAGTGACGGGGGAGCGACTGGAGGCGTCGAACACGATTTTCACGAAGTCGACACGTGAGAATCGGTGACGTTCTCCACTGGAAACGAAGGGCATCTATCTCCACCGGAAACGAAGGGGGTCGCCGACCGACTTTTCCATTTCAAAACTTTCTCTCGTCAGTTGCAATTTTGCACTGTCCTTCGACCGCCTGGATCTCGATTACGAAAACAAATCTTCCCATTTCACGAATTTGGGTGAGAATTTGGAAAGGATATTTAGCCTCCCCCGACCAAGAATTGATTGCCGGCGACTCAGTCGCTGGCTACCAGCATGCCAAACTGCGACCACTGTGACGCGCACGTCTCGGAACGATTTGCGCGCGTCTTCGCTGACGAACACGGTCACATCCGCGCTTGCCCTGCCTGCTCGGCGAATGCAGGAATCGCCGAGGTGGCACGCCAGCGTGCGCAACAAGCATAGCCCGATGAGGCAGAAGGGCGGAATCGACAGGACAAAGACGAACCACGCGAAGCCTGTCAGGTGTGACTACCCACTGGGTCTACGTCGTCGAATGCAGTGACGGCAGTTTTTACACCGGATACACGACCGACGTAGCACGCCGCGTGGCGGAACACGACGCAGGCGACGGTGCGAAGTACACCCGTGGGCGGACACCCGTCGAACTCGTCTACTCCGAACGATTCGAGTCGAGATCCGCCGCGATGTCCCGTGAATACGAGATCAAACAGTTTTCCCGACCTGAAAAAGAGCAACTGGTAGATGAATCTCTAGCCCAGGAACGATCGGGAGAAGATGATTCGGTAGAAGAACGAGTCTGAGCCTAATCGTCTGCCGTCGCTTCGTCCGTCTCGTCCGCTTCGGTCGAGGTGACCTCGGGCGTGATGAAGGCGTACTCGACGGCCTGCCGTCCCAGTTTTCGAGTGCGCTCTTCTAAATCCTCGTCCACGAACTCGCCGTCTTCGAACTGGTCGTACGCCCGCCGGATACCGACCTGATGCGGAAGTACCCAGCCGTGCACGCCGCGAACCGTGATCCGCATGTGGTCGAGCGTGCTGCTGTACGTGCCGCCGCCCGCCACCGCGAGCAAGCCGACCGTCGTCTCTTCGAACTCGTCGAAGCTACAGTAGTCGTGGACGTTTCGGAACGCCGAGGTGTACGACCCGTGATAGACAGGACTACCGAGGATGACCGAGTCGGCCTCCCGGATCTTGCGTTTTATCTCCACCGCGTCTTCCGGCTCGTCTTCGTCCGGGTCGAAGATGGGGAGGTCGTACTCGCGGAGGTCGATGAGTTCCGTCTTCGCGCCTGCGTCCGCTGCGGCATTGAGTACGTGGGTCAGCGCGGTTCGCGTGTGACTTCCATCGCGCATGCTCCCACACACTGCGACGACATTCGGTACTGCTGCCATTATTTTCCTCTTTCGCCCCGCGAACGTTTAACCCACACGCTCTGCTGCGCACGTTGCCGCATACAAACGGGTTGAAACGTCTCGGAACGACGAGCCGACCTCGATACCGTATCCGATACCGTCTCCTCTCGTCTCCATCTCATGTTCGAAATACAGGTGCGATAGCACAAAACACTTCCCGGAAGTCGATTTTTGTAGAATTTTCTTCACTTGTTTGGGGTGGTGGCACACGGTGGTTTTTTCGACCCGGCCGATGACGGACGGTGTATGGACACGCCGATTTCGTTCGGAACCGACGGCTGGCGGGCAACGCTGGACGAGTTCACGTCGCCGCGCGTGCAGATTGTCGGACAGGCAGTCGCCGATTACCTCCGTGAGGTCGAAGACCGAGCGGGCGAGACGGTCGCGGTCAGCTACGACGCCCGCGACACGTCACGCGGATTCGCGGAAGACCTCTGTCGCGTCCTCGCGGCGAACGGCTTCGACATTCTCATCCCCGAGCGAGACACGCCCACGCCCATCCTCGCGTGGACCATCGCAGACCGCGACCTCGCGGGGGGATTGATGATAACCGCCTCGCACAACCCGCCGGAGTACAACGGCGTGAAGTTCATCCCGGCAGACGGCGCACCGGCCCTCCCCGAGGTCACCGACGAGATCGAATCCCGACTCGCCGAACCCGACCCGCTTCCCGAAGACGAACACGGAGTCGTCCGCGAGATCGATTTCGTCGCCCCCTACGAAGAACACGCCTTCGACCTCGTAGAAAGCGACTTTTCGAACCTTTCGGTCGTCTACGACGCCATGCACGGAACCGGTCGCGGCGTCACCGACCGCCTCCTCGAAGATGCAGGCGCGAGCGTCGAACGACTCCACTGCGAGCGAGACCCCGAGTTCGGCGGCACCCCACCGGAACCGGACGCCGACCACCTTCACGAACTGGTCACGACGGTTCAGGAGAACGACGCAGACCTCGGCATCGCAAACGACGGTGACGCCGACAGACTCGCCATCGTGACGCCCGACCGCGGCTTTCTGGACGAGAACCTCTTTTTTGCCGCACTGTACGACTACCTGCTCGAAGACGACTCCGGTTCGGCGATTCGAACCGTCTCGACCACCTTCCTCATCGACCGCATCGCCGAGGCACACGGCGAGGAAGTCCACGAAACCCCGGTCGGGTTCAAGTGGGTCGCACAGGCGATGGCCGAATACGACGCCCTCGTCGGCGGTGAGGAGAGTGGCGGATTCACCATCCGTGGCCACGTTCGCGAGAAAGACGGCGTCCTGATGGCCTTGCTCGCCGCCGCGGTCGCCACGGAACGCCCCTTCGACGAACGAGTGGATGACCTGCTCGCCGAGTTCGGCGAGATCCATCAGGACAAGATCAGTCTCGCCTGTCCCGACGACGACAAAGAGCGCGTCCTCTCCGACCTCGAAACCGAACTCCCCGACGAAGTTGCGGGCAGGGATGTCGAAGACGTGGTGACCAAAGACGGTTTCAAGATACTGCTCGACGACGGCTCGTGGCTCCTCGTCCGCCCGAGCGGCACCGAACCCAAGATGCGCGTCTACGCCGAAGCCGAGAGCGACGACCGCGTCAGCGAACTCCTCGTTGCGGGTGAGAAACTGGTCGAACCACTCATTTGAACGAGAGCACGTCACCGGGATTCAGATAGTAAAGCGCCGCGAGTCCCACACCGAGCGCCACCGTGAATAGCCCGAGCAAGTCGCTCGCCGACGTGTCGACCCCATCCTGTAGTACGTAGAACGCCATCAGCCCCGCGAACGCGACCCAGATGATCGCGAGACGGCGACGTTTCGTCTCGTCCATGGGGTGTGATTGGAAGACGTGTGGTATCAGTTTTCGCCTTCGAGGATTCCCCACAATCTCTCTTCATCCCCGGTTTCGATATCGAATCCCAACGACTCGTAGAACGACCGAACGCTCGGGTCGAACTCCGCGGAAAGCGTTCCGTAGCGTTCGCGGGCGGTTTCGACCAGTTCACTTCCGATCCCCTGCCCCCGCCGTGCGCGCAGCACTGCGATGGAGTCGATGTAGCCACCCGACTCGCGTGGCTGCATCACTGCCGCGCCGAGGATTCGTCCGTCTTCTTCCGCCACCAGCACGTCGCCCGCCTCGACCCGTTCTCGAACGTCGCTCGCGTCGGTTTCGAGCATCGCGGCGTCCAGAATCCGCATGATAGAAAGGTGATCGTCGGGGTCTGCGGGTCGGACGTTCATCCGCCCTTGATGAGTCGCAGCACCTTCACGTGCTCCGCTTCGACGGGTTGGTCTTCCGGGACGGGTCGGCCATCGACCATCACCGACACTTCGTGAGGACTCAAACCGACTTCCGACAGCAGGTCGGCGTAGGTCGCGTCGTCCACCTCGAACTCGTGGGTGTCCTCGCCGACCACTTCGACGGTCACGTTCATGGCTTTCCTTGCCAGCCTCGCGCCTTCAGCATGTCGGGGTTGGAATCACGGGGGAATCACTCAGTCGGCGGGCGATTCCTCGTCGGTTCTGCGTTCGGCTCGCTCCGCGTAGGTCGGGGTTTCGCGCCGTCCGCGGTAGTGTGCTCGGATGGCCATCGCCAGTGCGCCGAGTCCGAGCAGGAGGACGATGAACTGCACGAGACCGCCGAGGATGGGGATCTGACTGAGCAGCGCGATGACGAGTAGTCCGACCACCAGCGCAAGCCAGCGGTTTCGCTCGTCGGCCAGCGACAACAACCAGACGCCGACCGTGAACGCTCCGTAGATCGTCGCGGCCCAGAGAAGGATGGCGAACAGGAGTGCGCCGAGCAGCGAGATGGGGATTCCGATGATGGTGATGGCGAAGACGATGAGCAAGATCGGCACGAGGACGAGCAGGAGGAGACCGACACCGGCGGAGAGTACGGGGTCGCCACGCGCTCGCTCGCTCACACGGTCGGAGAACGTGGGAAACACGGCCAGCAAGATCGCTCCCAACAGGAGGTTCACGAAGAAGCCGTACAGCGCGCCGACCCAGTTCGGAACGCGCGGTGCGGGTGCTGGCCCGACGTCGACGAGTGACTCGTCTTGTCGAACCGTCCCGGCGATACTCGCCCCCTGTGCGCGCTCGAACGTTCCGGCGTCGTAGACGAGATCCCCGCCGATATCGGCGGTTTCGGCGACTTGTAGCGTCTCGCTCACGACCTGAACGTCACCGGTTATCGTCCCCGCCAACAGGGTGGAGCCTGCCGACCCTTCGAGCGTTCCGCCGATCCGTCCAGGTTGAGCGACGACGAGATTTCCGCCGCCAGCTTCGACGTTCCCGGCGACGTTGCCCTCGATTCGAACGTTTCCGGCGAGTGCCGACAGGTCGCCACTGATGGTTCCGCTCTGCGCGACGAGGACGTTACCGGCGAATGCGGTCAGGTCGCCGTTCACCGTTCCGCGGATGACGACGGTTCCAGCAGTGGCCGTGAGGTCGCCATCTATCGTCTCCCCCTGTTCGACGACGACAGCCCCACCGGTTCGGGTCTGTTGTGCTGCCACCGTCGTTGGTAAAGTTGCGAGTAGCAGAATCACTACGAAAATGCTCACGTACGCGCGCATGGGGCGTGGGTCGGTAGCCGGGTGGAAAGTAATTGAGTCGTTGTCGGAGCGGAAGTAACGAATATCCGTGACGAATTGACGGGCTAACTGGGTCTGTGTCGGCGAGCCAACTGGATGTGAGTCCGTCGATCAGTGACACGTGGACTGAAAGCGGATAACTGGCAAACGAGGCGCGGAGTCTCGGGGACTTTAAGAATGGGAGGTTCCTCTGCTGGAACATGAGCGAGGCCGACGCGGAGACCGTCCCCGGACGCGGAACCATCTGGGTCGAGAAGTACCGGCCACAGACCCTGGACGAGGTGGCGGGTCACGACGACATCACGGCGCGACTCCAGAGCTACATCGACAAGAACGACCTCCCGAACCTGCTGTTTTCGGGGCCGGCAGGTATCGGCAAGACGACCAGTGCGGTCGCCATCGCCAAGGAACTGTACGGCGATAGCTGGCAGTCACACTTCCTCGAACTGAACGCCTCCGACGAACGTGGTATCGACGTGGTGCGCGACCAGATCAAGAACTTCGCCCGTCACGACCCCGGTGCCGTGGATTTCCAGATCATCTTCCTGGACGAGGCAGACTCCCTGACGAGCGACGCGCAGGCCGCCCTCCGCCGAACCATGGAGCAGTTCTCCGACAAGACGCGCTTCATCATGTCGTGTAACTACTCTTCGAAGATCATCGATCCCATCCAATCGCGGTGTGCTATCTTCCGCTTCGGCCCGATCTCGGACGATGCGGTCGCCGACCGAATCCGTTACATCGCAGACGAGGAGGGGATCGAGACGACCGAGGGCGGCATCGACGCGCTCGTCTACGCCGCGGACGGCGACATGCGAAAAGCCATCAACGCCCTCCAGGCCGCCGCTGTCATGGGCGAACGAGTGGACGAGGAGGGCGTCTTCGTCATCACCAGCACGGCCCGCCCGGAGGACATCAAGGAGATGGTACAGGACGCGCTCGTCGGGGACTTCACCCGCGCTCGCTCCAAACTGGACGAACTGCTCACCGAACGTGGTATGGCGGGCGGCGACATCATCAACCAGATCCACCGCTCCGTCTGGGAGTTCGACCTGGACGACGAGGATGCCGTGCGCGTTCTCGAACGAGTCGGCGAAGCCGATTACCGTATCACGGAAGGCGCGAACGAGCGCGTCCAACTCGAAGCGATGCTGGCTTCGCTGGCACTCAACTGAGTAGAGAACGATCCGAGAATCTCCTCGCGAGAGACAGAGACTCGGTAAAGACGATGATTTATAACTTCTTATGTCTTGCGGTAGATGTGTCTTCTAGCGGAACAGTTTGAAGGATGGCATCCTTTCTGGACAACGTATGTCCCGATCGCTGTTTCCGGAACGCATCGAGACCGACCGCCTCGTGCTCGAACGAGTGTCAGCAGAGAACACTGATCACTTCGAGCTGTACGACCTCTGTTCGACCGAGTCGTGGCAGACCGACGTGACCGAGCACATGCCGTGGTTCCGCTTTCAGACGCTCTCCGACGTTGCGGGATTCGTCGAGCACGCCGAATCGCAGTGGAACGACCGCGACACTGCTCGGTACACCATCCGCCCGAAATCCGGCGAAGACGGTGCTGGCGAACTCGCCGGACTCACCGCGTTCGGCTCGGAGTGGGACGAGCGCCGAGCAGGGTCGGGGATCGTCCTCGCAAAACGGTTCTGGGGTCGAGGTTATGGGCAGGAGCGAGCGAGAGCGATCATCGAACTGACGTTCGAGCGATTCGATCTGGACGCCTACTATACTACTGTTGCGGACGGTAACGAACGCTCACGCCGGATGATCGAGTCGTACATCGAACCGTTCGGCGGTCGCCACGAGGGGCTGCTCCGACAGTACAAGCCGCGACCGAACGGGGAGGTGACAGACCAGCATCGGTACTCCATCACACGCGAGGAGTACGAAGCCGCGACAGCGGACGAAGATTCGACCGGTGTGTGCTAAACTGACTACAGGGGCTTTGCGGAACTGTTTTACGCACCGATGGGCGAAGAACTACCAACAATGAGTGAACTCGAGGAGGAGTACCGCCTCGATTATTTCGAGGAAAACGACTTCGTGCGAAAGGAGTGCTCCGAGTGCGGAGCCCACTTCTGGACGCGCGACCACGACCGAACGACGTGCGGGGAACCCCCGTGCGAGGAGTACGGATTCATCGACAATCCGGGCTTCGACGAGGAGTTCACACTCTCGGAGATGCGGGAGGCGTTCCTCTCGTTCTTCGAGGAGCACGACCACGAACGGATCGAGCCCTATCCGGTGGCCGCGAACCGCTGGCGTGACGACGTGTTGTTGACACAGGCGTCTATCTACGACTTCCAGCCGCTCGTCACTAGCGGACAGACACCGCCCCCGGCGAACCCGCTGACCATCAGTCAGCCCTGCATCCGGATGCAGGACATCGACAACGTGGGAAAGACGGGCCGACACACCATGGCCTTCGAGATGATGGCTCACCACGCCTTCAACGTCCGCGAGGATGCCGAGAAGGAGTACGCCTACGAGGGCGAAGTGTACTGGAAAGACCAGACCGTCGCGTACTGCGACGAACTCTTCGAATCGCTCGGCGCGAATCTGGACGAGATCACGTACATCGAAGATCCGTGGGTCGGCGGCGGCAACGCAGGTCCCGCTATCGAAGTCATCTACCGTGGGGCCGAACTCGCCACGCTCGTCTTCATGTCGATGGAGCAAGACCCCGAGGGTGAGTACGAACTCAAGGATGGCAACCGCTACTCGCCGATGGACACGTACATCGTGGACACGGGGTACGGACTCGAACGCTGGACGTGGATGAGCCAGGGGACGCCGACCGTCTACGAAGCGGTCTACCCCGACATGATCGCCTTCCTCAAGGAGAACGCCGGAATCGAACATACCGAGGAGGAAGCGGAGTACATCCACCGCTCCGCCAAACTCGCGGGCCACATGGATATCGACGAGGCCGAAGATATGGAGGCCGCCCGCGACAACATCGCGGATCAGATCGGCATCTCGAAGAAGCGCCTCGAAGAGCTGATGGAACCGCTGGAGACCATCTACGCCATCGCCGACCACAGCAGGACGATGGCCTACATGTTCGGCGACGGGATCGTCCCGAGCAACGTCTCGACGGGTTACCTCGCTCGGATGGTGCTCCGACGAACCAAGCGGCTTTGCGACAACGTCGGCGTCGATGCGCCACTGGACGAACTCGTGGACATGCAGGCCGAACGACTCGGCTACGAGAACCGCGATACGATCCGCGATATCGTCCGGACGGAGGTCGAAAAGTACCGCGAGACGCTTGAACAGGGCGGTCGCCGGGTGCGCCGTATCGCCCGAGACCACGCCGAGCAGGGTAAGCCGATTCCGACCGGGACGCTGGTCGAACTGTACGACTCCCACGGTCTCCAACCCGACATGGTCGAGGAGATCGCCGACGAGTTCGGCGTCTCGGTGGACGTTCCGGACGACTTCTACAGTCTCGTCGCGGAACGCCACGACGGTGGGCAGGCGTTCGAGGAAGAGGAGTCCAAAGACGACCGCTTCGACGACCTTCCGAAGACGGAACGACTCTACTACGAAGACCAGCACCGCACCGACTTCGAGGCCGTCGTCATCGACGTGTTCGAGCGCGACGATGGCTACGACGTGGTGCTCGACCAGACGATGTTCTACCCGGAAGGCGGTGGACAGCCGGGCGACCACGGAACGTTTTCGACCGACGAGAAGACCGTCCAGATCACCGACACCCAGCTTCGGGACGGCGTCATCCTCCACTACACCGACGAGCCGGTGGACAAGGGTTCGATCGTTCGCGGGAAGATCGACGCCCAGCGTCGTCGCAGGCTGATGCGCCACCACACGGCGACGCACATCGTCGTCCACGCGGCCCGCCAGCTCCTCGGCGACCACATCCGACAGGCCGGTGCCCAGAAGGGAACCGACAGTTCGCGGATCGACGTTCGCCACTACGAGCGCATCGACCGCGAGACAGCGAAGCAGATCGAACTCCTGGCGAACGAGATCGTGATGGAGAACACGACGGTTCAACAGGAGTGGCCCAACCGCCACGAGGCAGAAGAGGAGTTCGGCTTCGACCTCTATCAGGGTGGGATTCCCGCCGGGACGAACATCCGCCTCATCCACGTCGCGGAAGACGTGCAAGCCTGCGGTGGCACCCACGTTCGCCGCACGGGTGACGTGGGCTGTATCAAGATTCTGAACACCGAGCGCGTGCAAGACGGCGTCGAGCGACTCACGTTCGCTGCAGGTGACGCTGCCATCGAGGCCACCCAGCAGACCGACGACACCCTCCGGTCTGCCGCCGATATCCTCGACGTCGCTCCTCCGGAAGTGCCGGACACCGCAGAACGGTTCTTCGAGGAGTGGAAAGCGCGGGGCAAGCAGATAGAAGACCTGAAAGAACAGCTCGCCGAGGCCCGCGCTATCGGCTCCGCTGCTGGCGAGGAGATCGAGATCGGCGACACGACGGCGGTCATCCAGCGCATCGACGCCGACATGGACGAACTCCGTGCGACCGCGAACGCCCTCGAAGCCGAGGGGAAGGTCGCCGTCCTCGGCAGTGGCGCTGACGGCGCGCAGTTCGTCGTCGCCGTTCCCGACGGCGTCTCGGTGAACGCCGGCGAGGTCGTCGGCGAACTCGCATCCCGCGTCGGCGGCGGTGGTGGCGGCCCACCGGACTTCGCCCAGGGTGGCGGTCCCGACGCCGATAAACTGGACGAGGCGCTCGAAGACGCGCCCGACGTGCTCCAGCAAGTCGAGAACGCCTAACGCGGTTCTTCGTCTCGCCTGCTCACCGCTATTTTCTCTTTTTCCTCGCTTCTCCTCTCTCTCCACTCTCTGACTCCTCTCGTTACCGTGACAGATGGGCCGCAGAACGAACGCTTGTCGATCCAGTGCAACCGTGTCCTCACACACCGTGAGGAGTCCTGTTCCGCAGGGACCAGTGCTCTTCACCTGGTCGAACCCCTCTCCGTCACCGGGTTGTGACCCGCACGATGGAAGCTGCTATCTTCTGCCCACCTCCGATTTCATATAGCAACATGCAATTCACCGGTGGTCGATACCTGCGACAGTAGCACACATAAAATCGCCCGAAAGAACGCTTCTCGCGTCTGAAATGCTCCATCACGGCGATTCGAGTATCCCCACTGCGCCGGTCTCTGTCGAATCGGGGGCCGAAGAACGACCTCTCCTGGATCTGCGAAAGAACTGGTGACTGTGTCGGTTTCGATCGACGGGGAAATCCCCCGATTTCATTCGTCACGAGCATACTCATCGGACCCAGACGAGTTCCTCGGTTGGCGAAACAGCGCCCGCGAACCTCTCGATTCGCGTGAGCAGAGACGACGAACCACCCGCTCTCGACTCCGTCGCAGCAGATCGACCTTTCGGGGTGGGTGTCCTCCTCGGGAACTTCTTTGTCCGAACTCGATGCGAACCACTCTCATCCTCGTCTCCTCGATCGTCGTAATCTCGACACTCCTCCCGGTGAGGAAGGAGACGACTGCACGATCGTCGGGTGGCCTGTGACCACTTCGGCAGTGGTGTGGTCCCTATTTTACGGATATTAGCCGTGAAATGGCCGTTCGCGACTCGTTCAGTATGTCGGACGTCCCTATTTAAACGAAGAGGATAAACCGCATACCACGATACAAAATCCCCTCCCCGTTCCCGACTGGCTTGAATCCAGATGTGCATCGAGCGCAGCGAATCGAGCACGTCTGTCGTGTCCAGTGCCGAAAATTCCAAATAAAAGTCCTTTTAACGAGTATTTTCACAACTTTGCGGATTGTTTTATCATCTTTCTCGACGATTAGGTATACGGTATGTTTCACAAACCTTCTGTTGTTGTCATCGTACTGATTATCCTCGTGGGAACGATCCCAGCGACCTCGCTGGGCGGTGCTCCGACCTCGTCTGGAGCGACGGAGATCGATTCGTGTACGACCATCTCCACACCCGGCGAATACGTTCTCACCAAGAACATCCGAAACAGTCCTGCGGACGCTTGCATCGTCGTCGCCGCCACCCACGTGACGCTGGACGGGCAGGGCCACACCATCGATAGCGATGGAGAGGGCCGAAGCATCGGCGTGACCGATGCCGAATCGATCTCGATCACGGATCTTCGGATCGAGAACGTTCGACTGTCGGACTGGACGCAGGGTATCGAGCTTCGCCGCGCGGAGAACGTCACCGTCGTCTCGTCACGCTTCAGTGGCGTGAACGAGGCGGCAGACCTCACCGCCGTTTCGAACCTCCGGTTCGTGGATAACGTGGTGGATCATCGCTCGCGTGACGGCATCCAGTTGTACTCGCTTACCGACCTCGAATCGCGGAACAACACCATCGCCAACAACACCTTCCAACGGATAGGAGGTACTGCCATCTCGGCACGGAGCGATGGTCTGCTGATCTCGAACAACGACATCCGGGGCGGAATCCGGGGGATCTCCGTCCTCGGCTCGAACGTCACCATCGCGGATAACCTCGTGACGAAGGTCGCCGGACAACCGAAGGACGGCTTCGTCAGCTTCAACATCGGAATCAACGTGGACGCCGACCGAACCGTGGTCGAGAACAACACCCTCACGAAGAACGAAGACTTCGCTATTCGGGTTTCCGGTGGAGATGCTGTCCGTCTGGTGAACAACCAGATCTCGAAGACGAGAGACTCGAACACGTCCGAGGATTCGAGCGTCACGGACGGAACCGGTGTCGGGATCGCTTTCGATGCCGAGAACACTACGCTCGTCGGAAACGAGATCAGTCAGAGCGACCGCGGCGTCGAGATCATCGGCATCGAAGACGTTACCATCGAGAACAATCGGATAGAACGAACCAACGAGGGTATCGTCGTCCGCCGGGGGTTCATGGTGGGTGACCTGGGTGGCCCGGTCGCCGTCCGAGACAATCACATCGCCGAGAACGTCGTGGGCGTCCACTTCGAATCCGGATTCCCGGTTGCGACCGCCGTCGTCGAAGGGAACACGATCCAGGAGAACGACTGCTTCGGCGTCCTGAACGACAACTCGTCGGTGGTCGACGCACGCGGAAACTACTGGGGTGCAGCGAACGGCCCGTCGAGTTCCGGCGATCCCGCCGCGCCGATCGCCGATCCAGTGACGGGAACACTCGCAAACGGTGACGGCGACGCCGTCTCGGAGAATCCTTCGATGCCGGGCGAATCGAACGTCAGATTCGATTCGTGGTTGGAGAACGCCACGGTCGCAGCTGCAGGAGCGTGAGCACACGCGTCAGGTGATCTGTACCTGCCACGCGTCAAGCGAGTACGTGCCAGCATGTGCCGACGTTCACGCGCTCGCGTCCGTATCTGCACCTGTCCCCGTGCCCGCGTCCTCGCGCCCGTACCCGTGTCCGAGCACGAGTGAAACGACGTGGACTGCCAGCACCCCGACGAAGACGGTCACGCCGAGTTCCATCCCCTGGTAGAGGAGCGGAATGTAGAATAGGGGGAGTGACACGGACATCCAGAAACCGACGAACTGGACGAACTGGAAGGGGATGGCAGCGATCTGTGCGGCGAGCGTGCTAACGAGTTCTATCGTGGACATATTCGAATCCACGACGATATTCCTGAATATTATTCGTCACATAAGGAATATAACCGACCGTATAACTGAGCCGATAACCGAGTAATTTCGAATCAGTCGGGTACTCCCCAGTTTCTCAGCCGTCGTTTCAACCAACAGCCGGACACGATTTGATTATGATACGAATCGTGTCTATTGATGAGTAATGCCTTTGGAGCCTCCACTGGTATCGGTGCGCGGTGGGGGAACATATGACACGACCGACGCGACGACAGTTCGTGCGGACAGTGGGGGCGACCGGGGCACTAACCGGTCTTTCCGGTATCGCGACAGCGACCAGACAGCAACAGACGACGATCCAGTGGGCGGGCAATCAGGTCGACAAACAGAACGTCGGAAACATAAATCAGGCACTTCAGGATGCGGGCTTGCCACAGAACGTCCAGGTCGAGGTCATCAGCACCTCCGACATCTCGGGTGACGTTCAGCAACAGTATCGTCAGTGGTTGCAGGCGGGGCGGAACAAGCCTGACATCCTTCGGATGGACAGCGGGTGGACGATACCGTTCATCGCGCGCAATCAGATAGCCAATCTGAGTCAGGCGATGTCACAGGACGCGATACAGCGCATCAAACAGGACAACTTCCAGGCTAGCGTCAACACCGCGTCGGCACCGAACGGTGACCTCTACGGTGTGCCGTACTTCACCGACCTGCCGACCATCCAGTATCGCAAAGACTGGGTGACCGACGCCGGATTCGACCCGGAGGGTGAAAACTGGGACACCGAACCGATGTCGTGGCAGAAGTTCTCGCGGGTGATCGCCGAGACGAAGAATCAGGCGAACGCACAGTACGGCTACGCCTGGCAGGCGAACGCCTACGAAGGGCTGTCGTGCTGTACGTTCAACGAACTCCTGACCTCGTGGGGCGGCGCGTACTTTGGTGGCCGGGACAATCTCTTCACTTCGGTCGGTGATCGACCGGTCACGGTGGACGAGCAGCCGGTCATCCAGGCACTCCGGATGGGCAGAACGTTCGTCCACGGACAGAACGATCAGCACTCCCTGGAGGGCTACCGCCAGATATCGCCACAGGCGGTGCTCCAGTGGACGGAAGGGCCGTCGCAGTCGGCGTTCATGAACGAGAACGCCGTGGCGATGCGCTGGTGGCCGTCTGGGCTGTTCGAGGCGGCCCAGAAGTTCGGCGACCAACTCGGCGTCATGCCGATGCCCTATGGTGTGCAACCGGGCCAGGCGAAGTACGACGGAACCGGCGGGACGGCGGCGGCACTCGGTGGCTGGCATCTCACGGTCAATCCGAACTCGCAGAACCAGCAGGCCGCCGTGCAGGTGCTCGAAGCCGTCACGAAACCGGCGTTCCGCAACTTCGAGTTCAGTAGTCTGGGCTACTTCCCCTCGGACGTTTCCTACCTGCAGACCCAGCGAGCGAAGCAGGTGGACGTCTGGGGAGATCATATCGACACGCTCCGCATCGCGGGAGAGAATGCGATTCCGCGACCCGTCACCGTCGTCTGGCCGGACGAATCGACCGCTATCGCCGACCGCGCAAATGCCGCGCTCGCACAACAGCAGGCACCGCAACAGGCGATGTCTGAGTTGAAGAGCACGCTTCAGGACATCGAGGGGAGCGTCTGACCGGATGAGCAGCGAGTACGGCGTCAGGACGCTGGTGACGTCGCCAGCGAGTTGGACGGAGCGGTTGGACGAAGAGCAGTTCGCCTATCTCCTCATCCTTCCGGCGTTTCTGCTGGTAGGAGCGATGGCGTTCTGGCCACTGATTCGGACGTTCGAGCTGTCGTTGCACGCGGACAACCTCTTCGGTGGCGGCTACGTCGGCGAGTTCGTCGGACTCGAAAACTACCGCGCGCTCCTGTCGGGTGCGCGCGACAGCATCCTCGGCAGTCCGTTCATCAGTTTCAGTCAACCGTTCACCAGCGCCGTCATCGTGACGCTGATCTTCACGGTGGTTTCGGTGACGCTCGAAACGCTCGTCGGCTTCGGACAGGCGCTCGTGTTGGATCAGGATTTCCGGGGACGGCGCTGGGTTCGCGTGGCCATCATCATCCCATGGGCGGTGCCGATCGCCATCCAGGGGATGATCTTCTTCCTCATCTTCCAGCCCGGCATCGGCTTCGGAACCGGCGTGATGCAAGATCTCGGCATCTTCACGGCGACGCCGCTCATCAACAGCGTCGATTCGCTCATCATCATCATCGTCGCCGACGTGTGGAAGACCTCGGCGTTCATGGCCCTGCTCATCCTCGCGGGGCTTCAGAGCATCGACCGGACGCTGTACAAGGTCGGGCGCGTCTCGGGCGCGTCGCGATGGCAGCAGTTCAAGTACATCACGTTTCCGCTGGTCTTGCCGACGCTGCTCGTCGCCATGTTGTTCCGGACGATACAGGCGATGCGCGTGTTCGGTATCGTCGAGACGGTATCGAGCTGTAGCACGATTCCGACGCTCTCGTGTCTGGTTGTCAATACGTTCAGTGCAGGCCGATTCGGCACGTCTGCGGCGGTGGCGTTCATCACGGCGGGGATCGTGGGCACGGTGGCGTTCGTCTACATCGTCCGGTATGCGGACTTGTGAGCAGACAGGGAACGACGGTACAGGAACAGAACGACTATGGCACAGGAACACACCGATGGGCCGTACACGCGCTGGGTGCAGGGGGCGATTCGAAACCCACGACGAGCGTATCGTGCGATGTTCTACGTCGCGGCCATCTTCTTCATCGTCACGACGCTGTTTCCGTTCTACTGGTTGTTGGTGCTCGCGCTGACGCCGCGCGACCGGATCGTCGATATGGGTCTCGTCCCGAAGGGATTCAATCCCGGCGCGTTCGTCGAGATGTTCCAGCTCATCCCGTTCCACCGGTACATGTTCAACAGCATCGCCATCGCGCTGACGACGACGGTCATCATCCTGCTCGTCGGGAGCTTCGCGGGATACGCCTTCGGTCGGTTGGACTTCCGCGGGAAAGGCGTCCTCCTGGTCGTCCTGCTCGCAACGTCGTACTTCCCGCCAGCGGCGTTCATCCTGCCCCTGTTCAACTTCTTCACCGGTAACGTCTCCGTGCTGGGCGTGTCGAGTCCGAGTTGGTTCAACACGCCCGGCGCGCTCGTCACACCGTTCAGCGGGCTGTACATGCCACTTTCGGTGTTCATCCTGACGACGTTCTACGGACAGATACCGGATGGACTGGAAGACGCCGCCCGGGTCGAAGGGGCGACGCGGATCGGGGCGCTGTTTCGTGTCATCATGCCGCTTTCGGCACCGGGTGTCGCCACGGCGGGCGTGCTGACCTTCATCTCTGTGTACAACGAGTTCTTCTTCTCGTTCCTGATGACCGACGGACAGCCACAACACTGGGCACCTATCGTCTGGGGAATCCTCAACTATCAGGGGCAGTTCCAGGCGTTCTACAACCTGATGGCAGCGGCGAGCATCGTCGGTGTCCTTCCCGTGGCTATCCTCGTCGTCGTGGCACAGGAGCGGATCGTGAGTGGACTGACGGCAGGCGCGCTCAAGGAGTGATGGTCCGGATGCGCTCAGGATGTGAGATTCAGTACCGCGTTCGCCGCGTTTTCGACCGCATCGATGTGCTCGTCGGGTGCGTAGACGCCCAACCGCCACTGGGCTCGCTGGGAGGCCTGTAGTCCCTGAACGAGCGGCGACTGGTCGGCCAACCGCCGGACTTCACCGTTGACGACGACGCGCGTGGAGGACTCGGGCATACTCGGTTCGCCGGGGTTGTCGAGCAGGACTGCGCCCGATGACACTCCCGCCTCGGTTGCGATGTCGCGTTCGAACTCGCGCACCGCTTCGTGGTCTGCGGTGACGACCTCTTCTGGTACCGCATCCCACTCGGTCCAGACGGCGCGCTTGAACAGGTTTCGACCAGCGATCCGGTCGGCCATCTCGCTCGTCTCCTCGCACGCTCTGAGTGCGGCGAGCAGTTCGGCGTCGGTGAACCGTCGGAACTCCTCGGGAGTGCAGTCGGTCGAATCGAGCAGACGCTCGCTCGTCCGTTCGAGCATCGCTCCCGCGATTCGGGAGACGTGGTGGCGATAGACCGTCGCGTTCATCAGCGCGCGGGCGACCAGCAGGCTCTCTGCAGTCTGGACGTTCCCCTCGGCGAGCACGAGTTTCTCGTCGGCGAAGCGGAGCGCGCCGAGCAGTCGCCCGTAGTCCACGGTCCCGTAGGGAACGCCCGTGTGGTGGGCGTCGCGGACGAGGTAGTCCATCCTGTCCACGTCGAGTTCGCCCGCCACGATCTGGCCGAGTTCGCCCTCCCCCGCGACGAGCGCGGCGACCGTGTCGGGGTTCAGGTCGTGACGTTCGAGCACGTCCGCGAGTTCTCCCGTTGCGAGCAAATCCTCGACCTCGTCGTGGTGTCGCCCCAGTCGGCGCTCGATGATGCCCTCGGTCTGGTGGCCGTAGGGACCGTGCCCCACGTCGTGGAGGAGCGCGGCGGCCTGTACCGCCTTGGCCCGCTGACCCTCGATACCGAGCCGGGAGAGTGCTCGCCCTGCAAGGTGGGCGACCCCGATGCTGTGCTCGAATCGCGTGTGGTTCGCGGAGGGGTAGACGAGCCGGACGGTACTCAACTGCTTGATGTGCCGGAGTCGCTGGATGGGAGCCGTATCCAGCAACGCCTCGGCGACCGGCGGGAGCTCCACGTAGTCGTGAACGCTGTCCTTGATGGCCTGCATAGAGTGGTGGGAGTTGGGGTGGTGACTGGGTAAAACGTCCGATTCTCCGATTTCGAACGTGGGGTCGGTTCGTGCGGTTTGGTGTCTTCTGGGCAGTACTAGTTAGTACATTTCAGTACAAACCGTTGATAGTGTCTTCGCTGTTTTCGTCGTGGTGTTGTCTAAGAATGTCGTGGTCGGTTTCTCCACGATGGACGAGCTACCGAAGTGACGGTGACCCCGAAAGCCCCCGCCGTTTCGACTCGGGCGACACGCGTGAGCTTCGCTCTCGCTGCCCGCCACTCACTTCGTTCGCGGCGATCTCGCTGCGCTCCTCGGCTCAGTCGCTCCGCTCCCTCGCCTTGCGGTGCTTACTTCGCCGTCCTTCGCCGAGACGGCGGCCCCTTTCAGTCCACCCAGACAGTCCCGCAGCCGCAACCGCGCCTCGTTCCTCCCCAGCCTCCTCCTTCGCTCCGCTCAGTCGTCCCTCGCGCGGGCACGCCCTCCGGGCGTGCCGTTGCGCGCCACCGCACGCATGTCCGACCAGCCGCCGAGCATCCACACCTATCAATCACGAAAAGCTCCCCGGCCCGTCCTAGGGATTCCTGGCGGACTGAAAGGGCGAGGGTGGTACGCGAAGCACGACGACGCAAGCACTGGAACCGAACGAGTGAAACGAGTGAGGTGAAGCGCGCAGCGAGGCGCGCAAGCGTAGCGCCCGAGGGCTTTCTGGGGCAACCTCATTGCGGTAGTTCGTTCATCGTACTGAGATCGTCTGAAGGCTTTCAAGGTAGTCACCGCGTTAGTACTAGGGTCAGCAAAAACTACCTCCCAACCACCCCATTGGCCGTCACTTCTCAACGACGACACACGGTGTCGAAGAATCGACGAACTCCTCGTCGGTTGCATCGACAAGCTCCCAGTAACTCCGTGTCTCGGCCCCCGTAACCTCCCGAACCACGTCCTCGTCGATCAGATTCTCACCCTCCAGCACCAACTCGAAGGACTCGCGCTTTCTGCCCTCGAACTCCTTGTCGAACATCGCTTGACTCTCCTCGTTCGGGAAGTTCAACACCAGATACCCACCGTCCCGTACCCGCGAGTACAGGCTCTCGATGGCGCGTCGTGGCTCCTCCACGAAGTAGAGCGTGGCGACGCAGTACACCACGTCGAACCGGCGGGCGGTGTCGAGGTCGGGGAGTGAATCCACCGCGAAGTGGAGGTTTTCCAGACCGCGTTCTTCTGCCTGCTCGGTGTTATCCTCCACGACGGTCTCCGAGACGTCGAAGCCGAAAAATTCGGTGTCGGGGTAGCGCTCCGCGAGACGGAAGGGAACGACCGCCGGGCCACAGCCGACCGAGGCGAAATCGTCGGGTTGACCCACGCGGTCGAAGAATCGCGCCGCGAGGTCGGCCATCCGCTCGCCGCCGATGTAGGCACAGCGGTCGTAGTCCGCCCGTCGGTAGAACCGCTCCCAGTCCATCATGGCTCACCTATCGCAGGACAGAGGGTAAGTTCCTCCGGAACGGTTCGGTCTGTTTCATGCTCCCCAGACCGCTTTCGACCGGTTCTCCGCAACGTTTTTGTCGATTCTGAACAACCTTTCGACTATGCCATCCGAATCCCTGCGTGGCAGTATCGCCGTCGAACGACGACCAGCGACGGGATTCGGCTTTTTTAGCGCGGTCTGAGCGCGCGGTGGAGTCCTCTCGCGGTGGGAGGACGAAACCGCACGCAGTTCGCCCAGTCTTCAGAAGGGCTAAACCGCCGGACAGGGACATACGACCAACGACTACCGAGAGCAGATGAAACTACCAGAATCTCAGGTCGCGGTGCTCGAAGCCGCGAGCGCGAACGAGGCACAGACGATCGAGGAACTCGCCGCGAAGGCGAGGCTGAAACCCGAGACGGCGACGGGTGCGGTCTTCGAACTCGAAGACGAAGGACTGCTTTCCGTCGACGAACGAACCGACGAATCCGTCTCGCTGACCGAGGAGGGCGAGGAGTACGCGGAAGGAAGCCTTCCCGAGATCCAACTCTACGAGGCGGCGCTCGCCGCCGGAGCGGACGACGACCCGATCCAGATGGGGCAGGCCATCGGCCAGTCCGGTCTGGGCGGGCCACAGGTGAACATCGCCCTCTCGAACTACGCCCGCAAAGGATACGGCGTCATCGACAGCGGTGAGATATCGGCGAATCCGGATACCGACCCCGAATCGGACGAAGAGGCGACTGCCCTCTCCGCGCTCGCCGCCGGGGAGTCGATGGACGACGCCGACACACTCGACCAACTGGAGAGCCGCGGTCTCGTCGAGCGCGCCGAATCGACGGTTCGCTCGGTCACGCTCACGAGCGAGGGCGTCACGGCGATGATGGAAGGCGTCGAAGCCGCCGAGACGGTCGGGCAGTTGACCCCCGAGATGCTCACCACCGGCCAGTGGCGCGACGTGGAGTTCGCCGAGTACAACGTCGCCGCCGACGCCGAGCGGATCGACGGCGGGAAGGTTCACATCCTCCGGCAGACGGCGAATCGCGTCAAGGACGTGCTCGTCGGGATGGGCTTCGAGGAGATGGATGGGCCGCACGCGGACGCGGACTTCTGGATCAACGACTGCCTGTTCATGCCCCAGGACCACCCGGCACGCACCCACTGGGACAGGTTCGCGCTGTCGAACCCGACCGAGATCGGTGACCTGCCGGACGACCTCGTCGAGCGCGTTCGCCGGGCACACCTCGAAGGCATCGGCGAGGACAGCGACGGGTACCACTCGCCGTGGGACGAGGAGTTCGCACGAGCCATCGCGCTTCGCGGGCACACCACGTCGCTTTCGATGCGCTATCTCTCCGGGCACGCCATCGGAGACCTCGAACCGCCGAAGCGATTCTTCAGCGTCGAGAAGGTGTACCGCAACGACACCCTCGACCCGACACACCTGCTGGAGTTCTTCCAGATCGAGGGCTGGGTGATGGCCGACGACCTCTCGGTGCGCGACCTGATGGGCACCTTCGAGGAGTTCTACGAGCAGTTCGGCATCACCGACATCCAGTTCAAACCCCACTACAACCCGTACACGGAGCCGAGCTTCGAGCTGTTCGGCCACCACCCCGAGACGGGCGAACTCATCGAGATCGGCAACAGCGGGATGTTCCGGCCTGAGGTGCTCGAACCCCTCGGCGTCGAGTGCGACGTGATGGCGTGGGGGCTGGCGCTCGAACGCCTGCTCATGCTGATGTACGGCTTCGAGGACATCCGCGACGTGCACGGAACGTTGTGTGACCTGGAACTGCTCCGCGACGTGGAGGTGATTCACTGATGCCAACCGTAGACGTTTCCCCGGACGAACTGCGCCGACTGACCGGCCACGAGGAGAAAGACGACGAGGAACTGAAAGACGACCTGTTCGCACTCGGCCTGGAGTACGAGGGCGAGACGGAGGATGGCGACATGCAACTGGAGTTCGCGCCCGACCGTCTCGACCGACTCTCCATCGAAGGTGTCGCGCGGTCGCTGCGCTACCAGTACGGCGACGACCGCGGCATCTACACCCCGAAACCGAACGACCCGGACTGGTCTATCGTCGTGGACGAGAGCGTCCCGGACGAACGCCCCTACGTCACTGGTGCCATCGCCCGCGGCGTGAACCTCAGTGAAGAGGCGCTCGACTCGCTCATCCAACTCCAGGAGAAACTGCACGCGACGATGGGTCGGAAGCGTGCGAAAGGCGCGATCGGCATCCACGACCTGACGATGTTGAAGGGCTCGTCCGCCACCGACGAGGGCGGGAACACCATCCAGTACGTCGGTGTCGAACCGGACGGCGACCGATTCGTTCCCCTCGATGCGGACGCCGAGATGACGCCCGAAGAAGTCCTGCACTCCCACCAGACCGGCGAGAAGTACGCCGACCTCGTCGAAGATTACGAACGCTACCCGGCCATCTACGACGACATCGGCCTGTTCTCGTTCCCGCCGGTCATCAACGGTCGCCGAACCGAGGTCTCGACGGATTCGCGCGACCTGTTCATCGAACTCACCGGCACCGACCAGTGGACCATCGACAAGATGTGTACCATCATCTGCTACGCGCTGGACGCCCGTGCCGCGACCATCGAGGAGGTCGAGGTCGAGTATCCAGACCACACACTGGTTCGGCCGGACCTCGACGTGACGACGAAGGCAGTCACCCACGAACAGGTCGAGACGCTGCTCGGCATCGACTTCGGGCCTGACGAAGTGCTCGACCTGCTGGAACGCTCCGGCTTGTCGGGCGAGGCGAGCGAGGAAGACGACCGCGTCGTCTACGAGGTCGAGATACCACCCTACCGCGTGGACGTACTCCACCCGGTCGACATCGTGGACGACATCGGTCGAGCATACGGCTTCAACGACCTCTCGCCGCGGTACCCCGATGTGGGGACGGTCGGCGGGCGACACGAACGCTCGCAACTCGAAGACGCGGCCCGCGAGGTGCTCGTCGGACTGGGATTCGAAGACCTGCTCAACTTCCACATGATCAGTGAGGAGGAGAACTACGGTCGGATGCGCGTGGAACCCGAGACTGACGTGGTCGGCGGCGGCACCCCGGCGAGCATCAAGAATCCCTACAGCGAGGATTACACGATGCTCCGGACGTGGGCGCTCCCCTCACTCATGATGGTGCTGGAGAGCAACACCCACCGCTCGTACCCGCAAGACCTCGCGGAAATCGGCCTGGCGGCACAGGTGGACGACTCGGAGAACACGGGCGTCGAGGAACACCGCACCGTGGCTGGCGTCCTCGCACGCCATGACGCCTCCTACGAGGACGCCAAAGCGCGTCTGCAAGCCATCGCGCGGAACTTCGACACCGAACTGGAGACGCCGCCCACGGAGCACCCGTCGTTCATCTCCGGGCGCGCGGCAAGCGTGGTTATGAACAGCGAGACGGTCGGCGTCGTCGGCGAGATCCATCCCGAAGTGCTCGTCGAACACGACCTCGAACTGCCCGTGACCGGGTTCGAGTTCCGGCTCGACGCACTGGAGTAGGGTTTCTGTCTCATCGCTTTCGTCGTCGTGCTTCGTCCAGTACCCGGCCCCTTTCATTCCACCCGACCGCAACCGCCATAGCCACACGCCTCCCCAACCGATTGCGCTCCTCACTCCGTTGTGGTGCTCACCCTTCGCACGAGTCGCTCTGCTCACGGCTTCGCCGTTCGCATCGCTCCCGCGCGCCGGAGTAGTTGCCTTGGATGGCAGGAGAAAGAACTGGCCGTCGTCGGAGGGCGATAGAAAGGACTGACACCCTCCCCTCTGACTATCGGCGTATGGACTACGAGTTTCGCTCCTTCACCGCCGAGGACGTGGACGCCATCGTCTCGTGGCACTACGATCCGCCCTTCGATTTCTACGACGTGGTGAGCGACCCCGACGACCTCACGTGGTTCACGGACCCCGACAACTGGGACGACCGCTACGCCGTGTTCGACCCGGACGAGGGGCGCGTCGGCTTCTTCTCGTTCGAGTTAGACGACGGAACTCTCGATATCGGACTCGGGATGCATCCCGACCTGACGGGGCGAGGACACGGTGGATCGTTCGTCGAGGCTGGTCTGGAGTTCGCGCGGACGGCGTACGACCCCGACGAGTTCGCCCTGGCAGTGGCGATGTTCAACGAACGAGCCATCTCGGTCTACGAGTCGGTCGGCTTCGAGCGCGTCGGAACCTTCCTGCAGGAGACGAACGGTGGGGAGTACGAGTTTCTGCCGATGGCTCGGTCTGCGTGAGGAGAGATGCGTTCAGTCGAGGTCTGCGCCGATCGCGTCCTCGATGGTGTCGAAGCCATCGCGCTCCAGCAGTTCCAGCAATCCTTCGTTGATGTCGCAGGCGATGGATGGCCCGCGGTAGACGAGACCGGTGTAGAGTTGAGTGACGTGCGCTCCGGCGCGAATCTTCCGGTAGGCGTCCTCGGCGGTGAAGATGCCGCCGACACCGATGACTGGTACGTCCACGCGCTCGGCGGCGAAGCGGATCATCTCCGTCGCGCGTGACTGGATGGGTCGCCCCGACAGACCGCCTTCTTCGTGGCGATAGCGACTGCGGAGGCTGTCCGGGCGTTCGGTTGATGTGTTCGTGGCGATGACGCCATCGAGTCCGAGTTCCGTCACGAGGTCGAGCGCGTCGGCGATGGCCGGTTCGGGGAGGTCGGGCGAGAGCTTCACGAGCAGTGGACTCGCGCCTGCGTCCTGCAACGTCGTCAGGATTCGTTCGAGGTTCTCGCGGTTCTGGAGTTCGCGTAGCCCCGGCGTGTTCGGGCTGGAGACGTTTACGGCGAAGTAATCCGCGTGCACGGCCACTCGCTCGTAGGTGTACAGGTAATCTTCCTCGGCGCTTTCGAGTGGAGTCGTCTTCGACTTCCCGATGTTGGCACCGACCGGGACATCCGGGAGCGATTGCTGTGCCATACGCGCGCCGATCCTGTCGGCTCCGTGGTTGTTGAACCCCATTCGGTTGATGATGCCCTCGTCCTCGCGGAGACGGAACATCCGGGGTCGTGGGTTGCCTGCCTGCGCTTCGGCGGTCACGCCACCTATCTCGACGTGACCGAAGCCGAGGCTGGCGAGTGCCGAGGGGATCTGTGCGTTCTTGTCGAATCCTGCGGCGACGCCGACCGGATTCGGGAACGTCTGGCCGAACGCCTCGACGGCCAGTCGTGGATCGTCGACGCGGTAGTGCGCTTCGAGTAGTCGCTCGGCTGGCGTTCGCTGGACGCCTCTGAGCAACGTGTGTACGGCTCTGTGAGCGGTCTCTGCAGGGAACTGAAACAACAGTGGCCTGACGGCGTCGTATCCGTTCATCGTTCTACCAGTGGAGAAATACATCGCCTGCGGTTGGCCCGCGGCGCTAGAATTCGTGCTCGACCTCGTCTTTATCAGCCTTCTGGATGATGATCTTGTCTTCCCGAACTCGTACGAAGACCTCGTCGCCGATCTCCATGCCTGCAACGGCAAGTTCGTCTTCGTGCAGGTTGACGTGGACGTTGTGATATTCGCCGTCTTCGTCTTTCGCGCCACTCGGGCTGAGCTTCTTTTTCCGTACCATCGCGGTATCTTATGCAGTCCTTCGCCGTAGGATGTACTTAAGTGTTTTCTACTATATTATCCTACTTCGACTGTTTTCGGCCACCCCTATGTACCGAAGCCACTTACCTTGCTCGGCACGGACACAGGGTTGTAATGGGTCGAAAATCACGGGACAGCGGAATTCTGGTATAAATATCTATCGCTGGAAACCGCTCATATCGGCGATATATTTATAATGACCCCTGTGCTGGGTTGGCATGGAGGAGAAAACCATGGTACGTGACGATGGTAAGCGTAACTTCGCACTTCGCGAAGCCGGCGGTGAGGAATCGAGCGTCTTCTCAGGCAACACGCCCCGACAAGCTGCACTCAAAGCGGCGCGTCGACTCGATCCGGGCAGTTCCGAGGACGAAGCAGACCGCACCGAACTCCGTCTTCGAGAGAAGGGGACAGACAAAGTGCACATCTACGAAGGTTGGGCATGGCACGAGGAAGCTCCCGACGACAAACCCGACTGGATGCCGAGTGAGATCACGGAAGCGAACGTCTCCAAGCAGGGCATCGAGCATCTCGACGAGTGAATCGCGCGTACTCAACTACCTACGTGTTTTATCGAAAGTCGCTCGACTACTAGTGAATCTTCGTGCGCACGTGAGAGCAACCGAGGTATCTGAAAGACTTTTCTCCCCGTAGTCGAGAGTACGGGTGCGCGGGGCACATCCGACCGGACGAAGCGCACGAAGCGTAGGATGACGGATCGGCCTCCACTCGCGCTACATCTCTCGACTCGTATCCTGAATTACTTCCCAGCTGTTCGCAGTGTGGGTCGTGGTGCTAGTCAATCTGTCTCGAAGAGCTTCGCATTCGACGGTCTTAAGTGTAACTCCGCCTTTCGTAGAAATGTGAACGCCGCCGGGTGGTTACCCCACTCGGTGGCCGCCTGAATCCGACGCCTTTAAATGCGGCGGTGTCGCGGTTCGGGCGAACGAAAGCCAATCCAACGACCTTAAGTATACGGGGTCACTCGGAAATGATGTGGACGACGTCTCTTGGTTTGGGACGTCCAAAAGCATCCAATCCGGTGCCTTTAAGTAATACAGGGCACTCGGATTGGGTACGAAGACGCCCCGGGCGGTCAACCGCTCGGGGCGAGCGGAATCCGACGCCCTTAAGTGAAAGAGGGCGTTTGGATAAAAACGCGAAGAAAGATACGACGTGATTCGCGGAGCGTTCAAATCGTTCCGCAGTCTCGGACTTCGGTGGCTCTGCGCGTCGGCATCTCGCCGGCGCTTCGATGGGTTTAATACCTGTCCTCGCCTACCAATAAGTCCGAAGGAAATGAGGATTCCACCCCTGCGGTCTTCCGTAAATGATGGGATCTGATGTTAGCCCTGGCAGTTCGGTGACACCTGGCCAGTCATATGGCTCGGGGTCGTCGAACTGACGGACCAAGCAATGCGACCAATGTACAGAGTACATGCGTTAGCATGTCTCCGCCAGACCCACCGAGCAGTATGCTCGGCAACCATTCCGGTTGATCCTGCCGGAGGCCATTGCTATTGGAGTTCGATTTAGCCATGCTAGTTGCACGAGTTTAGACTCGTAGCGGATAGCTCAGTAACACGTGGTCAAACTACCCTATAGACCAGAATAACCTCGGGAAACTGAGGCTAATACTGGATAACGCTCCTATGCTGGAATGCAAGGAGCCGGAAACGCTCCGGCGCTATAGGATGTGGCTGCGGCCGATTAGGTAGACGGTGGGGTAACGGCCCACCGTGCCGATAATCGGTACGGGTTGTGAGAGCAAGAGCCCGGAGATGGATTCTGAGACAAGAATCCAGGCCCTACGGGGCGCAGCAGGCGCGAAAACTTTACACTGCACGACAGTGCGATAAGGGAACTCCAAGTGCGAGGGCATAAAGTCCTCGCTTTTGTGTATCGTAAGGTGGTACACGAATAAGAGCTGGGCAAGACCGGTGCCAGCCGCCGCGGTAATACCGGCAGCTCAAGTGATGGCCGTTTTTATTGGGCCTAAAGCGTCCGTAGCCGGCCGAACAGGTCCGTCGGGAAATCTGCTCGCTCAACGAGCAGGCGTCCGGCGGAAACCAGTCGGCTTGGGACCGGAAGACTCGAGGGGTACGTCTGGGGTAGGAGTGAAATCCTGTAATCCTGGACGGACCGCCGGTGGCGAAAGCGCCTCGAGAGGACGGATCCGACGGTGAGGGACGAAAGCTAGGGTCACGAACCGGATTAGATACCCGGGTAGTCCTAGCTGTAAACGATGCTCGCTAGGTGTGGCACAGGCTACGAGCCTGTGCTGTGCCGTAGGGAAGCCGAGAAGCGAGCCGCCTGGGAAGTACGTCCGCAAGGATGAAACTTAAAGGAATTGGCGGGGGAGCACTACAACCGGAGGAGCCTGCGGTTTAATTGGACTCAACGCCGGACATCTCACCAGCTCCGACAGTAGCGGTGAAGGTCAGTTTGATGAGCTTACCAGAGTTACTGAGAGGAGGTGCATGGCCGCCGTCAGCTCGTACCGTGAGGCGTCCTGTTAAGTCAGGCAACGAGCGAGACCCGCACTCCTAATTGCCAGCAGCACCCTTGTGGTGGCTGGGTACATTAGGAGGACTGCCGCTGCTAAAGCGGAGGAAGGAACGGGCAACGGTAGGTCAGTATGCCCCGAATGAGCTGGGCTACACGCGGGCTACAATGGCCGAGACAATGGGAAGCCACCCCGAGAGGGGGCGCTAATCTCCTAAACTCGGTCGTAGTTCGGATTGAGGGCTGAAACTCGCCCTCATGAAGCTGGATTCGGTAGTAATCGCGCTTCAGAAGAGCGCGGTGAATACGTCCCTGCTCCTTGCACACACCGCCCGTCAAAGCACCCGAGTGAGGTCCGGATGAGGCCATCATGCGATGGTCGAATCTGGGCTTCGCAAGGGGGCTTAAGTCGTAACAAGGTAGCCGTAGGGGAATCTGCGGCTGGATCACCTCCTAACGATCGGGATCAGGCCGACGCGCCTGACCCACCTTTGCTGTATTCGACACCTCGGCCACATTTCTGGCCAGGCACCTTTGAACTGCCAGGGTTAACACAACCCCTCGCCGTGAGGCGAGGAGGGCCCATAGCTCAGTGGTAGAGTGCCTCCTTTGCAAGGAGGATGCCCTGGGTTCGAATCCCAGTGGGTCCATGACTCGGTGTAGTTCGCAATCGTTCCCCTTAAGTACAAGGGGGCGAAACGAACTATCCCGAAGCTAACCGATGCACCATCCCGCGAAAGCGTGGTTGGGAAGGGTTCGACGCACGCTCTTGGCGACCACCGGGACG
>NZ_JBPEHG010000003.1:0-431837 GCF_054177585.1 Haladaptatus rarus | reverse complement strand
ATTGGGTTGAGCGGTCAGCTCGACTATACAGAGCGAAACCTGATCGAAAAATGGTTTCACACGCTCAAAATGCGCATCGACCGCTTCCATACATCATGGGTGGGCAGTCGGCCGAGCGTTCAGCGGTGGCTTGAACAATTTGTACATTACTATAACCACCAACGACCGCATCAATCGCTCACCAACCGAACGCCTATCGAGGAGGAGCTAAACTAGACAGTGCCGGTTCTCGAATTTGATAACGCAGATGAAAGGACTCTGATTGAATTCGGATCGGCATTCCGAATCGGACGAGCAAGGTTCAGATAACAACTCGTTTATTGTCGACAAGCGATAGTCAGTCGAGTTCGTCCATAGCGTCGGCGACGCGCGTGAGAATCTTCCGTTGGGCGCGCCGAAGGTTCTTCGACACCGCCGGTTCCGAGACGTCGAACTGTTCGCCGATGGTCGTGAGCGTCGCTTCGCGAGGCGTATCGAAGTAGCCGTCCCGAACTGCCGCCGAGAGCGTCTTTCGTTCGACCTCGGAGAGTTCACTGCACCCCTCGACCAGCGACATTCCGGCCTCGACGTTCTGTGCGAACTCCTGGAGCATACTCATCTCGAGCCGGTCACGCGAGACGACGTCGAAGTCGTTCTCTCGTTCGAGATCCGCGAGAACGTCGTCGGTCACGCGCGGCGAGTCGAACCCGACGTTCCACAGTTCGCTTCCGTCCTCGATGCTGAACGGGCCGGTGATGTAGCCGCCACTGTCGCGGATTATCTCCATCGCGTTCGTTTCGCCGATGACGGTTCGAATCTGGGCCGTGTTTCCTCGTTTCGACAGTAGTTCGTACTCGTGCAGATTCTTATGGTTCGTCAGGGCGCGGAGACCGTGCTCTAGCGTTCCTTGCGTCGCCCCTTCGACGACGATTCGCGTCTCCAGTTCGTTGACGGCGGGGTCGAAATCCCAATGGAGCGTCGCAAACGAAACGTCGTAGTCATCGCTCGTGTCGATGAACGGACAATCGTACTGCTCCATGTCCAACGAGATCGTGATCATGATGCACCCAAGGCCCTACCACTGGTATGTCTTCACACCCCATATCGTTTTTCATCGAACGATTCGTAATCACAGGCGTTCGACTGCAAAATACTCATCACGTTAATCGATTAACCACCGGCTATTAGCGGTTGACACACCCCATATTTTGTGTGGTAACAATTCGCAGTGGCCGGTCGAAGGTGGCGATAAATCGACAGGTTGTCCCGGCCGATCACTGCTTCAGAACGGATTGGTGAGAGGATGCAATCTGTAGACAACACACACGACGACGGAATCGAACGACGAACGATGCTGAAGGCGGTCGGCGGCACGGCACTCGCGGCCGCACTCGCTGGCTGCTCGACGCTCATCGGCAACGACGACGGTGGTGGTGGAGGTGGCAACGCCGACGTCCCAGACAAACCGATCAAAGCCGGTCTCCAGACGTTCACCGAGGGCGCCGCGGCAGTTCTGGGTCTGCAGACTCAGTACGGTGCCCAGTTGGCGGTCGAACGGATCAACGAGGCAGGCGGTGTCGCTGGACGGAAGATAAACCTCGACGTCGTCCACGAGGGCGACAAGCAGGTCGAGAACTACAAGCAGTTCGTCCAGGAGGGAAAGGACGTGACGTTCGGGCCGACGTCAAGTGGCGGTCACGCGGCGATGGCTCCCGAAGTCGAGTCACAGGAGGTCGTGAACGTGGGCACCGACGGTACGGTGACGACCCTGTACGAGGAGACGGTCAAAGACCCGACGTACTCGTTCCGGTTCCAGAACTACGACGTGATGGAGGCGTCGGCCGCAGCCCGTGAGGCCGTTCGCCGGCTCGGGAAGGAGAACGTCAACACCGTCGCCGGAATCAACCCCAACTACGCGTTCGGGAAAGACGAGATGGGAATCTTCAAGCAGACGATCAAGAAGCTGACCGACGTGAAGGTCGTCTACGAGGGGTATCCCGACCTGGGTGCGAGCGACATGTCCACGCACATCACCGAGGTGAACAACAAGCAACCCGACGTGACGTTCACGAGCTGCTGGGGTGGCGACGTGACAACGCTCCTGACCCAGGGCAACGCGAACAACATGTTCGGCAACACCCAACTCGTCGGATCGGTTCTCTACAGCGCGGTCAACGACCTCAAGAAGAACGTCGTGCAGAAAGCGGGAGCCATCTCGGGATCGCGCAACTACTACTGGGGAGAACCGGACCTCGGACGCTGGCAACCGGGCAAGAAACTGATCGAGGACGTCAAATCGAAGTGGAACATCGTACCAAGTGCTCACTTCATGAGTGGGTACGGCGCGGTCGCAGCGTGGGCGACGGCCACCGAGAAAGTCGTCAATCTGACCGGTGGCTGGCCCTCGCAAAAGCAGATCGCGCAGTCGCTCGAAGGCCACGGCTTCTACACCCCCGCAGGCTACCACGTCCTCTCCGACGACCACCAGGGGATGTCGAACACCTACTACGGGAAGATGACGTACTCGAACGAGTACGGAGCCGCGAAACTCGAAGACGTGAACATGTACAGTCCGCAGGAGGTCGCCCCACCGCCGGGAACGAAAGCCACGAAGTGGATAAACAGTTGGTGATGACGGACGAATCGCTACTGATTCGAGACGATCGCAGTTTCGGTCTTCCATCCCTATATCCATCATGATTGCAATCGACAATTTCGTCACACACACGCTCCACGGTCTACAGTACGGGTTCATCCTGTTTCTCATCGCGTCCGGACTGACCGTCATCCTCGGTATCCTCGACGTGTTGAACCTCGCACACGGTGAACTGTTCGCGCTCGGCGCGTACGTTGGCTTCAGCGTCATCGGCTTCTTGACCGGAATGCTCAGCCATCCGACGAACCCGACCACACAGGCGGTGTTTCTGGCCGTCGTTCTCCTCGGTGCACTCCTCACCGCCCTCGTGCTCGTGCCCGTCGGAATACTCATCGAAACGACCTTTCTCAGGCCGATATACGACCGCGATGAGGTATATCAGCTCGTGCTCACGTTCGCGCTGTTGTTGCTCATCAAGGACTTCAACAAGTTCGTCTGGGGACCGGAACCGCTCCGCCTCGGGAACGTCTATCGCGGTATCAACACCATCCCGGCCGCGAAGTTCGTCGGAATCACGTACCCAACGTACAACATCGTGGTCATCGTGGTCGGTGCCATCGTCGTCGCGGCCCTGTTCTGGTTCTTCAACCGGACGCGAACCGGACGAATAATCCGCGCGACGGCCATCGACCGCGAGATGGCGACCGCCATCGGAGTGGACACACACCGGACGTTCACGCTCGTGTTCGCCCTCGGTGCATTCTTCGCAGGGTTCGCCGGAGCGATGGCACTTCCACCGATGAACGCGAGTCTGGAGATGGGTGCACAGCCGCTCGTACTTTCGTTCGTCGTCATCGTCATCGGCGGCCTCGGTAGTCTTCGTGGGGCGTTCGTCGCCGCACTACTCGTCGGCGTATTGAGCAGATGGGCGACGTGGCAGTACCCACCAGCAGAACTGGCGGTTCCTTTCGCCATCATGGCCGTCATCCTGCTCGTCAGGCCGGAAGGCCTGTTCGGAACGTGGGGTGAGGTCGAATGAGCGCGGATACGGGCGGACGTCTTCCCGGCCTCGTCAGTCGAGACGGTGAGACGCGCGTTCGCGTGATGCGCGGTCTCGAACTGACGCGGCGGCAGGCGGCTCTCGCACTGTTCGGACTGGTGGTGTTGTTCGCCGTTCCGGATCTCGTGAAACTGACGCCGAGTCTGCAGTTGAGCATCATCCATCAGGGAATCGCGTTCGGACTCGCCGCAGTTGGACTGAATCTCTTGTTGCGGCACACGCGACTCGTCTCGTTCGGTCACGCGGCGTTCTTCGGGACAGGGGCGTACACGACGGCTATCCTCGCGGCGAAGTTCGACGTGGCCCCGATGGCGGTGCTGCTGGTGGCGGCGGTGCTCGTAGCGACGTTGATGGCGGCCGTCATCGGGTTCCTCTCGCTCCGTCACACGGGACTGTACTTTTCCCTGTTGACGCTCGCGTTCGGGCAACTGCTGTACGCGTTGGTGCAAGGCCAGTCGTATCTCGGGTCGAGCGACGGACTCCCCGTTCGCCCCGGTGACGCACAGCAGCCACTCATCTTCGGTGTCCAGTTCGAACCGGACGCCTACGCGGTGTTGCTCTACTACGTCACCGTCGTGCTGGTGGTGGTGTCGCTGCTCGTCATGTACCGCCTCGCTCAGTCGCCGTTCGGAACCGCACTGAACGCCATCGGTCAGGATCGAACCAGAGCGCGATTCATCGGCATCCCGGTTCGCCGGTACGTCTGGATCGCGTTCGTCATCTCGGGTACTTACGGTGGACTCGCGGGGTCTATCTACGCGATGGTACAACAGCACGTCCGGCCAGGGCCAGTGCTGTATTTCCTGCGGTCGGGTGACATCCTGTTCATGGCGATTCTGGGGGGCTTCCAGACGTTGCTCGGTCCGCTCGTCGGCGGAATCGTCCTCGTGTTCCTACAGGACGTGGGACGCGACCTGACGAACTACTTCGACGCGCTCACCGGTATCGTCCTGCTCATCATCGTCTTCGCGTTTCCGCGTGGCATCGTGGGGTCGCTCACGAGCGGTGGCCGAGTCCGAGTCGGTCTGCGACGGTTACGTGACGACCCGAGCATCGTGGCGAGTTGGGTCGGCCAAAGTGGTGGCGCACTCGTGACGGCGACGCGACGATGGCTCAAGAACGTCCGTTCCATCCTCGGGGTGAGATAGAATGTTAGAAGCGAAGAATCTTCGAAAATCGTTCGGTAAGGTACTGGCGACCGACGATGTCAGCCTCGAGTTCGGGCGCGAACCCGGAGAGATGGTGTTCATCGTCGGTCCGAACGGCGCGGGAAAGACGACGCTGGTGAACCTTCTCACCGGGCGACTCGACCCCGACGAGGGTGAAGTGCTCTTCGTCGAGGGAGGGGACGCCACCGACATCACGTCGCTGTCGCCCGACGAGCGCGTTCACGAGGGGATCGTCAGGAGTTTCCAGGTCGTTCGCCTGTTCGAGGAGATGACCGTTCGAGAGAACGTCCGAACCGCCGTCCTCTCGGAGAAACGACTGACGTCGAGTATGTTCAGCCTGCACGACCAGCACGAGGCGGTCGAGGAGGCCGTCGACGAGTTGTTGACGCAGTTCGGACTGACCGACGACGCCGAAACCGTCGCTGGCGAACTTCCCCACGGGAATCGGAAACTGCTCGACGTCGCCATGTCGTTCGCACTCGAACCGAAGTATCTCCTGCTCGACGAACCGACCGCAGGCGTCTCGACCCGCGAGAAGGAGTACGTCATCGACACCATCGCCGAGGTGAGCAAACAGGAGGGCGTGACGACGGTGACCATCGAACACGACATGGACATCGTCACCGAGTACGCAGACCGCGTCATCGCCCTCCACCGCGGGCAGGTGCACGGCGAGGGTGACCCCTCGATACTGGAGACGGACGACGAACTGCGTCGTCTGCTGTTGGGGGTCGAAGAATGAGTCTGCTCGACCTCCGCGGCGTGAACGCGGCCGTCGAGGGCCACCCGGTGACACACGACCTCGACCTCCGCGTCGACGAAGGCGAAGCAGTGGGTCTCGTCGGGCGGAACGGCGCGGGCAAGACGACCACCTTCCGCGGCATCATGGGACTGACCGAGGTACGGAGCGGGTCGGTGCAGTTCCGCGGCGAGGAGTTGACCCAACGCGCACCCGACCGGATTCCGGGGCTCGGAATCGGCTATCAGCCGGAAGATCGGAAGCTGTTCAGCGGGATGAGCGTGGACGAGAACTTCCGACTGCCCATCTGGACGTTGGGGGGCGAACGCAACATCCAAGACGAGGATGCGGTCGTCGAGGACGTGTACGACGTGTTCGAAGAGCTATCGGATCGCCGTAACGCCAAGGTCGAGAATCTGAGCGGCGGGCAGGCGAAGATGGTCGCCATCGGACGTGCACTGGCGCTCCAACCCGACCTGCTGTTGCTGGACGAACCGCTGGAGGGGCTCGCGCCCGTCGTCGTCTCGAATCTGAAAGAACACATCCGGGCCATCAACGACCGTGGCATCGCGGTTCTCATCGCCGAGTCGAACGTCACGCACGTCCCCGACATCGTCGACAGAATCTACGTCATCGAGCGCGGGGAGATCCGTGACAGTGGCGACCCCGAAGAACTCGCCGAGGACGAAGAGATCCAGAAACTGATGCAGGGCAGTGGCAACGAGTAGGTCACGGGGTTCGTCTTCTCTACTCCGAGATCTGCTCGTTCAGCTGTTCTTCTTCCGACTGCGACTCTCCCAACTACTGCTCTCCCGACTCCCGTTCTCGCAGTTCCGTGCGCTGGATCTTCCCGGTCGTCGTCTGCGGGAGTTTCGAGACGAACTCGATCTCGCGAGGGTACTCGTACTTGGCGAGACGGTCGCGGACGATGTTGCGGATCTCCTCACGAAGTGCGTCAAAGCCTTCGACACCGGCAACGGGTTGGACGACCGCCTTGATTATCTCGCCGCGCGTGTCGTCGGGAATCCCGATGACGCCGACCTGTTCGACCAACTCGTGTTCGAGGATAGCCTTCTCGACCTCGCCGGGACCGACGCGGTAGCCACTGGTGATGATGAGGTCGTCGTCCCTCGATTTGAACCAGACGTAGCCCGCCTCGTCCTGTACTGCGAGGTCGCCGGTGAGATGCCAGTCGCCGACGCGAACCGACTCGGTCTTCTCGGGGTCGTTCCAGTAGCCGTCGAATATCGCAGGTTCGGTCGGATTTCTGACCGCTATCTGGCCGACCTCGCCGCGTGGCAGTTCCTCGCCGGTCTCCGAATCGACGATGGCGACATCGTGACCCGGCACGGGTTTGCCCATGCTCCCCGGTTTCGCTTCGAACCAGTCGTGACAGTTCGAGACGAGCAGGTTCGCCTCCGTCTGGCCGTAGATCTCGTTCACGGTGACGCCAGCCAGTTCCTCCTCTGCCCACGATAGAATCTCGGGGGTGAGCGGTTCGCCGCCGGAACTGATGGCGTCGAGCGAGAGGTTGTACGTCTCCGTCGGGTGCTCGACCTCCATCATCATGCGGATGGCGGTCGGCGGGAGGAAGGTGTCCGTGATGCCGAACTCTTCCATGAGTTCGAACGCCGTTTCGGGATCGAACTTCCCCATGGGATAGCCGACGACCGGGCGACCGTAGTGCCACGCCGGGAACAACAGATCGCCGAGCGCGCCGATCCACGCCCAGTCGGCGGGCGTCCATGCGATCGTCTTGCCGACGACGTCTCGCTCGAAGTACATCGTGTACGCCGGACAGTGGCCCAACCACACCTTGTGGGTATGGAGCGCACCCTTCGGCGGGCCGGTGCTCCCACTCGTGTAGATGATGATGGCTGGCGTCTCCGGGTCGGTGTCAGCGAGTTCGAACGACCGGGACTGACCCTCGGCGAGTTCGTCGAACGGCTGTGCGTCCCCGTCACCGTCCCCATCGACTTCCACGACGTGGTCGAGGGCGGCACAGTCGTCGCGGACTTCCCCCACCGTTTCGCGCAACGACGAGTCCACGACGGCGACCGTCGCACCGCTGTCGTCGAGACGGTAACCGAGCGCGTCCGGGCCGAACAGTACCGATAGCGGTACCGATACGGCACCGAGTTTCCAGCACGCCAGATGCGTTATCGGGTTCGCGGGTTTCTGCGGGAGGGCGATCGCGACGCGGTCGCCGAACTCGACACCGAGGTCGGAGAGGGCGTTGGCGACCTGATTTGAGCGAACGTCGATGTCGTGGAAGGTGTACGTCTCTCGCTGACCGTCTGGGTAAGCCTGAAAGAGCGCGACGGACCCCTTCGGGTCGTCGTGTTTCCGGAGCACATCCTGGGCGATGTTGAACGTCTCGGGAAGTTCCCACGAGAATTCCTCGCGTGCGGTTTCGTACGTTTCGTAGTCGAGCCTGACATACCGCGGCATGGTATATCATTTCGCACTCGTCCCCATCTAATCCGAGGTTAATATATTGCGGTCGGGCGGTGAGCGCGGTAGAAAAGACGGATGTTCAATAGGACTTGGCGAAGTAGGCCGTCTCCTCCGCGTCGTCGCCGCAGATGGCGCACTCGTCGCCGCAGGGTTCTTCGTCGCGGTCGAGTGGCACCATCACGATCTCCGCGGAGATCGGCTCCTTGATCTCCTCCTCACAGTCCTCGTCGCCACACCACGGGGCTTTCACGTAGCCGCCGTGCTGGCCGATGGTGCCGAGGATGTCGGCACGGGAGTCTGCTTCGCGGATGTTCGCTTCGAGGTTCGCTTCGGCGGCCTCGTACATCTTGTCGTACACGGCGTCGAAGTGGTTCTGGACGGCCTCCGCGATACCTGCGCGGTCTTCCACAACCGACTCGCCGTCGGGTCGGTGGACGACCGTCACTTCGTCGTCTTCGACTTCGTTCGGGCCGATCTCGAAGCGGACTGGGACGCCTTTCAGCTCCCACTCGTTGAACTTGAAACCGGGGTTGCGCTCGTCGCGGTCGTCCAGTTCGACGCGGACGCCCGCCGCCTCCAGTTCGTCCGCGATTCCGCCCACGTAGGAGAGCACTTCCTCGCGGTTCTCCTCCTGCCAGATGGGGACGATGACGACCTGCTCCGGCGCGAGCGCGGGCGGGCAGACGAATCCCTGTTCGTCGCTGTGGGTCATGATGAGCGCGCCCAGTGCGCGCCACGACAGCCCCCACGAGGTGGTGTGGGCCACGCGCTCGTCCTCGTTCTGGTCGGTGAAGTAGAGGTCGTACGCCTCCGCGAAGCCCTGTCCGAGGTAGTGGCTCGTTCCGCCCTGCACCGACTTGCCGTCGGGCATCAGTGCCTCGACGGTCGTCGTGGTGTCAGCGCCGGGGAACTTGTCGTGCTCGGGTTTGCGCCCGCGCATGACCGGGATCGCCAGCACGTCCTCGTAGAGGCGTTCGTACTGCGCGAGGCGAGTCATCGTCTCGTCCCACGCTTCGTCCCTGGTCTCGTGGGCGGTGTGGCCCTCCTGCCAGAGGAACTCCTTGGTTCGGAAGAACGGCTTCGTGTCGGTCGCTTCCCATCGGATGACGCTACACCACTGGTTGAGTCGCAGAGGCAGGTCGCGGTGGCTTCGCACCCACTGGCTCATGAACGGTGTGATGATACTCTCGCTGGTAGGGCGGAACGCAAGACGCTCTTCGAGTTCGTCGTGTCCGCCGTGGGTCACCCACGCCACCTCGGGGTCGAACCCTTCGACGATATCGCTCTCGCGTTCAAGGTAGCTCTCGGGGATGAGTGCGGGGAAGTAGGCGTTCTGCGATCCAGTCTGCTTGAACCACGAGTCGAGATGATCCTGCACACCCTCCCAGAGCGCGTAGCCACGCGGGCGGGTGACGATGAACCCACCCATGGGGGCGTAATCTGCGAGACCTGCCTTCAGCACCACTTCGGCGTACCAGTCACCGGGCTGGTGTTGTTTGCTTTTGGTTATCCCGAGTTCCTGTTCGTTGCTCATACTCGAAGGTCAGTTACGAGAATAATAAACCCGCTGTGTTCGACGTTGCTCGAAGAGCATGGCGTACCCGGTTTGCGAGCGAACGGAACGATGCTCGCGGCGAGATGATCGGGAAGCGAGTGTTCTGAATCATCCGACCGGTTCGTTCGCGTCGGGCCAGTACATATTAGTGCATTTCAGTACAAAACAGTAGATTTCAGTAGATTTCGAACCGAGGACTTTCGAACGTTTTCGGCTGCGCTTTTCGGTTCGGGTAGCGAAAGGATCGTATCCCAGAAAGCCCTCGTGTGCTCGGCTCCCGCGGTGCTTACGGGGCCGGGGTTCGCTGACCCCACTCACGGCTTCACCGTTCGCACTCAAGGCGCTTCGCACCTTGCACCCCTTGCCCTTTCAGTCCGCCAGAGAATTGTTTGGACTGGCTGGCGCTTTTCGGGAAAAACCAGTATGGACGCTCGGCGGCTGTCGACCACGCATGAGGTGGCGCAGGAAGGCGTACTCCGTGCGTCTGTGCGAGGCGTCGTGAACGAGCGACTTTCGGGGACACGGCAGAGGCGACACGGTCACCACGAAACCAACGACCGATCACCAGCCGTCTCAAAAGCCAACGCCCGTCTCCAGTTCGTGGTCCAGCAGTTCGTCCCCCTCAGCATCGAATCGGAACCAGCCCGAAAAGGTCTCGCCGGAAAACAGATGTGGCATCCAGAGGCGGTCGTCCTCCCACATCTCGTCGTAGGGCACGTTCTCGAAATCGAACCACCGTGGGTCGGCTTCCAGCGTCTCCTGCGGTTCGCCAGTGAACTCCTCGGCGCGGAAGACGTGGACCAACATCTTCGGCTCGTTACCGAACACGAACTCGAACTCGCCGACCTTGGTCGGGTCGGCCACCGACACCCGAATCTCCTCTTCGACCTCTCGTACCACCGTCTCGCGTGGTGTCTCACCGTCCTCGATCTTCCCGCCCGGGCCGACGAACTTCCCCTCGCCGAGACCGCGCTTCTTGCGGATGAGCAGGACGCGCTCGTTCCGGATGGGATAGCAGAGCGTCGCGGGTTGCATGGCGAGTCGCTGTCGGCCCACTCGTGTCAGTATTCCGGGAGTTAGATGGTGAAATTCTTATTTGACTCTTCACGAGACTTTTATCATACTCGATAGATTCGCTAGCATGAATCGTAGACGGGTTCTCGCTCTGCTGTGCGGAACCGGCCTCCTCGGCAGCACATCCCTTCTTAGTGGGTGTCTCCAGCACGCTCCCAGCGACTCCGGAGCCGGCGTAGATGGGGACGAAGACGACCACGACCGGGCCGTTGACCAGACCGACACACCCGAGTCCGGCGAGATTCAGCGTCGGATTTTACTCGCTAACGTGGACGAAGTACCCGAAGAACACGACCTTCGAATCGGGGTCGGACTGCTGGAAGGGATGGTCACTGCCGAACACACTGCGCACCTCCGCGTCACGATAGCGAACGAGGGGAGAAAGCGGCGTCTATCTGCCGGAGACGAAATATGCAACCTCTTCAATCGGGACAAGGGTGCGAGCGAGAATCCCGGACTGTGGCTCCATGGCCTGCAAAGTGCAGAGTGGGACGGACGGAAAGGTGACCGCTGGACGCGAGACCGAGACCCGGACGAACAGATAGCGTATCCAGCATACGGGTGTTTGAACCGTCTCTACGAGAGGGGCGAATCCGTGACCAACGAGTATCTCGTCTGGGATGACTACCGCGTGAAAAGGTACATGGAACCGGGAACGTACCGATTCGAGGAGCGGATTCGCATCTATGCTCCGGAGTACGACGACTGGAAGGATACCCTCGGTGAGTTCACGTGGGGGTTCGACCTCCGTGTCGAAGCGCCCTGAGATACAGTTTTACGCGCCGTCGTCGAAGATATCGTATGCGAGCACCGACCATCAGCGCGCCCACGGGGGTTATCAAACGACAGTGGTTTCGCTGGCTCGGGGTGCTCGTCCTGCTTCTAAATCTGGGGTTTCTCGCTATCGTCGGAGTCGACGTACTGGGGGACGGATACCGACTCGCGCAGTTCGTGCTCGGGAGCCTCAGCGGTCTCCTCTTCGTGCTCTCGACCGTCGAACTCCCGTGGAGCGTCGAGTGGTATCGGCTGGCCGGGGCAGGCTACCTCTGCTTTGCGGCGTCGTACCTGCTCACGAACCTCGCCACCGAGAACGAACTCTGGTGGGTCGCTGTGACCGTCGTCGGGACGGCCGTGTTCGGCTTCATGGGCTTCGACATCGCGCGTGGTGGGCGTCACTTCGACATCGACACGGACACCTGATTCGTTCCCGACACCGGATTCATTCAACCGAAAATGGACTTTCGCGCTCTGTCCACTTCCAGCCCGGCAGTCGCGTCTGAAATCCGGCGGCGAGTGCGGCGTCCAAGTCGTCTAACCCTGCGACTTCGTCGTCGCCGTGGTGCATCACGTCCGCGTAGTGGAACGTCGCTTCACCCAGGAGTCGAAGGGGTTGATTCCCAGCGATCATCCCGGCGAGTTCTCTCCCCAGGAGTTCGTCGACGACGAATCCGGGGTAGTCGCCATCCACATCGAGGTCTCGGAGGATGGCGACCAGTCCGGCGACGTTCACCGCGAGGTCGCCATCGGCGAAGATGACGTCCACCTCGTCGCGGTACGTCGATTCTGTGACGCTCGCCACGTCCGTCTCGAACGCCTCGCCGAGGTCTGCTCGCACGCGATTGATGAGCGTCACGACATCCGTTCGCGCTCGAATCCAGTCGCGCTGGTCTGCGACAGTGGCCGGAGAGAGGTGCATGGAGAACACGTCGGGCAGAGTGGATTTAGGAGTTTTGAGAAGGCTTTTATAATCCGACCGTTTACTGGGTGATAAGCGGGTTTTCCTGTGTCCCCCTCGACGGATGGCTTTCGGAGACCAGGACCACAGTACGCGCGACAGTGCGTAATCCACAATCCCGCAGAAAAATCGAGACAATCTATGTTGTGCTGTACGAGTCGTAGTGGTCACGGTGGTCGAACCCACCGTCTACGACGATACCCAAGCAGTCGGACGAACAGCACACCGTCACGTATCAGACGAGCGGACTGTTTTCACCATGAGTAAAGTAGAGCAACAACTCGAAGACCTCAAAGCAACGATCACGAGCGAACTACCGAGTGACATTTCGGTGTCAGACGTCAAGTACGAAGGCCCCGAACTGGTCATCTACACGCGCAACCCCAAGAAGTTCGCGCGCAACGGTGACCTCATTCGAAAACTGGCGAGCCAGCTTCGAAAGCGCATCACGGTTCGTCCCGACCCTGACGTCCTCTCACGTCCCGAAAACGCTCGGGAAGAGATCCTCGACGTCATTCCGGACGAAGCAGGTGTGACCGATCTCGACTTCCACGCTGACACGGGGGAAGTCGTCATCGAAGCCGAGAAGCCGGGAATGGTCATCGGCAAGCACGGGAGCACGCTCCGCGAGATTACACAGGAAGTAGGCTGGACACCGGAAGTCGTCCGAACGCCCCCTATCGAATCCTCGACGGTATCGAACGTCAGAAACTTCTTGAAACAGGAACGAGAAGACCGCCGCGACATCCTGGAGAAGGTCGGCAGGCAGATCCACCGCGAGGAGATGAGCAACGAAGAGTGGGTGCGTATCACCACGCTCGGCTGTTGCCGCGAAGTCGGGCGAGCGAGTTTCATCCTTTCGACCCCCGAGACGCGCATCCTCGTCGACTGCGGTGACAAACCCGGTTCCGACGACGTGCCGTACCTCCAGGTCGAGGAAGCACTCGGCGCAGGTGCGAGCACCATCGACGCGGTGGTGCTCACGCACGCTCATCTGGATCACAGCGCGCTTCTCCCGCTGCTGTTCAAATATGGCTACGACGGCCCGATCTACACGACCGAGCCGACCCGCGACCTGATGGGCCTGCTCCAGCTCGACTACCTCGACGTGGCCGCGAAAGAAGGCCGCGTGCCACCGTACGAGAGCGAGATGGTTCGAGAGGGGATCAAACATACCATCCCACTCGAATACGGTGACGTGACCGACATCGCGCCGGACGTGAAACTCACCTTCCACAATGCGGGCCACATCCTCGGTTCCGCCGTCTCGCACTTCCACATCGGAGACGGCCTGTACAACGTCGCGTTCTCGGGCGACATCCACTACACCGATACGCGTCTGTTCAACGGCGCAGTGAACGACTTCCCGCGCGTCGAGACGCTCGTCCTCGAATCGACTTACGGTGGTCGCAACGACTACCAGACCGACCAGAAGGATTCGGAAGAAGAACTCAAGCGCATCATCAACGAGACACACGAGAAGGGCGGGAAGGTCGTCATCCCCGCGTTCGCGGTAGGGCGCTCACAGGAGATGATGCTCGTCATCGAGGAAGCGATGCGCGAAGGCGAGATTCCGACCATGCCCGTCCACCTGGACGGGATGATCTGGGAGGCGACGGCGATCCACACCACCTATCCCGAGTATCTGCGCGACGACCTGCGCGACCGCATCTTCCACGAGGACGAGAACCCGTTCCTCGCACCGCAGTTCAACCACATCGACGGCGGCGAGGACGAACGACAGGACGTCGCCGACGGCGACCCGGCGATCATCCTCTCTACGTCCGGGATGGTCACGGGCGGCCCCATCATGTCGTGGCTCGAACACCTCGGTGGCGACGAGCGGAACACGATGGTGTTCGTCGGCTACCAGGCACAGGGAACGCTCGGACGGCGCATCCAGACCGGCTGGGACGAGATTCCGCTCAACCAGGGTGGCCGGAGCAAGACGCTCAGCCTGAAGATGGACGTCAAGACGGTCGACGGCTTCTCCGGTCACGCAGACCGACAGGGACTGATGGACTTCGTGAAGACGATGAACCCGCGTCCCGAGAAGGTGCTCTGTGTCCACGGTGACGAGAGTTCGACACAGGATCTCTCCTCGTCGCTCTACCACGAGTTCAACATCCGGACGTTCGCTCCGAAGAATCTGGAGACGTTCCGCTTCAAGTGAACGCCCCCACTCGACGGTAGCATCCCTCGCTCGTTCTGTTCGTATCTATCGGAGGAGATTTCGTCGCCCGTCGATCGGTCGTTTCGGACGAAACGATGGAAAGAGTGCGGAGAATCGAGTCGAACCTCAGTGCTGGACGTACTCGACGAGCACGCCGCCGGTCGATTTCGGATGCAAGAAGGCGACGTCGTGACCCCACGCGCCGGGTCGCGGTTCCTCGTCGATGAGTGTGACATCGTGTTCTCGGGCCGTCTCCAGCGCACCCTCGATGTCCTCCGTTCGGAGCGCGACGTGGTGGATGCCCGGCCCGCGACTGTCCAGATAGCGCGAGATCGTTCCTTCTTCGAGGGGCTCGAGAAGTTCGAAGTAGCCCCCATCGAAATCGAGGAAGACAACTTTCAGGCCGTCGAACTCCTCCTCGTGAGCGATGGGAGCGTCGAAGAGGGCGCTGTACTGGTCGGTCAGTTCGTCGGCGTTCTCGGTTGCGATACCGAGGTGGTCGATGTGCATGGTCGAAACTCGGCGTCGGCCGGTATAATGCCAGTGAAATACCTCGTTGGTTCGGTAGAAACCCTTTCCCGTCGGTTCGGCCGTTATATCGCCGTTCCGGGGTGGTACTCACCGAACACGTCCCGGAGGACGTCACAGACCTCGCCGACCGTGGCGTAGGCTTTCACCGCATCGACGATGCACGGCATGAGGTTGTCGTCACCTTCCGCAGCCTCGCGGAGCGCGGCCAGCGTCTCCTCGACGCGCTCCTCGTCGCGCTCGGCTCGAACGTCGTTCAGACGGTCGATCTGTCGGCGCTCGTCTTCTTCGGTGACTTCCTGGATGTCCATCTCGGGCTCCTCGTCCACCTCGAACTCGTTGACACCGACGATGATGCGCTCGCCCGCTTCGACCTCCTGCTGGCGGTCGAACGCCACGTCCTGGATCTGGCGCTGTACCCACTGGCTCTCGATGGCCGGGAGCATCCCGCCCTTCTCGTCGATCGAGTCGATGAGGTCGAACGCCTCCGCTTCGAGGTCGTCGGTCAGGGCTTCGACGTAGTAGCTTCCCGCGAGTGGGTCGATGGTGTCGGCAGCACCGCTTTCGTGCGCGAGGATCTGCTGGGTTCGGAGCGCGGTTCTGACGCTCTTTTCGGTCGGAAGTGCCAGCGCCTCGTCTTTTCCGTTCGTGTGAAGGCTCTGGGTGCCACCGAGGACGGCGGCGAGCGCCTGGTACGCGACGCGAACGACGTTGTTCTCGATCTGCTGGGCGGTCAGGGTGGAGCCCGCGGTCTGGGTGTGGAACTTGAGCTGTTTCGATTTCGGATGTTCAGCGCCGAACCGATCTTCCATGATGGTCGCCCACATCCGCCGGGCGGCGCGGAATTTTGCCACCTCCTCCAGGATGTCGTTGTGCGCGTTGAAGAAGAACGAGAGCTGCGGGGCGAACTCGTCTACGTCCAATCCGGCATCGAGCGCGGCCTCGACGTATTCGATACCGTTGCCGAGCGTGAACGCGAGTTCCTGTGCTGCAGTCGCCCCCGCCTCGCGGACGTGGTACCCCGAGATGGAGATGGTGTTGAACTTCGGCGTCTCCTCGGCACAGAATTCGAAGATGTCGGTGATGATCCGCATCGACGGCTCGGGCGGATAGATGTACGTGTTCCGGGCGATGTACTCTTTGAGCAGGTCGTTCTGGATGGTGCCCCGGAGCTGTTCGCGGTCGACACCTTGCTCGTCGCCAACCGCGATGTACATCGCCAGCAGCACCGACGCGGGCGCGTTGATGGTCATCGACGTGCTCACTTCGTCTAGCGGGATGCCGTCGAAGAGCATCTCCATATCGGCCAGAGAGTCGATGGCGACGCCGGATTTGCCGACCTCACCGGACGACATCTCGTCGTCCGAATCGTAGCCCATCTGGGTCGGCAGGTCGAACGCGACCGAGAGTCCCGTCTGCCCGTTGTCGATGAGATAGTGATAGCGTTCGTTCGTCTCTTCCGCCGTGCCGAATCCAGCGTACTGGCGCATCGTCCACAGCCGCCCACGGTACATCGTCGGATAGACACCGCGCGTGTAGGGGTCTTCTCCGGGGAAGCCGAGGTCGTCCTCGTAGTCCAGCTCGGCCACGTCGTTCGGCGTATAGAGTCGCTCGACCGTCTGCCCGTCCGTGTCGGTCGTGAACTCCTCTTTTCGTTCGCCGAATTGCTCAAGCGTGGGGTCGAGTGTCTCGTCCTCCCAGTCGTCTTTCCCCCGGCGGATTTCTTCGAGGTCGTCCGCGTCGAACATTGTCTGGATTGTTGCGGGGCTGAGCCTTAAGAGTTGACAGACGACCTCGGCTAGGATGGGATCGGAGAGGAGAGCGCAGAGAAACGGTGGAATGAGAACTTCGACATCCAAATCCCGTCGTTTTGTGTTTTACGACGACCGAGGCTGCTCCATGACAGTGTCCCAGAAAGCCCTCGTGGGCTAGGCTCGCCCTTTCAGTCCGTCAAGGAACCGCCACCGCAACCGTCAGTATCCCCACACCTCCCCGCCAGCGCACTCGCACGAGGGGTGAGCGAAGCGAATACCGAGTGCAAAACCGCGCTGGCGCAACCTTTCGGCTGGCTGGTCAACCGGCCCCGGCGCGCGCTGGCCTCGCCGCCAGCGCCAGACTCCCGCGCGAGGGACGACCGAGCGACCGAGCGACCGAGCGACCGAAGGGAGCGAAGGAGTCGGTTGGGGAGGCTCGTGGCTGTGGCTGTGGCGGTGCGGTGGCGGTTCGGGTGGGAATGAAAGGGGCCGCCGTCTGGACGAAGGACGGCGACGTTCCCGCGAGTGAACGGACGTGAGCGAGTGGGAAGCAGCGAGAGCTTCGCTCTCGCCCGCTAAGCACTGCAAGGTGAGGGAACTCGTTCCCGAACCGAAGCGCGCAACGAGACGCCCGAGTCCAGACGGCGGGGGCTTTCTAAACCAGCGTCATCGCTGGAGTACATACTACAGAGATTCCGAACCGAAGGTAACAGACGACTCACACTCGTGGAACTAGTGCCGTCCGGTATCGTATTTGTAGGTCGCGCTGTCGGGGTCGATACCGAACTCTTCGGCCATCTCCTCCGAGTCCGTGTTGTCCTCTGGTTCAGTCTCCCGAGGCTGGGCGTTCTTGAATCGTTCACGCAGTTGGTCGGGCATCTCGAACTCCGCGACCGCGAGCACCATCGGCACGGCGTCGGGTTCCGTCTGCTCGCGTTTCGCGTCGAGGCGATCGCGTAGCTTGGGGGGCAGTTCGCCGATATCGATGGGTTCGAAGCCGAACTGTGCGAGATAGTCGGGCACGCCGACGAGGGCGTACACCTCCTCGAAATCGTTGTCACCTGCTTTGTCGATCAGGCGCTCAATGACGTGCGCGCCGACGCCCTGGCCGCGCCACGGCTTCACGACGCCGATGCTCGTCAACTCGCAGATATCGGGAGCGTCGTCGGGTTTGTGGATACGAATCCGACCGAACCCGGCCTTCTCGCCCGACGTTTCGTCGATAGCGACGACGTAATCCCGGGATCGGAAGGCAGTTTCGTCCAGTCCCATCGCCTCGATGTTGTCGAGCAGCCAGACCTCCTCTCTGTTTTTCGCGTCCCGGACGTACATAGCTAGTCATTCGCTCGCAAACGTCAAAAAGTCATCCATCACTTCCCGACGCCTGCCGAAACTTTATACCTGAGAATGGAACCACGTTCAGCCCATGACCCCGCGCTAGACTAAAATCGACGATTCCACCGACGATGAACCCATCACAACCCTTCCAGCGACCGCAACTTCTGCTCGATGTCCGGTGGCGCGGCACTCGGCCCATCGCGCACGCGGTGGTCGGGGATCAAGACCGGCGCGGGATTCGCGTCCAGCGCAGTTCGTGTGAGCTGGAGGTCGACGTCCTCGGTGTGGTCGAGGCCGGGCGTCATTCGGGTCAGCGTCTCGACGTTCACCTGCTCGCCGTAGGGCACGTTCCGCACCGCTTCGAGGACGTTCCGCTGGTCGGTCGGGAGCGTCAGCGCGACCTGTACGTCCTCGAAATCGTCCTCCACGCCCTCCAGATACGCGATGATGCGGTCGAGAACCGCGTGGTCTTCTTCGGCGTCCTCGTCGGCGTCGTGGGGGAAGGTCACGCGCAACACGCGTCCGCTTGCGACCCCCATCTGCACGAACCGCCCCAGATAGGCCGATTCCTGCGCGTAGATTCCGGCACTCTCGTCCATAGCGAGGCGAACGTCCCTCGGAAACTTCAAGATTCGTTCCCCGGACGCAAGTCTTATGTACAAACTAGTCCGTTAATGTACATCAATGGACGGAGAAGGAGCACTCGCACCTGCGGTCGAATCCATCCTTCGGGCCGCGCGAGCGCGCGAAGACGAGCGCACCGTGCCTCGGGAGCGCGCATCTATGGACGCGCACGCGGTACGCTCGCTCCCGGACGCGCTCGCTCGCGCGGAGGACGATGGACAGGTGCCACTCGTGGCAGAGGTGAAACCGACAAGTCCGACGACGGATGGGGAACGAACCGACGATCCGGTCGAACTGGCCCGACAGATGGTAGCGGGGGGTGCAACAGCTCTGTCGGTGCTCACCGAGCCGGCGTATTTCGGCGGTTCGGTCGAGAACCTTCGCCGGGTTCGAGCGGCGGTGGACGTACCGGTTCTTCGCAAGGACTTCATCCTGCGGGAGGAGCAACTGGACGCCGTGGAAGCAGACCTTGTCTTGCTCATCGCGCGGTTCGTCGACGACCTCGAAGGACTCCTCGCCGCTGCCCGCGAGCGCGGATTTCAAGTGCTCGTAGAGGTACACACCCGCGACGAACTGGTCGATGCCCTCGACGCAGGGGCAGAGATCGTCGGTGTGAACAACCGCGACCTCGCACGACTCGAGGTGAACCTCGAAACCTTCGAATCGGTCGCGCCCGCAGTGCCCGACGACGTGACGCTTATCGCGGAGAGCGGAATCACGACCGCCGAAGACGCCCGCCGGATGCGCGAGGCAGGGGCAGACGGGCTACTCGTCGGGAGCGCGATCATGGATGGAGACGTGACCGAGAACACCCGGAGGCTGGTCGAGGCATGAGCGAACAGGGAAGAGAGACTGAGAAGACAGAAGCGGAGAAGATAGGGATGGCGAACGACACGACGGTAACCGAAACCAAATTTGGCGAGTATGGCGGTCAGTACGTCCCCGAGGTGCTGATGCCCGCCATCGAGGAACTCCAGTCGGCCTACGAACGGTACGTTCGCCACAACGAGGACGGGTTCATGGACGAGTTTCGCCGCCATCTGCGAGATTTCGGCGGGAGACCGACGCCACTCCAGCGGGCGGACTCCCTGAGCGAACGATACGACCGTGAGATATACCTCAAACGCGAAGACTTGCTTCACGGCGGCGCGCACAAACTGAACAACGCGCTCGGACAGGTATTGCTGGCGAAGTACATGGGCAAAGACCGGATCGTCGCCGAAACCGGTGCGGGCCAGCACGGTACCGCGACGGCGATGGCCGCCGCCTACCTCGACATCGACTGCGAGGTGTACATGGGCCGCACCGACATCAACCGCCAGCGTCCGAACGTCTTCCGGATGCGAACCCACGACGCCGAGGTGAATCCCGTCGATGTCGGCTCCGGGACGCTCAAAGAAGCGATCAACGAGACGATGCGCGACTGGGCTACGAACGTCGAGGACACCCACTACGTCATCGGGAGCGTCGTCGGGCCACACCCCTTCCCCCGGATGGTGCGCGACTTCCAGGCGGTTATCAGCGAGGAGGTACGCGAGCAGATTCGAGAGCAGGCAGGGCGACTACCGGATAGCGTGGTCGCCTGTGCAGGTGGCGGGTCGAACACGATGGGGACGTTCCACCACTTCGTCGATAGCGCGGAGCGAAGTTCCGCGGATCATTCGAGCGGGCACGGCCCGCGAGAAGACGAACCCGTGAACCTCTACGCCGTGGAAGCAGGCGGTACCGGCCTGACCATCGACGAAGCCGAAGGCGTCGCGCCCCACTCCGCCTCGCTCTCGACCGGCGAAGACGGCGTCCTCCACGGTGCGCGAACCAAACTGCTCCAGAACCGCGACGGTCAGATCCTCGAATCCCACAGCGTGAGTGCCGGACTGGACTACTCCGGCGTCGGTCCGGAACTCGCCCATCTCGTCGAAACGGGGCGAGTGACGCCCGTAAACGTCGGCGACGACGCAGCACTCGAAGCGTTCCATCGTCTCTCGAAACAGGAGGGAATCATTCCAGCACTCGAATCGAGTCACGCCGTTGCGTTCTTAGAACGCGCGGCACGTTGTGCCGCGGAACGGTCGAGCGGCGGAGGCGAGACTCCGACGGAGTCTCGGAAGGCGAGCGGTGAAACCGCGAGTCCCTCGCCGCGAGAAGAAGCCGAGGAGTTGGGCGACCTCGTGGTCGTCGCCATCTCCGGGCGAGGCGACAAAGACCTCGATACGGTCATCGAAGAGAGCGAGAAACGCGACATCGAAGGTGCGCCGGGGATGGGGGTCTTCGAATGAAGAGCGAAGAATCGTCCCTCGAAGCCGCCTTTTCGGACGACCCCGCACTGATTCCGTACGTCGTGGCGGGCGACCCGAATCCGGAAGCGACGAAAGAGTACGTCCGGGCGCTGGCGAAGGGTGGGGCGGATGTCGTCGAACTCGGCCTGCCCTTCTCAGAACCGATCGCGGACGGGCCGACCATCCAGAACGCCATCCAGCGCGCCCTCGATGCGGGCATGACACCGAACCGCTACCTCGAACTCGTCGCCGACCTCGACGTGGACGTTCCCATCGTCTGCATGACCTACTACAATCTCGTCTATCAGTACGGAGATACGGACGGGGTCGAACCGTTCGTAAAGGCCGCCGCGGACGCCGGTCTGTCGGGGCTCATCGTTCCCGACCTCCCGGTCGAGGAGAGTGGCCCGCTCCGGAGCGCCTGTGACGACTACGGACTCGACCTCGTGTTCATCGTCGCGCCGACGACCACGGACGAACGCAGAGCGCGCATCGTCTCGCGCGCATCCGGCTTCGTCTACGTCCAGGCTCGACTGGGAACGACGGGCGCACAGATGGACGTGAGTGGTGCGACCCACGAGAGTCTTGCCCGACTCGCAGATACCGACCTGCCGAAGGCGGTCGGGTTCGGCGTGAGCGAGGGCGAACACGCCCGAGAGATCGTCTCTGCAGGTGCTGATGGCGTCGTCGTCGGGAGCGCGCTCGTGGATATCATCGCGTCGGACGAAGCCGTCGAAACCATCGCTGACCGCCTCGAATCGAAAGCCGCGGAACTCAAATCCGGGGCACGCGAAGGGAGGCACGAAGTACCGGAATCGGAACACACTTGAAAACTGCTTGCCACACATTCACATACTATGAACACAGGAACTGCGGCACGACTCGACCGCATCGGGCGCGACGGGCGCTACGTCGTCGTCCCGATGGATCACGGAATCACGCTCGGGGCAGTAAGCGGGCTGAAGAACATCGAAGCGACCATCGACGCTGTCACTCGGGGGGGTGCCGACGCCGTCCTCACGCAGAAGGGAATCGCACCGCGCGTCCACTCGAACAAGAACGATGCTGGCTACGTCGTCCACCTGAACGCTTCGACGACGATCGGGCCGGACTCGAACGACAAACGCATGACCGGCACGGTCGAAGAAGCCATCCGTGCTGGCGCGGACGCCGTCTCCTTCCACATCAACGTCGGAAGCGACCACGAACCCAAGCAGATCACCGAACTCGCACAGGTCTGTGAGGAAGCCGACCGCTTCGGACTCCCGGTTCTCGCCATGTCCTACGCACGCGGCCCCGGTATCGACGAGCACGACGCCGAGAGTCTCGGACACGCGGTTCGACTCGCGGAAGAACTCGGTGCTGACGTGGTGAAGACGTCATACAGCGGCGACGCGAAGAGCTTCGAGCACGTCGTGGACTCGACGCGTCTCCCCGTCATCATCGCGGGTGGCAAACCCGAAAGCGACCGGGCGACCCTCGAAGCGGTTCGCGGTGCGATGGATGCAGGCGCGGCGGGCGTCTCTATGGGTCGGTCGGTCTTTCAGCACGACGACCCGGAAGCCATCGCGCGGGCCGTGACGAGTGTCGTTCACGACGACCTCTCCGCCGAGGATGCGCTGGAGAACGCAGGACTCGTCGTGGAAGTCTGATTTTCGGTCGTTGGTTTTATCTCCGACCGACCTCGCCTCGAAGGAGTCGCCGTATTCGCCACGTTGAAGCCATCCCGATTCGACCGTGGAGATATGACACGCTCCGTGTGGTTGAAAGCCGACTCGGCAGTCGGCGACTGGGATGACCGGCGCAGACGAATCACGGCAGGACTGGAAGCAGGCGTCGACTGGGTGCTCGTGGACAAACACGACATCGAGCGCGTCCGCGAACTCGGCGAGGTCAACGTCGCGGCGTTCCGCTCGGACGGCGACGTCCACGTGATGGACGCAGAAGAAGACGCCACCCCCGACGCCGACGCGCGAATCGTCGGCAAAGACGGCGAAGGTGACGGGACGGTCGACCTGCCATCCGATTTCTCGGGGTCCGCCGACCTCTCGACGCTCCGACGAAACGACGCTGCAGAAGGAGCTTTCGTCCGTATCCTGGGCGAATCTTACGAAGCGTTCGCGGAGGCGGCGGCGGAAGAGGCAGAGTACACTATCATCGTCGGCGAGGACTGGACGATTATCCCCTTGGAAAACCTCATCGCACGGATCGGTGAGGAGACCGAACTCGTCGCAGGCGTCACGAACGCAAACGAGGCTCGAACAGCGTTCGAGACGCTGGAGATCGGCGCCGACGCAGTGTTGCTGGACAGCGACGACCCGGACGAGATCCGCGCGACGGTCAACGTCCGTGACGCCACCGAGCGCGAGAAACTCGACCTCGAATGGGGCGAAGTGCGAACTATCGAACAGACCGGGAGCGCCGACCGCGTCTGCGTCGATTCCGGGTCGCTGATGGAGCACGACGAAGGGATGCTCGTCGGGTCGATGTCGCGCGGTCTCTTCTTCGTCCACGCGGAGACCGCCGAATCGCCCTACGTCGCCTCCCGACCGTTCCGGGTGAACGCGGGTGCTGTTCACGCCTACGTTCGGACGCCTGGTGGTGAGACGAAGTACCTCGCGGAACTCCAGAGCGGCGACGAGGTGCAGATCGTCGATACCGACGGCAACACTCGTGAGGCGGTCGTCGGACGGGTGAAGATCGAGAAGCGTCCGATGTTCCGCGTCGAAGTCGAAACGCCGGACGGCGACCGCGTCGAGACGCTCCTCCAGAACGCGGAGACCATCAAGGTCGCCACGCGCGACGGGCGAAAATCGGTGACCGACCTCGCAGAGGGCGACGAGGTAAAACTCTTCCTCGAAGGTGGCGCTCGGCACTTCGGCGAGAGCGTCGAAGAGAGCATCATCGAGAAGTAGCCGTCGGCAGTCGTTTTTCAGCAGTCGCTCGTCGAGTGGGGGTTCGAACGATCGGTTACTGAGTAGATCACTACTGAGCGGTCGCGTCGCTCTCGATCGGCGTGGTACACCACTGGCAGAAGTCGATCTCTTCGTCCACTTCTCGACCGCAGTTCGGGCAGCGCGCGCTGTCGCCACCCGTCGCCGTGGTAGCCCGATTACCTCGAAGGGCGGCCCAGTAGGCATCGAGGATGTTGCACAACTGGACGACGAGGATAGGGATGATGACGCTCGTGGACAGGGTCTGTGTAGCCTGCACGTACGCCGAAAGGCCACCAGCCTCGACGCTCTGGAACGTGCTCTCGGGGATGAACACCATCGCTGTCGTCAGGGCGAAGGCGAACCAGAGAAGCGCTCGAAGCCACTGCCGGAGGTACGCATGCCCCAGACCGGGGTAGACGAAGGCAAGCAGGGCCGCGAGCCACGGGCGCTTTCGGTTCTGTGTCACTATTCGTGGGTTGTTGTTGGGTAGTGTTAAACCCTTCCGATACCGTTTTTAATGGGGGATGATTTTCTGCGTGCCGAAATCGGCTCTGCGTTAGCGTCTGAAGACGGTGGGGATGGTTTTTCAGCTCACTCTGTTGTACTGTTTTCTACTGAAATGTACTAAACTCGCAGTTCCTTCCATCCACTTCGCTATCCCCGTAGTTCCCGGATGAGCCGCGACAGGGTCGCCAAGTCGTACTGACCCGGCGCGGTCGCGTCCGCAGAATCCAGTGGTGCGTAGCCGATTTTCGACCCGTAGAGTGGTGCGACGGCCCGCGAGTGACTGCCGATTTCGCCCATCGCCATCGTCGCCACGCGTCGCCCGCGCTCGGTGAGATCGTTTGTGACCGCGAGCAGGTCAAGGACATCGGCGCGGGTTTCGGCGGTGACCGCCAGTTTCCCCACGTCGGCGCGGTCGGTGGCGTCCAGCAGCAGTTCGCGCATCTCCTCTCGGGCGGGCGTCTCCTCGAAATCGTGAACCGAGGCGAGGACAGCGGATGCGTTCTCGCGTGCGTGGTCTGCCACTGCCGCCCCCTGTTCCGTGAGCAGACTCTCCAGTTCGAGGTCGATGGCGACGACGGCGTCGTGTTCTGCGGCGGTGGCGAGCGCGTCCAGTCGCTCCTCGTTACCGATCGCCTGGCCGCCCTCCCACGACGCTCGATTCGTGGCGAGGACGGGCAGGTCGCCATCGCAGGCCGAGAGCGCACTGAGCGGGTCGTCCGCGAGATCCATCCGGAACTCCACGATGTCGGCGTGGTCGCGGGCCCGGGGCGCGACGGACAGCTCTGCCGTGCTCGCCGCGAGGACGAACGAGTCGAACTCCATGGTGGGTGGTCGGGCCGCCGGAACAAAAGCATCGTCGGAGTAGATTCGACTATTCGTGGAACGGTTCGTGCGTGGCGAAGAACCGGCCTCCATCGCGGGAAACGTCTGTCACCTCGTAGAAGCGGATGTCGCGCTCTTGGGCGGTCTTGACGGGGAAATCGTAATGACGAGCATCGTAGCCGAGCGATCCGTCGTGGTCGCGGACGAACTCACAGTGGTCATCGAGTCGGTCGCGGACGATGCTGCGCGAGAGTTCGGGCGCCGTCTCGACGCGCTCCTCGAAGACGCCGGTGAACTCCGCTTCGAGTTCGTATCCCACCGAATTACGACCTGCGACCATCGCCGCGAGCGAGGTGGTTCCAGTTCCCCAGAAGGGGTCGAGGACAGTGTCGCCGTAGACGGAGAACATCGAGATGAGCCGGTACGGCAGTTCGAACGGGAACGCCGCAGACCGTTCGCGCAGGTCGCCGTGGTCGAGTTCCTGCACCTCGCCGCGCACCTCCACCCAGAGGTCGGAGAACCAGTCGTTGCGCTCCTCCCAGAAGTAGGCCGATTCGTATCGTCGATTCGAACCCGGTTCGAGTTTCCTGGTGTCGCCGTTCCGGAAGACGAGCAGATACTCGTGTTCGAGGGCGGTGTAGGCGTTCGGCGGGAGCATCCCCGACCCCATGAACTTCGTCAGGCGGTTCGAGGGCTTGCGCCAGAGGATATCCGGGAGCGAGCAGAGACCGCAGTCCCGAAGCTGTTGGAGCACCCGCGAGTGGTTCGGGAAGAGCTGGAAAGTTCCATCGACCTTCCGGGTCGCGTCGCCGACGTTGACCACCGCGATTCCGCCGGGTTTCAACACGCGAGCGACCTCTTCCCAGACGAAAGCGAGTTCGTCGTGCATCAGTTCGAACGCGGTGTCTCCATCACCGCGTGTCAATGCCGACTCGATCTCGGCGTTCAATTCGGCGAACAGGTCGTCCCACATCTCTATCATCGGGTATGGCGGCGAGGTGACGACGAGGTCGATCGAATCATCCGGAAGCGAACTCTCGCGTGCGTCGCCGACGTGAATCTCGTGCTCGGTCTCCATTGCAGTTGCTGTGTGGATGTATCGGCGCACCGCAAAAACCTCTTTTCAAACGAATCGGCTGAAAATTACAGCGCGACGGTACCTTCCTCGGCTTCGAGCAGTTCGTGATACCGGTTGCGGATGGTGACCTCGCTGATGTCGGCGACGTCGCTCACTTCGGCCTGCGTCGTCTTCTCGTTCGTCAGGAGCGCGGCGGCGTAGACGGCGGCAGCAGCGAGACCGACCGGCGATTTGCCGCTGTGAACGCCCTGTTCTTTCGCGTTCCGAAGGAGTTCGCGGGCGCGGTGTTCGGACTCGTCGGAGAGGTCGAGACCGGACGCGAATCGCGGGACGTAGCTCTCGGGGTCTGCGGGTTTGACTTCGAGGCTGAGTTCGCGCACGACATAGCGGTAGGTGCGCGCCACTTCGCTTTTATCGACTCGGCTCACGTCCGTGATCTCGTCCAGACTGCGCGGGACACCGGCCTGTCGGGCGGCGGCGTAGACACAGGAGGTCGAAACGCCTTCGATGGAGCGGCCCGGAAGGAGGTCTTCGTTCAGCGCGCGCCGGTAGATGACGCTGGCCATCTCCCGGACGTTGTCCGGCAGGCCGAGCGCACTCGCCATCCGGTCGATCTCGCCGAGCGCCTGTTTGAGATTGCGCTCTTTGGAGTCGCGCGTGCGGAATCGCTCGTTCCACTTGCGGAGTCGCTGCATCTTCTCGCGCTGGCGCGAGCCGAGCGAGTTTCCGTAGGCGTCCTTGTTGCGCCAGTCGATGTTGGTCGAGAGGCCCTTGTCGTGCATCGTGTTCGTCGTCGGCGCACCGACGCGGGACTTTTCGTTCTTCTCTTTCGCGTCGAACGCGCGCCACTCTGGCCCGCGGTCGACGTTGTCCTCTTCGACGACCAGTCCGCAGTCTTCACAGATGGTCTCGCCGTGGCCCGCGTCCGCGATGAGCTTCCCGCTACATTCGGGACAGCTCTGGCCTCCAGTTCGTTGTTCTTCTACTTCCGTTTCTTCGGTTCTCGTTCGGATTGACGTATTTGGCATGTGGAACACCCCGGTGTGGGAGAGCGTCGGCTACCGGGCAGGGGAAAACCTCTAAAACCCGGATTCCGCGTAGTCTTAACGTGCCGTTATGACGAAAAGTACTTAAAGGCTTCGTTTTTCGGAGGCTTTGTGTTCGTGAACCAGTCACACACGCCGTGAAATCGCCGTCCAGGGTCAGACGAGCGAAATGTTTAAGCATACATTACCGTCTGGTAAAGGAACGTTTCCGACCGGAGGGACTGGGGAACGTTTACCCGAATTCGGACGAACGTGCAAGCCATGATTCGCCGCATCGTCTCCCTCGCGCCGAGCGTGACGGAGATCCTCCGTGAACTCGATGCGACCGACCGACTGGTAGGTGTCACACACCACTGTTCGGTCGAAACAACCCGCGTCGGTGGCTGGCTGAACCCCGATTTCGAGGCGGTCGAGGCGTGCAACCCGGATCTCGTCCTCACAACAGATTCCCTCCAAGCGGACGTACGAGACGAACTCCGCGAACGCGGGCACCGTGTCGTCCACGTCGAACCACGAACGCTCGACGAAATGGTCGAATCGTTCGCCACGCTCGGACGCGCGGTCGACTGCGCACGCGCCGGGCACGACCTCGCGTGGCGCGCGCGGAGTCGAATCCACCGTGTCCGCCGACTGGTCTCGGGACGCGACCGCCCCGTCGTCTACTGCGAGGAATGGTCTGATCCGCCGACTGCCGCCGGAAACTGGGTACCTGACGCCGTGGCTGTCGCTGGTGGCCGATACCCGTTCCTACAACCGGGCGACCGGTCGAGAGAAGTCGAACAGGCTGTGATCGAGGACGCCGAACCGGAACACGTCTTCCTCCACGTCTGTGGACGCGGCGAGCGAAGCGACCCCGAAGCTGTTCTGGAGCGAGACTGGGAGATTCCCGCACTCGACCGTGACGCAGTCCACGTCTTCGACGACTCACTGTTGAACCAGCCGAGTCCAAGACTGATAGACGGCATCGAGAGGATGGCCGCCACGCTTCATCCAGAAGCGATCGAGTAGAAATCCCCAAGTCCGGTCGGGAACTGGTGACTGACATGCGAGTCGGCGTTGGCAGTCGAAATCCAGTGAAAGTCGCCGCAGTCGAAGCCGTCCTCGATGGACACATCGACGCACGAGTCGAACCCGTGACCGTCGAATCCGGCGTCGCCGAGCAACCGTTCGGCGAGCGCGAAACGGTAGCCGGAGCGGAGAACCGCGCTCGAAAGGCCGCTTCCGACCGCGACCTCGGCGTCGGCCTGGAGGGCGGAGTGAGCGACGTTCCCGGGACGGACGGTCTCTATCTCATCATGTGGGCCGCCGTGACCGACGGAGAGACGGTCGGACGAGGAAGCGGGCCGCGCCTGTGTCTCCCCGAATCCGTCGCGCGCCGGATTCGAGATGGCGAGGAACTCGGCCCCGTGATGGACGACGTCCTCGGCGAGTCCGACGTGGCGAAAAAGCAAGGCGCGGCGGGAGCACTCACGGATGGTATCATCGACCGACAAGAAGCGTTAGAACACGCGGTTGCGGGGGCACTCGCCCCGTTCGTCACCGATTTCTACTAGTCGTCGAGGGAGGCCGCGTCGGACTCGACCGACACCTCGCGCCCCTCCTCGACCGCCTGCGTGAGCGAGACGTTGAGTGAGAACATCGAGCCGACACCGCCGATGAGTGTGACGATGTTCTTCACAGCGTGATCCAAGATGGCCGCACCGAGTGCGATGGGCCACGAGATGGGAGTCAGGCCAGCGACGAAGACGGTGAACGCGGCTTCGTACAGGCCGACACCACCGGGCGAAAGCGGCAGCACCTTCGCGAGGTTACCGACGCTCACCGCGAAGAAGCCGACGGCGATGAGCGTCACGGGATCGAGCGAGACGCCCTCGAAGGCCATCAGCACGAGGATAGCCGTCAGTACGTCGAGCGTCCAGATGGCGAGACTACTCCCGCCGACGCGGACGAACGCGTCCCGGTCGCTCGCGACGGTCTGGACGTCACCGGTGAATCGCTCGATGATCCCGGCCACGTAGTCGGCGTAGGAGTCGGAACTGACCGTCGTGACGGCGGCCCGAACCAGATTTCGGTCGGAACGCGCGCTGGCGACGATAACCCCGACTGCGGCGATGGCGGCACCACCGACGCCTGCCGCGACGTACACCGCCATGCGGGCGGCCTGGGCGTTCTTCGCGCCCGTGATCGCCTGGATGATGTCTGCCGCCTGTCCCGTCACGGTGAGACCGATCAGGACGGTACCAGCCATCACCGTGATGGTGAGCAGGTCGAAGACGCGCTCGACGGCGAGTGACGCGAATCCCGAGGGGTAGGGGATTCCGCGCCGGGCCTTCACGACGTAGGCGCGCACCGCGTCACCAGCGCGGGCCGGGAACACGAGGTTGCCGGTCTGGCTGATGAAGATCGCTCCGGTGAGGAAGCCGACGCGCTCCGTGAACCCGAGTTCTTCGAGGATGTCGCGGTACCGAGCACCGCGAAGCGGCCACGAGAGGACGTAGATGAGCGCCGCGACCGTGACGAACACGGGATTTGCCCTGCTCATCTGGTCGAGTACGCTCTCCATCGGAAGGTACAGGGACATCAACGCGACAGCCATGACCGTCAACAGGATGCCGACCACCATCGACACCCGGCGGGTGATGTGCGGTTGCACCGAAAACTCCCACCAACAGCGTCCGATCTGACTGCCCATCCCGAACACGTCGCGCACGAGATCGACTTTCGTGTCGCCTTTCGGCGTCCAATCGACCGCGAACTCCTTGATTCGGTAGCCCTTGCGCTGTGCGCGCACGAGCACTTCGGTGTCCCAGAACCAGTGGTTGTCTTCGACACCATCTAGCACGTCGAACAGCGCCTCGCGGTCGAACGCTTTGAAGCCACACTGGTGGTCGCGCAGGTCGGAACTGAGGAAAAGGCGTGTCAGGCCGTTGAATCCACGACTGGCGAAATCACGCTTCGCGGGGCGGTCTGCCACGTTCTCGGGCATCCACCGCGACCCGGTCGCGAAGTCGTACTCGCCGGAGCGAACGCTCTCGACCAGTTTTTCCAGATGTTGCATGTCCGTCGCCAGATCCGTGTCGAAGTAGACCAACGTCTCTCCGTCAGCTGCTTCGAACGCGCGATTCAGCGCACCACCGCGCCCCAGTCGCTCGTCGCTGTGGAAATGGCGAACTCGGCTATCCTGCTCGGCCATCCGGTCTGCAATCTCCGGCGTTCGATCGTCACATCCGTCTTCCGCGACGATGACCTCGAAGCTGTCGGAAGGTAAAAACGATTCCAGCGTGTCGAGGGTCGTCTCGACGGTGTTCTCGATGGTCGCCTCCTCGTTGTAGGCTGGGAGGACGACACTAACGTCTACGGAACCACCGCTCATTAACAAAATCTCTCTCCCCCACGGCGTAAGTAGCTTCTGGGCCATCGCTGTCACGAATCTGGTGCCGTGTTGTCACGGCGCCATCCGTTAACCAACCGTACCAACCCACCCCGTGGGGAGGGTTCTATTCATACCTATCTGTCCCGAAATCACAAGACGTGAAGCCGTTAACCACTCGTACCAAACCCAATAAGAGTATGTCGGTTCTTCAGAGTAATATGAGCACGTCATCTGCTGGCACGACCACCTTCGACGAACAGACGACCACCCTCAGCGACAAACAACAGCGCATCCTTCGGTACCTCCGTGAGAACGGCGACACGAAGACCTACTTCAAATCCCGTCTCATCGGGAAAGACCTCGGACTCACCGCGAAAGAGGTCGGGACGAACATGACCGCCATCGCGGAAGGCAACTTCGACGTGGAGGTCGAGAAGTGGGGGTACTCGTCGTCCACGACGTGGAAGGTCAGCGCCTAGTCGATACTCGTCAGCTCTTCGACCGAGGGAATCTCCTCGCTTCCGGTCGTGATCTGTTCCATCCGCTGGCCGTGTTTCTCGGCGGCATAGCTGACCAGTTCGGTCGGCGTCGGTCCCGGCGCACCCTCGTTACGTTCCGGAATGGTCGCCTGCACGAGCGGCAGAAGTTCGTCGATGGTCGTCCGGACGAGTTCGGTATCGACTGCTCCTGACGTTACCAGTTTCTTCAGCTTCGCCATCCCGAAGCCGACGTGTCGACCCTCGTCACCGCGAATCTTCGTCAGCCCACCGGTCAGTCCGGGAAGGGTGGGGATATCGGGATACGTATCGCCACCGTAGGCACGGGTCAAGCCGTAGTAGCCCGTCTGGGCGAGGATACCCTCGATGGTCAGATGGTAGTGACAGTACGCCACCGCCCGGTTTTCGGGCGTGTCGTCGTCCAACAGTCGGACCATTGCAGCCTCGTTGCGTTCGAACAGGTCGAGATACTCCTCGTTGAACCAGCGGTCTTCGGTCGGTGACGACCGCGTCTCCCTGCGTCTGTCCTCTGCGACGTTGATGACGTCGCTCCAGTAGCGGTCGAAGAAATCCGTGTGCTTTGCCTCCTCGTACAACTGCGTCGTGACGAACAGCTGGTCTTCGACGTCATCCAGCACCACCGCGAGCGGTGCGAGGTCTTCCGTGACTGCCTGCTCGCCCGCGCCGAAGCGGGCGAGTGATTGCTTGAGACCGAAGACGGCGTCGTCGTCCATCTCGGCGACGACCCCCGCGTCGTCAGAGAGGTCGATGTCGTGTGGATCCCAGTGTCGTTCCACGGCGTTTCGGTAATAGCGAAACGAGCGGGCGGCGTGATCGAGTTGCATCGGTTCGACGTTGGGACTCGAAGGAAATCAGTTTACGCCTCGTATGACCGGCGATTTACGGGTCGAACGAGATGAGGCTGGCCGCCTCGCCAGCGAACGACTCTGCGTTCTCGTCGAACGAGTCGGCGTAGCGAACGAGCAACGTGATGAGTATCTCAGGCCGACGAACCGCGTAACCGTCTTCGCGCGAGAGCAGTCCCTTCTCCTCCAGGTCGGCAGCGTACTTGCTCACCGTCGGGCGGGACACGTCGAGCGCGGTCGCGAGATCACCGCCGGTCGCCGCTGGATTGCGGAGTAGTTCGATGAGCATCCCGCGTGCGGTGTTCCGGCGAAGGTAGCCGAGGGCCACCTGCTCGAACGCCGAGAATTTTCCGGCGGGGAAAAAGCGCCGATAATCGCCATCGCGGTGGCTCTCAACGACGCCCAACTCGACGAGTTGACGAAGGTGGTGTTGTGTCTCTCCAGTTCCGAGCTGGAGGTCGTCGCGTATCTTCGAGAAGTGAGCACCCGGCGTCGTGGTGACGTACCCGGCGATTGCGTCGCGGGCCTCGCTTCGCTCACCTGAACGGTTCGCATCAGCGAGCTTCGTCAGCGGCGTGGCAGCCCCGAGAACCGCGAAGCGTCGGAGGGTGGCACGCTTATTTTCATCCACGTTACCGCGTTCAACCATCTGGACAACTATAAGCGAGGGGGACGTAAAATAGCTTCGCTTATTCGACTTCGGTCTCGAGTTCCTCTTCGTCCATCTCGGAATCCATCTCCTCGATGACTTCGTCGGCACTCCTGATGTTCGCCGTGTCTTCACCTTCTTTGATCGCCTGTGCTTCCTTCTCCATCGCTTCGACGTCCATCTCGGCTTCCTCGTCGATCTGACCGAGGATCTCGTCGATGTCGTCCAATCCGAGCAGTTCGCGGGTTTCCTCGTCAAATTCGAGGCTTTCCAGATCCTGCTTGCCATCGACGGACACGTCGCTACCGGTCAGGTGCTTGCCGTACCGACCGACCAGCGAGGAGAGTTCCTGGGGCAGGACGAACGTCGTGGACTCGCCCTGACCGATGGTTTCGAGCGTCTCCATCCCCTTCTCGATGATGGCGCGTTCACCCATCGATTCGGCGGATTTCGCCCGGAGCACGGTCGAAACCGCGTCACCCTGTGCTTCGAGGATCTGGCTCTGTTTCTCACCCTGTGCGCGGATGATGTTGGACTGCTTGTCACCCTCTGCCTTCTCGATGGCGCTCCGGCGTTCACCCTGCGCTTCGAGGATCATAGCGCGGCGTTTGCGCTCTGCGCTGGTCTGCTGTTCCATCGCCTGTTGAACGTCTTTCGAGGGGTTGACCTCACGGACTTCGACGCTCTCGACGCGAATCCCCCACTCGTCGGTGGGTTCGTCCAGCTCGCGGCGGATCTTGGCGTTGATCTCCTGGCGCTTGTTGAGCGTATCGTCCAGTTCCATGTCACCGAGCACGGCACGGAGGGTCGTCTGGGCGAGGTTCGAGACGGCGCGCTTGTAATCTTCGACTTCGAGGAACGCCTTCTTCGCATCCATCACCTTGATGTAGACGACGGCGTCCGCGGTCACGGGCGAGTTGTCGCGCGTGATGGCTTCCTGTCGCGGCACGTCCAACGTCTGTGTCCGCATATCGAAGGGGTAGGTCTTGCTGACGAACGGGGGGACGAAGTTGATACCCGGTTCGAGCAGTTTGCGATACTCACCGAAGACCGTCAGCGCGCGTTTCTCGGTTGCCTGTACGATCTCGACCGCCGACCAGATTGTGACGATGGCGAGGACGAGAAAGAGCAGTGCGACTATCGTGAATCCACCACCAGGGGCGGCTTGTAGTGGTACAGCGGGCAGCATACCTGAGTGTTGGCACAGATACTTGTTAAGTATTCTGCTAATTGTCGTTCGACAGTTGGAATGTGCCCGGATTCACGATCTCGTAACGAGCAATCCCGTGAGTCGCAGAATCGTACTGAAACCGGACCGGCTCAGAGTTCTTCGGTCTCGCGCTCGCTTCTCGCTCGTTCGCGTGCGAGTTCGCGGTCGATGCTATCTTCGATGTGCCCGAGCGGTTCGACGGTGACGACGTTGCCACCGCCGGGGTCGATGACCATCACTTCGGTTCCCTCTGGAATCTCGCCGTCCATCGAGCGCGCGGCGAAGTAGGGATTGAAGCCACCGTCGTCCAGTTTCACCTGACCCTCCGAGGTCGTGACCCGTTCCGTGACCCGACCGGTCGTTCCTCGTAGGGAATCGGAATCTTTCGTCCGGCCCGTCCCCTTCCCGCCGTAGAGGTCGAACTCACGGTATGCGTACAGAGAGATACCGCCGAATCCGAGGACGAGTGCGGCGAGCACGAACGGCGTAGCCAGTGGCGGAAAGGCGAGCGCGACCAATCCTGCGAACAGGAGCGCGACGCCGAGGACGATGAAGTGTGCACCTGGGATGAGTGCTTCCGCGAGGGCTAGCCCTGCACCCGCGAGGACGAGCAAGAGCGGGAGCGAATCGAGGGGCGATGCCATGGTGTGGTCTTGGTGTCGAACGATTAAGGGTTTGTGGGTCAGGCGATGCCGAGTATTCGAAGGAAGACGAAGATCGTCGTGACGGCACCGAGGATGACGAACACCACGTTCTCCGCCGAGGGAGACCCTGGTTCGAGGGTCTCCTCTTCCGGTGCCGGGGCGCCATCAGGAACCTCGTCGTTCCCGACTTCGTCCACGTCGAACTTCCAGTCAGACATACGCCACGTTACGGGTCGGGGCAACAAAAGGTTGGCTACGAGCGGTCGTTGGAACGAACGTCGCCGACGTACACGACGCCGCGCTCAGCGTCGATCGTCACCTCGTCGCCGTCGTTCACTTCCGGGCCGAGCGGTGCGCCACTGACCATCGGGATATCGAGTTCGCGGGCGACCAGTGCGGGATAGCCTGTCATTCCCGGACGGGCATCTACGATACCCGCGAGCCGTGACGTGTCGCCAGTGAACTCCCCGTCGAAGTCCGGTTCGAGCACCAGGATCGTCCCGTCGGGTGCATCGGAGAGATCGCCTGTCGAACTCCGTGTGACCGGCCCTGCGACCTGCCCCCGAACGACGCTTCGCCCGGTTGCGATGGTCTCGGCAGCGACGTGAACCTTGAGCATGTTCGCCGTATCGGACCCGTCGAGTTCGCTCATCATCCCGGACAGCACGACCACGGTATCCCCGCTCTCGGCGACGTTAGCATCGAGGGCCGCCTGTACTCCATCTTCGATGATGGTCTCGACGCTTCGCCCGAGGTCGGTGTACTGAGCGTTGACGCCCCACGAGAGCGCGAGCGTTCGCCGAACGCGGTCGTTCGGCGTCGTCGCCACTACGGGAACGCCGGGACGGAATTTCGCCACCTTTAGAGCTGTGTAGCCGGATTCGCTGGCCGCCACGACCGCACTCGCACCGATATCACGGGCGAGGTAGCGCGCCGACCGTGCGATCGCGTCGGTTCTGGTGTCGTCGCCGACGGGGACGCGCTGTTCGAGCGTCTCGGCGTACTCCTCGCTCTCTTCGACCTCGCGGACGATCCTGTCCATCGTCTCGACCACCCGGACGGGATGGTCACCGACCGCGGTTTCGCCGGAGAGCATCACGGCGTCGGTTCCGTCGAGCACCGCGTTCGCCACGTCGGAGGCCTCCGCGCGCGTCGGCCTGCGCGAGTGAACCATCGAGTCGAGCATCTCCGTGGCGGTGATGACGGGGACGCCAGCCTGCTGGCAAGTGCGGATGATGCGCTTCTGGATCATCGGCACGTCTTCCATCGGGCATTCGACCCCGAGGTCGCCGCGAGCGACCATCACACCGTAGGCAGCGTCAACGATCTCGTTCAGGTTATCGACCGCACCACGGCGCTCTATCTTGGCGATGATGGGAATGTCGGCACCCGCCTCTTCGAGCACCTTGCTCACTTCGAACACGTCGTCTGCATCACGGACGAAACTCGCCGCGACGAAATCGACCTCCTTCTCCGCCGCAAGTGCGAGGTCGTCACGATCTTTCTCGGTGACGGGGTCGATCCCGAGTTCGACACCGGGAACGTTGACACCTTTCCGACTGCTGAGTTCGCCGCCACTCACGACGTGTGCGACGACGGCGTCGTCCTCGACGCGCTCGACGGCCGTCTCGATTCGCCCGTCGTCCAGGAGGACGGCATCACCCGGGTCTGCAGCCATGATTCCGTACGACAGGCCGACTTCTTCGGGCGTCGCATCGTCACCTTCCACGAACCGAACCGTCGAACCGGTTTCCAGCGTGATGGGTTCTTCGACCTCGGCAGTTCGAATCTCCGGGCCCTGGAGGTCGAGCATCGCGGCGAGGGGGTTCTCGGTGGCTTCGTCGACTCGCCGAATGGTCTCGATGAGATCGGCTCGGTCGGCGCGCGACCCGTGGCTGGCGTTGACACGGGCAACCGTCATTCCGGCGTCTGCCAGGTCTCGAACTCGGCTCTGCGAATTCGACGCAGGTCCGAGTGTGCAGACGATCTTCGCATTTCTCATGGCAAGAGGTTCGTTCGTCCGTGCAAAAAAACCCCATAGTTGACTCGTATGCGAGTTCACGGAGGTGGGCATACTAGCCACAACCGCTATTTATGTCCCATCCAAACCGGGAAAATATGTCCAAATACGCATCGCTCGTCAACATCGAACAGAACTATCAGAACGTTCAGGAACTCGCATCGATCTGGGGCGACGTTCGGAACGAACTCGAACAGCACGATGCAGTGTTAGAGGAGACGTACGCCATCCTCGGCGAGTACGATTTCCTGCTCATCATCGACGCCGACAGTCGAGATACGGCCTATCAGGCATCGCTCTGTATCGAACGCTACGGTCTCGACATGCAGACGATGGAGATAATCCCGATGACGGAGTTCGCGGGACTCGTCAACGACCTCTGATCACTTGATCTTCGTTCCGACTTCGGCGTCGCCGTAGGTCGTCAGGAGGTCGGCCTGCTCGCCCGCCGCCAGCAACATGCCGTTGCTCTCGACGCCGAACAGTTCTGCTTTTTCGAGGTTCACGACCACGATTATCTTTGTTCCCGGGAGGTCGTCTACGTCGTGGAGTTGCTTGATGCCCGCGACGATCTGGCGCGTCTCGACGCCGATATCGACCTCGAGACGGACGAGTGCGTCAGCACCCTCGATCGGTTCTGCGGTCTCGATTCGCCCGACGCGGATGTCGAGGTCCTGGAATTCGTCGAAGCTGATACGGTCGTCGGTGATGGGTTCGATGTCGTCACTCACGGTTTCGTCTTCCGCTTCGTCGTCGTCCGACGTAGCCGCTTCGATACGCTCCTGCAGTTTCTCGTTCAGTTCCTCGACGCGCTCGTCTTCGATCTTCCCGAACAGTTCGTCCGGTTCGCCGAACTCGCCACTTGGTGCTGCGAGTGCGTCGTCCAGTGTGGCATCGTGAACCGACCCGTCCTCTCCGAGTTGCGACCAGAGCGTCTCCGCCTTGCCGGGCAGGAGCGGCGCGAACAGCACGGCGAGCGCCTTCGACAACTGCACGCAGTCGTAGATGACCTGTTGTGCTCGTTCGGGGTCGTCGTCGGTGAGCTTCCACGGCTCGTTTCGCTGGATGTACTCGTTGCCGAACGCGGCGAGCGCGGTCGCCGCGTCGCCGAGTCGTTTGAGCGAATAATCGTTGATCGCCGCTGAGAAGTCGTCGATAGCCGACTCGATGCGGTCGCGCACTTCGTCGCTGACTTCGGCGTCCGGCGCGCCGTCGTAGTTCCGCGCGGCGAAGAGCAGACTCCGGTAGACGAAGTTGCCGACCGTGCCGACGAGTTCACCGTTGACACGCTCCTGGAACTGGTTCCACGAGAAGTTCACGTCGCGCTCGAAGCCGCCGGTCGTGCTGAGATAGTAGCGCAGGAGGTCGGGGTCGAAGCCCTCGTCCAGATAGTCGTCAGCCCAGACCGCGCGGTTGCGACTGGTCGAGAACCCCTCGCCGTTCAGGTTGACGAAACCGCTCGCCATGACCGCACGCGGTTCGTCGTAGCCTGCGACGCGGAGCATCGCTGGCCAGAAGACGGTGTGGTGCTGGATGATGTCGCGTCCGATGATGTGGATGATCTCCCCGTCGTCTTTCCACGCGTCTTCCCAGTCGTAGGTGTCCGCACCGACGCGTTCGGTGTACTGTTTCGTGCTGGCGATGTATTCGATGGGGGCATCCACCCAGACGTAGAGGACGAGGTCGTCGCTCGCTTCGTCACTCTCCGCTTCGGGGTAGTCGATACCCCAGTCCATGTCGCGGGTGATACACCAGTCTTTGAGTTCGCCTTCGATCCACTCGCGGGGCTGGTTCTGTGCGTTGCTCGTCCCTTCGAGGCGGTCGATGAACTCCTGGAGGTAGTCCTGCAACTCCGAGACGCGGAAGAACTTGTGCGTCCGGTCGCGGTACTCCGCCGGATTACCAGAGAGGACGCTGGTCGGGTCTTCGATCTCGCCGGGTTCGAGGTGGCGGCCACACCCCTCGTCACATTCGTCGCCGCGCGCTTTCGCGCCGCAGTAGGGGCAGGTACCCTCGACGTAGCGGTCGGGGAGCGGTTCCTCATCGACCGGGTCCCAGGCGACCTTGATCTCCTTCTCGTAGACGTAGCCCTCGTCGTCGAGTTTTCGGACGATGTCGCGGGTGAGTTCCGTGTTCGTCTCGTCGTCGGTGTGGCCGTAGTTGTCGAACTCGATATTGAACTTCGGGAACGTCGCTTCGTACTTCTCGTGGTGGCGAAGCGCGAATTCGCGGGGCGAGACGCCCTCCTTCTCGGCGTTGACGGCAACCGGCGTGCCGTGCATGTCCGACCCGGAGACGAAGGCCGTCTGCTGGCCGAGTTTCCTGAGCGCGCGTGACAGCACGTCGCCGCTGACGTACGTCCGCAGGTGACCGATGTGTAACTCCCCGTTCGCGTAGGGCAGGCCGCAGGTCACTACTGCGGGTTCTGCGGTGGGATACTCGTCGTGGCTCATACTACCAACTCCTTCTCTGTGGGGTGTAAAACCCGCCGGTTTCGGTGTCCTGTCATCGTCGTGGGTTCGTGTTTCGTGTTCTGAAGGTGTATTTCGTGGTACAGTTTCCTGTAGCAGTGGCTGGAAAGCGATTCCATACGACCGGGTTTCACCCCCGGAGAACCGACCGTCATCCGGCCCAGAAGGATCCACCTGGCGCTACCGCTGACCACGCATAGACAGAGCAACGGGATGGGCCGTCCGGCGCATACGGGACGATTGGCTCGTGACAATATATAAACCTTCGGCTGAGAAGAGGTAGGATTGTGATAGCTGTTCGCATTCGGGCGAACGAGGAAGGGAACGAGTGGCGCAGCCACGAGTGACCGACCGAGTGAGGGTGTGACTGGGCCCTAGCGTCAGTAAACGACACCACCCCACCAGTCATCTCATACCAGCAGCCTCCAGCAGCAACTTCTTAGTACAATCCAGTACAAATCAGTACAAATCGCCGCCACCGGTTCCTAGATATCCCGAATCGCGTTTTCAGCGTCCTCCAGCGCCTGTTCACGGTCGAAATCCGAGACGATGGTTTCCAGTTCGTCACACGAAGCGTCGGCCAGTTCCCGCGCGTGGCACGTCATGTTCGGAATCGCCCGGATGATGTTGTCCACGATTGGGATCGCGGCGGTTCGCGGCGAGCGCGAGAGCGGATTGAGATCGATGACGATCTCGGTCTTGCCCATCGCGGCGAGTGCTTCCGCGCGGTCGCCGTCTTCCAGCGGAACGAGCACCACGTCCGCGTCGTAGATGCCGTCCTCGTCCACCTTGCCGCGCTCGTGTTCCAGACCGGGGATGCGAGCGTCTGCGGTGAGGCCCTTGACGTCCTCCGCGCCGTGCTCGCGCAGGTAATCGGCGATAGCCTGCATTCGCTCGTCGGTTCGATTGAACAGGTTGACCTCGATGTCCGCGCCGGTCACCGCCGCGAGTTCGACGATCTCCTCGGGGACGAGCGTCGCAACGTTCCCGTTGACCGAGAGGACGGCGTGCTCCGCGAGGAGCAGTTGGGCTGCCGCCACCCGCTCCGCCTCGTTCGCACTCGGAATCGTCTCCTCACCGAGCAGATAGTCGAACGCCTCACCCCGCCCTTCGGCGATGAGACCCTGCTTGCTCGTGACGCCTTTTTCGACGCCCGCTTCGATGCGATGGCGCGTCAGAAGCGACTGGTACCGGGGATGGTCTTCGGGAATCTCCACCTCGTCGGTCATGGTCGTTGTTCAGAACGAAGTAGTAAAAACGGGTGCGATTTCGCGTCACTCCGGCAGTGTCGTGTCACTCGCGGTATCGCGTCACTCCAACAGCGTCGCCCCGGCGTGATGGGTTCGACATGTCCGTGCATCGTACCCCGCGTCGGTGAGGCCGCTGTCGAGGGCGAACACCGTCTGTCCGAGCATCGCCATCGACGCCTTACCGCCGATGTCCTGCACGTCTTCGAGCACGTCGCGCACGTCCTCGGTGAGAAGCCCCGTCTCCTCGGCGAATCGCCGCGACTCGGTCATGAACGTATCGAGCGTCGGTTCGTTCACGAGCGCCACGAGCGCCTTCACGCCCGCCTGCGAGAGTCTATCGGTGCTCCCCGAAAGTACGTCCGCAGTCGAGAGTTCGCCGAGCGAGTGATACTCGATACACGCTCGCTGCGGCACACCGTCGAGTCGGTTGTACTCCGGCGCACCCGGTTCGAGTCGAATCGGGATTCCGCCGCGCGCCTGCGCGACCACGTCGCCGAGTCCGGTGCCCGCCTCGACCTCCGCGCTGTGTGCGATGGTGACGAGTTCGTTCTCGGAGCGTCCACGGTCGAACGCGTCGTTCGTGGCGAGCGCCGTCCCGAGCGCCAGCGCGCCCGAGACGCCGAACCCGGCCCCCAGTGGGAGGTCGGTCTCCGCCGTTACCCGTGCCGTCACATCGAGTGCGTCGAGCACTCGACGTCCGGATTCGACTGACGCGAACTCGCCGTTCAGTTCGATCGCCGTCTCCTCGGCCGGTTCGACGGTCACCGTTACCCCCTCTGAAAGTGTCACCCCTGCACCGCGCGATCCAGCCCGTTCGGGGTCGTCAGCCTGATGGATGCTGAAGAAGCCCGTGATGTGGCCGGGGACGAACGCACGACCTGCCTCGTCGCTCATACGCGGTCGTTTCGAGCGACAGCGTATAACCCTTAAAATTCGGCGTCGGCACGAAGCATCGCCCTGTTGACGGGACGACAGTCCGGATCGACGGCTATTCGGCTGCGGGTAGACGCCAAAGAATGGTGCCGGTTCAGTGAGGTCATCCTCTGCTCCCGCTCGTCCACAGCGATTTCGCCTACGGGCTCAATCGCTGTCGGTCTCGCGGGAACAACACAGCTTCGCGGATGTTGTCCAGTCCGAGCATCGTCATGACGAGACGCTCGCCACCGAGACCCCAGCCAGCGTGTGGCGGCATCCCGTACTTGAACATCTTCGTGTAGTAGTCGAACGCTTCGGGGTCGAGACCCTGCTGTTCGAAGCCTTCCACGAGGCGGTCGAAGCGGTGTTCACGCTGCCCGCCCGAGACGAGTTCCATCCGTGGGTGCATCATGTCGAAGCCCGTGGAGAGTTCCTCGTCGTCGTCGTGGTCTTTGATGTAGAACGGCTTGATCTCGCTGGGCCAGTCGGTGATGAAGTAGTGGGTTCCCACGTCTTCGCCGAGTGCTTTCTCCCCCTCGGTCGGCAGATCGTCGCCCCAGACGAGCATCTCGTCGAGTTCGCCCGTGGCGTTGATCCGCTCGATGGCCTCCTCGTAGGTGAGACGGGGGAAGTCACCCTCCGGCACTTCGAAGTCGATATCGAGTGCGTCGAGTTCCTCCTGGCAGTTCTCCGCAACGCCCTCGTAGGCGGCTTTGACGACCGACTCACAGGCGTCCATCGCTTCGGTGTGGTCGTAAAAGGCACTCTCGAAGTCGATGCTGGTCGCTTCGTTCAGGTGCCGCGGCGTGTTGTGCTCTTCGGCGCGGAAGATCGGGCCGATCTCGAACACGCGCTCCAGTCCGGAGCCGACCATCAACTGCTTGAACAGCTGCGGCGACTGGTTCATGAACGCTTCACGACCGAAGTACGTGATGGGGAACAGTTCGGTTCCGCCTTCCGTCCCGGTCGCCACGATCTTCGGCGTGTTGATCTCGGAACAGCCGAGTTCGCGGAACTGCTCGCGCACGGAGCGAAGCACTTCGGCGCGGATCTTGAACACGGCCTCCACGTCCTCCTTTCGCGCGTCGAGCGTCCGGTTGTCGAGACGCGTCGAGAGGTCGGCGTCGACCTTGCCACTCGGGTCGAGTGGGAGTTCCGGCTCTGCGGATGCGACGACTTCGACCTCCGTCGGGACGATCTCCACGTCCGTCGGCGCTCGCGGCTCTTCTTTTACGTCGCCCGAGATCTTCACGACGCTCTCGCGGTTGACGCCGAGACCCGTCTCCACGAGGTCGTCGTCCATATCGTCTTTCTCGAACTTGACCTGGATCTTACCGGTCGTGTCGCGCACGATGAGGAATGCGATACCACCGAGGTCGCGGATCTCGTGTACCCAGCCAGCGACGGTGACGCTGTCGCCGGGTTCGGCGTCCGCGGTGTAGGTTCGGTTCTGCATACGGCGCAGTTCTTCCGGGGCGGTCTTAAACGCGTTCGTTTTCGCCCGTCGGATGCGTCAATCCATCGCCGATGGTTTCGATGAGGGTGTCGCGGATATCGGCGTAGTACGGTTCGCCGATCTGTTCGCGGTAGAGCGGGAGGAACTTCACCATCCCCATCGTCCCAGCGATGACCATCGGGTCACCGCCCCGAAGATCGCCAGCCGCCTGCCACTCCTCGATGTACGGTTGTAGGTACGCCAGCGACTCCGCCCGTCGCGCTTCGAGTTCTTCCTCCGAGAGGTCGCCCACCACTTGCATCACGCGCCACAGTTCGTCGTCCACGAGCAGTCGCTGGATCAAGACGTTCTCCTCGATGGACTCGACCAGCAAGTGGAGGAACGCCCGAATCGCCCGTCCGGGATCGTCTTCCGCCGCCAGCGAGTTTTCGACTAGTTTCTCTGCGAGTTCGTGACCCTCCGCCTGCATCACCTCGAAATACAGCGCCTCTTTCGAGTCGAAGAACTGGTAGAACGTTCCACTGGCGATTCCGACTGGATCGGTGAGATCCGCGATGGTCGTCTTCTGTAGCCCGTACTGCGCGAACAGGTCGCGCCCCGTCGCTATCAACTCCCGTCGAATTCGTTCGCGTTCGTTCTCGTCGAATCCCCTCATACGCTGTCCCCCTTCATCCGTGAATCTCCTTTCATCCGAGCTCCCTCACGCGATGTCCTTCCTGTCGAAGAGTGCCCTGCTGACGAGCACCAGCACGGCGGTTCCGGCGAGCAGGATTACGGCCCCCATCCAGTCGTACTCTCCGGCGACGAGGATCGCGGTAGGGTCGTAGTAGCGCATCGGACTGAGGGCGCCCAGCCATTCGACACCCGCCGACTCGGCGACCGAATCGAGCAAGAACAACCCGAACACTGCGCCGAGTCCACCGCGCTGAGCGATGTCTGCTCGGTCGAACACCACCGAGAGCAGCAGTCCGATAGCGCCACAGGCGAGCAAGTACGGAACCGACAGTAGATGAACCATCGCCACGTCGGCAGCCGACACCGATTCGCCGACGGCCACGATGCTCCCGTACACGACCGCTCCGACGACGACGTTGAGGACGAGTATCGTCGGCAGCAGCGAGACGAACTTCTCGACCAGCACCTTCGAGCGCGAGATGGGCGCGGCGAGCAGGATGTCCAGTCGGTCGCGTTCGACGTCGCCCGCGATGAATCCACCAGCGACGTACGCCATGTAGATGCCGAGCAGGAGGAGCCAGAAGAACTGGTAGATCTCGACCGCGAGGAATCCTTCCATCGTCGTCAGCGAGAAGCCACCACCTGACGCACCGAACGCTGCTTTCATCGCGGGCGGTAGGCTGTCCCAGTAAGCATCGAGATCCGCGCCGGAGGATTCGATGGACGGGAACAGGGCGACCATCAAGATCGACATCGCTCCGAGTAGCACGGCGAGGACGATTGCACCTTTATACCGCCGAGACGCTTCGTAACGGACGATCTCAAGCATGAGCCTCACCTCCGTAGAACCGCATGAACACCTCGTCCAGTGGTGCCTCCTCGACGTCCAGATCGACGATGTGGAACGCCGATAGATGATCGATGAGTGCGTCGTACTCCCCCGTGAACGTGAATCGTACTTCGCCGTCCAGCGAAAGGTCGTGGACGCCCGTGATGTCGAAGTCGCCGGATTCGACCGGTTCATCGACGTTTACTCTGACGCGCTTCCCGCTCCTGTCGAGTAACACCTCCACGTCCTCGGTCGTGACGAGTCGCCCATCGCGGATGATGCCGACGCGGTCACACACCTTTCGAACCTCGCTCAGGATGTGACTGGAGAAGAAGAACGTCGTCCCACGCGCCTGTTCGGCTTCGATGAAGTCGTAGAAACGTTCTTGCATCAGCGGGTCGAGCCCCGAGGTCGGTTCGTCCATGATGACCAGGTCGGGGTCGTGCATGAACGCCTGCACGATGGCGAGTTTCTGCTTGTTCCCGCGAGAGAACGCACCGATCTTCCGGTCGATAGGCGCGTCGAACAGGTCGAGCAGTTCGTCGCGCCGCGCGTCGCCTTTCAGTGACGCCTGATAGTCGAGGAACGTCTCTCCGGTCGTATCCTCGTCGAAGCCGGGGTCGCTCGGCAAGTAACCGATGTGGCGCTTGGCTTCGATGAGTGCCTGCTCATCACGTACGTCGTGGCCGAGCACCGTTGCATCCCCGTCGGTCGGCTTGATGAAGCCGAGCAAGGTCCGAATCGTCGTCGTCTTTCCGGCCCCGTTCGGTCCGAGGAAGCCGAACACTTCGCCTTCCTCGACGGTGAGATTGAGGTCTTCGATCCCTCGAGTCTCGCCGTAATATTTCGTGAGGCCGTGAATCTCGATAGTCGACATGAGTCTCTCATCTGAATATCGGAGTTATGAATATATGAATATATCGTTCATATATTTTTGAACCGCGAAACAGCCCGACTCAGTCGCTCTCCTATCGGAATCACGATGAGGGGAATCACGACGAGCAGAATCACGACGTTGCCACTGGCCGGACTGACGAACGAAGAAGAAACTCGTTAAATCGACTCGGCGGGCGCTTGCTTCGCGTCTCGTGCCCCTTCGACCGTCTCGCGGACGGCATCGGCACCTTCGTCGTGAACGAGATTGCCGACGATGATGGTGTCTGCGTGCTGGGCCATCGTGTGCGCGGAGTCGTAGTCGTGGATGCCACCACCGTAGAACAGCGTCGTCTCGTCCAGTGCCTCCTGTGCCGCCTCGACGACTTCCGGGTCGCCGAACATGCCGGAGTATTCGACGTAGACGATCTCCTGACCGAACATCTGTTCTGCGATCTCGGCGTAGGCAGCCACGTCCTCGGGAGATTGGTCACAGTCGGCGTCAGTGAGGTCGGCGACACTCGCCTCCGGGTTCATGACGATGTACGCCTCGGTGGTCGTCCTGTCCCAATCGACGTCGCTCATCTTCACCCACTCCTTCTGGAAGCCGGTCATCCACGCGATATCCCCCGCGTTGAGGACGATCGGCACGAGATAACCATCGAGCGCGTCGTCGTCCACGACGACCGCCGGGTTGCTCGGTTCCTGGTACAGCGCCACGTCGTACTTCGCACAGGCGTCGATGACCGATTGCATCTTCTCCTGAGTCATGTCGAGCGTGCCGCCGATCTCGAGGGCGTCCGTCCCCGTCGCACACACGTCGGCGAAGGTGTCGTCGCCAGCGAGAGTCTTGTCCGGGTCGATTTTGGTGATGTGGTTCCAGTCAGCCCACGGCGCAGTCATAGGCCCCTTTTCAAAATTGTGGGCTAAAACAGCTTCGAAACGACCACCACGACCTTTTACGACGGTCGAGTGGGCGCGTGCCGTCGCGCGCGACCGGGCCCCGTCTCCCTGTGAAAGCTCGACCAAAAGCAGCGGAAGACGTCATCAGAAATCGAAGATTTCTGATTGGCACACAAGAGCGTCGCTCTTGTGGACGTTCCTGCTCGCTGACGCTCCGCGGGCGTGCGACTTCCGAGCCATTCGCTCGCGTCGCTCACGAAGACACTCCTCCCTCGCTCCACTGTGTTCCGGAAGAGCTTGCTCTTCCGTGCTGGTTACGAACGCGAAGCGTTCGTTACATCCCGAAAATCGGAGATTTTCGGGGATCTCGGTCACTCCCTCCGGTCGCTCACGAGAATTCCGCTCGGTCGTCGGCCCGCTCACTCGTCGCTTTCGCTTCTCGGTCGCGGTGAGTGTGCTGGCCGCTGGCAGTTGTGTCACCGGGTGGTTTCTGGCGGGTGTGTCACCTGCGGATTCCCCGTGGTTGTGTCACCTGCCAGAGCGCGGTGGCTAGTCGACCAGCCGCTTTCAGGACGCGGGGTGGGCACTGAGCGTGCGGTAGTTTACCCTGGCGATTCCTGCTGTGTCGTGATTCCGGAACATCGCTCCTGTTTTGACGATCAGGTAGCGTGCCGATCCTCGATGGGTGCGACTGGGGAACTTCCAGAGAAAGCGCGCCAGCCGAAGACGTAGCCGAGTGAGTCAGTCCGCTTTCGCCTGCCAACTCCGTAAGCGGTCTTCGCTCACGCCGCTGACCTGCGCCGCCACGGACTCGACTTCCGCGTTCTTCAGGTCGTCGATGTCCTGGATACCGGCTTCGGCGAGTTTCTCGGCAGTTTTCGAGCCGATCCCCTCGATGACTTCGAGTCCGCTCTTCGATTCGCGCTCTTTGAACTCCCGGTAGTTGCAGATGGGACAGCCGAGTTCCCACGGCTCGTCACCACCGTGGACGACGAGTTCGGGCAGATCGTGTTCGTCACAACGTTCGTCCGTCACCTCGATCTCTCCGCGTCGCGGAAGCGGAAGCGAGTAGTTACAGTCGGGATAGCGCGTACAGCCGACGAGCCGCGAGCCGGTCTGGAGGCGCTTGATCGCGAGTTCGCCGCCGTGCTCCTCACCACATTCTGGACAGTCTCCGATGACCCGGTCTTCTTCCTCCTCCGCTTCTTCTGCCTTGCAGAGCGGACAGCCGTGGACGAAGGTTCCGCGTCCCGCGAGCATCTTCACATCGCGCAGGTCGTGTTTTTCGCACGTCTCGTCCAGGAGAAGTGGCTTGCCTTTGTTCGGGAGCGGAAGCGTGTACGTGCAGTCTGGGTAGCCGTCACAGCCGACGAAGTACGAGCCCCGTCTGCTCTGGCGGACGAGCAGGTTCTCGCCACAGTCGGGGCACGGGCCGAGCGTCTTGTCCTCTTTCAACGACTGCTGGAGGTGCTTTCCGATCTCCTCGCGCGAGTCCTCCAGGTCGTCGAACACCTTCGCCAGCATCGTCCGGGATTCGTCCGCCACCTCGTCCAGATCCGCATCGCCCTCGGCGATGGCGGTCATATCTTCTTCGAGTTCGCGGGTCATCGTCTCACTCACGACGAGGTCGGCGTAATCCTCGGCGGCCTCCACGACCGCCTGCGCGAGTCGGGTCGGACGCGGCGGGTCGCTTTCGAGGTAGCCCCGGTCGTAGAGCTTCTGGATGGTGTTGTGTCGGGTCGATTTCGTCCCGATGCCCATCTTCTCCATCGTCTCGATGAGCCGCGACTGGCCGTATCGCCGGGGCGGTTGGGTCTGCTTCTCCTCGATTCGCGTGTCGGTCACGTCGAGCGTCTCGCCCTCTTCGACGTTCGGCACGTAGTTCTCGCTGGTGTTGAAGTAGGGATAGACCGCGTGGTAGCCCTCTTTCAGGAGTCGCTTCCCGTTCGCCTTAAGCGATAGGTCGGACACCGTGGCGACCACCTTGAGGTGTTCCCACTTCGCGCTCTCGGCGACGGTAGCAAAGAAGCGTCGAACGACGAGTTCGTAGACCTCCCACTCGTCGTCGCTCAACTCACCTTTCGTCGGGATGTCCTCGGTCGGGTGGATCGGCGGGTGGTCGGTGGTCTCCTCGTCGCCTTCGGTCGGTTCGATGTCGTCTCGCTCCAGGAGACTCTCGGCGTCGTCGCCGAAGTGGTAGTCTCCGACGAAGGTGTCGAGCAGTTCCTCGGGGTCCAGGTCGTCGGGATACACCGTGTTGTCGGTACGCGGATAGGTGATGTATCCGGCAGTGTAGAGATCTTCTGCGATGCTCATCGCCCGCTGGGCGGAGTAGCCGAGACTGCCTGCCGCGCGGATGAACTGTGTCGTGTTGAACGGCGCTGGCGGGTCGTCGGTTCGCGTCCGGCGCGAGACGCGCTCGACGATTGCCTGTGTCGCCTCGCGGAGCGTCTCGTACGCTTTTTCGGCGGTAGCTTCGTCCCAGACGCGCTCGGCTTCGTTGTCGTCTTCGTCGCGGTAGAAATACTGCGCTTCGAACTCCTCTTTCGCTTTCCGGAGGTCGGCGAACAGTTCCCAGTAATCTTCGGGGTCGAACGCCTGGATCTCGCGTTCGCGGTCGACGATGAGTTTCAGCGTCGGACTCTGCACTCGCCCGACGCTGATGAAATCGTTGCCGAGTTGTCGCGCCGAAAGCGAGAGGAAGCGAGTCAGTGCGGCACCCCAGATGAGGTCGATTATCTGGCGTGCTTCGCCCGCCGCCGCGAGGTCGAAATCGAGTTCGTCGGGGTTCTCGAACGCGGAGACGACCTCGTTTTCCGTGATCGAGGAGAATCGCACTCGATTGACCGGAACGTCCTCGTTCACTTCGCGGACGAGTTCCCACGCTTCTTTCCCGATGAGTTCGCCCTCGCGGTCGTAGTCAGTCGCGATGGTCACGAGCGTCGCTTTGCGCGCGAGCAGCCGTAAGGTGCGAACGATGTTCTCTTTGGTCGGTTGTTTCTCGATGTCGGCATCGATGAGTTCGACCGGTTCGACGTCACGCCAGTCGTTGTACTCCGGGGGGAAATCCACCCCGACGACGTGACCTGATAGGCCGATACACCGCTTGCCGCCCCACTTGTAGACGTTGACGCCGTTCTGTCGGTCGGCGTCGGCGCTCCCGCCGGAAAGGATGTCGGCGATTCGGCGTGCGGCGTTGTCCTTCTCGGTGATGATGAGTTCCACTTACCCATCACCCCGGTTCGCGTCGATCATCGCCCTCGGCTACGGACATCTCGCTGGTAAACGTTTCGCCAGCGAAGACCATCCGCCATCGAAGACCGTCGCCGGTAGATTTCGAAGTACGACGCCACCGTTTATCGATTATCTCGGTTGATAATGAAGGAAACTGATATATCTTGACCAAGCCTATCGAACAATAATCCGACATGGCTGACACCATCACATTCCCGATGAGTATCGTGCTGATCGGAACGATGATTGGGGGAATTGGTGGATTCGTACTCGCCCGGCAGGCATGGGCGAACAAGGAGGTACCCGGTGCGAGGTCGTTTTCGTCGCTCATGCTCGCCATCACCGGATGGTGTCTCTTCTCGCTGCTCCTCGTCACGAGTTCGAACCACTCGCGCGCCATCTCCTGGGCGACACTCGTCGGTCTCTGTGTCACTCTCGTTCCCTTCTTCTGGTTGACCTTCGTCCTCGAATACACTGGACGAAGTAACTGGTTGACCAGCAAGACGCTTCCGCTCATCTGGGCGGAACCAGTCGCCTACATCCTTTTCACGCTCGTCGATCTGGGATATGGGTTCACGAACGAGAGCGCCCGGGTATCATCAATAGGGGGATTGACGGTCGTCTCGGTTTCCCACACACCATCGTTTTACTTTCATCTCGTCTATCTGTTCGTCGTCGTCCTGACGGGGTTCGCGTTTCTCCTCGTGTTCCTGATGCAAGTCGACCGACTCTATCGAAAACAGACGACCGCTATCCTCTTTGCGGGACTGCTTCCACTCGTCGGGACGGTCTCTTTCTCGTTCGCCTTCCCCGATTTCGTGCTCGGCGTGACGCCGGTCTTCTTTGCAGGGGGCGGTGTGCTCGTCGGTCTCGCGCTGTTCCGGTACGATTTCCTCGACGTCATTCCTCTCGCCGCTGAGGTCGTGCTGGACGAGATGGACGACCCAGTCATCGTCGTCGATAACCAGCGAGTCCTCGATTTCAACGAGGCCGCAGCGACGCTGTTCGAGTCGTCGAACGTTATCGGCTGTGAACTCGAAACGGTCGTCCCCGGACTCCTCGAAGCGGTCTCTGCGAACGAATCGTTCTCTCGTTCGAACTGACGGTGGCGCAGTCAGGGAAACCCCCGTGTACGACCCACAGCGAACGTCGATACGCGACCATCACGGAATCTCTCGTGGCGAGATTTACGTCCTCCGGGAGATAACCGTCCAGAAACGTCGAGAGGAGACGCTCCGCGCACTTCAGTCTGCGACACAGCGGTTCATGGACGCCGAACACCGGGAAGAGATCGCCGAGATCGCCGTCGAAACTGCCGACGAAGTGCTCGACCATCCACATTCGCTCGTCGTCTTTCCCGAAGACGACGGGACGGTACTTCGATCAGCAGCCCTGACGGACAGTATCGCTCGCAGAATCCGGGGCGACATGGTCTTTCCGCGAAAACCAGGGCCGATGTGGGAGGTGTTCGATTCCGGCGAACCGGGTATCCACGAATCTATCTCCGAGCTGACAGACGTTCGATACGCAAAACTCCCGATCGGCTGTCTGTTGTTGGTTCCGCTGGGCGAGCACGGCGTTCTCGGTGTCGGAAGTGACGAAGAGAAACGGGCGTTCGACGCCGACAACAGGCGATTCGCCAACATCTTGGCGACCACGACCGAGACGGCTCTCGATCGAGCACAACGGGAGGCCGAGTTACGCATGAGTCAGAGGACGGTCGAAGAACGAACGGAGCAGATCGAGTTCTTCAACGGCGTCCTGCGTCACGACATCCTGAATGGGATGACCGTCATCAACGGAAACCTCGAACTCCTCGGCGACCACGTCGACGAAGAGGGCCAACCACTCCTCGAAACCGTTCAAAGTTGGAGCGAGGATATCGGGCAGTTGACGCAGAAAGTCCGATCCGTCAGTCAGACCGTGACGGATTCGGAATCGGTCATGCTGACGAACCGTTCGTTGTCGAAGACCCTTGCAAAGAAGACGAAGAAGATCCAGCACACCTATCCAGACATCAATCTACAGACAGATATCGAGGATGGCTTGCGTGTTTCCGCCAACGAACTGCTCGGTGAAGTGCTGGAAAATGTCCTGTTGAACGCTATCGAGCACAACGACAGGGACGTACCCTCGCTTGCGGTTCGCGCATGTCACTCGGACGGCGAGGTGCGCGTCGAGATCGAAGACGATGGGCCGGGAATCCCAGACGAGATGAAATCGCAGATGTTCGACCAACACGTCACGTCCGAGACGTCAGGGTCTATCGGATTCGGGCTATATTTCGTCCACGTCATGATGGAACAGTTCGGCGGCAACGTCTGGTTCGAAGATACGGACACTCGCGGCGTAGTAGCGATCCTCACTTTTCCTACAGCAACCCCAGATATTAAAAATGGATGAGATCTATAGAATTCATTTTTGAAATAGAACTAAATAAGAAAATATATTAAGGTTGTTTGTCTTTATCTAACAAGGACGGCAGGTCAAATGACCGAATCAGATGATATCGGTGTACTCATCGTTGACGACGAACCCGAAGTCACAGAACTGTATCGACAGTGGCTCTCGGAATTCCGAACGCATGCCGTAAACGATGGGCGTAGAGCGATCAGAAAACTCGATGAATTCGGAGAGGAACTCGACATCGTACTGCTCGACCGGAAGATGCCGGGGTTGAGTGGTGAGGGCGCTCTCGAAGTTATCAACGACTGTAACTACGACTGCCAGGTCGCCATGATCACGGCGATCGCACCGAACTACGATATCATCGACATGCAGTTCGACGAGTACGTCACGAAACCCGTCGATGGCGATACGCTCCGAAGAACCGTGTGGTCACTGCACAACCGCGCTGAATACGCAGACCAACTCGCACACTACTACTCTCTCGTCGCAACTCACGCGAGTCTCGTTGCCGAGCGACCGCGCGTGGAACTGCGTCAGAGCGACGAATTCTCCGCTCTCGAATCCGAAATCGAAGCAGTTCGTAGCACGCTGGACGGGTTCGTCGATCTGAGCGACCACCGCGAGTTCCAGCACGTTCTCCGCGAGATCGGGTGACGACGACATCTTCGCTCTCGAATACAATCACGACTGCCGCACCGGGTCTCTATTTTCGGTCGATAATCCGGCAGAGTGAGGACGGAACACGTGCGTTTAAGAGTTGTTCGACCAATGGGACGTTACATACGTGTCCCGACGTGCCGAGAGCCGTGTCGATATGACCGACGGTTCCATCACACCGAAGCTGATGAGCCTCGCCTGGCCGCTGGTCGTCGGGAACCTCCTGCAGACGTTCTACAACCTCGCAGATATGTTCTGGGTCGGACGGGTCGGTACCGCGGCCGTTGCCGCCGTCTCGCTCATGTTTCCGACATCGTGGCTGTTCGTCTCACTAGCCATGGGGCTGACCGCGTCGTCGGTCGCACTGGTCTCACAACACGTGGGTGCTGGCGACGACCGTGCCGCGGACAACGTCGTCGCACAGACGACGCTACTCACCGTCGTCCTCGGTATCGTCCTCGCATCGCTTGGCTACGCGTTCAGAAAACCACTCCTCACGCTCGTCGGCGCTGAGGGTGCGGTGTACGTCGAGGCGCTCCAGTACATCGAAGTGCTCTTTTTCTCCATCCCGTTCACCTTCCTCTTCTTCGTCTTTCGCGCCGTCTTGCGTGGCGCTGGCGACACCAGAACCGCGATGTGGTTGATGGTGCTCTCGGCGGGGCTGAACGTCGTTCTCGACCCCCTCCTCATCCTCGGATACGGCATCTTCCCCGAGATGGGCACTCGTGGTGCGGCGGTCGCCACGCTCATCGCTCGCGTGTTCGCCGCGGCCGTCGGCGTGTACGTACTCCTGCGCGGCGACTGGGGCATCCAGCTTCGACTGGACGACCTGCGCCCCGACTGGCCGGTGTTGAAGAAACTCGTTACCGTCGGGTATCCGGCGACCATCGACGGTGCCGCCCGGAGTTTCGCCGCCGTGGCGATGGCTGCGCTGGTCGCCCGATTCGGCCCGGTTCCCACCGCCGCGTACGGTATCGGCGTCCGGATGATGTCCGTCTCGTGGACCATCTCGGGAGCGGTCGGGCAGGCTGCCGCGACGGGCGTCGGCCAGAACCTCGGCGCGAAAACACCCGACAGAGCTGCCGAGGTGACGTGGAAAGCGACCATCGGAACGCTGGGCGTCCTCTTCGCCGCTGGCGGGTTGATGGTCGCGTTCCCCGGTCTCTGGATGCGAGTGTTCACGACCGACCCCGACGTGGTCGCCGAAGGCGTCGACTTCCTCTACGTCATCGGGCCGTTTCTAGCCTTCTTCGGCGGCCTGATGGTGATCCAGGGCGGATTCCGTGGAGCAGGGGACACGCGGGTTGCGATGGCACTTTCGTTCCTCTCGCGCTGGATGCTCCGCATCCCGATCGCACTCCTGCTCGCCTACCAGTGGACGATCCAACTCGGCCCGGTCGTCGTCTCGGGTCTGGCGTGGGGTGTCGGTGGCCTCTGGTGGGCGTGGTCGATATCGGCCCTCGGATCGTTCGTCGCGGGCGTGCTCTGGTTCAGCCTCGGCCACTGGCGGCAAGGCGTGATAGAAGAACGAAAACCGACGACGGCGGATTAGAACGACTCGGCTACTCGTCCAGTCGTTCTCGGAGCATCCCGTTCACGCTACCGGGGTCTGCGCTCCCACCGGTCTTCTGCATGACCTGCCCGACGAGGAAGTTGATGGCACCGTCCTCCCCGGCGTGGTAGTCTTCGACCGTGTCCGGATTCTCGTCGATGGCGTCCTGCACGGCTTGCTCCACTTCGCCCGTGTCGGCCTTGCCGAGTCCTTCGCGGTCGATGACCGTCACGGGGTCGTCGCCCTCGTCTAACATCTCGCGGAGGACGGTCTCTTCGGCGTTCTTGACCGTTATCTCGTCCTCGGCGACGAGGCGGATGAGGGTCGTGAACTCGTCTAGTCGCCCTTCGACGTCCGTGATCTCCATGTCGCGGTAGTTGAGTTCGCCGAGCAGGTTGTCGGCCACCCACGTCGCCGCGAGGTCGGGGTCGAACTCCTCGGCCACGCTCTCGTAGAAGTCCGCGACCTGCTTACTCGACGTGAGTTTGCTCGCCGCTTCCCTGCTCAGGCCGTACTCCTCGCGGAAGCGTTCCCTTCGGGCGTCCGGCAGTTCGGGGATCGCCAGTTTCTCCTTCCAGTCGCTGACCTGCAAAGGCGGGAGGTCGGCCTCGCCGAAGTAGCGGTAGTCTTTCTCCTCCTCTTTCGAGCGCATCGATACGGTCGAACCGTGCGTCTCGTTGAAGTGGCGCGTCTCCTGCTGGACCGCCTTTCCACGTCGGATGAGGTTTCGTTGGCGACTCTCCTCGTAGGCGAGCGCGCTCTCTGCACCCTTGTGACTGGAGATGTTCTTTACTTCGGTTCGGTTCGCGTCGGCGAGCACGTCGTCCGAGATAGAGCCGTCCTCGTTCACGTCTTCGGCGGGCACGAGCGAGAGGTTCGCGTCCACCCGCAGGCTCCCGTCCCGCGTCGAGTCGAACGCGCCGAGGTACTCCAACACCTCCTCCAGTTTTTCGAGGAAGGAGACCGCTTCGCCGGGTTCGCGGAAGTCGGGTTCCGTGACGATCTCCATCAGGGGCGTTCCGGCGCGGTTGTAGTTGACGAGGGTGTAATCCGCCCGGTCGATACCGACCGTTCGGGTTTCGATGTCGCCGCTTCCATTCCGGACGTGGCGGAGGCTACCGGGGTCTTCTTCGAGGTGTGCGCGGTGGATGCCGACGGTTCGCGTCTCGCCCTCGTGTCGGAACTCCAGTTCGCCATCCTGACAGATGGGAGCGTCGTACTGGGTGATCTGGAACCCTTTCGGCAGGTCGGGGTAGAAGTAGTTCTTCCGGTGGAAACGCGTCTCCTCGGGGATGTCGGCGTCGATCGCCTTCCCGACTTTGACGGCGTACTCGACGGCTGCCTCGTTCAGCACCGGCAGTGCACCGGGAAGTCCGAGACAGACCGGACAGGTGTAGGTGTTCGGCTCCGCGTCGTCTTGGTCCGTCGAACAGCCGCAGAAGATCTTCGTGTCCGTCTCCAGTTGGACGTGGATCTCGAGGCCGATGACGGCCACGTGTTCGCCCTCCTGGACAGCCTGAGCAGTCATTGGTCACTGATTGGGGCGGTATGCGTTAAAAGCCTACGGATGGGCCGTTCGGCCCGATCGTTGGCCGTTCCTGTCTCGAACGAACGGTTGGCTTCGTCGGTCGGCGACCATTGTCTGCCGAGCGTCTGACGCACCTTTATGAGGAAACCGTGACGCATACGTGATATGACGAGCCAACGCGACCGAATCGAGACGCTCGAATCACGAGTCGAGGAACTCGAAGCGACGATTCGCGGCCTGACGGAAGAACTGGTGGACGCAAACCAGCGACTTCGAGAGTTGGAGTCCGAACAGGAAACGATGCAGGCCGAAGAGGCTAAAACCGACGAGTCCAAGGAGAAAATAGAAGACGACGAGGGTGAATCGGACCTCAGCGACGACATCATCGTGGCGTAGGTTCGCCCTCCCCACGAGCAACCCATGCACATCAAAAAGCTCGTCCTCGACAAGTTCAAGAGCTTCGGCCGGAAGACCGAGATTCCATTCTACGAGGACTTCACCGTCGTTACTGGCCCCAACGGCTCCGGGAAGAGCAACATCATCGACAGCGTCCTCTTCGCGCTCGGTCTCGCTCGAACGCGAGGCATCCGCGCCGAGAAGCTAACCGACCTCATCTACAACCCCGGCTACGACGAAGGCGAGGCGGAGCGAACCGGCCCGCTCGAAGCCTCCGTCGAGGTCGTGCTGGACAACTCCGATGGGACACTCGACCGGTCACAGGTCGTCAACGCCGCCGGAACGGACAACATCGGCGGCGTGGACGAGATCACGATCAAGCGCCGGGTCAAGGAGACCGAAGACAACTACTACTCCTATTACTACCTGAACGGTCGTTCGGTCAATCTCTCCGACATCCAGGATCTGCTCGCGCAGGCGGGCGTGACTCCGGAAGGCTACAACGTCGTCATGCAGGGTGACGTGACCGGTATCATCAACATGACGCCGTACGAGCGCCGCGAGATCATCGACGAGATCGCAGGGGTCGCCGAGTTCGACGCGAAGAAAGAAGACGCACTGGAAGAACTCGAAGTCGTCAAAGACCGCGTCGAAGAGGCCGAACTCCGCATCGAGGAGAAAGAAGACCGCCTCGACCAACTGCGCGACGAGCGCGAGACGGCGCTCGAATATCAGGGCCTCCGCGACGAGAAACAGGAGTACGAAGGTTACCTGAAGGCAGCGGAACTCGAAGAGAAGCGAGCCGACCTGGAGGCGACCCGAAACGACATCGAGAATCGCAAGGAGGAACTCACCTCCCTCCAGCGTGAGTTGGACGAACGACAGGGTCGCGTCGTCCGCCTCGAAGACCAGTTGGAGGAACTCAACACCGAGATCGAGCGTAAAGGCGAGGACGAACAGCTCGCCATCAAAAGCGAGATCGAGGAGGTCAAGGGTGAGATCTCCCGTCTGGAAGACAAGATCGAGTCCGCCGAAGAGAAGATACAAGACGCGGAAAATCGCCGGAGACAGGCGTTCGTCGAGATCGACCGCAAGCAGGAGACGGTCGACGAGTTAGACGGCGACATCCGCGACATCAAGATCGAGAAAGCCTCCGTCAAAGGCGAGATCGGGACGAAAGAAGCCGAACTCGCCAGTATCCAAGAGGAGATCGAGAGCGTCGACACCGAGTACGACGAGGTGAAAGCCGACCTCGCCGAGCGGAAAGAGGCGCTCGAAGCGGAAAAGAGCGAGAAGAACGAGCGCCAGCGCGAGAAAGACCGGCTGCTGGACGAGTCGCGGCGGCGCTCGAACGCGGTGAACGAGAAGCAAAACGAACTCGCGTCGGCTCGCGAGCGCATCCCCGAACTCGAAACCGAACTCCAGGATCTCGCGGACGAACTGCTGAAGGCGGAGCGGAACGCCGAGCAGATAGAGGACGTCGTCGCCGACCTCAAGGCCGAGAAGCAGGAACTCCAGTCCGACCTCGACTCCATCGAAGACCGACTCCAGTCGAAACAACAGGAGTACGCCGAACTCGACGCGCGAGCACAAGAGAGTGGAGATTCCTCCTACGGACGGGCCGTCTCGACCATCCTGAACGCGGAGATGGGCGGCGTCCACGGAACGGTCGCCCAGATCGGTAGCGTCGATCAGCAGTACGCGACCGCCTGTGAGACAGCAGCAGGTGGCCGGATGCCCCACGTCGTCGTGGACGACGACAACGTCGGCCAGCAGTGTATCGAATACCTGAAACGGCGGAACGCGGGTCGTGCGACCTTCCTACCCATCACGAAGATGCGCGACCGCGGCCTCCCATCCGCGCCGAACATGCCGGGCGTGGTCGATTTCGCGTACAATCTCATCGACTTCGATTCGGAGTACTCGGCGGTGTTCTCCTACATCGTCGGCGACACGCTCGTCGTCGAGGACATGGAGACGGCCCGCGAACTGATGGGCGATTTCCGCCTCGTCACGCTGTCGGGCGAACTGGTCGAGAAGAGCGGCGCGATGACCGGCGGTTCGACCAGCGGGTCGCGCTACTCCTTCTCGGCGTCCGGCAAAGGACAACTGGAGCGCGTCGCGCGGCAGATAAACGAGTTGGAAGACGAACGCCAGTCGGTTCGAGAGTCCATCCGGGGCGTCGAAGACCGACTGGACGACGCCCGCGACCGCCAGAGTGACGCCGCAGACCAGGTGCGCTCCATCGAGAACGACATCGAGCGCAAGGAGGACGAACTCGAATCCGTCGAGAACGGGATCGACACCCTTCAAGAAGAGATCGAAGAACTGCAATCCGAGCGCGAGTCGGTCGACGAGCGGATGCAGGAACTCGATTCCGAGATCGCGGCGCACGACGAGACCATCGCGGACATCGAGCAGGACATCGCGGAACTCGAAGCCGAACTCGCGGATTCGAAGATACCCGAGTTGTCGAGCCAGGCCGACGAGGTCGAATCCGAGATCGACGCGCTCGAAGACCGGATGGACGAGTTGGACGGTCGGTTGAACGAACTGCAACTCGAAAAGCAGTACGCGAAAGACGCCATCGACGACCTCCACGACGACATCGAATCCGCACAGAATCGGAAAGCCGAGCAGGAAGAACGCATCGAGGAACTCGAATCGAAGGTCGAAGACCGCGAAGAAACGCTCGAAGAAAAACGCGGGGCGGTCGAGGAACTGGAAGACGAACTCGCGGAACTCAAAGACGAACGCGGCGAACTGAAAGAGACGCTTCAGGACGCGAGGGCGAAACGCGACGACCAACAGCAGAAGGTCGAAACGGTCGAGAACAGACTGGAGAGCCTGAAGCGAAGCGCAAACCGTCTCGAAGCCGACGTCGCCGAACTCCGCGAAGAGGTCGGCGAGTACGACCCCGAGGAGGTTCCCGACCACGACGAAGTGCGCGAGAACATCGACCGCCTCGAACGTCAGATGGAGGCACTCGAACCCGTCAACATGCTCGCCATCGACGAGTACGACGACGTCGAGAGCGATCTGGACGATCTGAAAGAGCGCAAGGCGACGTTGGTCGAAGAGCGCGACGGCATCCGAGAACGTATCGACTCCTACGAGGCCCAGAAGAAATCGACGTTCATGGACGCCTTCGACGCCATCGACGACCACTTCCAGGACATCTTCACGCGCCTCTCGGCGGGGTCGGGCGAACTGTTCCTCGAAAACGACGACGACGACCCATTCGACGGCGGCCTGACGATGAAAGCCCAGCCCGGCGACAAACCAGTCCAGCGGCTCGACGCGATGAGCGGTGGCGAGAAGTCGCTGACCGCGCTCGCGTTTATCTTCGCCATCCAACGATTCAACCCCGCGCCGTTCTACGCGCTGGACGAGGTGGACGCCTTCCTCGACGCGGTGAACGCGGAGCGCGTCGGCGAGATGGTGGACGAACTCGCGGGCGACGCCCAGTTCGTCGTCGTCTCGCATCGCTCGGCCATGCTCGACCGTTCCGAGCGAGCCATCGGCGTGACGATGCAGGGCGACAACGTGAGCAGCGTGACGGGGATTCGGTTAGACGGCGAACAGGAGGTGCCTGCCGATGATTGATGGAATCACTCCCGAGAATCGACCCGAGGAAACCGACGACGACGAAGTGGAACCGGTCGAACTGCTCGTCCAACTCGCGGAGGAGGGCGAGATCGAACCGTGGGATATCGACATCGTGGAGGTGACGGACAAGTTCCTCGCCCGATTGGACGAGGCCGACCTCCGTACGTCGGGGCGCGCGCTGTTCTACGCCAGCGTCCTCCTGCGGATGAAAAGCGACGCACTCCTCGCGGACGACGAACCCGAAGAAGAAGAGGAGTTCGCGCCGTGGGAAACCCCGATGGCCATGGACGACGAGGGTGGCTTCGACCCCGTGTCCTCGCTCGAAGACGAGATGGAGCGCCGACTGGATCGCAAACACGCTCGTGGAAATCCCGAGACGCTGGACGAACTCGTTCGTGACCTGCGCGAGCGCGAGCGCGGGTCGTGGTGGAAGGAGTCCAGAACGTACGACACGAGCGATTCGCCGAAGGGGTTCCGCCGGGGGACACAGACCCTGGATTATCACTCGGGCGACGACATGCGATTCGACGACGAACCGACCGAGTCCGAGGTGACCGGCACGACCCACGACGAGGACATCGAGGCAGTCATCGACGACGTGCAGACCGCGCTCGTCACGCAGTACGAGGCGGGTCGAACCGAAGTGCTGTACGCCGAGATCGACAGCGTCGGCCCGACGCGGGTCGAAACCTACCTTGCACTGCTGTTTCTCGCGCACCGCGGCTTCCTCACCCTCGACCAGGACGACCTGTTCGGCGACCTCTGGGTGCAGGACGCTCGTGGTGCGGAAACGGAAGAAGAACCGGCGGAGCTACTTGCGGATTAGCTGAAAGAGAGGGCGCTAAGCCCCCTTCCTCAAGGAGCGACCAGCGGGAGCGAGTAGGGAGGGGATACAGCACCCCCACGAGTCACGAACACGCCAATCAGCACGATTAATACACCGCACTTCGTACGAATTGACACGTCGCATGAATTACAGCCCGCGCTTCCGCTTGTTGCCCACCGATGAGCAACGCGAAGCGATGGACTGGCAACGAAATACCGTGCGACAACTCTACAACCACGCACTCAACGAATTCGAGCAAATTCCCAAAGCCGCAGGAACGCTCCGACAACGCGTCTGGATGGTTCGAGACACGCTCCCCGCACTCAAAGACTGGTGGACAGACCTCAAACAGGTCTACTCAACCGTCCTCCAGAAAGCCGTCGAGCGTATCCGCGACAACATCGAGAATCTCGGGAAGCTCAAAGCCAAAGGATACGACGTTGGCTCGTTGAATTGGAAGAAACCGCGCGAATACCGGAGTTTCACGTACCGACAATCGGGCTTCGAACTCGACACCAAGAGTGGCCCGAATGGTCGCGGACTCCTCGTACTCAAGAAACTCAAGGGCGAAACCCGCGAAATCCCGATTCGCCTTCACCGAGACCTCCCAAACCACGAGACAATCAAAGAGGTCACGGTCAAGAAAGACCCCACTGGCGCGTGGTACGCCTCGTTCTGTATCGAAATCGAGACGCCGAAAAAACCTGCCGTCGAAGACATTAACCCCGGGGATGCGGTGGGCCTCGACCTCGGCGTCCTCAACTTCGTCCACGACTCGGACGGGCGTTCGATAGGGAGCCTTGACCTCACTGACGACCGCGAACGACTCGAACGCGAGCAACGCTCGCTCTCCCGAAAGGACTACGAGTCGAACAACTGGAAGACACAACGGCGTCGCGTCGCAGAAGTTCACGTGCGGATGTCGAATAAGAAGCGGGACTTCAAGCACAAGCTCGCGCACTTCTACACCACCGAGTACGACGCCGTGTTCGTCGAGAACCTGAATGTCAAAGGGATGCTCGAATCCTCCGAGAACGCGCGGAACAAAGCAGAGGTCGGCTGGCACGACTTCATCACCATCCTCGAACACCACGGTGAGAAGAACGGCTGTCATATCGTGGACGTTGAACCCGAGGGGACGACCAAGGAGTGTGCGTCCTGCGGCGTTTCGACGTGGAAACCCATCTGGGTACGCGAGCATTCGTGTCCCTCGTGTGGGTTTGAATTGGATAGGGATTGGAATGCGTCGTTGAACGTCCTCAGTCGAGGCCTCTCAAAGCTAGGAGTGGTTCACTCCGAAGACACGCCCGTGGAGACTGCGACCGCTGTGTCCACCGATGGTGGCGATTCTTCGTCCATCGTCGTGGATGCAAATCGTGTCGTTGAAACGGGAAGCCCCGCCCTCAAGGAAGCGACGCCAATCGCTAAGTAGGGCGGGATAGTTCACTCCAGTCGGCTACTCGACGACCTTCTCCAGCGCGTCCATCGTCTTCTCGACGCGCTCCGTTTGTGCATTGTAGCCCATGTGCCCGACTCGCAGGATGTCGTCGGTCTTCTCGCCGAGTCCGGTTGCGACGAGGATGTCGTGGTCGTCGTGGAGTCGCTGCTGAGCTTCTTTCGCGCTTCCCTCCATCTCGAAGGCCGTGACGGTCGGCGAACAGAGCGATTCGGTTCCGGGGAACGGTTCCAGTCCCAACTCGCGGCCACGCTCCCGGCAAAGCTTTGCCGTCTCCTCGTGGCGGTCGAACACCGACTGCAGTCCTTCGTCCAGAATCCGGTCGAGGGAGGCTTCCAGCGAGTACAGGTTCGAGACGAGATGGGTGTAGGGGAGAAAGGAGAAGTCCGGCTCGTGCCACGGTTCCAGACTGGTGTAGAACGAATCCTGCTCGGTCGCCTCGACCTTCTCCCACGCCGAATCGCTCACCGACAGCGTCGTCAGGCCGGGCGGCGAACTGAAACACTTCTGGGAAGCACCGAGACACACGTCGATGTGCTCGACCGGAACCGGCGTCCCGCCGAGCGACGAGACGGCATCGACGATGGTGAGAACGCCCGCCTCCTGCAACGTCGGCAGGATCTGCTCGAAGTCGTTCAGCAGGCCGGTCGGCGTCTCGCAGTGAACCATCGTCGCGGCGGTGAACTCCTCCGCTTCGACCAGTGACGCCACCTCGTCTGCGTCGAATCCCTCGGTGTATTCCGTGCTGTGGGTGACCGCTTCGCCGCCGGCCATCTCCACGAAGTCCGCGAAGCCGTCGCCGTACAGCCCGTTGGCGAGACAGAGCACCTTCTCACCGGGGGCGACGAGTGACTCCACGGCGGTTTCAAGTCCGAGGATCCCCTCGCCGCCGAGGATCACCATCTCGTCGTCGGTGTCGTAGACGCGGCCCAGTTTGTCGAGCAGGGTTTCGTAGTACGACGCGAACGTCGGATCTACGTCCGGATTGACGGCGCGGTCGGCCATCGCCTCTCGTACGTCGTCCGGAACCGCGGTCGGTCCCGGCGTCATCGTGAGCGTTTCGTCCATGATACGTAGCTCTCGTGACTGGGGCTAAAACCCTGCGCTGGAGTGATTCGAACGGCGAGACAGGAGGATGGTCGGAAAACGAACGGCGAACGCCAGTGAGCCGTGAACTCAGGTGTACTGACGCAGATGTACTGAGATCCACTGAAACGTACTGAAATGTACTGGCTACGGGACGGATGTCGAAAAATCGTGTCGTTTGCTGGCACGCTGAAAACGGACGCAGAAACCGACGCGCTCGTCCGCGGGTGGCTCGAACGAGCTTAGAGATACTCGCCAGCCAGAAGTTCGACCTTCTCGCGCGTTTCGTCCGAGATGGCCTCCGTCGGCGTGTTGATGGTGCCCTCCAGCGCGTGCCCGCAGTCGCACTCGCGCTCGTCGGGCATCGTTCGGATCGCGTGCTCGACCACTTCTTTGATGGACTCTTCGTTCTTCGCGGCGTTTTCGAGCACTTCCTTCAGGGTGACCTCGCTGTCCGCTTTCCACACGTCGTAGTCGGTGACGCCTGCCACGGTCGCGTAACACATCTCGGCTTCGCGGGCGAGCTTCGCTTCCGGGATGGCCGTCATGCCGATTATCTCGAAGCCCTGAGCGCGGTAGAACTCGCTTTCGGCGCGCGTCGAGTACTGCGGTCCCTCGATGCAGACGTAGGTGCCGCCAGATTCGTGGTTCGCGTCGGTCGCCTCGTCGCTGGCCGCCGAGAGATGCGAGACCATGTGCGGGCAGTAGGGGTCCGCGAAGGGCATGTGGACGACCATGCCGTCGCCGAAGAACGTCGGCGTCCGGTGTTTGGTTCGGTCGAAGATCTGGTCGGGGATCACGAGCGTCTGCGGCGGTAGCTCTTCGCGGAGGCTGCCGACCGCGTTGCTCGCCAGGATTCGCTCCACACCGAGTTCCTTCAGCGCGTAGATGTTCGCCCGGTACGGCGCTTCCGTGGGCGTGTGCTGGTGGTCTGGCCCGTGGCGAGGCATGAACGCGACCTCCTTGCCGGCCAACTTGCCGATGGTGACCGGCGCGCTCGGGTCGCCGAACGGGGTCGTCACGTGCTCTTCGCGGGTGTTTTCGAGAGGCAGTGCCTCGTAGATACCGCTTCCGCCGATGAAGCCGATCATGGCAGGAAATCCGGTGGGCGGTCACCTAAACGACACGGGTTCGTTTCGTGTCGGATGACACCACACCTTACGAGAATTGAAATACCATCAACGTTTCACTACGTTGCATGCCCTCCCCCCGTCACGACAGTGAACTCACGGAAGGGCCGCTCGTCGGTCCGATGGTTCGTTTAGCGTGGCCTATCGTCGTCATCCAGCTCTTGCAGGTCGCGTACAACGTCGCCGACACGTTCTGGCTCGGCGCGCTCTCCTCGGACGCGGTCGGTGCGCTCTCGCTGGCGTTCCCGCTCATCTTCTTCCTCATCTCCATCGGTGGCGGGTTCACCGCAGCAGGGAGCATCCTCGTCGCCCAGTACACGGGCGCAGGGAGCGAGGACGAAGCGAGCGCAGTGGCCGGTCAGACGCTCTCGTTCGTCTCCATCGTCGCAGTCGTCATCGGTCTCCTCGGGTTCGCACTCGTCGAGCCGATGCTGGGTCTCCTCCCGGCCGACGAGCGAACCGCGGCGATCATCGTTCCGATGGCAGCCAACTACATGCGAGTGTTCTTCCTCGGCTCGCCGTTCCTCTTCGGCTTCTTCATCTTCGTCTCGCTGATGCGCGGCTACGGCAACACCCGCACACCGATGCGGATCATGTTCGTCAGCGTCGCCGTCAACGTCGTGCTCGACCCGATACTCATCTTCGGTTGGGGGCCGATCGAAGGGATGGAGATCCAGGGCGCGGCGATCGCCACCGTGCTCTCGCGGGCGGTCGCCACGGCCCTGGGACTGTACGTCATCTTCGGTACCGACGCAGGCCCGCAGGTGCGACGCCACCACCTCACGCCCGACCTGGGCCGAATCAAAGAGATCGTCCGACTGGGCGTCCCTGCAGCAGCCGAGCAGTCCACGAGTTCGCTGGCGATGGTCGTCCTCACCGGGATGGTGGCGACGTTCCCTCCCGCGGTCGTCGCGGCCTACGGTCTCGGCAACCGACTTTCGTCGCTCGTCTTCCTCCCTGCGATGGGACTCGGTCAGGCGACGAACACGATGGTCGGGCAGAATATCGGTGCTGACCGACCAGACCGCGCGGAGCGTTCGGTTCGACTGGCGAGCGCGCTGGTCGCAGGAGTGATGGTCGTCGTCTCGCTCGTCGCCTTCCTGTTCCCAGAGCCGCTGGTATCGGTCTTCCTCAGTGCCGACACAGCCCGCGTGGCCGAGACCATCGAACACGGGAGCAACTATCTCAGAACCATGGCCATCATGTTCGTCTTCATGGGCGTCTTGCAGGTCGTCCTCGGTGCGTTCCGCGGCGCGGGCAACACGAAGACGGCACTGGCGTTCTCGATGGTAACGTTGTGGGTCGCTCGCGTCCCCGCGACCTACTACCTCATCTTCGTCGAAGACTGGGGGCCGACCGGAATCTGGGTCGGCGTCGCGCTCGGAGACATCGTCGGCGCGATCGCGGCGGTCGCGTGGTTCCTCCGCGGGACGTGGAAAGAGACAGTGGTTTCGGAGACCGATTCGACGCTCGCGGACTGATCGTTCGACGCCCGCGGCCTGGTCACTCCACACCTACGGATCGATCACTCGGTAGAATCGGGTTCGTCGCGGGTAGCTTCGTATCGTGTCTCTATCTCGTGGAACAGTCGTCGTCCGACCTCCGTTCGGAGACGGGGTTCTGCCGTGGCAAAGAACTCGTCCAGATTTTCGTACTCCTCGAAGTGGTCGCTTTCGCCGTCGTATCGCTTTTCGCGTTCGTAGACGAGCGCCTGCAAGCACATCTCGACCAAGTCCATGTCCTTGACGAACGTCGCTTCCGGCGTTTCTTTGGCCTCGTATTCGTCCCAGAGTTCGCGCACTTCGCCTTCGAGCGGTTCGGCGAGTTCGTCCATCGCGACTCGCTCGTCCCGGCGTTTCTCGTCGGCAGAAATGTGCTGGTCGGCGTCGTCTGCTCGGGTGGGGACGTCACCGGTCTTGGCTTCCGCGAGGTCGTGGACGACCGCCAGCCTGAGTGCTCTGTCGGTGTCGATTCCCGCTTCGTCGCCGTACTGTAGAGAGAGAAGTGCGACGCCCCACGTGTGACCGGCGACCGATTCCGGGTCGGAAACGTTCCGGAGTTGCCAGCCGGTTCTGCGTTCGTCCTTCAGCGTGAACGCCTCGGCGAGGGCATCGATGGTGTCCATTGTTCGTCTCGCTACTGCACGCCCGTCGCGTTTTCGAGGAGTCGCCACCCGTCGCCCTCGCGGGCGAGCACGTCCCGGCGTTCCATCTCGGCGAGCACTTCGTCGAGCCGATCGGGTTGTGCGATCTCCATCTGGATGCGCTCTACGTCGTGGTACTCGTTCAGGTAGTGGCGGATATCCTCCTCCGAGAACACGTTTTTCTTGGCCCTGTCCATCGCGCCGCTGGTGATGTCGATCATGTCCTCGATGAAGTTCCAGGGGTAGACGATCCACGCCCACTCTTCGAGGCGTTCGCCGATGTAGTCGGGGTCGAACTCACTCGTCTGGAGCAGTTGGAGCGTCGCCGTCCTGACCTCTCCGGCCTCGCGGTCGTCCACGTACTCGTGGGCGTGCTTGATTGAACCGCCAGTGTCGGCGATGTCGTCGATGATGAGGACGTCTTTACCTTCGACGCTACCTTCGGGCATCGGGTAGCGGACTTCGGGTTCGCCCGACTTCTGGGCCGTGCCGACGTAGTGTTCCATCTTGAGACTCGTGAGGTCGTCCAGGCCGAGGAAGTCACAGACACAGCGCCCGGCGAACCACCCCCCGCGCGCGAGCGCGACGATGACATCTGGCTCGAAATCCGATTCTTTCACCTGGTCGCTCACGTCCCGACAGAGACCGTAGATGTAGTCCCAGTTGGTCAGCGTACATTTGAAATCGTCCGGGAGGTCGCTCATACCAACCCGAGAATCGCGCGCCGTGGCACTTAACGGTTTACAGGTAGGCGTCACGCTGGAAAAGTGTGATACCGCCGCTACCTGTGACAGAAATGATAGCTCAATATTCTGTGCTAACCAGTAGCACTATTATCGTCGGGCATTAATATCCACGGACAAGGTCGTGAAACGACCGTCCCTCCCACAGCTATGACTCACACACAAGACTTCGAAGACCTCCTCGACTGTAAGAACGTCCTCGGCGTCGAGTACGACGAAGAGACGAACACGCTCCGAGTCTTCGTCTCGCAGAAACTCCCCGACAGCGAACTCTCCGACGAGGACAACGTGAAAAAGCGCGTCTCCGGCGTCAACCTCGAAGTCGAAGACGCAGGCTACGGCGAAGAGCGCGATGGGTTCGACGCCCTCTCGCTCGTGGAGCCGATGCCCGACGCGAAGGCAGACCGAAAGGAACGCCATCGCCCCGTCGTCGGCGGCGTCAGCGAGATCAACGCGAAATCGACCGCGGCGACCGCCGGGCCGTACCCCGCTCGCGTGACCGACACCTCGAAAGCTAACTGGAGCGACGCAGCCTCGAAGGGCGACCTCGTGCGCCTCTCGAACAACCATGTCTACGCGCGGGTGAACAAGGCCGAATTCGGCGAACCCATCATCCAGCCCTCCCCCCGCGACGGCGGTAGTCTTCCGGACGACAAGACCGGCGAACTCCGGGGGTACGTCACCGTCGATGACGGCGCGCTGGTAGACGTGGCGGCGCGGTCTGTCGACCCCGAACGGGAATCGCCGGAGTACCACGAACTGGACGACTCTTGGCCGACGGCCATCCGACGGAAGGAGTACAAGTCGCTCAAGGGAAAGACGGTCACGAAGACGGGTCGAACGACCGGCGTCACACAGAGCACGATAAAGGCCGTCGGCGCGAGCGTGCGCGTGAACTTCGGCGAGGCGGGGACGCTCAAACTCCGCGACCAGCTCATCGCAGGTGCGCTGTCGAAAGGCGGCGACAGCGGGTCGCCCGTCTTCGCCGATTCGTCCGGTGAGCTCGTCGGGCTGCTCTTCGCCGGGTCGAAACGCCAGACCATCCTCAACAAGATCGGCAACGTCGAATCGGAGTTGGGGGTCGAACTGCTGACCAAAGAACCCGGTGGCGGTGATGGCGATGATGGCGGCGGTGGCGGTGATGGTGATGGCGGCGGTGGTCGATCACCAACGTATCAGGAGACGTTCGACACGACGGTCACCGTCTCGATGTCGGGACCGAAACTGTCGCTGGAATCGTTCTCCGTGCAGGGCACGCCCGAACCGGGTGCGAAGATCGAGGCCACGGCGACGGTGTCCGGCACCGCCACCGGAACCGGCTGGCTGGAGGTGGACGACGAGCGCACCACCTTCGAGTTGACCGAGAAGCACGCTCGCGGCGAACAGTACGTCCGCGACGTGGCGGTGACGATCACCGTACCGGAATCGCCCGGCGACTCGTTCGACGTTCACCTCGAAGGCGGCTACGTCACCGACTCGGCGTAGACGGCGTTTGGGTGGCTTTCGATTTTTTGTGAGTGATGGAGAATCACCGTTTTGGATTGGTTCGGATAGTACATTTCAGTACGTTTCAGTACATCCGTCCTGTCGGTGTCGTTCTCTTCGAAATAGCTGAGTTACCGCGGTGGAGTTGTCTTCGAACGCCCTCGGTGTTCGCTCCCACTGGTCACTCACGAGAACTCCGCCCAGTCGGTTTGCGGTGCTTGGCTGGCGAGAGTTGCGCTCTCGCTGCTTCCCACTCGCTCACGTCCGTTCGCTCGCGGGAACGTCGTCCGGGCAGGAGCGACCGACCGGCCCTTTTCAGTCCTCCCAGACGACCGCAACCGCTCCGCAACAGCCACCGCACGTAGGCCGAACAGCCGCCGAACGCTACAACCACCAGATACGAAAAGCGCCCGTCCCGTCCAAGCAATTCCCTGGTGTCCTCGCTCGCGTTGCTCACGAGGGCTCGTCAGAGCGTGCTCTGACGGTGAACTGAAAGGGCGAGGGGTGCGAGACGAAACGCGCCTCGAGTACGAACGGTGATACCGTGAGTGGGGTCGACGAAGCACGACCCCGCAAGCACCACAGGGTGGGAGCGGAGCGCCCACCCGAGGAGCGCAGCGCGGGGCGCGCGAGTCGAGCACACGAGGGCTTTCTGAGACCCCATCACTGCGGTAACTCATCGCAACGAGAACCCAGAGACCTTCGAAGACACAGCAATCTTGCTGCCAAGGTCACCACGTGACATGAAAGAAAACTACAAAACTCGATCCCGACGGAGAACCGAGAATTAAACCCATTCCCGAACCACATCCCAAATATGCACACCGTCCGTACCCTGCTCGTGGACGCGTTCACCGACGAACCGCTGACCGGAAACGCGGCGGGCGTCGTCCCCGAGGCAGACGACCTGACCGACGACCAGATGCAGGCCATCGCCCGCGAACTCTCCGTGAGCGAGACAGCCTTCTTGCAGGCCAGCGAGGAGGCAGACCGCCGAGTACGCTACTTCACGCCGACGACCGAGGTAGATCTCTGTGGACACGCGACAATCGCATCACACGTCCACCTGCTCGAAGACGGCGTGGTCGAACCGGGGACGCACTCCCTCGAAACGAACGTCGGCGTGCTGGACACCGACGTAGGCGACGACGGCACGGTCTGGATGACGCAGGACGACCCCGAGATCGAAACCGTCGAACTGGACTACGACCGCGTGGGCGACGCCCTCGGTATCGACTCGGCCGCGCTCCGCGACGTGGGTGCCGATCTCCCGCTCGCGGTCGCCTCCACGGGACTCCCATTCCTCGTCGTGCCCGTCAACTTCCTCGAACACGTCGGCGGCGCAGCGCCGGACATGGCAGCCATCGAAACGTTGTGCGACGAGGTGGATGCGGTCGGCGTCTACATCTTCAGCTTCGACGCTATCGACGCCGATTCGACGCTCCACGGGCGGATGTTCGCGCCTCTCGCCGGCGTACCCGAAGACCCCGTGACCGGAACCGCCAGCGGGGCGGTCGGAGCCTATCTCCACGATTCCGAAGCGTTCGATGATTCCCCGGACGAGATGCGATTCGAGCAGGGTCACTTCATGGATAGGCCGGGGCACGTGCGCGTTCGCGTGGACGACCACGTCCACGTGGGCGGGCAGGCGACCACCGCGTTCGATGGCCAGTTGGTCGTCCCCGACGACGAAGACGACGGTATCATCGAAGTCTAACGACCCACTTTCGCCTCGAAGCATCGGCCCCTCATCGACCCCTATCGATGGGTATTCGGTTCTGAGTTAACGATTCTCGGCGTGTTGGTCGGAACCTTCTTTATGTGCCTGCTTGTTTCCCCCCATACGCACATGGTTGTACTCTGGCTGGAAGAAATCAGTGCAGACGACCTCGAACTGGTCGGTGGCAAGGGTGCGTCGCTCGGTGAACTCACCGGCGCGGACCTCCCCGTCCCGCCGGGATTCGTCGTGACCGCTCAGAGCTATCGGCGGTTCATCGAGGAGACCGGCATCGCAGATGAACTGTTCGAGGCCGTCGACGTTGATACCGAGGACTCCGCAGCACTCGCAGAAGCCGAGTCGCGGGCGGAAGAACTCATCCTCGGAACCGAGATTCCCGAAGATATCAAAGACGGAATCCTCGAAGCCTACGATGGTCTAGACGACGGGAAAGCATTCGTCGCAGTTCGCTCGTCTGCAACGGCAGAAGACCTTCCTGACGCCTCCTTCGCGGGTCAACAGGAGACGTTCCTCAACATCACCCGCGACGACCTCGTCGAGCGAGTGAAAGAGTGTTGGGCCTCGCTTTTCACACAGAGAGCTATCTACTATCGACAGGAGAAGGGCTTCGACCACGAGAAAGTGGACATCGCGGTCGTCGTCCAGCGCATGGTGGACGCCGAGAAAAGCGGTGTCATGTTCACGAGCCACCCCTCCACTGGCGAGAAGAAGATCATCATCGAGGCGGCGTGGGGTCTCGGCGAGGCGGTCGTCTCGGGGTCGGTGTCACCCGACAACTACGTCGTCGACCGCTCGTCCGGTGCGACGGAGGATATCACCATCGCCGACAAGAAGGTGATGCACACGAAAGACACCGAGACGGGTGAGACCGTCGAGCAAGCAGTTCCGGAGGACAGGCGAAACGCTCGCGTCCTCTCCGAGGACGACATCGCCCGACTCGTCGAACTCGGCGAGGAGGTCGAAGACCACTACGAAACGCCACAGGACGTGGAGTGGGCCATCCTCGACGGTGAGGTCTACATGCTCCAATCGCGGCCCATCACGACCATCAAGGAGAGTAGCGACATCGCAGCGGAAACGACCGAAGGCGTCGCCGATGGAAGCGGCGCGGTCGAAACCGCCTCCAAAGGCAGTCGTGATATCCTCGTGAGTGGCCTGGGTGCGAGTCCGGGCATCGCGAGCGGCGCAGTCCGGATCGTATCGAAGCTCGACCAGCTCGACAAGGTCGGCGAGGGAGACATCATCGTCACCGAGATGACGACGCCCGACATGGTGCCCGCGATGAAGCGCGCAGCGGGCATCATCACGGACGAAGGTGGCATGACCAGTCACGCCGCTATCGTCTCGCGTGAACTCGGTGTCCCGGCAGTCGTCGGCTGTAGCAACGCCACCGACTCGCTTGAAGACGACCAGATCATCACTCTCGACGGCGACAAAGGCACCGTCCGCGAGGGGAAGACCGAGCGGGAACAGGAACGCGAACCCATCGAGGAGGCTCGCCCGAAGACCCCCGTCAAACCGATGACCGCGACGGAGGTCAAGGTGAACGTCTCCATCCCGGAGGCCGCAGAGCGCGCCGCCGCGACAGGTGCCGACGGCGTCGGACTGCTCCGGATGGAGCACATGATCCTCTCGACCAACAAGACGCCGGAGAAGTACATCGAAGACCACGGCGTCGATGCCTACGTGGAGGAGATCGTCGAAGGCATCCGCGGCGTCGCAGAGGAATTCTACCCCCGCCCCGTGCGCGTGCGCACGCTCGACGCGCCCACGGACGAGTTCCGGCAGTTGCAGGGCGGCGAGAACGAGCCGAACGAACACAATCCGATGCTCGGCTGGCGGGGCATCCGTCGCAGTCTCGACAAGCAGGACGTGTTCCAGTACGAACTCGACGCCTTCAAAGAACTGTACGGGATGGGCTACGACAACGTCGAGATCATGTTCCCGCTCGTCAACGACGCGGAGGACGTGTTCCGCGCTCGTCGCCTGATGACCGAGACGGGTATCGACCCCGACAAACGATCGTGGGGTGTGATGATCGAAACGCCCGCCAGCGCACTGCAGATCGAGGAGATGGCCGACGCGGGCATCAAGTTCGCTAGCTTCGGAACCAACGATCTCACGCAGTACACGCTCGCTGTCGACCGAAACAACGAGCACGTCGCCGGGCGGTTCGACGAACTCCATCCCGCTGTGCTCCAACTCATCGGCCAGACGATCGACTGCTGTCGTGAACACGACATCAACACCAGCATCTGTGGACAGGCCGGGTCGAAACCGGAGATGGTTCGCTTCCTCGTCAATCGCGGCATCTCGTCCATCTCGGCGAACATCGACGCAGTCCGCGATGTCCAACACGAAGTGAAGCGCGTCGAGCAGAAACTCATGCTCGATTCGGTTCGCTAAGTTCGATTTCTTTCTTCGCGCGGTCGAGGCAACTGCGATTTCTCACCGAATCTCGGCGAGCAGTCGGGTCATCTCCGTCTGAATCCACTCCGCCAGTTCCTCGGGCGGCTCGTCGACGTACTCCGCCAATTTGTCGACGTAGCCGGAATTGCCAAGGAACCTGACGGCTTCGTAGACAGGGCGGCGGTCTTCGAATCCGTCTGGAAGTCCGCCTGCTCGTTCACGATAGCCGTCGTAGAACGAGGTCACGATCGGCTCTGGGCCCTCGGAGCGAAGGGAGTCGAACTGCTGGCTCTGCGTGCGGTAGATGTCTCGCACCGGGTCGCCGACGTGAGCGATCTCCCAGTCGAGAAAGCCGATTCCAGTTTCGGTATCATAGCAGTTCGGCTGAGCAGGGTCGCCGTGGAGTAACGCGGCGGGCGCTTCGTCCAACAGCTCTCGGTTCGCCTCGACGGCCGCGATCACCTCGTCGAAGTGGTGGTCGAACCGGTCGGAGGAGGCGAAGCTTCTCGCCTCTTCGATCTTCTCGATGAGGATGTCGGTCCACGGCCCCGTTTCGAGTTCGAGACCCTCTTCGTCCCCACCGGTGATGTGTCCGTGCTCCTCGAAACGAAGCGTGTGGACGGCTGCCAGCGCGGTTCCGACCTGCCGAGCCAGTGCGGCCCGTTCGTCCATGCTCGCGTCAGACCACGAAGCGATGAAGCTCTGGCCGGACATCGGTGCGGTAGCGAAGTAGGGAACGTCCCAGTCGGTGTCACTCGCCACCACTGTCGGGACGGGAACCTCGCAGTTCGCGCCGACGTGGGAGATCACCGCCCGCTCGCGGGCGATCCGGGAACCATCCCCGTCGATAGCGACCTTCAGGAATATCGTCTGCCCATCGGCGAAATCGATCCTGACCGTTCGATTCTTGTCGTTCCAGGAGGGGCCGGTCGGCCCGACCTCCTCGACGTCACGATCCGGGAACGAACGGTCGAGAACCGACGCGATATGGTCGTCCATATGACAACTGACGTGTGAGTACGGAAGGATATTTCGGTAGTGTGAGAACGGTTATTCCGGACGGATTCGCCCGAGAACGGAACCGATATACCTGAAGCGGCGAATTCCCGGATATGCAGGTGGCCGCGCCGCAGTCGTTTCGCCGGGTGCTCTCCTCGATGTGTACCGAACCGCATCCGGCGGCCCGTGACGCTGCCGAACGATTTCTGGCGTCGAATCCAGGTGATCCGACGACGTATCCCACCGTCTCAGCACTCGAAGACGAAGCAGTAGCACTGCTGGGCGACATCACCGGACTTCGGGAGCCACAAGGGTACGTCGCCAGTGGCGGGACGGAAGCGAACATTCAGGCCGTTCGAGCAGCGCGAAATCTCGCGGAGACGGACACACCGAACGTCGTCGCACCCGAGAGCGCCCACTTCAGTTTCCAGAAGGCCGCCGAAGTGCTCGATGTCGAACTTCGGCTCGCGGCCACCGACGCCGACCACCGTGCCGACCCGGAGGCGATGGCCGAACTGGTGGATGACGACACCGTCCTCATTATCGGTATCGCGGGGACGACCGAGTACGGGCGCGTCGACCCGATGTCGACGCTCGCCGAGATCGCCCACGAGGTCGATGCGCTGTTCCACGTCGACGCGGCGTGGGGTGGGTTCGTCCTCCCGTTCACCGACCGCGACTGGCACTTCGGACACGCGGACGTGGACACCATGACCATCGACCCGCACAAGATGGGACAGGCGGCGGTTCCGGCGGGTGGGTTTCTAGCGCGCGAAAAACGGGTACTAGACGCGCTGGCGGTCGAGACGCCGTATCTCGAATCGACGTCGCAGGCGACCTTGACCGGAACGCGAAGCGGTGCGGGGGTCGCCAGCGCGTGGGCCGCGATGGACACGCTCTGGCCGGACGGCTACCGCGAGCAGTTCGAGCGTTCACAAGCGAACGCTGAGTGGATCGCGGACGCCTTCGAATCGAGTGGCTACGACGTGGTCGACCCCGTCCTGCCACTGGTCGCAGCCGACGTCCCTCGGGAGACGGTCGAGGCGCTTCAGACGAAAGGGTGGCGAGTCTCACCCACGGGGTCGGGCGAACTCCGCATCGTCTGTATGCCACACGTCACGCGATTGATGCTGGAGGAGTTCGTCGCTGATCTCGATTCGTTATAGATCTTCGACGGGTGCGCCGAGCGCGTTTCGTTTGACGCTCTCGATACCTTTCTTCGCCGCCCGTTTCGAGGAGTAGCCTTCGCCGCTGTCGGCGATGATGTTCCCGTTTCTGTGGCGGAGTCGCCAACGCCACTCGCCAGCGTCGTCTTCGAACACTTCGAAGGTCGCCTGCGTAGGCGGGCGAAGTGCTTCGACGACGCTACCGTCGCTCTGTGCGACTGCGATAGGCCACGATTCGGGTTCTGCCGCTCCGGTTCGGTCGGTGAGTTTGCGGGCGAAACCGGCGATGGTCGTCCCGTAGCGTTCGAGCAGTTCGAGCGACACCTCACGTTCTAACAGCGATTCACCATCGGACGTGACGCTGATCCGCCGTCCCTGGAGTTCGAGACCGTTCGACGGTTCCTCCCACTTCCCGTCTCGCCGGTAGTCGAGGGTGAGACGCACCGCACCGTCGTCGGCGTCGTAGGCGAGCCGTGCTCGAAGGTTCGGGTGAACGGCGACGCGGTATTCGCTATCCGAGTTCACACCGTAGTCGTTCGGACTGACCGCGTATGAGTCTGTTTGCCGCCGATAAATTTCTCAGGACAGCCGGTAGAAAATTGTTCAGATGGCCGATAGTAATTCGTGTAGACAGGTTCTGGGATGTTAAAGTTTACATCGGTCTACACCCGAACAACGTTTGTGTCCGAGATTTTCGTCTCGCTCGTTCCCCTCGCCGACCTCGCCACGGACGGTGTCGTCCTCAGTTCGTTCGGATGGTTGGCGGAAGCCGTCGAGAATGCCACCGGCTGGGTCGGACTCCTGATAATCGCCATCTACTCGTTTCTCATCTCCTTCATCCTCCCGCTCCCCAGTGAGGTCGTGTTACTCGCCCCCCTCGACATCGGTCTCGGTGCTATCGGAGAGTACTCGCTCATCATCCTCGTCAGCGGTCTCGGCAAAGCCGCTGGAAGCGTCTTCGCGTTCCACATCGGACAGGAAGCGAAACAGTCCGGGCCGGTCATCCGGGCACTCCGTCGCTCGCGGTTCGACGTCGTCGAATGGTCGGAGAAAAAGACCGTCTCGCTCGCCCGGAAGTGGGGATACCTCGGACTGGCGCTGGCGCTCTGTGTTCCGTTCTTCCCGGATACGATTTCCATCTACGCCTTCTCTATCCTCGAAGAAGACTACCTGAAGTTCGCCGCGGCCACGTTCACGGGGAGCGTCGGCCGGTTGTTGCTCACCCTGGGACTGGGTGCCGGAGTCATCGCACTGCCGCTGTAGCGTCTACTGGAACGCCACGATAGCTACTGTGTTGTACTCGTTGTCCTGCCTGCTCTGAAATGTACTGAATATACTGATTTGTACTGGAACGTACTAGCGACGAAAACCGCTACCAGCCGAGCCGTTCTCTGGCGAACCGCGTCAGAAGGGGGATGTCGTTCAGATGGAATAGCTTCGAGAGTTCCTGAAGGTCTCCGGCGTTCGCGTTACTCAGTGTTCCACCGTCCAGTCGTTTCAAGTCCCGCATCAGGGTGTCGTAGCGGTCGTTCGTGGCGAGATACAACAATCGAGTCATCCACAGCCGCGCCCGCATGTTGGGAGCGACGTCCTCGTGCCAGAGATCGTCGTAGATGGCCATGTTCTCCGCGGACGTATCGCTCTCTTCGGACATGAGACACCGATCGGCCGTTATCGCCGCGGCGCGACCGGATTTCATCCCGACGTGGATACCCTCGCCCCAGAGCGGGTCGATGGTCGGCACGGTATCGCCGATGGCCATGAAGTTGTCCGTACTCAGATCACCGGGCATCTGGATGTGCGCGGAGCCACGGTGCTGTTTCCCAGCGATGCGTTCTGCGTTCTCGAACCGGGGGTCGCTGTCGAGCCAGTACTGGAGATAGTCGTCGATACTCATCCCATCCTTCGCGAACTCGTGATGGCTCTCGTTCTGGATGTAGCAGAGACCGACCTTCGCGGTGTCCCCGCCGGTGTGGAAGATCCACGAGTAACCACCCGGAGCGATGTCGTGATCCAGGCGGAGCATCATCGCGTCGGTGAGGTCGGCGTACCCCTCGTGGTCGATATCGATTCCCTCCATCTCGTACTCGATACCGATGGCCTGGTTCTCCCGCTTGAGGTCGCTCACGTCGAGACTCTTTGCCAGTGGTGCGCTCGGCCCGGTCGCGTCGATGATGATGTCACCGTACACTTCCTGGTTCCCGCCGTATCTAACGCCGACGATCTCGCCCCCCTCCATCACGGGTTTCGAGACGCGCGCGTCGAACCAGTACTCGGCACCCTCCTCTCGACCGTCTGCAACCAGATACCGCTTGAAATCGGCGAATTCGAGGACGGCACCTGGTTGCGCCTGTGGGTAGTAGTCGTTGGGCGATTCGAGGACGACGTTGTCGGTGTAGTTCATCACGACCTCGTCGGGAATCCCGAACGCCGCCATCATCGACGCGAACGTCCCTGCCGTGGATTTGTTGCTCTGGCGTGGGAACTCGTCTTCGGACTCGGCTTCGAGGACGAGAACATCGTGCCCACGCTGGGCGATGTCTCGCGCACACTGTGCGCCTGCCGGACCGGCACCAGCGACGATAACGTCGTAGTGGTCGGTCATAGTGCGGCCTCGCAGTCGAAAGACGGGGGCAGTTCTTCTGTTTCGGGAACTCGAACCGGATGGTCGGCGACCGAACCGTCGTTAGTGGTTTCACGGATGTCGTCAGTGTCGTGGCATTCACGGAAGACAATCAGCGGGGCAAACTGGCACCCCATGCCACCGACAACGACGATGTCACGTGTGTCCGCAGTCATCTCTACACGGTGTTACTGGTCATATCATAAAAAACAGGCGCAAACGCGCTGAGCGACGGATTTTCGTCGTAAGGAGTGGGTCAGAAATTGTTCGATACGGCGATTTCGATACACGAAGGCGACATGTCGAGAGAAAGTTCATCTGTGACCGTGTTTCATACTGTGAAAATAAGATATCTTGTCGATCTCCAGAGTAGTCCGAGACACCTGTGCGGGTGACCCGACGAACTGCTCTCCACATTCTCGGCAGCGTCGGTTACTCTACAGCGCATCGTCCGTAACCGCGACGCTGACCATCGAATCTTCGCAGACGCGACGCTGACGAATCGCACCGACCGAAAGAAAACGAAACGAAGATCTTCGCGTCTCAGTAGAACTCGCGCACGAGATCCATCGCGCCCTCGGGCGCGCCGTCCGGAATCTCGGACATGTTACCCTCGATACCGTGGAGTTCGTGGTACGGGACGCTATCTTCGTCCTGGTAGATGACGCCCTGATACTCCTTGCTGGCGTCTAAGATCTTGTCCTTGGCCGAGTCGTAATCCGACGAGTCGTGGTCTTCGTCCGCCAGATCGACGATGGAGTCGCGGAAGTAGTCGTAGGTGTCCACGTCGTTGAACGTGACACAGGGTGAGAAGACGTTCACGAAGCCGAAGCCGTCGTGTTCGATGGCCTTCTGGACGATCTCGGCGTGACGCTGTGCGTCGGTCGAGAACGACTGGGCGATGAACGTCGCGCCAGCCGACAGCGCGAGCGCGAGCGGGTTGACGGGGGGCTGTTTCGGGCCTTCCGGCGTCGTGCTCGTCTCGAAGTCCTCGCGGCTGGTCGGCGAGGCCTGTCCCTTCGTCAGCCCGTAGATACGGTTGTCCATGACGACGTAGGACATGTCCACGTTCCGGCGAACTGCGTGGATGAAGTGACCGACACCGATGGAGTAGCCGTCACCGTCGCCACCCGCGACCATCACTTCGAGGTCGGGGTTGGCAAGTTTGACGCCCGTACCGACCGGGAGCGCGCGCCCGTGAACGCCGTGGATGGCGTACGAGTGCATGAACGTCCCGATCTTACCGGAACAGCCGATACCGGCGACGACGAACGTGTCGTCGGGGCTGTTGCCGGTTTCGGCGAGTGCCTTCATCATCCCGTTCATCGTCCCGAAGTCCCCGCAACCGGGGCACCACGTGGGTTGCTTGTCCGACTTGAAGTCGGTGAATCGAACGTCCGAGCTCATGCTGTTACCTCCTCTTCGAGTTTCGCTTTGATTTCGTCTGCCAGTTCATCCGCCTTGAACCTGACACCGTTGTACTTGTTGATCCGGTCGACGCGCGTAAGCGTGTCGTGTTCGATGAGGTCTGCGAACTGGCCCGTCGCGTTACATTCGACCACGATGGTCTTCTCCGCAGCCTCAATGTCCTCGCTCAGGTCGGGGCGTGGGAAGATGTAGGGAACCGAGAGGAATCGAACGCTGACGTCGTCCGCTTCGAGGTAGTTGTTCGCCTCGCGCAGCGCACCTTCGTTCGAACCCCACGTGATGACGAGCGTGTCCGCGTCCGAATCGCCGAACTCGCGCGGACTCCAGTCTTCTTCCTCGCGTGCCGTCTCGACCTTGCGGTTTCGCTTGTCCACCTGCTCGACGCGGATCTCGGTGTCTTCCGTCCGACGACCGAGCGCGTTGTGTTCGAGACCGGTCGACATGTGTGCGCCACCCGTCGTGCCGGGGAATGCTCGGGGGCTGACCCCGTCGGCGGTCGGGAAGTGTGGCTGGAAGCGATCTTGTTCGTCCGTCCACGCTTCGATCTCGTCTTCGTCGACGACCTTCCCGCGGTCGATCTCGACGGCGTCCATGTCGAACTCCTCGGGCACGAACGTCTGTTCGGTGACCGCCATGGCGAGATCGGCGAGCAGGAAGACGGGCGTCTGGTACTTCTCGGCGAAGTTGAACGCCTCGATGGTCTTGTGGAAACACTCCGAGATGGTCGTCGGCGCGACGACGAACCGCGGAATCTCGCCGTGACCGCCGTACAGCGTCATGTTCAGGTCGCCCTGTTCTTGCTTGGTCGGCATCCCGGTCGAGGGACCGGAGCGCATCACGTCCACGATGACGAGCGGCGTCTCGCTCTGTGCGACGAGACCGAACGTCTCGGTCATCAGATCGATACCCGGACCGGACGTCGCCGTCATTGAGCGTGCGCCCGCACGCGCTGCGCCGAGCGCCATGTTGATGGCGGACAGTTCGTCTTCTGCCTGCATCACGGTACCACCGAAGTGGTCGATGCGGCCCGTCAGATACTCCATCACGTTGGTCGCGGGCGTGATGGGGTAACCGGAGTAGAAGCGACAGCCAGCGGCGATGGCGCCCATGCCGATGGCTTCGTCGCCGTTGAGCAGGACGTAGTCGTTGTCCGTGGTGTCGATGTCGTAGGCGAAGTCGTGGTCGTACTCCTCCTGGACGAACTCCTGTCCGAAGCGCGCGGCCTCCTTGTTGTTTTCGACGATCGCTTCACCTTTCGCGCCGAACTTCTTGTCGAGTGCGCTGTCGAGATTCTCGATCGGGAAGTTCGTCACTTCACAGGCCGCGCCGAGCGCGACGATGTTCTGCATGATCGCGCCACCCGCGTCCTCGGCGAGTCGGCGAAGTGGAACGGACAGCCCGGTCATCTCGTCGGGGATGTCAACGTCCTCCATCTCCGTGCGCTCCCCGTCGTAGATGATGACGCTGTCCTCGTGCAGCTCATCGAGATTCTCGTCGATGGTTCGCTGTGTCAGCGCAACGAGTATATCCAGTCGGTCGACGACGCTCTCGACTCGGTCGGTAGACGACCGGATCTTGTACGCAGTGTACCCACCCCGGATGCGAGAGGCGAAGTCCTTCGACGTGAAGACGTGTCGCCCCGCGCGGGAAAGGGCCGTTGCGAAGATTTTCCCGGTCGAATCGATTCCATCGCCGGCTTCCCCGCCGATGGCCCAGTTCAGGTCTTGCATCGTTGCTAGGCTACCCGGTGGCAAATCAAAAGCCTTCTGAAGCAGTTCCAGTGAGACCGCCCGAAACGAGGCGAGACAAGAAGGGATTTGTGCCGGACAGCCAAACAGACCCGCATGGATAACACCGAGGTCGCAGTGCGAGCGGTACGGACGGTCGGCCCGGACACGGTCGCCCTCGTCTTCGAATCGCCGCCGGAGTTCGACGCCCAACCGGGGCAGTTCCTGAAGGTGACCGGCACCGTCGATGGCGAGGAGATTTCCCGCCATTACACGCTCTCGTCACCCGACACGGCGGAGACGTTCGAGATGACGGTCGGCATCGACCCGGAGGGAGATCTCAGCCCGTGGCTCGCCGCGCGCGACCAGGGAGACGCCGTGGAGGTGGCCGGGCCGTTCGGACGCTCCTACTACGAAGGGGAGTCTCGCGTCGTCGTGCTCGCGGGGGGGCCGGGTATCGGCCCCGCAGTCGGCATCGCAGAGCGCGCGGTCGCGGATGGCGGTGAGGCAATCGTCGTCTACCGGGACGACGAACCGGCCCACGAAGACCGTCTCCGCGAACTCGAATCCGAGGGTACGACCGTGCTCGTCACCGCCGAATCGCTCGGAGACAACGACGAGGTACGCGAACTGCTTTCGGACGCGAAGGGGCAGGTGTTCGTCTACGGCTTCGCCGATTTCATCGACGAAGCGAGCAACGTGCTGTCAGCGACTGGTCACAACCCCGACACGGCGAAGATGGAAAATTTCGGCTGACGCCGTGAAAAAGCAGTACCCTTTTATCATCCCGTGAAAATAACCCACACTCAATGGGTCTCAGGTGTTCGCTGCTGGGGCACGATTACGGCGAGTCCGAAATCGAGCGCGAGCGAGAAGAACAAGGCAACGAAGTAGTGGTGACGGTTCGGGAGTTCCAAGAGTGTGCGCGCTGTGGCGACCAGCAGGTCGTCAGCGAGAACAAGGAAGTGACCGCACTGGAGGAACCGGAACCGACACCCGAACCGATCGAGAGTCGAGAACCGGACGAGAGAGAACCGACGCCCGAACCGGTCGAACAGCAGGAACCGGAACCGGTCGGCTTCAACGACGATAGCTTCGAACCGCCGGAGAGCGCGGAAGAAGACGACGGAATCATCCTCGAAGACGACGATGACGACGAGGACGCCGCTAACCGGGAGCACGGCGAGTGGCCCGACCCGGACGACACGAACGTCGACGACACCGCTCGCGGGTCGACCGAGTGGCCGGATACGGGCAAGGAAGACGAAGGATTCAGCGCCGAACCGGGCGACGGCGGCGAAGCCGACGTGAGTTTCGGCGGCAGTCTGACCCCGGAAAGCGCACCCGAGGTAGACGACGAAACCGAGTACGTGGAAGCAGAACCTCAGGAAGAGACGGGATTCGTCAGGACGACACGATCGGAGCCGCAGACGGACACTGGTTTCACCCGCGCGCGAGAAGCGCCCAGTCCCGATCAGGCATCCCATTCGAATCCGAGTGCCGAACTCGTCTGCCCCGAGTGTGGACAGCTTAGCGAAGCAGCGGGGTCGTCACTCCGCGCAGGAGACATCTGTCCGGAATGTCGTCGCGGCTATCTCAGCGAACGAGAGTAATCGTGACGCGAAAAGGGTAAACATCCACCCCTCCAATCTGGTGCCAACCCATGAAAGAATACAAGATGCGACGCGGCGAGCACCTCGAAGACCGAATGCCAGACCTGAAAGCGAGTATCGAAGACTATTTCGGGACAGTGTCGGGCACGGAGGAGTTCAACGGTCACGAACTGTACGTGGTCGAAGAACCCGACAACCCCGTGTTCGAGCGCATCATCGCAGGTGCAGCGTCGTACAGCGGCAAGAAGGACAAACTCGCCGTTCACTTCGAAGAGCGCCCTGCCGAGGACGTCATCGCGGAAGGGAACGCTGATGCGGCAGCGGACGCGGTCAGCAAGAAGAACGAGTTCCTTCTCGAAGCGACCGGACGCGATGCCAAAGCGCGTCGTGACTCGCTGAAGCGAACTGTCGAGGATAAGGCCGACACGCCGGACAACGTCTAATTCCGTCCGAGTTTCTGTCGACTGATGTGGACGCCCGATGGCGTCACGATGAGTTGGTCGTCGCCTTTTTGAACGATGTCGCCATCCACCTCGCGGGCGACCTGTTGTAGTTCGTCGATGATCCGCTCGACAGTCGTATCTTCGGTTCGGAGACGTGTGATGTCGGCGATGACGAGATCACCATCGTAGACGGCGTCCTTGATAGCGATAACGTCCTGTTGGCCGCCGACTTCGGCGATGTGGACACTCGTCGTCGCTTCATCTGTGGCAGTCTCGAAGTCATCCAGGTCGAGTTCGACGTAATCCTCGACGCTTCCGGATGGGCCGTCGCCGAGAATCTTACTCATGAAACCCATAGAAAGATGGGGCCATCGAACGAGTATAGTTCTTACGTCAGACGTTCGGAATTCGAAAGTAGTTCGCCGCGAAACAGACTTTTTTGCCGGCACACTCCCTGTTCCGATACATGACGTTCAGTATCTGTGTCAGAGAGGCGTACGTCGACGAAGACGGAACCGACCAACATCGGTTCGGTGTCGCCGTCACGACGCGACTGGCGGCGGTCGGGACGCTGTGTCCGTTCGCAAGCGAGAACGGTGCGGTCGCCACCCAGAGCCTCGTCAACGTCGAACTGGGACGCAAAGGTGTCGAGTATCTGGACGACGGCCTCGCAGTGGACGACGCCCTGCAATCACTCCTCAACGCCGACGATGGCGCAGAACAGCGCCAACTCCACGGCGTGGATGCTGACGGAACGTTCACGTTCTCCGGCGAGGAGTCCAACGGGTGGTTCGGACACGCCGAAGGGGAGAACTACACCGTCGCAGGGAATCTGCTGGCTGGCGAGTCCGTCATCGACGAAACCGCCAGCGCGTACGAGAACGGCGACAGGGACGCGCCACTCGCGGAACGACTCATCGACGCGTTGGCAGCAGGACAGGCGGAGGGAGGCGACAAGCGAGAGGAACTCCACGTCCAGAGTGCCGCCCTGTTGGTCGAGACGACGGAAGACCGTGAGATGGAACCGTACTACGACGACCTCCGGGTCGATGCGACCGAGACGCCCATCGACGATCTCCGGACGACCTACGAACTCGCCCGCGAAGGGTTCGAGATGGCCGTCGAACGCTACGGTGAAGGAAACGGCGAGACCAGCGACGGGAACGAAGCCAAAAACGGCGACGAGAACGTTGACGAGAGCGGGGACGACTGACCTCACGACGGGACGAAGGGTCGCCGAAAACGGGTGGGTTTATGGCTGAAAACGACACACCTGCGGGTATGCAAGTCAAATCTCGTCACCACCTTCGAAGCGACGGGGTCAGAGAGATAGAAGACGCACTCGCAAACTCCCTCGGGGTCGAACTCGATGCAGACACCTACGAACTCGTCGAGTTGGAGGGTACCGAATTCGACCTCGTGCTCGTCGATGGTGACCCGGTCGTCGTCTACGTCGACGACGACCCGTTTCTCACGGTACAGGGAGCGAACGAATACCCGCCGACGAGTCGGATCGTCACAGTGGACGCGGGGGCCGTGTCGTTCGTCAGCGACGGGGCAGACGTGATGCGCCCCGGTATCGTCGAGGCCGACGACGATATCGAGTCCGGTGACCTCGTCGCCATCGCGGAAGAGACCCACGGGAAAGTGCTCGCCATCGGACGTGCGAAGACGACCGGTGATGACATGGTCGGTGACTCGGGGAAGGTCGTCGAATCGATCCACTTCGTCGGCGACGACCTGTACGAGTTCACGGTGTAGTCTCGCGGTGTATTCTCTCTGGAAAGTCATCCGGAGGAGGTCTCTCGAGAGGGTCTCTCGGCGGAGTCGCCACACCAGGGAAAGGGCGAAGTGGGAGGGGGTCGAAGGGGATGATATGTGGGGTTCCCGGCGGAACCGGGAGAAGAAGTCGGTCGTCTGCATCGCGTGTGGCGACGCCGTCGAACGCACTGCGGCCCGCGAGTACGACAAGGAGGGAAATCGGTGGGAACGAAACGGAAAGACGTTCGAACACCTCTGTAAGGCGTGTCACCGCGACCTCTGTCACCAACCGCGCGACGAACTGGAGACCATCCTCGTAGAGATCGACGCCGGAACTGTCGATCAGGACGAATTTTTCGCCCGGTACGAAACCGCCGTCCGCGACCGCTACGGACCGTTGGAAGAGCGAGAAGGCTGACCAGTCGATACGACTAACTTGCCGACTCCCTTAGAGGCGGCCATGACGAGCGACGCACAGGCCGAGGCCGGGACGGCTGAAGGCCAAGGGCCGGTCGAAATCTCGCCCGAACTCGCCCAACGACTCGATGACAAGCGCGAACAGTTGTTCGAGAAGTTCGAGATTCGAGACGGGTTTCCGAAGGCCGTGATGACCGAGGCGGAGAAACGAACCGAGGGCATCCAACAGGAGATACAGGACGAAGTCGACGAACGAGAAGACCTGCGCGACATGACGACGTGGACCACCGACCCCGTCGATGCACAGGACTTCGACGACGCCATCTCCATCGAAGAGCGCGACGACGAGTACGTCCTCTGGGTTCACATCGCCGACGTAACCCACTACGTCCATCCCGAGTCGAACATGTGGGAAGAGGCAGTCAAGCGGGGGAACACGGTGTATCTGCCTGCTTACACCATCCACATGCTCCCGCCGATGCTGGCCGAGACGGTCTGTTCGCTCGTCCCGAACGAAGACCGCCTCGCGCACACCGTCGAGATGCATCTGGACAAAGAGACGCTCTCGTACGAGACCATCGACATCTACAAATCCGTCATCCAGAGCGACGAGCGACTCACCTACTCGCAGGCGGAAAACCGGATCGACGACGAGGAGGCGCCGCTACACGAGGAGTGTAAGCTCTCTTTCAAGCTCGCAGACCAGATGCACGAACAGCGCAAGGAAGACGGCAGTCTCGTATTGAACCCCCGACGCGACCGCGCGCACACTATCATCGAGGAGTCGATGCTGAAAGCGAACAAGGCGGTCACGCACGAACTGATGTGGGGTCGCGGCGTCGAGGCGATGTACCGCGTCCACCCGCAACCGACGCCCGACGAGTGGAGCGAGGCTCTTCAAGAGATACAGGATTTAGACGGCGTCTCGATCCCGGGAAGCACGTGGGACGACCCGCGAAAGGCGGTCAACGCGACGCTAGAGGAAGCACCACCGCGTCAACTCGACAAGATCCAGTGGGCCGTGATGAAGGTGATGCCCCGTGCTCGGTATATGAGCGACCCATTCGGTGGCCACCACGCACTGAACTTCGAGATCTACGGCCACTTCACCAGTCCGATCCGACGACTCTCTGACCTCATAAACCATTGGATAGTTTACACGAACGACGTGCCGGAAGATCTCGTGGCGCTTTGTGACCGCGCCAGCGACAAACAAGCAGACGCCGAAGCGTGCGAACGCGAGTACAAACAGTTCCTCGAAGAGGTGGGTCTCGATCCGAACGCGGTGAATAACCGCGGTATCGAAGTGGTCGAAGAGTGATGCGATTTTAAGAACGTTAATTAATCACCCCGATCCTTCTCGGGGCGACATATATCCTCCGGAAATGTGGCGAAATAATTTCTTGTCGAACGGAGGTAAACAAACTCTCGTGGGATTTATACCTGATAGCTGTTATGAGAGGGATAGATGATAGGTGTGAAACGGATCCTCATGATCGACGACGAGCCGGGGCTGGCGGACGTCGCCGCCGAGTACCTTCGTCGCATCAACGAGGATTTCGAGATACAAACCGTTACGGCGGCACCAGAGGGACTGTCACTCGTCAAGGACGGCGATACCGAGTTCGACTGTATCGTCTCCGACTACAACATGCCCTCGATGGATGGGTTGGAACTGTTCGAAGCTGTGCGGGGGATATACGAAGACCTGCCGTTCATCCTCTACACCGGGAGAGGGAGCGAGGAGATCGCGAGCGAAGCCATCTCTGCCGGTGTCACCGACTATCTCCAGAAAGAGCGCGGCACCGACCACTACGAGGTGCTAGCGAATCGCATCGAGAACGCGATCTCACAGACAGAGGCGCTGGTCGAACTCCGCGAGACAGGCAACAAGATAGAGGCACTTCATCAGACGGCGGCCCGCGCAGCAACTTGTAGCGACCGAACGACGCTCTGTGAGTTGGCGGTCGAGGCAGCCGAGGAGATCCTCGCGTTCGATATCTGTGACCTGAGCCTCTGTGAGGGGGCGGAACTCGTCCCGAAGGCCGTCTCGGAAGGAACATCCGAGGACGGCTACTACCGTGCGACACCCGTCTATGCCGAGGATAATCTCGCAGCACGAGCGTTCCGTGAGGGAGAGACCATGCACATCAACGACCTGCAGAGTTGCGAGGCCGTCCCGGCGGAGAGCGACTACCGCTCGTCGTTGACCATCCCTATCGACGATCACGGCGTGTTTCAGGCCGTCTCTCGGGAACTCGACGGGTTCGACGAACGCGACCGCGAACTCGCCGAACTCCTGTTGGCGCACGTTGCGGCGGCGCTCGACCGGATCGGTTCCGAGGAGGAGCTACGCGACGAGCGCGATAAGTTCGCCGCGCTGTTCCGGAACATCCCCCACGCCATCGGCGTCGGGAAGTTTAGGGACATCGACCCCATCATCCACGAAGCGAATCCGACGTTCGAATCCGTCTTCGGCTGGAAAGCCGACGAGATCACCGGCGAATCCATCGATGACCTCATCGTCCCACAGGACGCGACGGACGAAGCGAGAGCCATCAACGAGCAGATGCGTGATGGCAAGCACGTGTCCGGCCAGGAGGTGCGGCGCTACACCGCAGACGGAACGCGGGATTTCTTGCTTCATACTGTTCAGGCACCGAACGAGGATGCCGACGGATTCGTCATCTACACCGACATCACGCAGCAAAAACGCCGTGAGCGAGAACTCCAGCACCAGAACGAGCGATTGGACGAGTTCGTGAGCGTTCTCAGCCACGACCTCCGGAATCCGCTCGAAGTGGCCGATGGGCGCGCTCGACTGCTCCAAGAGACGTGTGACAGCGACCACATCGAACCGCTTCGAAAAGCGCTCGACCGCGTCGAAGAACGAGTCAGTGAGACGGTCGAACTGGCCGAACAGGGCCGAACTGTCTGGAAGCCCGAACCGATGTGTCTCTCGACAGTCGTCGAGGAGGCATGGCAGATGGTCGAGACCAGAGATGCGTCGCTCGCGCTCGGCAGCCTCCCCGAGAAGGTGTCGGGCGACCGCTCACGGGTCTTGCGGTTGTTCGAGAACCTCTTTCGCAATGCAGTGGAGCACGGTTCGACCGCCGACCGGGATTCGCCAGACGTCGCGGAGTACGACTCGACGAACGGTCGGCTCTCGACTGACGGGAGCGGCGACGGCATCATCGTGAACGTCGGTATAGGTGAGTCCTTCCACGGATTCTACGTCGAAGACGATGGCACGGGTGTCGACGGTGACCACGACCGTCTATTCGAACGGGGCTACACGACGAGCGAGACGGGAACCGAACTCGGGCTTCGCATCATCAAAGACATCGCAGAATCCCACGGCTGGTTGGTTCGAGCCACCGACAGCGAGATGGGTGGTCTCCGCGTCGAAGTGCATCTTCGAAGCCACAGCTAATCGTCTCTCCTACAGCCTGCCATCCTTCCTCGATCAGTCATCTCTCCTCCAGTCTGCCATCCCCCTTAGCCAATCGTTTCTCCCCCAGTCGACATCTGTCGTCGAACGTCTCCCGAGCGATTGACGGAGGTCCCGCGTCTACTCCGACCGTGCCCGACTTTCCAGCCGCTGATTCGCAGAACGTCCTCGAACCGAACTGCTCACGCTGTGCCGAACTCGCGGCGTGTCGAAACCGTATCTCGTGGGGGAACGGGCCACTGGATGCAGACGTGATGGTCATCGGAGAGGCCCCCGGTGCTGGAACGCCCGACGCAGAGCGATGGCAGGGCGGCAACTGGACGGGGATGGCGTATACGTCGCGTCACTCGGGGCGAAAGATCCGCGTCCTCTTCGAGGAACTCGGATACGACGCGTATTTCACGAATGCGGTGAAGTGCTTTCCAGAAGGAGAGGATGGGTCGAATCGAGAGCCCCGGAACGCCGAACTCGAACGGTGTTTCGCTCATCTCCGGACGGAGATCGCACAGGTTGAACCCGCCGTCGTCGTCCCGACTGGGAAACACGCCACGAAAATCCTCTTCGAGTTCGAATCGATTCCGCTGGATAGCTTTCTCGAAGCAGTGCTCTCACCGATCGACTGTGACCGACTGGGCGTGACAGTGCTGCCACTGTTACATCCATCCTACGAGAACGTCTGGCGGAAGCGTCTTGGCTACGACAGAACCGAATACGTTGCGACGATCGATGCAGAACTCACGAGACTCGTGTGATCGATCGGCAACAGGAAGTTCGCATATCACTCGTCTGCGGGACTTTTCGTGGACGAACCTGTACTGGAAGTATCGTCACGGACGTAGATCCACCCATCGCTTTCGTACGTGATTCGATAGCCGCGATAGGTGAACACCGCCTTGCCACTCCCCCGAGATTCGCCGTCTGCTCGCGGTCGGAAGAGTGCATCCAGCGCATCCGGGTCGATGACATCGTACAACTGCTGTCCGATCTCCTCGGACGATGCCCCTTCGTGTTCCGCTATCGCATTGACGACGGCGATACTCGGGGTGTCTCCCTCTTGTAAACAGTACGAAGTACGTTCCATTCCGATATCGAAGTAGTGGATTCGACAATTGATAAATATGCCGGATAAATCTGTCCGAATCAGATTTTAAACCTAGTATTTTCCCAATTTTGAAGAGATTCGGACATACCGGTCGTCGCCGATCAGTCGACTTCACCGTCTCCGAAGTGGTCGAACGGTTGGATGTGTTCGTTCTTGACGAGCACTTCGTTGACCACTTCCAGGCCGATCTCGTCGAGCACCTTCCCGATGTCGGTCACGTCGTCGCGGTTCGTCGCTACCGCTTCGACGTGGAGGTTCTCGACACCGACTATCGTCTCTTTGACGTTCACTACGCCCTGGGCTTTGAGTGCCTGCTTCGCGAGTTCTTCGCGGTTCGGAATCGGGGCTGTGCAGATGAAGAGGATACGGAGTGGAAAGCCTGCTTCGTGGTAGTCGATCTGTGGATGGTACCCCTTGATGATCCCCGCGTTTTCCAGTCGTTGGAGTCGGTTCCCGACCGTGCTGGCGGAGACACCGACTTCCGTGCCCATTTCGGTCGTCGTCATATTGCGAGCGTCCTGCTGGAGCAGGTGCAGAATTCCTCGGTCAACGTCGTCGAGTGTTTCTTCAGTCATGGCTCGTATCGTGTATCGAAATCGCTATTCGGCGCTTCGGTATCGTAATTCGTTGCGTTGGTGGTCGTTATTCGATGCTTCGGTTCATCTGAAAAAGCCGGTGCGTGTCCGCGACGACAAACTTTCGTGGGAGGCGTGGCCGAAACACGGCGAGAGGCCAGCTCGCCACCAGAGCCTCCGGCACCGCCGAACACGACCGCTTCTGTCACACCCGGGCTCCGGGCGTACTTCGATAGAACACCCATACCTGCTTTATTATAACCCGGCTAAGCAGGTGAAACCTGTGGGCCAACTGTCTGAAACGGTCGTTCGAGTCGGTCGAACCGGGTCGGTCGAATTCCGATAGTACGAGGACGTAAAACGCGAAATCCGGGTATGAAACGGTAGCGGAGATAGGAAACAACTTCCAGGTTGTAGTCTGAAAGATGATGCAAATTCGATTTCAAGAGATCACAAGAGGATGCTGGCTTCAACGCTAACGGAAGGAGACGGCAAGCGCGATTCCGAGTAGACCGAAGAGGACTACGATCGATTTGATCGCATCCGTCGAGTGGCTGGTGCAGCCGCACTCCCTGAGATCGGTCTGGCTCGAACTTTCGTCACCCATAGTGATGATCATTCATAGATTATATCATCAACCTCCGTATCGGAGTGAAAGTGAACTAGTCACCCTATCAATAGGGATAGTAGCGAACGACGTGAGCGATAGGCAAATGAATCAACCGCCAGGGTTCGACTTCACTTCTCGCGAACGAAGTGAGCGGGCCGACGACTGAGCGGAACGAAGTGAAGCGAAGGAGGAGTGCTTTTGATCAACCTTTTACAGGGAGCCAGCAGGAGTGACGACCACCGTGGTCGTCACTCCTGCATGCGACCGTCGTAAAAGGTTGTAATGGACTCGCCGGGATTTGAACCCGGGGCCTCTTCCTTGCGAAGGAAGCGATCTGCCACTGATCTACGAGCCCTCACGATTTCATACCGGACGAGCGTTATTAGTAGCTTGTGTTTCGACACGGAGAATGTGAAGCCGTCCCGCAACCATGCCGACGGCGAAGCCCGTGAAATGCGCGACGAGCGCCACGCCGGGTGCGGCAGTGGTCAGGGTTGCGACAACGGCGAGGACGAGCACCACGGCGATCTGGGCGCGGCGAGAGAGGCGAAGCCGACCGAGCACCGCGTCGGCAACCGGATTACCCGCGAGCAGGTAGCCGAACAGACCGAACACCGCGCCGCTGGCTCCCAGAACGGGATTGGCCGGGCCGACGAGACCGTCCACCCAGATCTGCATCACAGCCGCCAGCATCCCTACCGACAGGAAGTAGGCGTGAAAGCGCAGGCTGGTCGTCACGCGCTCGACCAGCAGCCCTGCGAACAGCAGTGCGATGGCATTCGAGACGAGATGTGCCAGGTTGGCGTGCGCGTACACGCTGAGCGGGAGCGTCCACGGGCGCACCGCGACCGGGGGCGCGAGCGCGAACAGCCCGACCGCCGCGACGGGACTGACGAACCGGATCGCGGACTGGAAGGCGAAGACGACGAGGAAGACGACGAGCGTCTGTACCGTCGGCGAGCGCGAGAATCGCATACGTGTTATAGTCACCGGAACTACAAAAAACGACCTGCCACTGCTGGTGCTCGTCGAGACGAGAAAACGTAGGAAGATTAGGGGGTCGAGGACGCGGGTGTCGCTCGTTTTCAGCGACGTCGTAGGTCGCTCAGTCCTCGAGAACGATCTCGATGCTCACGTCGTTCGGAACCTGGATACGCATCAGCTGACGAAGCGCCCGTTCGTCTGCGTCGAGGTCGATGAGGCGCTTGTGGACGCGCATCTCCCAGTGTTCCCACGTCGCGGTGCCCTCTCCGTCGGGCGACTTGCGGGTGGGAATCTCCAGCGTCTTCGTCGGGAGCGGAATCGGGCCGCTCAGTGAGACGCCGGTCTTCTCGGCGATCTCGCGGACATCGTCGCAGATGTCGTCGAGGTCACCGGGATTGGCTCCTGCGAGTCGGACTCGTGCTTGCTGCATCGTTTACTTCTCGTTGACTTCGAGGACTTGACCGGCTGCGACGGTCTGGCCCATGTCACGGATAGCGAAGGAGCCGAGCTCCGGAATCTCGCCCGCTGGCTCGATGCTGAGTGGCTTCTGTGGTCGCACCGTAACCTTCGCGGCGTCGCCGGACTTGATGAAGTCCGGGTTCTCCTCGGCGATCTCACCGGTGGACGGGTTGATCTTCGCGTCGATGGACTCGATGGTACAGGCGACCTGTGCCGTGTGGGCGTGGAAGACCGGCGTGTAGCCAGCCGTGATGACGCTCGGGTGCTGCATCACGACGATGCGAGCCGTGAACGTCTCGGCGACTTTCGGTGGGTCGTCGGCGGGACCACAGACGTCACCGCGACGGATGTCGTCCTTACCGATTCCGCGCACGTTGAAACCAACGTTGTCACCGGGTTCTGCCTTGGGCACCTCTTCGTGGTGCATCTCGATGGTCTTGACCTCGCCACCGACGTCGCTCGGCTGGAACGAGACGTTGTCGCCCGTGTTCAGGGTACCCGTCTCGATACGTCCGACCGGTACCGTACCGATACCGGAGATCGTGTAGACGTCCTGGATGGGTAGACGGAGGTCTGCGTCCGTTGGCGGTTCAGGTGCCTCGAGTGCGTTGAGTGCCTGGAGCAGCGTCGGGCCGTCGTACCAAGGCGTGTTGTCCGATTGCTCGGAGACGTTGTCACCCTCGAACGCCGAGGTGGGGACGAACGTCGCGTCGTCGGACTTGAAGTTGACCTGCTTCAGGAGCTTCGAGACCTGGTCTTTCACGTCGGAGTACTTGCCCTCGTCGTAGTCGACGACGTCCATCTTGTTGATGGCGATGATGAGCTCGTTGATACCCAGCGTCTTCGAGAGGAAGACGTGCTCCTGGGTCTGGGGTGCGACACCGTCGTCGGCTGCGACGACGAGAACCGCGTTGTCTGCCTGCGAGGCACCCGTGATCATGTTCTTCACGAAGTCACGGTGACCCGGACAGTCGACGATAGTGAAGTAGTACTCGTCGGTGTCGAACTCCTGGTGGGCGATGTCGATCGTGACACCACGCTCTCGCTCTTCGGCGAGGTTGTCCATCACGTAGGCGAACTCGAAGCCGCCCTTGCCCTTCTCTTCTGCTTCTTCGCGGTGCTGTTCGATGACGTGCTCGGGTACGCTCCCCGTCTCGAAGAGGAGTCGCCCGACCATCGTGCTCTTACCGTGGTCGACGTGGCCGATAACGGCCAAGTTTTGGTGTGGTTTGTCGCTCATTGTTATCTCACGCGCAGACGCGCTCTGTCGGAATGATTTGGCAGAAGCGGTTAAAACCATTTCGATACGCTATGCAGGCTATGTCGCCGCCGTCTGGCGGTTAGTGGCAACATGTGACACGATAGAGAGTGTCCTGACAGTGACTATTGCTCTCGCTGTAGCCGGGTGACGTCCGACAGTACAGCGGTCGCGGTTTCGGGGCCACCCGCACCGCGACCGCTAATATTGAGTCGACCAGCGTGTTCCGTCTCAAACTGGACGATGTTCCGCGTGCCGGACACCGCGAGCGTCCCGTGCTCGGGAACGAGACGCGGCCCGACCCGGACACCCTCGGGCGCGACCTCACCCACGAGTCGGATGGTTCGACCGTCTTCAGCGGCCAGTTCGAGCGCACTCCCAGGAAGGTCACGGATGCCAGCGACCTCGGCGTCGGCGAGCGTGTAATCACCGTCGAAAAGCACGTTGGCGAGGATGACACACTTCAGTGCGGCGTCGGTTCCATCGACGTCGAACGATGGATCTGCCTCCGCGACGCCGAGATCCTGGGCTTCTGCCAGGACGTGCTCGTAACTCAATCCTTCCGCAGCCATCCGCGAGAGGACGAAATTCGCCGTCCCGTTCAGGATACCGCGAACTGCGGTGACGTTCTTCGCGCCGAGATCCGTGATGGTCGAGAGGACGGGGATCGCACCGCCGACGGTCGCTTCGAACTGCACGCGACCGGCGCTCTCCCGTTCGAGCGCGCGCAACTCGTCGTAGCGTTCGGCGACCGGTCCTTTGTTTGCCAGCACGACGTGCCGGTCGGCACGGAGTGCGTCACGCGCGTGACCGAAGCCCGGTTGTGCATCGCCGAGCGTCGTCGGCGTCGCTTCGACCAACGCGTCGTAGTCGCTTTCGAGTGCGATCTGTGGATCCTGTGTTCCGACACGACCGTCGTCGTCCTTCCGGTCGAGCGCAGCTTCCACGTCGATTCCATCCGACTCGACCACCGCGCTCTTCGAGTCGGCGAACGCCGTCACCGTGTGGCCATACTCGCCCGCCAGTTCGACGACGGAGTGACCGACCGCCCCCGCACCGAGCACCGCGAGTCTCATATGCCACCCTCCCCGTCGGTCAGTGGCTCGATGACGGTCAGCCCTTTCTCGTCGGCGATAGCGGAGACGGTGTCGAGGACGTCACCGGTCTCTGCCGAGTCGGTGGCGAGCCTGAGTCGTGCGCTGGACACGTCGCTCGTCCCTTCGGGAGCCGAAAGCGAGATGTCCACGACTGAAGTGTTCGATTCGGTCGTGATCCGCGAGAGGGTATCGGACACGTCGGTGTCGATGATGTGGCCGGTGAGGATAACGGTTATCTCTTCGTCGTATCGCTCTGCCCCGGCGCGAACGACGTTCACGCTCCCCTCTCGGAGGGCGGAGACGATAGCGTCGAATCGGTCTGGTGGACACTCCAGGTCCACCTCGACCGGGATGTGGCCGCGTGGCGTGAGCGACCCGCGCTCGTGGAAGACACTGAGCAAGTTCCCGCCGGAGTCGGCGATAGGTTCGAGGGCGCGGAGCAGTTCACCCGGTTCGTCCGCAAGCTCCAGCCGAACCGTGTACGCTTGCACCCGGTCGTCGCCGTGGTCGGTCATGATAGCAGGATTCGGGTACGGGCGACAATAAACCTTCAGACGGTCGCAAAATTCTCCGTTCCCGTGACGGCACCGCGTTACAACGACGACTGAACGGAGTGCAACGCGAGTTAGTCAGCCATTATACGGGGCGTTAACGAGCGCGTAGTAATACCACTGGAAGTGAAACCCGAGAGTCAGGTGAAACAGATGCAATTTACAGATGCGGTCGGTGCAGGGGATGCCAGTGCGGAAACGAACCACGTCTGTGCGTTCTGCCAGACTGCTTTCGACAGCCAAGAGCGGGTGTGCCCGGTGTGCGACGCGAAGATCGTCGTTCGAGGAGAACGATAACTGCATCACAGTCGCGACGGCAGGAACAGTCACGACAGCAGGTACTTTTCGTCTGCGCTCGGTGAACGAGAGACTCGTGAGTCAGTCACGAGAGTTCGACAAAAACATCAAAAAGCGATCAGCGTCGATTAGAAGTAGTCCACGCCCGGCGGCAGTTCCTGCTTCATACCCTTGCGCTCTCGGATTTCCATGATGGTCTCGGGTTGGAGGTTGTCCGCCATGACGCGGAATCCGGCGTTCTCCGTGTTCCACGACGCACGACCTTCCGTCGCACTGCGGATGTCCGAGGAGAACCCGATCATCTCGTCAACTGGCGCGATACCTTCGACGACCATGAGGTCGCCCTCCTGATACATGTCGTCGACGCGGCCACGGCGACCCTGAATCTCGCCGGACGCCGCGCCCATGTGTTCGTTCGGCACGTCGATACGGACGTTCTGAATCGGTTCGAGGAGCTTCACGTGACCGTGGATGAGCGCGTTGTGGACTGCCTGTCGAACCGCAGGGATGACCTGCGCCGGACCACGGTGGATGGTGTCCTCGTGGAGGCGCGCGTCGTGGAGCCTGATGAGCGTCCCCTCGACGGGTTCGCCAGCGAGCGGGCCGTCGTCAAGTGCCTCTGTGAGACCTTCGATGACGAGTTCCATCGTCTCGTTCAGGTGCTGGATACCCTTCGTGTCGTCGATGAGGATGTTCGTCCCGTGGATGTGTTCCACGTTCTGGCTGGTATCCTTGTCCATGCCGGTCTCTTGGAGCGCCTCACGGCGATCCTGTTCGGGCATGTCTATCGAGATGTCCCCGAGTTTTAACTTCTCGACGATTTCGTCCGACAGCGGTTCGACCGTGATGTAGAACCGGTTGTGGCGGTTCGGGGAGATACCTTCGACTTCGGTGGTTGCCCCCTGAACCTTCTCACGGAAGACGACGATAGGCTCACCAGTCGTCACCGGGATACCCTGGTTACGCTCGATACGCTGAGTGATGACTTCGAGGTGGAGTTCACCCTGTCCGCTGATGAGGTGTTCCCCCGTGTCCTCGTTGATATCGATTTGGATGGTCGGATCTTCTTTGGAGACCTGTCGAAGCGTCTCGATGAGTTTCGGCAGGTCGTCCATGTTCTTTGCCTCGACGGATTTCGTGATGACGGGTTCGCTGATGTGTTCGATGGACTCGAACGGCGTCATCTCCACGCTCGACACCGTCGAACCGGCGATGGCGTCTTTCAGACCGGTGACGGCCGCGATGTTCCCGGCGGGGACGCGCTCTACTTCTTCGCGTTCGCCACCCATGTAGATACCGACGCTCTGCACTCGGTTGGTGCCGACGGTGCCGGAGACGTAGAGGTCTTGACCCTTCTCCAGCGTACCGGAGAAGACACGTCCCGAGGCGATTTCGCCAGCGTGCGGGTCGATACCGATATCGGTGACCATCAGGACGACTTCGCCGTCCGGATCCACGAGCCGCATCTGTTCGGCAAGTTCTGATTCGTCGTCACCACGCCAGACGCGGGGGATACGGCGGGGCTGAGCCTCGATGGGATCCGGAAAGTGTTCACAGACCATGTCGAGAATAACGTCCGACAGCGGCGTCTTCTCGTGAAGCTCTTGACGCTTGTCGTTTCGTTCGAGTTCCATGATGTCCCCGAAGTCCATGCCCGTCGCTTGCATCGACGGCATGGAGACACCCCACTTGTAGAGTGCCGACCCGAACCCGACGGTTCCGTCTTCGACGGAGACGGTCCAGTCGTCCACGTCGTCCATGTCGTCGGTCATGCCGCGAATCAGCTCGTTCACGTCGTCGATGACGTTGAGCAGGCGGCGTTGCATCTCCTCGGGACCCTCTTGGAGTTCCGAGATGAGCCGATCCACCTTGTTGATGAACAGAGCTGGCTTAACGCCCTCACGGAGTGCCTGTCGGACGACGGTCTCCGTCTGCGGCATTGCGCCTTCGACGGCGTCAACGACGACGAGCGCACCGTCGACGGCACGCATCGCACGAGTCACGTCGCCACCGAAGTCCACGTGGCCCGGCGTGTCGATGAGGTTGATAAGGTGGCCTTCACCTTCGTGTTCGTGGGTCATCGAGACGTTGGCCGCGTCGATGGTGATACCGCGCTCCTGTTCGTCCTCCTCGGTGTCCATCATCAACTGGGTGGCTTCGCCTTGGTCGGCGATCATACCCGCACCAGCGAGGAGGTTGTCCGTCAGTGTCGTTTTACCGTGGTCGACGTGGGCGGCTATGGCGATGTTCCGGATCTGCTCCGGTTTGTCCATGAGCCGCTCGCACTGTTCGACGATCTTCTTTCGTCTACCCATATATGGGTATCCCTACCTGTACGAGGTTGAAAAGCGTAGTGTTTTGTCGGCCTGCAAACGGGCCATAAACGGCCCGTTTCCCTGCGAAACGGTCACATTGAGCACAAGAATCGTGAACCGTCGAGTGAGTCTCCGAACTGGCGAGTCTCTGACCATCGTTTCGACCGGCAACCTAATACTGCTTCAACACGTGTCAACATCACGCATGGACATACGTGTGCAAGGCGCTGCACCGACCACACCGTTTCTCAGCGCCTCCGACCTCTTCGAAACCGAACACGACTTAAATCGTCCCGTGCGCGTACGCGTGCGCTCCGACCCAGACGAGCGCACGTGGACAGCCCACCCCGACGACTACCACGTCCTCAACATCTCCGAACAGGCCGCAACCAGTGCGATGGCCCGCGAACTCGCACTCCACGAGTATTCGCATATGGCTCGCCACGAGCAGGCCCACCCCTCACACACGCAGTCGACAGCCGAGGCGCTGTTCCTTGCGTTTTCCGGGCGGTCGGTCGAGCGCCGAAAGCTCACGCACTGCTACCAGATCGCCAACCACATGAAGGACATCTACGCCGACGACATCACCCTTCGCGTCGGGCCGACCGACAAACTCGTCGCCTTCCTCGAATCCGAACTCGCCGCCGCAATCGCAGACCGACCGGCCTACTCCCGCGGTCGGCGGATGACCGCCACCGCAGACCCGGAGATGACCGCCGTCAACGCCGCCTTCGCCCTCGCGCTGGTCGAGCGCCACGACCTCGTGGAGCGCGACCACCGCCTCTACGACCTCGCGCGAACCGCCTCCCGTGATGCACCCGACGTGGACGTGCAGGGGTTCAAATACCGTTTCCTCTCGCTCGTCGACGACCCCGGCGAGAGCGAGTACCGGAAGGAACTGGTCGACGCCTCGCGCGAATACGTCCTCAGCGGGTCAAATTCAACTGAGGAGCAAGCGGCGGACTAGCAGTCTTCGGATGATTTCTGGCGATCTCTTCGAGGCGAGCTAGCTACCGCAGTGGCGTCGTCCCAGAAAGCCCTCGCGGGCTAGGCTCGCACGTCACGCGAGAGCGAAGCTCTCGCCAGCCAACCACCGCAAACCGAGCGACTAGCGGGAGTGAGGTAAGGAGCGCAGCGAGGCCTGGCGGGGCGAGCGACCGGGAGTTTTCGAGGCCAATGCCACTGCGGTAGCTAGCCCATCGCGAAAAAAGCATCAGAGAAAACAGAAACCGTTCGAGAAGACTCACTCGATCAAATGTACTAGATTGTACTGAAATGTACTGCCCGAATCCTACTAAAAATGGCTCTCAAACCGATCGCTCTCCGCGAATTCGAAAACCGAGAAATCCAGAGAGAACCCGACTCGTTAGCGTGCCGCAGCCGCGACGCGCTCTTTCTCTTCTTTCTGGTTGATCGCGTAGGTCTGGACGTCGTAGTCCGCCGCGCCGATGAGCTGCTGTGCCAGCGCCTCCTCGGCGTCGGTCGCGGTCTTGAACGAGGCACCGTAGGCACCCTCCGCGATGAACTTGAGCGACTGGTCGACGCGGCGCTGCGGTGCGACGTCGACTGCCTTCGGGACGGAGATGCCACCGTACTTCAGGCGAACGGTCTCCTCACGCGGGGCAGCGTTCTCGACTGCGCGGACGAGCACCTGGATCGGGTTCTCCTCGGTGCGCTCGTGAATGATCTCGAACGCGGCGCGGACGATCTTCATCGTCTGCTGTTTCTTGCCCGTGTTCTCTTCCGTCTGCATGAGACGGTTGATGAGACGCTCGACGATGCTGACCTCGCTCTTCTGGAACTGCTTGCCAGCGTGACGACCCATCGTGTGTGCGACGGGCGTGACCGAGATGTACCGCTCGGTACTCGGGTCGTTGTACTCGACGTTCGTCACGTCCCACGTGCCGAACAGCTTCGCGGCTGCGCTATCTTCGTCTTCCGTACCGACGTGGGAGTCGGGTTCCGGTTGTTCTTCGTCTGCCGACATGGTTATCGCACCGGTTTCTCTGCGTTACCGCGAACCAGTTCTTGCAGGCTCACGCCGTTGACTTTCTCTACCTTGTAGTTCACGCCGGAAAGGTCACCCATCGCGCGACCCTTCGCACCGCCGATACCCGCGATGGTGACCTCGTCGTGTTCGTCGATGAACGAGATCGCACCGTCGCCCGGGCAGAACGCCGTGACCTGTTTGCCGTTCTTGATCAGCTGGACACGAACACACTTTCGAATCGCGGAGTTGGGCTGTTTCGCTTCGATGCCCACTTTCTCCAGCACGATACCTCGGCCCTGCGGCGCGCCTTCGAGGGGATCGGATTTCTCCCCGAGACCGCGCTCGCGTCGGGCGTAATCGGAGTCAGACCACCGATGATTCTGGCGGTCTTTCTTCAGCTTACGAGCTGCGTACTTACCGTTCGCCATATGTCCGGGACTATCCGACGGAGCTACTTAAGCGTCCCCTTTTGCAGCCGGCGAAACGCCCGCAGGTCGCTCGAAAGGGGCCGATAAAGCGATTTGAGACCGTTTCATCGATTCTAAGCCGCGCCAACGGGTTCGTTGGCCATCGTTACTGCGTCTCCGTTTTCGCCCGGTCGAGCCACTCCGGCTCGAAGGTGGTCTCGAAAAAAGCGTACCGCCTACGTCAGCTGGATGTCGTCCACGTCGAAGTGACGCCCAACGAGCATCTTCGCCGTCTCGATGTTGCGACCGCCTGCTCCGATGGCGACGCCAGTGTCTTCCTGTGCGACCTCGGCGTAGGCCACCGTGTCGTCGTTCTCGCTGATGGTGACGTGGTACACCTCTGCGGGGGCGAGCGCGTTGGCGACGAACGCCGCCGCCGTGTCCGCGTATTCGACCAGTTCCACGTTCGCGTCGAGTCGATCCTGGACGTTCTGGACGTTCTTCCCGCCCGGCCCGATGGCTCGACCCATGTCACCCGGTTTGACGACGAAGATGATGCGTTTTTCGTCGCCGTCGTCACCATCGTCACCGTCCAGCACGACACAGTCGCGGGCCGTCGCGCCCGTCTCGTCCTCGAAGAGAGCGATGTACTGGCGCGCCGCATCGGAGAGCGTGACCGTCATCAGTCGGAAGGCTCAGCACTGCGACTGACCGAACCCATGCGGAGGTTCACGTCGCCAGTGCCGAGTTTGATCGGCTTGCCGACGATGACGTTCTCGATGACACCGTTCAGGTCGTCGATCTCGCCGTGGATGGCGGCGTCCAGCAGGTGGTTCACCGTCACCTCGAACGCTGCCCGCGCGAGGACGGACTCCTTACTGCCGGAGATACCGTGGCGACCGATGGATTCGATCGTGCCCCGGTTAGTCATGATGTCCGAGACGAGCATCAGGTGGCGGACGTTCACGTCGTCGAGACCCTGCTCTTCCAGCGTGTCCATCGTCTCTTCGATGATGGCCTCGCGGGCCGCCTCGACACCGAGGTTGCGGTAGATCTCGTGGATGTTGTTCGAGGTGGTGCGCGAAGCGTCCACACCGTCGATCTCGATGACGTCGCCGAACGCCGACCCTTCGGTGTAGAGGACGAACTCCTCATCGTCGTCGTCGATCTGTTCTTTGCGGATGACGACGCGAGAGATGTCCTCGATCCCTTTGAAGACGATCTCGCGGAGTTCCTCGACCAGCTGCAACAGCTTGCGGTAGCTCGGCTGGTCGGGGCCGAACTCGATGACCGTCCCCTGCTGTGTCGTCTGCACGCCGAGGCTATCCTCGATGATGCTCGCGACCTCCTCGGGTGTGATCATCCGCTCTTCGAGCGTATCCTCGTTCAGGTTGATGGAGACGATCATGTCGGCGACGTTGGTCGAGATGTCACCGAGCGCCAGGATCTTCGTCGCCTCGATCTGCCAGACGACCTCGTGTGCCTTCTCCCGGTCGTCGGCGTGTTCCTCGTCCAGATGAACCGTCATCATCGGCGTGTCCGGCGTCTTGCGGGCGTCCACGAGTTCGATGAGTCGTGGCAGTCCCTGGGTCACGTCGATCTCCGCCACACCTGCGTAGTGGAACGTGTTCATCGTCATCTGCGTTCCCGGCTCACCGATGGACTGGGCGCTCACCGTCCCGACGGGGTCGAGCGGGTCGACTCGCGTGTTGAAGTAGCGAGTCTCGACCGCACGAGCGATCTCGTCGGCCTGCTCGACGGTGACACCGTCTCGCGATTCGATGGTCTCGTACACTTCGTCTTTGAGTCGTCGAGGGAGTTCAGTGTCCTCGACGACGGCTTCCATTTCGTCGGTTATCTCAGTCATCGGATTCCACCTGCCGTGCGTCGGCGTGTTCGGAGAGGTTCGTCGGCGGGCGCTGCTCGCCGAGGAACTCCAGTTTGCGTTTCTCGCTGTCGAACTCCTCGTCGATGATTCGGTCTGCGATGCCCTCGACGTCGATCGGGTTCTCCTCGTCCGAGGATACCCGAACCGGCGAGGTGCCGTCCTCGCCGAACTCGAACTGGACGATGGTGTCGCTGGTGTCGCGCACCGTGCCGTCGTACTGCGTTTCGAGTTCGGACAGTGCGTTGATGAGGCGACGCTGGAGGTAACCGGATTTGGAGGTACGGACTGCCGTGTCCACCAGCCCTTCGCGGCCACCCATCGCGTGGAAGAAGAACTCCAGCGGCGTCAGACCGCCAGTGTAGGAGTGTTCCACGAAGCCGTGGGCGTCTGCGGAGAGGTCGTTCGCCTGGAAGTGGCTGAGGGTGCGGTCTTCGTACCCTCGGTTGATGCGCTCGCCCCGAACTGCCTGCTGGCCGACACAGCCAGCCATCTGGGTCAGGTTGAGCAGCGACCCACGGGCACCGGACTCGGCCATGATGACCGCCGGGTTGTCGCCAGCGAAGTGGTCTTCCGCGATGTCACCGGCGGAGTCACGGGCGTTGCTGAGCGTCTGCATGATCTTCATCTCCAGCGTCTCGTCCACGGTGCGGCCAGGCAGGGATTCGAGTTCGCCGTTCTCGTACGTCTTGATGAGTTCTTCGACGCGGTCGTAGGCGTTCTCGATGGTTTCGTCGATCTGCTCCTGGGCCGCCATCGGAATCGTCTCGTCGTCGATCCCGATGGAGAATCCGAAGTGCATGATGGCGCGCATCGCCAGCGTCGCAACTTCGTTGATGAAGTGGCGGGCGCGGGTTTCGCCGTACACCTTGCAGATGGTGTCGACGATCTCCCCGCCGAACGCACCCACTGCGTCCTCGTCGATGGTGCCGGAGACGTGTTGGCCGTTCTCGATGACGACGGTGTCGCCAGCCGAACTCGTGAACTCCAGTTCCAGTCCGTCGGGCAGGAGTTCCGAGAACAGCGTCCGACCCGTCCAGTACGGTTTGCCATCGTCCTCCCCATCTGGTTCCGGCAGTTCGTCGATACGAGTCGCCCGGAGTAGGTCTAACGCCTGCGTCTCGTTGAAGTGCGGGTTCTCGTGGGTCAGGAGGTACGTTCCGGAGATGTGGTCCTGGATCGCGCCGATGATGTTCTCACCGAAGCGCGGGGACAGGATCTGTTCTTGTACACGCATGAGTACGCGCGCCTCCGCGCGAGCCTCCTCGTTCTGGAGGGCGTGCATGTTCATCTCGTCCCCGTCGAAGTCGGCGTTGTACGGCGGACAGACAACCGTGTTCAGGCGGAACGTCTTGTACGGCATCACGACCACTTCGTGAGCCATGATGGACATCCGGTGGAGCGACGGCTGTCGGTTGAAGATGACGATGTCACCGTCGATGAGGTGGCGGTTGACCTCCCATCCGGCTTCGACCTTCTCCGAGAGTTCTTCGCAGTTCTTCTCGGTGACCTTCAGTCGTCGTCCGTCCGGACGCTTGACGTAGTTCGCGCCGGGGTGGCCTTCCGGTCCATTACGGACGTACCGCTGGGCTTCCTCGATGTTCCGCGGCGTGACGTTCATCGTCTGAGTCATCTCGCGGGCGACACGTCGGGGAACACCGACCTCGTTCAGCGAGAGCGTCGGATCGGGTGAGATGACGGTACGCGCCGAGAAGTTCACACGTTTCCCGGACAGCGAGCCTCGGAATCGCCCTTCCTTGCCCTTCAACCGCTGACTGAGCGTCTTGAGTGGACGCCCGGAACGGTGACGGGCGGGTGGCGTGCCCGAGATCTCGTTGTCCATGAACGTCGTGACGTGGTACTGGAGCAGCTCCCACAGGTCCTCGATGATGAGCTGTGGCGCACCGGCCTCGCGGTTCTCCATGAACCGCTGGTTGATGCGGATGATGTCCACCAGTTTGTGGGTCAGGTCGTCCTCCGACCGCTGGCCGTTGTCCAGCGTGATGGACGGACGGGCCGTCACCGGCGGTACCGGAAGGACGGTCAAGATCATCCACTCGGGACGCGAGCGGTCGGCATCGATACCGAGTGCTCGCACGTCCTCGTCCGGGATGTCCTCGAACCAGTCGCGGATGTCCGAGGGCATCAGCTTGTTCATGTCCTCGGTGGTGAGGTCGATGTCGAGTGCCTTTTCGAGGGCCTTGCGGTCTTCCTCGCGCGGGCGGAACTCGCCTGACATGATCTGGTTGACGCGGGAGAGGTCGATACCGGTCTCCTCGGCCAGATCCGGCGGCGCTATCGGTTCACGTTCTTCGTCTTCTTCGCCGTCTTCGGTGCGACCCTGCATCGCGGTGGCGATGCGCTCCGAGTACTCGCTCGTGAGCACCTGCTGAACCTCGTAGTAGGTGGTCGGCTTCTCGTGGTTGATGTCGTACTGGACTTCACCACAGTGTGGACAGCGATCTTTCTTGCGTGCTTCCCGGATGGCGGCCTTCGTCACATCGTTGATGTCGTTGCCGAGCTCCTTCGTCCGGACGAGCATGTTGCGATACTTCTCTTTCTCGTCCTCCGTGAGAAGGAGCCGCGAGCAGTTCCGGCAGGTGCCGCGAAGCAATCTGCGGATGAGCTTCGTGAAGCCGACGTGGATGACCGGTGCGGCGAGTTCGATGTGGCCGAAGTGGCCGTTACACGACCCGGAGTGTTGCCCGCAGGTCTTACACTCCAGACCGGGGTCGATGACACCCAGTCGTGGATCCATCAGCCCCATATCGATGGGGAAACCGTCGTCGTCGTACGTGTCGGCTGTGATGATCTTCGTCGCCGACATCTCGCGGTACTCCTCGGGATCCATCAGCCCGAAGCTGATAGAGCCGATCTCCTTGGGAGTTTGATTGGTTACCATGTTAGACTGCGTCCTCCAGTTCGAGTCGCGGGGCGATTCCGAGCGCCTTCATCTCGTCAAGCAGGAGCTTGAACGCGTAGCTCATCTCGATCTCGTGGATGTCCGTCTCCTCTTCGCAGTTCGGACAGTACACCCGGTTCTGGTCGATGTTCTCGACTGCGCTCATCCCACACTGACCACAGACGTAGATCCATTCGCGGTCAGAGGAGTCGAGCAATCGTTCTTTGAGCGCCAGTGCCGCACCGTGTCCGATGAGCACCTCACGCTCCATCTCGCCGACACGCAGGCCACCCTCGCGGGCACGACCTTCGGTCGGCTGGCGCGTAAGCACCTGTACCGGCCCGCGCGAGCGGGCGTGGAGCTTGTTCGACACCATGTGGTAGAGCTTGTGGTACAGGATGGTGCCGACGAAGATCTCCGCCTCGATCTTCTCGCCGGTCACGCCGGAGTACATGATCTCCTTGCCGGACGATTTGTAGCCGCGCTCTTCAAGCGCCGAGCGGAGTTCTTCCTGGTCTTCGCCGGTGAACGCGGTTCCGTCGACGCGCCGACCTTCCAGCGCACCGACTTTGCCACCGATCATCTCCAGCACGTGGCCGACCGTCATGCGTGACGGGAGCGCGTGCGGGTTGACGATGAGGTCGGGGACGACGCCCTCCTGCGTGAAGGGCATGTCCTCCTGTGGTGCGATGTGGCCGACGACACCTTTCTGCCCGTGCCGCGATGCGAACTTATCACCGAGTTCGGGGATTCGCTCGTCACGCACCGACACCTTCGAGAGCTTCGAGCCGTCTTCACCCTCCATCAGGGTGACGGTGTCAACGACGCCGGATTCACCAGAGCGCATCGTCACGCTCGTCTCGCGGCGTTTCTGGGGTGAGAGGCCACCCATGTCGTCCGGCTCTTCGAGGAATCGCGGGGGACTCGTCTTGCCGAGCAGGACGCTGTTCTCGTCGACGCGCGTCTCGGGATTGACCAGTCCGTCCTCGTCCAGATGGGTGTAGGCATCCTCACCGCGAGCACCGCGAACGTCGTCGCTCGGGATCTCAAAGCGGTCTTCCTGCCCACCGGGATAGCGTCGTTCCTCACCCTCGTAGGTGCGGAAGAAGTGCGAGCGAGCGAGCGCGCGGTCGACCGAACCGCCGTTGAGCACGAGCGCGTCCTCGATGTTGAACCCTTCGTAGCTCATCACGGCGACGGTGAAGTTCTGTGCCGCAGGGCGGTCGTCGTAGCCGATCTGCTCGGTCGTCTGCGTCTTCACCATCGACAACTGCGGATAGTGGAAGAGATGCTGGCGCGTGTCGGGGCGGATACGGTAGTTCGCCGCCGGGATACCGAGCGATTGTTTCATCATCCCTGCACCCATCGTGATGCGCGGGCTGGCGTTGTGCTCCGGATACGGGATCATCCCGGCACCGATACCGAAGATGAGCTGTGGGTCGACTTCGAGGTGGGTGTGGTCTTCGTTTAAGTCTTCTTCGTTGACGGCGACGTAGATGTCCTCTTCTTCCTCGGCGTCGATGAACTCGATCTTGCCGCGCTGGACGAGTTCCTCGAACGAGAAGTCGCCCTGCTTGAGTGCTTCCATCTCTTCTTCCGTGATGAGTGGTTCGCCGTCCTCGATGACGAGGAGTGGTCGGCGAGCGCGTCCGGCGTCTGCGTTGATGATGACCTCACGGGTTCGGTCCTTGACCGAGACGTTCACCATCTCGCTGACGTCGCCGCGTCGGCGTGCCTCTCGTACCTGATTTGCGAGCTGTTCGGGGTCGGGATGTGTTCCGACCAAACTGCCGTTGACGTATACTTTCGCTTCTCGTCCCTGACTCATGTTAGTCTGCGCTCCCTTCGATGCTCTCGATTCCGGGGATGCCCTCGACCCCCATCGACGCCAGTTCCTGTTTGAGCTCCTGTTCGTCCTCGATGTTCTGGCTGAGTTCCATCGCCTGCGCGAAGTTCTTCACCAGCCCACAGTTCGGCCCTTCCGGAGTCTCCGAGGGGCAGATGCGACCCCACTGGGTCGCGTGCAGGTCACGTGCTTCGAAGTGCGGCTGACTCCGCGAGAGCGGACTTCGCAGACGGCGAAGGTGTGACAGGACACCCATGAAGTCCGTTCGGTCGACCAGCTGTGAGACGCCGGAGCGTCCACCGACCCAGTTCCCGGTCGCGATCGGGTGTTCGAGGCGCTCCGTGAGCACGTCGGAGCGAACCACGGTGTTCACCGACAGCTGCCGGTTACGCATGTTCGCCCGTTCGAGCTGGTATTTCACGTCGCGTGCCAGCTTGTTCAGCGCCGTGCGGAACAGGTCTTTCATCAAGTTGCCCGACACCTTCAGGCGCTTGTTGGCGTAGTGGTCTTTGTCGTCCGCCTCGCGGCGACCCAGTGCGAGTTCGAAACACGCCTCGGCCATCCGGGCGAGGTAGTACGCTTTGTTGATGCGAACTTCCTCCTCCTCGACACCCTCCTCGTGGAGGTGCGGCAGGAGATATCGGTCGATGACGTAGTTGGCGCGTTTCAGCTGGTAGTTCTTGCCCTGTCCGGAGGCGACCCGTTTCCCGAGTGCTTCGATCGCCTCTTCCTGGGTCTGCACCTCGGCAGCCTCCAGGTTTTCGAGCATGAACTTCACGATCTCCGGGTCGTCGGAGACGCGGTGAACGATCTCCTCGTCGGATTCCAGGCCCAGTGCGCGAACGAGCGTGACGAAGTTCACGCTCCCCGAAACCGAGGGGAACGACACTTCGAGGAGGCCGTCTCGCGTCCGTTCGACGAGCACCAGGGCACGGTAGCCTCGGCGCTGGCTGAACGTCTTCGCGACCTGGATCTCGTCGCCGTACTTCGTGTCGTACTCGGCGAGGATCTTGTTCGGTGCGAGGTCTTCGGAGGTCATCAGCACGCGCTCCGAACCGTTGACGATGAAGTAGCCACCGGGGTCGGCAGGGTCTTCACCGATCTCGACCAGATCCTCTTTCTCGAAGTTCGAGATGTTACACTTCTCGGAGCCGACCATGATCGGCATCCGACCGACCTTCGTCTCGGTCGTGTCGACGACCCGTTTGTCGTCGCCTTCGCCCTTCACGATGGTCATCTCCATAAACACGGGCGCGGCGTAGGTGATGTTACGGAGGCGAGCCTCCTGCGGGTAGAGGAGCTCTTCGCTCCCGTCCGCCTCACGTACGCGCGGAGTGACAACTCGAATGTCACCCAGCTCGACGTACACCGGTTCTTCGCCCTCTTTGTCTCCGATGTCGGTGTCGATGGTCTCCTTCTCGGTCACCACTTCCTGCATGCCGCGATTCAGGAAGGAGTTGAACGAGCGGTAGTGATGCTCTGCGAGTCGTTCTTTCGAAAAATACTCTTTCGATAGTGCGCGTCGGTCTTCCCGTTGCATTATTCCACCACAAGTCGGTAAACGACTGCTCGATCAGTCGTTCGTGAGTCGCGGACGATCTTGACCACGTCGCCGATCTCTGCATCGTCCGGCAACGCGGGGTCGGCCCGCTTTATCTTTGGTAAGTCGGTACTCTTGATGTCGTATTCCTCAAGCACTTCGTCCAGTTCGCCCTCATCGACGACGGAGTGCTCCGGAACCAGTTTGTGTTTGCTTACGTCTACCATGTGTGCGCGATTTTCTGGCCAGCGGGAGAAATGGCTATCACGAGATACTACAGGGTATTACTGGCGGCACTCATTTAAGGCTTGCTAACTAGAGCGCACACGCCCGGCTATCGTACCCCGCACCAGTGTGCGGGCAGTTCTCTATCACCAGTACGTACTTCGTTCTGGTATAAATGATTTGGGCTGGCTGGGTGTGCAGTAGTCACTCGGTACGAATCCGCATACTGCTTCCGTTTGGAAAGCCTTAAGCCTACAAGCCAGAAAGGAGTGAATGCGTCTCGAAGCCCGGGTGGTGTAGTGGCCCATCATACGACCCTGTCACGGTCGTGACGCGGGTTCAAATCCCGCCTCGGGCGCTTTTGACGAACTCGACTCACGAGCGAGACGTATGTTCAAACAGGAAGACGAATCACAGATAGTTGTACCCTCAGCGATGAACACGTCAAGAAAAGGTGACGAAACGGAAGCAGCGATTCTGAGCAGACTCATGGAACTGGGGTTGTCGGTTTCGGTTCCGTTCGGAGACAGCGATAGATACGATCTCGTCGTCGATGATGGTCGATGTCTCTATCGGGTGCAGTGTAAAACCGGAAGCTGGGTGAACGGCGCGATTCGCTTCAATCTCTACACCTCCACCGTAAATTCGGAGGGCGCTTCGATTCGGACTACACTGCGGACGATATCGACGTATATGCGGTGTACTCACGGAGAACGGACGAAGTCTACTGGATACCCATCGAAGACACCGGAAACGGCGAGATGCGGCTGCGAGTGGACGACCCCCATCCGAAAGCACCGATATCGAAGATCAACTGGGCTAGCGAATACCGGATTTCGAGGACGTTTGGATGACCGCTGGAAATCGAAATGCGTGGAAGTGTCTTCCCCCTGCCATTCTCTCCCAAGGGATGACGAAATCGACACCCCTTAATAAGGGCACGGAGTAGGTGTAGCTGCGTTCTCAGGCCCGGGTGGTGTAGTGGCCCATCATACGACCCTGTCACGGTCGTGACGCGGGTTCAAATCCCGCCTCGGGCGTTTTTCTGCTTCCAACTCGCGAGCGAAGCGTTTGCGTCGAGCGAACGCCGGAAGCAGAAAACGATACAAAATGGAATTGAAGCCGACCAGCGGCGTATCCGCGCAACGTAGTGAGCAGGAACTGTCGAATCCCGCCCTGGACGTTTTTCTGAATAGCTGGAACGATAGCGATTCGTGGGAACGGTGGCCAAAGCGAGGGGCAAACCTATACGAATCACCGCCACGTGACAAGACAGGGGGGAGAGAAATGACGCCGATCGGGGACAGTGGAGAGACTCGCACGGGACTCGACGCATGAATCGGGAGGGACTCGTTTCCATCATCGTCGCACTCCTGTTGGTTTCGCAGGGCGGCAGCCACGTCGTCGCGGAGAACGGTTCGCTCGTCGAACAGACGACCACGACGACAGAACGAACGACGACCACTGCAGAAGGGACGACTACGACCACCAACCGAACGACCGGCGACTTCGAACTCGTTTCGGTCTCCTCGAACGTACCGGTCGATGGAACAGGTAATCTCTCACTGACGTTCGAGAACACCGGAGTAGACGTCTCTAACGCGAGCATACTGGTACAATCACCGAACGAAAGCGTCCGGTTCGGTCGATCACAGAACGCCAGCAAGTCGGTTGGCAGCTGGTCGACGGACGAACAGCGAACCGTCACGTACAGGCTTCTGGCAGAGGAGTTCGCGGAGATTCGAAACTACCCGTTTCAGGCGGTCATTTCGTACACGACAGCGAACGGTTCTCGGAGACAGGCCGGGCCGTACATCTTCACTGTTCGGCCCGCCGAACAGATTCGGTTGGAACGATTCGAGGTGACAGATATCTCCTCGAACGTACAGTCGGGCGATACGGGAACCATCTCTCTGACGCTCGAAAACACGGGACGCGACGTGAGCGACGCCATCATCACCCTGCAATCACGGAACGACCAACTCCGACTCGGGAGGTCACGGAACGCCAGTCAGTTCGTCAGCGAATGGGCGACCGACGAGGACGTGACCGTCGAATATCAAGTGACAGCGAGCAACGACACCGTCGGCGGCAGTTATCCGTTCAGCATCTCGGTGTCGTATCGGGAAGACGGAAGGCGAAACCAAACCATGTCGGAGGTCATCGGCGTTATCCCCGCGCCGGAGCAGGAGTTTTCGCTCACCGACGTGAACAGCACGCTTCGCGTCGGCGACGAGGGCGTGGTTACTGGTACAGTGACGAACGAGGGACCACAAGCGGCGGCGAACGCGGTTCTCGTTCTCCAGTCTCAGCGAGAGAACGTCTTTCCACGGGAAACAGAATACGCACTGGGCACCCTCAATTCGGGTGAGTCCGAGTCCTTTCGGTATCGAATCGACGTGAGCGACAGCGCAGACCGCGGGCCGCGACAGCTCTCGTTCCGCGTCAGATACCAAAATCAAGACGACGACCCTCGGCAGAGCAAACCGCTGAAGGCCCGAGTGCTCGTCTCACCCCGGCGAGACGAATTCGTCGTCACCCCGCAGGAAGCATCGGTCGACGCCGGTTCGAGCGGAACCATTGTCCTCCAGATCACGAACAACGACGACAGGACGCTCCGGAACATCGACGCGCGGGCGTTCGTCGATAGCCCCCTGACCATCGACGACAACGATGCGTTCATCACCCAACTCGCGCCGAACGAGTCGGCCACGATTCGGTTCACGGTCGGCGCGGAAAGCGGAACGCTGGCCGGAACGTACCCGATGTCGCTCGATTTCCAGTACGAAAAACCCGATGGCGAGACGACGCTCTCGGACACCTACGAGATACCGATTCGAGTCACAGAACCGGAAGGAGACGGCTTGTTTCCGTTTTCGACCGGTTTCGGTCTCAGACTTCCGCTCGTCATCGCTATCGGCGTCTTGCTCGGTATCGCCGGAATCGGCGCGATCCGGAGGTGGCGATGAGTGGCCACGTATCGAGCCATCATCGAAACGATCGACGACTGGATCGTCGAGCGGTCGCGGGTGGTCTTACTCGCATTCCTCGTCCTGACCGCCGGATTCGGCGTCGGCTGGGCCCGCATCTCGACCGAGGCCGGAACGAGTCAGTTCACCGAAGATACTCCGGCTCAGGAGGCGTTCGACGCCGTCGATAGAGAGTTTTCGCCAGCGTTCGCTGCGGAAAACGGGAGTACGCAGCTCATCCAGTCCGGTCGAAACGTCCTCTCGAAACCCGAACTGTTGGCGATGTTGGAAGCGCAATATCGCCTCGAGCGAAGAGAAGGATTGCGCGTCGAATCGACGGCGAGTGCGGCGAGCATCGTCGCACAGACGCTCGACCCGAACGCGACGACACTCGAAGCACAGATTCGAACCGTAGAGCGAGCGACGCCGACAGAAGTAGATACTGCAGTTCGGCGAGCAGCCAGGAATCCCGCGTTCGGAAGACTCCTGAGCGACGACTTCAATCGCCGTGCGGCCTCCGCGTCGGCGACCATCGGCATCGTCGAGCATGGGATTCCTCGCGGCGTCTCCCAGCAAGCGGGTGCGGAAGCGAGCGGCGAAGACCCCATCGCCGAGATTCAGAGTCGGTCGCAAGCGATCGTCGCAACCGTCGATAGCGACATCGTCGTCTTCGGGAGCGGAATCATCTCGGAGGAGCTATCGAACGTCACCTTCGATTCGCTCATCATCGTCATCCCCGCCGCCGCGATACTGATCTTCGTCTTCCTACTGTTCGCCTACCGTGACCCCATCGACCTCATGCTCGGGGTCGCCTCGCTGGTGATGGCAATCGTCTGGACTCTGGGATTCACCGGTCTCGTTGGCATCCCTTTCACACAGCTGCTCGTCGCCGTACCGCCGCTGTTGCTCGCGGTGGGTATCGATTACGGAATCCACGTGATAAACCGCTACCGCGAAGAACGGATGGTCGAGGACGTGGTCGGACGTTCGATGCGGCGGGCGACCGACCAACTACTCGTCGCGTTCTTCATCGTCACCGGAACGACGGTGCTGGGCTTCTCGTCGAACGCAACGAGCCGCCTGCAACCGATCCAGGAGTTCGGAATCATCGCCGCGATCGGCATCGTCTTCACCTTCCTCATCTTCGGCATCTTTCTTCCGACCGCGAAGGTCACGGCAGACCGCCTGCGGGTTCGACTCGAACTCCCTACGTTCGGTCGTCGTCCGCTCGGCGAAGAAGGGTCGTTTCTGGGGCGAGCATTACAGATCAGCGTCGGACTCGCCCGCAGGAGCGCGACAACGGTTCTCGTCGTCGCGCTCCTGTTGACGGTCGCGTCCGGAACCTACGCGACGGGCATCGACACGTCGTTCTCGAACGAGGATTTCCTGCCACCTGAAGAGACGCCAGCGTATCTCGAATCGCTTCCGGAACCCTTCGCACCCGAGACGTACACCGTCACGGAGAGCATCAACTTTCTCGACGAGAACTTCGCCACTGCAGAGGACGACACGGTGACCATCTTCGTCGAGGGGCCGCTCCGGGAGGATTTCGCACTCGAATCGATACAGCAGGCCAATCGAAACCCCCCGGAATCGTTCCTCGTCACCCAGCGACAGGCGGATGCGGAGAGTATCATCAGCGTCATTCGAGATTACAGCGCCCAGTCCGAGGAGTTTCGCCAACTCGTCCAGCGAAACGACATCGACGACGATGGCGTCCCCGACGACGATCTCGACGTGATCTACGACCGGTTGCTCTCCTCGCCAGTCCGCGAACGGGCGTTGCAGTATCTCGCCGAAGACCGACGAAGCACACAGCTCGTCTACTCGATGAAAGGCAGTGCGTCTCAGGAAGCCATCACACGCGATGCGCGCGTGCTCGCAGACCGCTACCGATTTGACGCCACCGCGACCGGCCAGATCGTCGTCTTCCAATCCATCGCATCACTCATCTTCACGTCGGCGGTTCGAAGTCTCGTCGTGGCACTGTTCGCCACCGCGGTCTTTCTCACCTTCATCTATCGCGTTCTCGTCGGGCGGGCCGTGTTCGGAATCATCAATCTCGTCCCCATCGTCGTCTCGGTCGCGCTACTGGCCGGGACGATGCGATTGCTCGGAATCCCGTTCAACGCACTCACCGCGACCGTTCTCGCCATCGCGCTCGGGCTGGGAATCGACTACTCTGCTCACGTCGTCCAGCGATTCAGTGACGAGTACGAGGGGAAAGAGGATGGCGAACAGGGGGGTGAGGGGTCTCCCGACGTGATCGACGCACTCACGCGAACCGTGCGTGGAACCGGAGGTGCACTGACCGGCAGCATGCTCACGACGATAGCGGGAACCGGGATACTCGTCCTCGCGATCACGCCGGTGATCGGCCAGTTCGGTCTCGTGATCGCTCTGAGTATCTTCTACTCGTACCTCGCCGCGTTGTTCGTGACGCCCGCAGTCATCGTCGCGTGGGTGAGGGTCTCGGAGCGAGCCGCGTGGAAAAGTGCGTCGTAATCCGTCAACCCAGGAGAGCAGTCGTCATCGCACTCCCGAGTGCGACGGCCACCAGCGCACCCACCAGATGCATCGTGGCGTTGCTGACCGCCCGACGGCGTTTCCCCCGTTCGTACAGCCGAACCGTCTCGAACGCGAAACTGGAGAAGGTGGTGAACGCGCCACAGAACCCAGTCCCGAACAGCACCAACATCGCAGGGTCGTCCGTCAGACTTGCGGTCAACGCACCGAGTGCAAAACTCCCGAGGACGTTCACTACCAGCGTGGCTCGGCGCTGGCTCGGAAGCGATCGTCCCACGAAGTACCGACTCAGCGCGCCGAGCATCCCGCCGATACCGACGAGGAAAACCGGGTTCACGAGACGACACCTCCCACCACCCGGCGACCGAGCAGGACGGCGAGGATGCCCAGTGCGTAGTTCGCAACGACGTTCACGGCGGCGAACGTCGGCGAGAGACTCGCGGTTTGAACCGCGAAGGTGCTGTAGGTCGTGAACGACGAGAGGAAGCCGGTTCCGACGACCAGCCGGGTTTCGGGTGCGAGCAAGTCCGCCAGATGCGCCTCGTAGAGGAGGACGCCGAGCGCGAAACTTCCGGCGACGTTGACCGCCAGCGTCCCCCATGGAAAGCTACCGGGAAGGGCGGCGCTCGTCACGTGGCGAAGTGCCGCGCCTGCGAACCCTCCAACGGCGATGAGGAGGATCGGTTCGAACTGCTTGAGTGCGTGCGTATCCTGTACCGACATCGTTTCTTCGGAGCGCCTCTCAGCCCAGTGGGTGGTTCCCGACGCGGTCGGGAGACCCATCGCTCGTGTTCGAGTGCAGTCAGCACCGAAACCTATCCCTTTCGGAGTTCGCTCGCGCTCGGACTCTCGCCGCCGTGTGCGACTCGTCGCTCTCGAATCTGAACGGCGTGAACGCTCTCGGTTGCGTCGTCCACCACGACTGCCGCACCGGGCGTCTCCGGCATCCGGTCGGCGAACGACCCCGTCATGTACGTAGGCCGCGCACGGGCCAATGCATCGCGGTCGGAGCGCGACGTTAATCGATGGGCGACCAGCACGTCCGATTGCGATATCGCGACGTCGGGGAGTGCGGCAGGACGCTGTGTCGCTGCGACCAAACTGACGCCGGGACGCCGTCCCCGCGTCACGATGGTTCGGAGTGCTGGGGCTGCGATGCCGTCGAAGAAAGCGTGCGCTTCGTCCACGACCAGCCACGGAAGCGTCTCCACCGAGCCGGTGATTCGAGCACGATAGAGGTCGTCCGCCATCGCTCGCACCACCGCGTTCATCGGTGCAGCATCGAACCCGGAGCAGTCGAGCACGATTCCGGATTCGGATTCTGCACAGTCTGCCGCAGTGAGTCCATCGGGCGAGAACACGTCCCACGAGCCGGCCAGTGCGAGATGATTCTCCGCCGACCGCCGGGTTGCCTGCGTCACGTCCGCGTTCGAGACGTACTCGTCCATCGCCGCGAGCGTTTCAGATTCGAGCGCGGCCCACCAGACCACCGATCCGGTCGGACTCTCGTGGTCGAGTCCAAGGAGGTTACACCACGCACGCGGTGTGAGCGAGTTCGCGGACACGCGAGGCGTATCGACGACTTCGAAGCCAGACACCTCGGCAAACGTGGTGAATGCACCCATCGGGTCGGCGACGACCGGGGTGACTCCCTTCATGTCGGCGAGTTCTTCGACCAGCACGCCGAGCGTGTACGACTTTCCGTGACATCCTCCCCGGCGTTCACGCCGGGGCTTCCCGTCCCGCAGGTGGGATATTTGCCGGTCTACGACACGACCAGTTCTCTCGTGGAAAACATCCCGCTCTCGCGGTCGAACAAGTATGTCGAGGGCTGTGCCACACAGCCGTTACTCCTATCCTCACCATGAGGACTCAGAGTTATCTTTTGCCGCATATTCTCTGCCCCGTTACAATCTGCGTTGGCGACCAACTCACACGACGAACAGACGTACAGGCCACGCTCAACACGATTCGATTTCGTATCGTCACCGCATCGTGAGCAGGTCTTCGACGTATCCCACTCGTTCTCTTTCAACACCTCAATGCTCCGTTCTTCGCCTTTGTATTCGAGGTACTGGTAGATACGGTCGAACGCCCACGTGTGCAGCTTCTTGTTCCCAGTTGCACCCCAATCGGACTCACGAACGTCTTCAGGCCAACTCACCGCGAGCGTACCAACACCGCGTTCGACACACTCGGTGATGATGGTGTCTGTGAGGACATGATAAAAGTGCGTTTCACGCTCTGTGAGTTTCTGCCGTGCCCACATCGACTGCTCTGACGGCCCATTCTCATCCTCTGTCTCGTACTCGGCACGCTTGAAGTAGTGCTTGTCCTGTTTGAGGGAGTTGCCGGGGTACAGGACGTATTCGTCAGGGAACGCGACCGTGGCGATGTTCGTGATACCGAGGTCGATACCTGCTACTCCGTCGTCTGCTGAGTTGTTGGTTTCAAGTTCGACTTTGCAGACGAAGTGCAGTTCCCACTCGTCACCATTCCAGACGGCGCGAACGTTCTGTACCTTGTTGACCTCGGTGAGGTCAACGTCGGGGCGGGTTTCGTACTCGCAGAGGATGAAGTCCGACCAATACTCTTTCAGATTCGAACCTTTCGAGAGTCTGACTCGGTTGTTCTCAGGGTCGTGTTTGAAGCCGTCTGCTTTGAACGTAACTGTACTGCGAGGGCGCGTATCGCCGTATTTGCGGTAGCCGGGAGGATTCGCCGTCTCGTCTTTCTGTCGCAGGCCGAACCATGACTGGAAAGCGTCGGAAAGTTCTTCAATGACTTTCTGACTGGATTGCGCGTTCAAATCTTTCCAGCACTCGCGGGTCTTCATATACGATTTGAGTGAGCCTTCATTTGGGATTTCGCCGGTTATGTCCCATATGCGGCCTGCTGTCCATCGTGCGACGTTCCAGATTTTCGAGGCTGAATCTCCGAGCGAATCGAGGCCATCGCAGACCTGTCGATGGTTCTTGATGGAACCAACGTAGGTGCGGGTGACCACAATCGCCATACATAGCCTATCTAGATAAATTACTTGACAGTATGGTTCACGTTGAATATCCTTCCTGCTATCGACGGTGATTTGTGTGGGAGTTATCGGATTCACTCCCACCGTAAACGGCGGGATTCTCTCCTCGCAGAAAGATAGTATCCGCCCTAGACGTACCCGTCCCAGTCGATCCACTCGTGTTCCCATCCACGCCGCGTCTGTTCGTGGCGTTCCGCGAGCTCGCGGTCTTCCCGAGCAGTGCGATTCCGTTCGAGCGTGTCGGACTGTTCACCGTCCACGAGGAGCGGTGCGAGTGCGACATTTCCGAACTGCTGGACGGTTTCGGCACCCCCCGTCGTCGACCGTTCGATGGCAGTCAACCGCTGGGTGCCGCCGCCGAGCGGAACGACCAACCGTCCCTCCGAAGCGAGCTGTTCGACGAGTGCACGTGGCGGTTCGATAGCCGCGGCCTCGACGAGGATGCGGTCGAACGGCGCGTATTCAGGGAGACCGTCAGCCCCATCGCGGCAGTCGACGAACACGCCGCCGTAGCCTGCCGAGTCGAGGTTCTGTCGGGCTTCGTAGACCATGGTGCGCGTGATATCGACGGCGTGGACGTTGCAGTCGCCGACGATCTCCGCCAGCACCGCTGCGGTGTAGCCCACGCCCGCCCCGACGACGAGAACGGAGTCGTCCTCGTCTACGTCGAGTGCCTCCAGTAATCGAGCAACGGTACTCGGGGACAGTATCCGAGTTCCACGGTGGTCGAACGACTGATCCGTGTACGCCCCCTGGTCGGCATCGACCGGGACGAACTCCTGGCGCGGCACCGTCCGAAGCGCGAGACCGACGTGGTCGCTTCGAACGACCCCTTTGGTCTCGTGTTCGAGACTGGCCACCATGTCGTCACGCAACACCGCCGATTCCATAAACTCGCGTTAGGTTCGAACGTTCTTCAATCGTGCGGCCTGCGTCCGACGATCGCCTGCTGTTCCGTTCCCGGGATATCACGGATTTCGAACACCTCGAATCCGGCGTCCTCGAACCACTCCGAAAACTGCTCGGCAGTGTACGTATCGCCGTTCTCGGTCTGTGCGAGCATGTGCGCCCCCATGCGTGCTGCGCCGTCCGCGTGCCCACGCACGAGATCGGTGAAAACCGCGACACCGCCAGGGTCGAGTGCATCGAAGGCGTTTCGAAGGAGGTTCCGATTCTCGTCGGGGCCGAGTGCATGGGCGACCCGAGAGCAGAAGACGAGGTCGAACCCCGTCGGCAGGTCGTCGGTGATGTCCCCGACGACGAGTTCGATGGGTTCGCGTTCGAGGAAGCGCCGGTCGATGTCGATGACTTCCGGTTTGTCGACGAGCGTCACCTCGAAACCGCGGCGGACGAATTCCTTGGCGAAGACGCCAGGACCACCGCCGACATCAAGAACTCGCTCCGCGTCTGGGTGCTCGTGGACTGCTTCGGTGACACAGGCCCGAACCGCCGTCTCGTCTACGGTCGCCATCGCACCCACGAAGTTCGTGGTCCACTCGTCGGGCGTTTCGGGGGGTGAACCGGTTCGCATGGTCTCGGGGAGCGCCAGCCATCGGTCGAGGCAGTCGAGTTGGTGGGGCACGCTTCCGATCGAGCGCACGTCCGTCTTGGCGAACAGTCCCAGCGCCCGGTTCGTCGCTTCGTACTCGTCGCCGACCTGTTCGAGAAAGCCCATCTCGACCATCGCTTCGAGCGTGATTCGTGCGGCACGCCTGGTGACGCCGGTCTCAGCGGCGACTTCTGCTGGCGTTCCGGCATCGAACATGACGGCGTCGACGATTCCCGTCTCGCGGGCGGCCCATAACAGACAGAGTTCACGATAGTCCATACCGACCGCTCGGGTGCGAGCCGAAAAAAGCTACTCTCCTTGCATCGGGACGAACCGAACTCCGCCGTGCTGTTCGCGTTCGAGCGAGCCATCCTCGCGCTTCGTGGCGAGAACGAGTCGTTGCGTCCGGGTTCCGAGTGGTGCCAGCAAGTAACCACCGGGGCGTATCTGTTCGACGACTTTGGGCGGGAAGTCGGACGCAGCACAGGTCAGGTAAGCAGCGTCGTAGAATGCGTGTTTCGGCCAGCCAGCGTGGCCGTCACCGACGCGGATCGAGATCTCGTCGTAGCCGAGGTCGTCGAATCGGGTTCGAGTCTCCTCGGCTAGCGATTCGTGGTATTCGACGCTGTAGACGTTCTCGCTTCCGACGACTTCCGCAGTCACGGCAGCGTGGTACCCACACCCCGTTCCGATTTCGAGCACTTGGTCACCGGGCGAGAGGGCGAGGAGGTCGGTCATGATGGCGACCATATGTGGCGCGCTGATGGTCTGCCCTTCGCCGATGGGGAGCGGTTGGTCGGTGTACGCTTCTCCTCGCCGGTTTTCGGGGACGAACTCGTGTCTCGGGACGGCCCGGAGTGCGTTTAGCGTCGCCTCGCTCTGGATCCGGTCGCGGTCGGCAAGCTGCTGGACGAGGGCTCCTCGTTCGTCCTCGAAACCACCGTTACCGCGGCCAAACATGCTACCAGGCCGACCAGGCGGTCGAACTTTCGTCGTCGGCGTAGATGCGTTTCACGTCCTTTGCAACGACGGAGTCGCCGTCGTGGTCGAGTCGGTCGAAGTTGTAACCGGTCGCGTCGTCGGTGACGAGGATGCCGTCGATGGTGAACTCCTCGTCGGCGAGTTCTTCGGTCTCGCCGACGACGAACTCGTAGTCGCCCGGAATGTTCACCTTGATACCGCGCGAGTCGTCCCTGCGCCCGTCTTTCGGGTGGATGGTGACGTTGACCGAGACGTTGTCCACGGCCCGTGTCCAGATGGTTTCGACGTCCTCGGCGGCAGATTCCTCCACGCGACGATTCGCGTCCTGTTCGAGGCTCGTGATCCGGACGACGAAGATGGCCTCCTCGGTTTCGAGGACGAACTCCTCACCGACCGCCAGCGTTTCCTCGATCGGTACGTCCGCCGTCGCGGTGAACGACTCGCCTTCCTGCGAGACGATGACGTCTATCTCTTCGGTCTGTTCTTCTTCGATCTTCGTCTTGTGGACGTGACCGCACTCGGTACAGCGTACCGTCGCCTGTCCACCCGGTTTCAGCACCTCGTGGACGGTCTCGAACTCGGGGGAACACGACGGGCAGACGACTGCCACGCGCTCCGCAGTATCGCTCATATCATCGTGGTATGGACTCGGGGCGTAAAAGTGCGCGGAGTGCGAGTCAGCCCTCGAAGTACAGGTGGTAGTGGTTCGCACAGCCCGGATTGAACTCCACGTCGCATTCGGGACACCGCGAGCCGCAAGAGAGATATTCGGCGATCGTCAGTTTGGCACCGCAGGCACCGCACAGCACCGCCTCCGCATCCCGTTTCGGTTCGGGCCACACTTCGCGAGGATGGTCGGCGACGGCATCGTGACACCGGTAGCAGGGATAGAATTCGTCGCAACACGGAAACCGGATAGCGATCACGTCGCGTTCGGTGTCGTAGTGCGAACAGCGCGTTTCGTGGTCAACGTCGACGCCGTGAACGTCGGTTCCGTGGATGGTCGGCATTGAGGGGATTGATACCGTGATTAGGGCTGTGGCAGTTCGATTTCTTCACTGTTCCGCGGGTTCACCGCTCCACCATCGGGAGGTCTACGACTTCCCCGTCTGCATAGACGGTGGGTTCGCGGATGATGCCGTCGAGGTGGAGCGGCGCGTCGGTGTCGCCGCCGATTCCCGCGTCGTCGCCGATGGCGATGTGGACGGTGCCGCCTGCCTTCTCGTCCAACAGGACGGAGCCGACGAGTTCGGCGACGGCGACGTTCGTGCCGATGCCGAGTTCGGCGAGGTTGTAGGCGTCGTGGCCGACTTCTTCTGCCGCGGTCTCAACCTGGTCACGGATATCGTCGTCGCTGATCTCCGTGACGTAGCCGTCTTCGACCTCGAATTCGAGAGTCTGGCCGTCTTCGAGCAGGCCGTGGGGTCGCATCGTTCCGTCCACGACGTAGCGACCGTTCACGTTCTCGGGGCTGACGAACACCTCTCCTGCGGGGAGATTGGTGAAGTCACCCGGTTCGTGGCAGAGGCCGGTGTCGTCGAACCACTTGCGGTCGCCGGGTTCGAAGGTGATGTCGGTGCCTTTCTCGGTCGTGACGCGGATCTCGGCTGCGCCTTCGACCTGCGCGAGGACATCCTGGCAGTGCCGGTCGATGGTCTCGTAATCGGCGTCGAGACCGGTGACCATCACTTCCTCCGTGATTCCGGGAAGGGTCGCGGCTCGCGTGCCCGCTTCGTTCGCCTTTCCGCGTGCGCGGGTGTGGCTTAGACTCTTGGTCGTCGGGGCGAGCACTACGTCGGCCCCGGCCATCGCGGCAGCGACGGGAGCAGGCGGTTCCTCACCGTGTTGGCTGCCGACCGGATAGCGCGCGACGACGACGTCGTCCGTTATCTCGTGGGCGGCGTCGTACAGCGCTTCCCCGATTTTCCGGCGTTTGTCGTCGGTGATGACCGCGCAGCTCTCGTCGGGTCGAAGCCCCATACACTGCTCGACGGCGGTTCGCGCCGCGTCGTCCAAACTCATAGGTGGTGGGTCGTAGTCGGCGTGGTTAGGTGTTCCCTTTCTTGACTTACTCACGGTCGAGTTGTTTTCCATCGTTGTGGCTCGAAACCGTTTTAGTCGCGGGCGTCGGAGCGCCAGACGTACATGCTACAGGTCGGCATCAACGGGTACGGGACTATCGGGAAGCGAGTCGCTGACGCTGTCCGCGCGCAACCGGACATGGAGGTCGTCGGTGTCGCGAAGACCCGGCCCAACTTCGAGGCCGAGGGAGCCATCGAGAACGGCTATCCGCTCTACGCCGCCATCGAGGAGCGAGCGGAGCAGTTCGGCGACGCGGGAATCGAACTCGCCGGGATGGTAGAGGAGATGGTCGAACAGGCGGACGTCGTCGTCGACGCCTGCCCCTCCGGAATCGGCGCGGAGAACAAATCGCTGTACGACGAGTACGATACGCCCGCGCTGTATCAGGGCGGGGAATCCGCAGACGTGGCCGACGTGAGCTTCAACGCTCGCGCCAACTTCGAGGAAGCGGTGGGCGCCCAACACGTCCGCGTCGTCTCGTGTAACACGACCGGGCTCTCGCGGCTCGTCGCACCACTCCGCGAGGAGTACGGCGTCGAGAAGGTTCGTGCGACCCTCGTTCGACGCGGTGGCGACCCGGCCCAGACCGGTCGCGGTCCCATCAACGACATCCTGCCGAACCCGATCACGCTGCCCTCTCACCACGGGCCGGACGTGAAGACCATCTTCCCGGATCTCGCCATCGACACGCTCGGACTGAAGGTTCCGGCGACGTTGATGCACATGCACAGCATCAACGTCTCGCTCGAAGCCGAACCGGACGCTGAAGAGGTTCGTGAACTGCTCGAACGCCAGTCGCGCATCTTCGTCATTCCGGAACGAATGGACATTGACGGTGCTGGCAAACTCAAAGAGTACGCCATGGACAGAGACCGCCCGCGCGCCGACGTCTGGGAGAACTGCCTCTGGGGCGAGTCGGTTTCGATGGAAGGCAACGACCTCTATCTCTTCCAAGCCATCCACCAAGAGAGCGACGTGGTACCGGAAAACGTCGATGCGATTCGCGCAGTGACGAACAGCGCGGACGCGAAAGAAAGCATCGAAATGACCAACGACGCGCTCGACATCGGCTTCTAATTCGGAGTCACTTTTTTAGGCTGGTTCGGAAACTCCACGTCGTCCATGAGCTGGTCGAGTATCAACGATAGATTCGCAGTCGGTGTCGGTATTCGTCGGTTTCGGTAGTGAGTGATAGTGACACACCACATTCGCATTTTCCATTACGGCTATATAGCGGTCAGTTCAACCGTTCGAAAGCGGTGATAACCGAATGAAGTGATAATGGGGCCGCCAACGTCGTCGCATGTTGCAGAGGCCGGTGCGTTTCGGGTATTTCATTCGTTACTACCGGTTAGGGAGAAATTCGATCGTTCGTAAATCGAGCGAACGGACTCAACGGTGCCGACCATTCATTTAGACCTCACCCGACAGTGCTGATCCGGGTGGGGCGGACGTACACGTCGCTGTATGTCCGGCAGCTTCCTGCCTGGAGAGATACAACCAATGAAAAGAGCACTTCGCGTTATGATCGCGATGGCCGTTCTCACAACGGTCGTCACCGCTGGCTTCAGCGGCGCAGTCGCAGCACAGGACCAAGAAAACGAGATCGACCAAGAACAAGACGCAGAACAGGAAGCCGAAGCTGAAGTCGAGCAGGAGCAGTGGAACTACCAGGCGAACTGGAACAACCAGCAGCAGTTCGGTGCGATTGCGTTCGGCGGCGAGGCTGAGGCCGAGCAGGAGTCCGAGCAGTCGAACTTCAACGTGCAGTACGGCGAAGCGGAAGCTGAGAACGAACTCGAGCAAGAGCAGGAAGCGAACGACAACGAGCAGGAGAACGAAGTCGAAGACGACAACCTGTTCCTCTAAACCGGAACGTGTACGCAGTGAGTTACAATCTTTTGCCATCAACCGAGTACGAAATACAGTACGAGTAGTTTTCAAACGAGGATACGTTCTCCGAACAGAGTAGCAATACCGATACATCGTTGCGGTTGTCGCCCTCACTTCGTGTGATAACGATAACGGTGGCGAGCGAATCTGTATTCGACGTATTAAAGCTTGTTAAGTGGTAGCAGTCAGCACATAAATCACCTGTTACTAGCTACGGGCACTCAGTCAGGCCGGTCGAAAAGGAGGGTAATGGAGAAAATGGCGTCGCCACGTTCGGACGCAATTGGCGGTCTACACCCACATTTTCGGTTACTCTCCAGTAGGTCTGGAGGACACGATTCACAGAATGAGTGAACGGATTCAAACGATACTACCAGTTCATTTACACCCCCCTCGATGCAGTCAACTGGGTTGAGGAGGACGCACACGCTGTTGTATGTCCAGCAGCACACGTTGCTATGTGTCCAGCACCAGCAGTGTCTCTCCCGCCCGGAGAAATAAACCATGAAAAGAGCACTTCGCGTTATGATCGCGATGGCCGTTCTCGCAACGGTCGTCACCGCTGGCTTCAGCGGCGCAGTCGCAGCACAGGACCAAGAAAACGAGATCGACCAAGAACAAGACGCAGAACAGGAAGCCGAAGCTGAAGTCGAGCAGGAGCAGTGGAACTACCAGGCGAACTGGAACAACCAGCAGCAGTTCGGTGCGATAGCGGTCTACGGCGAGGCTGAGGCCGAGCAGGAGTCCGAGCAGTCGAACTTCAACGTGCAGTACGGCGAAGCGGAAGCTGAGAACGAACTCGAACAAGAGCAGGAAGCGAACGACAACGAGCAGGAGAACGAAGTCGAAGACTAACGAATTACGCCAAGCGAACGACGAGGTATTTTTTTGAGATCGAACATCGAAGGCAGTTTTTGAATGCTTACAGCGGAACCGACTGAGCACGGAGGGTACGAATTCAGCTATCGAACCCTCCACCTGTTCAGTCGCCACCGAACCGACGAATTCGGCGGATGTCCAAAACCTTTTGCTTGGGAGGGGCTTACTATCGAGTATGCGACGAGACGACCGCGACGACCCCTTCGACGACCTCTTTCGCGAAATCGAATACGACAGCCTGTTCCTCTAAACACGTAGCGCATACAGAGAGTCATTGTTTTTCACCGGTCGAGCAGCAAACGACGGAGTACGGAAACTGTTCTGTCGCGATTACAGTCTGACAGACCGCTAGTTTCGTTCGGGTTGAAAACGCATCCCAGTGCCTGTTTGACGTCCGCATCAATCTGTTATTGTGACCTCGAAGCAGTCGGGCCGTCATAGCCGAGTCGTTCGCTGACGAGACTCGTCTCAAGCGCGCATCGTCCTCATACTACCGGGGAATCACTCACGCAAACACAGGTGAGAGCCCGGGTGAGTGGAGTCGTCGAAATCAGCGGCAAAGATTCGAGCGGGAATCGACGCCAGAAGAACGGGCAAGCGAGGGTGACAGACGAAGACGGTTCGGCCGGAACGATGACGAGGGGTCGGAACAGCGTATCTCATCCGGCACGAAAAACGGGCTTGATGGCGGTGCAAGTGGGGTCACGCACAGTGTGATTCTCGACAGCGCGAAAGCGGTGGACGCTCGGACTCGGTTGGCGCACCCACGAACCTACCACAAAAGGGGTCATCGCTCGACGGGTCCGACACTCGTTGTATACGGTTAGATTCGATGGACGGCACGACCGCGAACACGATGGTGGTCTGCATCATTGGGACGTACGAGTAGTCGAGTCGTCGATTACGGCAGACGGTTCTCCGAGAAATTCTACGGTGACGGCGAGCCTCGAAAAAGGCAAACGGCTAACTCGGGGTGACATGGTTCCCGAATCGATTCATCCGTGAGAGTACCGTTTCGCTTCGCCTACGGTGTGGTGTAACAACGATATCGGTACCGAATGCATGCAGTATTCGACGTTTCTGAGAAAGGTGTAAGATAACAATCAACAAGGACATCCGTGATTACTGACTGCTGCCATTCAGTTCGACCGTTCGAAAAAGGGGATGATTGAGGGTAATTGGTCGTCTAATCCGAACATAAATTGCCACTGCATCCACGTTCTACGTTACTCGCTGTTTCGTTCTGCTTCACCATTCATGAAAAGGTAAACTGACTCAAACGATACCCTCCGTTCATTTACTCCTCCACCGATGGCCTGAGACGGGTGGGGCGAACAGCACGGTGTCACCGGAGACGGCGTCGCCGTGTGCGTTCGACACAGCGTCTCTCCCGCCCGGAGAGATACAACCATGAAAAGAGCACTTCGCGTATTGGTCGCGATGGCCGTTCTCACAACGGTCGTCACCGCTGGCTTCAGCGGCGCAGTCGTAGCACAGGAGCAAGAAAACGAGATCGACCAAGAACAAGACGCAGAACAGGAAGCCGAAGCTGAAGTCGAGCAGGAGCAGTGGAACTACCAAGAGAACTGGAACAACCAGCAGCAGTTCGGTGCGATAGCGGTCTACGGCGAGGCTGAGGCCGAGCAGGAGTCCGAGCAGTCGAACTCCAACGCGCAGGTCGGCATAGCGGAAGCTGAGAACGAACTCGAGCAAGAGCAGGAAGCGAACGACAACGAGCAGGAGAACGAAGCCGAAGACTAACGAATTACGCCAAGCGAACGACGAGGTATTTTTTTGAGATCGAACATCGAAGGCAGTTTTTGAATGCTTACAGCGGAACCGACTGAGCACGGAGGGTACGAATTCAGCTATCGAACCCTCCACCTGTTCAGTCGCCACCGAACCGACGAATTCGGCGGATGTCCAAAACCTTTTGCTTGGGAGGGGCTTACTATCGAGTATGCGACGAGACGACCGCGACGACCCCTTCGACGACCTCTTTCGCGAAATCGAACGTATGATGAACGATATGATGGGTGGAAACGTGGATATGCAGGTCGATACCGGTGCGTCGGGATTCGGGGCCGACACGCACGTCGACATCCACGAGGATGACGAGTACGTCCGCGTCATCGCCGATCTTCCCGGCGTCGAAAAACAAGACATCAACCTCAAATGCGACGGCGAGATGATGACCATCAGCGCCGTCAGTGACCACCGCGAATACGACGAACGCATCTCGCTTCCGGCACGTGTCGATGAACGGTCCGCGAAAGCGACATACAACAACGGCGTCCTCGAAGTCACCCTCGAAAAGACCGACGAATCGGCGAACATCAGCGTCGAATAGCTGCCGCCGCCGAACCGTCAGGACAACCGTTACCGACCAGTCGCTCGAATCAGCCCTGCGAGACGGTCGTAAAACCCGTTTTCGTATTTCGTCTCCGCGTCGATAGTCGGCCGAGCGTTTGTTTCACCGACGACGATGCGGTCGCCGGTATCGAGCAAATCGACCCCGCAATACGAGATATCGAGCACGTTCGCCGTTCGCTCCGCGATCTCTCTGTGTTCGTCCGGCAGACTGACTCCGCGGGCGGTCGCCCCCCGATGGACGTTGTGTTTCCACCGACCGGACGCGAGTGCATCCTCGGGCAGCCGTCGTTCGACCGCGCCGACGTACTCGCCATCCACGACCATCGCACGGTAGTCGGTCGCGCCGGGGAGAAACTCCTGTACGAGAAACGATTTGTCACCCGTAGCGCGGTAGTCGTGGACGAGGTTCAGGTAGTCCACGACGCCGAGAAAGGAATCGAGGTCGCCGACCTTGGCGATCCCCGTCCCGCGCGTGGTCGAGTTAGGTTTGACGACGACCGGTGGGTCGAACTGTGCGAACACGTCGCGGAGATCGCGGTCCTCGACCGGATTCGAGACGACGACCGTCTTCGGTACCGGAAGTCCCGCTTGCCCGAGTTTGGCGACGACACCACCCTTGTTCCGCGAGGTGAGCACCGCCTCGCGGTCGTTCACCCAGGGTACGGAGAGCAGGGCGTCCACGACGCCACCCTCCATCGCTCGGGAGGGGTAGACGAATCCCATGTCGAACTCGTCGGGGTTCCACGGTGGGTCGGCAAGGTCGAAGGTTCGGGCCTCGCTCGGGACGTGATGGACACGGATGTCCCGCTCGGCGAGGGGGCCTCGCATGCGCTCGAACGTCTCCTCTCGGTACGCGACCGCGAGATCCAGCATCGGACGAGGATTCGTGTGAGAAAACAAAAACGCTCGGGTCGCTGGCGCGACCTCCGGCTTTGGACTGGTGAGGATTTCGTATCGGAAGAAGGGCTTCCATCGAAACGTGATCGTGACGAACCGCAGGCTACCGAGCGTGCCGAACCGAAAGATGAGTCGATTTATGCGACCAGCTTTTCCTCACCGCGCTCGACGACGATCTTGCACGGCGGGGAGATCTTGTTGTACGCACGGCGGAAGGCGTCCTTGACCGTCGCCGCGTCGTCGACTTCACACCACGCGGTGAACAGTCGCTCGCCGGATTGGATCCGTGCTGCGGTGCCGACCGGCTTTCCGAACGCCTGTCGCATCCCGTCGGAAACACGGTCTGCACCCGCACCCGTCGCCTGCTTGTTCTCGCGCAGGACGTGGTGGGGGAACTTACGCAGGATCATCTTGTAGTTCTCCTGCCCGAGCTGCTTGAGCAGGAAACGGTTGGCGGACAGGCGGGAGGCCTCCAGCGCACCGTGGCGGATCTGGCACTCCTCTTCGAGGACGAGCGAGATCTGGACGGGGTAATCGTCCTCGTCGCTGTCCACGTTACCCATCTTGTGCTGTGCGATCTTCGAACCGGGAATACCCGTGATGTACTCGCGTCGCGTGTACGCGGGCTTGTTGATTGCCCGGTACATCGAGGCAGGTTTGTCGGACATGGTTACTACTGAAGTCTGATGGTCAGGCTGTGAATAAACCCTTCGAAGCGCGTTCGCCGCTTACTGGACGAAATCGGCGACGAATCGGTCGGGAACGTAGGCCAGCATCGGATCGGGAACCCGACCGACGAGCCACTCCGCCACGATCACGAATCGTTTGCGGAACAGGGCGTAGACGCCCGAGACGAGAACCGCAGCGACGACGAACGTCTGTATCGTGCCGTCGTGGAGCGCCAGACTCGGGAGTGCGAGGAAGACCCCCAGCGCGAAATCCTCCGGTGCGCCGTCGTACCGAACCCACCGTCGAGGGCGAATCCACCGTCCCCGGAAGTGGTCGTACACCGCCCGCTCGGACTGACCGAGCCACGGCTTCAACTCCAATCCACCGCCGAGGGCGTCCGACGCGGAGTGAACCGCCGCAGCGAGGAGAAAGACCCCGAGTGCGACCGTCCACGCAGTCGGCGCGAGTGCTGCGACCGCGAGCACCGCTACCGCAGCCACCGAGTAGTAGACGGGGAAGTGGAGCGTCTTTCGATGGCCGAAATAGAGGTCGAAGTCCGGGAACAGGCCGCCGACGAGTCCCGCCGAGACCGCGACAGGCGCGAACTCCGGTGCGACGAACAGCGCCGCACTTCCGAGGAGCACGCCGACGAGGGCGTGCGTTGTTGCCATCATTGTGCCAATCGATACGTGATGTCGATATAAACGCTTGTCGGGGCTTGCACAACGGTACCAAATGACGAAGAAACTCGGAGACAGAGCCACCGTTTTTTCCTCTCGGGTTCTACATCCAGTCGAGATGGAGATTGCGAGCGGCCGTCCACAAATGCTGGTCCGAGGGATGCAACTCGCCATCGTGTGCGTCATCGCTATCGGCGTCGCCAGCCGGAACGTCGGCGTGCTGGTGAACGGCGTCTTCGCGCTCGGGGTGACCTTCCTTCCCGCAGTGCTGAGACGCGACTATCGTATCTCTCTCGGCCCTGCGCTGACGTTGTGGATCACCGCTGCCGTCTTCCTCCACGCGATCGGGATGCTCGGTCTCTACGACGTGGTCTGGTGGTGGGACCACCTCACGCACACGCTCTCGGCCACGCTCGTCGCGGGTGTGGGTTACGCGACCGCGCGGGCGTTCGACGAGCACTCAGACGCGGTCTACTTCCCACCGCGATTCATCTTCGTCTACGTTCTCCTGTTCACGCTCGCGTTCGGCGTCGTCTGGGAAGTGCTGGAGTTCGTCGCCCGCGAGTTCGCACGGGCAGCCGGAATGAAACCAGTGCTCATCCAGTACGGTCTCGAGGACACCATCGTCGATCTCATCTTCGACGCCGCAGGTGCGATCCTCGTCGCGCTCTTCGGAAGCGGCGCACTCTCCGGAACCATCGAGACGCTCGTCGCACGATTGAAGCGAAGCGGGTCAGAGTAAAAGGGGAGAAGAGAAGCAGAGAGTTACGAGACGGAAAGTTGCTGGAACGGGAGATCACTCCTCCGAGTAATCCCAGCCGGTCAAATCGTTCGGGATTATCTCGCCGTTGATGTGCCACGTTCGCGGTCGGTACGCGACGACGACGAGGCAGACGTAGAAGGCGAGGACAGCGGCCACGACGACGGTTCCCGGAACCCACTCGATAGCCGCGTTCTGGGGCCAGTTCGCCGTGGAGGAGTACGCCGTCAGATGGAACAGCCATGCGGCGAGCAGGACGAGAAAGAGGTAGAAGTACACCCGACGCAGGCGGTGGGCCATCGCCTCCTCCAGCGAGACCTTCATCTTCGGCGTCCGATAATCCCGGCTCAGCTTCTGTCGCCAGTCGTCGTCCACCACGCCCTCTGAGTCGTCCAGCGCCAGCGCGAACACGTTCTGCTGGAGCATCCGTACCCGTGACCGCCACATGTCGTAGGTACGGTAGCGCCGTGCCTCGATGAGCAGGAAGATGCTCACCATGACGATCGCAAGCAGGACGATGTAGTGTGGATTGTTCGGACTCGAAAACGCCCACGTCAGGATGGCCGCCATCAGCGTGATCGCCCAGTTGCTCGTCCGGTCGAGCCGCTCGCGCCAGAACTTCATCCGGTGGATCTCGCCACGGTAGAGGTGTGCGAGCGCCGAACTCGGACCCATACTCTCCTCGAACAGGCCTCGACCGATCTCTGCGTCCGGGGTCGTCGTCTCGGGGTCTGGTTGGTCACTCATGGGTCACACCGGGGGTACCCCCGTGGTTCGTGGAGGCAGTTTTGCGCGGAAATGTGAAAACTGGTGTGGTTCGAGAGGGAGCGACCGTGCTGGTGAGCGGAGGATTCGGGATCGAAGCCACGAGCTGTGCGCTCGCGAGTAGTTCTAAGTAAAATTGATTCGGTACACTACTGCCGAAGCAGCAAGTGATTCGGTCTACTTACAGGCGGGTAACGTTCGTCGCGCGGGGACCTTTCGGTGCCTGCTCGATGTCGAACTCGATTTCCTGCCCCTCTTCGAGATCGTCGCCGCCAACGTCTTCCATGTGGAAAAACACGTCGTCGTCCGCGTCGTCCGTCGAGATGAAACCGTAACCGCCAGTGTCGTTGAAGAAATCAACTTTTCCTTTCGCCATTGCTTTTGAACAAAGTGCGGGGTGACGGATAAGACTTCCGAGAGGGACGGTACCATGCGGGTTGCGGTAAAAGATACGTGTTCAAGCGTCGAAATCACCCGACACAGTAGCTACGCCGCGGTCACGTGGTCGAGTAATCGGATTCGAACGAAGAGAACACCGTTTTTCAACGTCGCCTCTCTGATGTCGACAGCGTTCTCGGGGAGCGAAACGTGATCGACGATGGTCTCGTTCACGACGACGATGAGCGCAGGGAGTTCCCGGTCGATTCCGACGAACAGTTCGTCTTCACCGACTCCAGGGAGGTCCGCGACGACTCGCAGTTCGTCCTCGGAGCGATACGTGTGTACGTGATACTCGTCCAATCTTGCCGATCGATCCGTTTCGCTCCCGTGCGCCGTCGATTGTCGACTGTCCTGGCCGGATGACGTCTGCTGTTCTTCTGTGTCCGTGAGTTCGTTTACGAGGTCGGTCAGTATCTGAATCGCAGTCTGGATATCGATCTCTGAATTTCTGTGCTGCGACTGGTCGTCATCCTCGAGATCCGAATCGGTGTGCTCGTCGTCGTCCGCGTCGGGCAGATACGGACATGGTATCGTGATACTCTCTCGGTCACACGGTCGTGCGACCATCGACTATACTCACCGGCAAGAATCAAAAAAGCATGGTTAATCATTAACTCCTATTTTAAAGAAACTCGATATTCGATAATCGAACCGAAAGTCGGCGATCACCACCTATCCCCTTCCACAAGTGAGGGATTTGTGCAGTGTCGGATCTATTATAGGGCTCCGATGATCAGCACTGCTAGCCCACCGACTCCGGAGACTACTCCGACAAGTTCCGCCAGTCGCTCACCATTCGGTGCCAGCAGTTCGGTGGATACGACGACCGTGATGCCAGCCATCCAGAGGATGTTCATCGATCCGACGACGACCATGAGACCCATCAGTGCCCAGCAACAGCCGATACTGGCAACGCCGAATCGCCAACCAGAACGCAGGGCGCCGGAGACACCGGGATGGACGCCTTCGACGACGCTGTCCGGTGCTCGGCAGTGTCGCAGATAGCGGCATTTGTACGGCGAGAGCTGGTACGCGGCCAGCAACACCAGCGCACTACCGAAGAGAAGCACACTACTCGCAGTCCCGAGGGAGACGATGGGGAACGCGAGATTGACGGCGAGCGAGACGACACCCGTGAGCGCCCACACGAGCACGAACGTCCCCATCACGACGGTCATCCTCGCTATCTTCACGGGCGTCGTCGCGTCTCGAATCGTGCGATAATACGCCTGGAACGCTGGCGCCGACGAGGGGAACATCATGGCGACCATCATCGTCCCCCAGAGGAGAAGATAGAGCGCTATCCCACGCAGACCGCTCGACAGCGCCATCGCTTCCGGTACCCCCGGCGCTGACATCGTCATCGCAGTGTGAGTTCCCGCCGTCGCCCCCTCGTGCGTTCCCGCCATCGGAAGCCAGCGGTCGACGAGCGCAACCCACGCGAGGAGCGCGAGCAGGTAGGTGGCCACGACGACACCCCAGTATCGTCGACGAAAGATGAACTCCTGTGTCGTGCGTACGATGTGCATAGTACTCTCCGGGTCGGGTCGGACGGGACGACACAGACCGCCCCCTATATCCCGTCCACCCTTTCCCCGTCTCCAAGAGTAGAGACGACAGCGTTCAGCATAAGCCTACTCTGACCGCCGAAAACACGATGTCGCTATCGGGCCACCGTCGGTCACGTCGCCGCCAGTGACCGTCGATTCGAAAGGTCGGGGCTTCGACAGCGTAACTTACGGACTCGGAACCGGGGAATCGCGCTCCCGTGCAGCTTCGACGAGCGACTCCTGTTCGTCCGCACTCAGTGGTTCGTAGTCAGATGCGGCGTCGAGGATCGCCGGAACGAGTTCCGGGTCGCCTGCGTTCGTGATGGTGGTCATCCCCTGCGAGAGGGCAAATCGCAAGCAGGCAATGAGTGATTCTGTCTCGTCGTAGGGTTCGTACCACGTGTTGTACGGGCGGTCGTCAGCGTCGAGGTCGTCCGGCCACGGCCCCTTTGCAAAGGCTTTGATACCCAGGGTGCCGATGTCGCGTTCCTCGGCGAAATCGCGTACCGCCTCGTAGTCGTACTCCGGCCCATCCTTGCTCAGTAGGGTATAGTTCATCGGGAACATCACCGTCTCCAGGCCATCGATGCGTTTCATCGCCGTCCGGATGACGCTCGGGTCGCCGTGGCTCGTCAGACCGATGTGATCGATGAGACCGTCCTGTTTGGCGTCCTCGAACGCGGCCAGCGCACCGGGGTCGTCGCCGTTCGCGCCCTGCCCTTCGCCGACGATGGTTTCGAGTTCGTCGTATCGCGTCACCGCGTGAAACTGGTAGAGATCGATGTGGCCGGTGTCGAGGCGCTCCAACGATCTGTGAAGTTCGCCCCACGCACCGTTGTAGGTTCGTTCCTGGGACTTACAGCCGAGGAAGATGTCGTCGCGGTGTTCGCCGAGTTTCGGCGCGAGTTTCAGCTCCGCATCGCCATAGGTCGGGGCGACGTCGAAGTGGTTGACGCCCGCTGCGAGCACATCTTCGACCATCTCGTTCGCTGCCGACTGCGGGAGGAAATCGAGTGCGATCGCACCGAACGTGAGGATGGAACTGTCGTGACCAGTGGTGCCGAGTGGACGGGTCTCCATATCGGTGGAACGTAGCCAAGGGACAAAAATTTCCGCCACGATTCTCCCCAGTTCGATGGAAGAATTGGAACGGATTTGGTACACATTCTAAAAAACGAATATCTTCCCCGGTGACGTCCCTCTCTCCATGAAACGACGTTCACTGCTCCTCGTTGGCTTGACGGTCATCGGCGTGCTGGCGGTCGGCTACGCCGTCTCGGGATACTTCCTGCCAGAACAGTCTACCATCGTCGATGAACCTGCGGCCTCGGACGGATCTGCACAGGTGCTCAAACAGGGCTCGTTCTCCGGAAAGGCCGGGCATCAGGTGTCGGGAACGGTCTCATTACACCAAGATGCAGACGGCTACTACCTTCGGTTCGAGAACTACCAGCAGACACAGGGGCCGGACGTTTACGTCTACCTGACCGAAGCGAGCGACCCCGACACGAACGCCGAGATTCGAGCCGGACAGAAGGTGCTGATCGACGGCGGTGCGGAGGGTGGCGAAAGTACGAAAGAAGGAACCTTCACGCAGCGATTGCCAGCGGATCTCGACCCGGCGCGATACGACGGGGTTGCAATCTGGTGTGATCGGTTCTCGACGCCCTTCGGAAGCGCCCCGCTCGATCCGGTCGAGTGAGGGTTCTGGGTTCGACCACTCGACGATGCTGCTGGCGCCCATCTCGTCCGCTCGAACATTCTCTGGTTTCAAACCACACGGACAGGGATGTCGGAGTGGCCGAGAACGCGCTTCGTCGTCGAGCCGACGAGCGGCTTGTCTGGGTCAGACCGTCCCCGCCGTCCCATCACCACCAGATCGACGTCGTGGTCGTGGACGTACTCGATAATCTCGTTTTCCGGGATGCCCGATTTCACGACCGTGACACACTCGACACCGCTTTCGTCTGCTCGTTCTTTCACCTCGTTCACGAATGCTTTTCCCTTCTTCTCCAGTCGCTGTCGAGTTTCCTTGATGTCGCTCGGCGTCGCGACGAAACCCGCATCGCCCATGTCCATCACGTAGAGCGCGTGTACCGTCCCACCGCGCTCTCTCACGAGTTCGACCGCCTGTTCGACCGCGCGTTTCGCTGCTTTGCTCCCGTCCGTCGGTACCAACACGTGCTCGTACGTTACCTCCCCCATTTCATCCATACAGGCTTCTTCGACCCGGTAGATAATGAAACGCTATCACCGTTCTCGAACGTCAGGTTTCGAACTCGGGGTGGAGGATTCTCTCGCCACTTCGAACGCGAAAGCCGTCTTTACGAAACGACATCCTGCACGTCCGGATGGTCGAGACACCCTCGGAGTTCGGACGGGAGGTCGGAGACGGGCATATCGCGGATAGTTCCACGGTTCGGAATTCAGCCTCCTCGCTATCGCTCGTCGTGTCGAATTCCGAAAAGTGCCGCCTCCCGGATTTGAACCGGGGACAGCTCGATCTTCAGTCGAGTGCTCTCCCAGTCTGAGCTAAGGCGGCGCACTCGGAAGGAAGCGCATGGGACAAAAAAGGATTTCGAAATGCGCCGGAGGGCGTGCGGTCGGCGGAAATTCGCCCCATACCCCCACAGTCAGCAGACACAAGCCATTTATCGCCAGTCGTGATAGTTCGTAACATGGGCGATCCGGCCTGCTATCTCGAGTTCTGTCCTGTGTGCGACGCGCAAGTGACGATGGTAGACGACGAGTGCCCCGACTGCGGGGCGTCGCTTTCCGACGACGAGTAAGCCGGGCCTAACCGGTCGCTGTTTTCGAGGCAGACCAAACGGATTGATTATGCTATTTTTTATCACTGTCCCCGTTGTCCCTGGCTTCGGGGGGAAGTCATGAACGACACAGACCTCGCTAGTCACGAGTGGTGGGAACACTACAAAGAGACGGTGAACAGCGACCCCGAGATGCAGGTTCGGGGGCACGACAAGTTCGATGACAACTTCTACGTCGAGATCGGTGACGAGCGATTCCTCATCGAGATGGATGGCGGCACGGTGCGAGAGGTGACACCGAACCCGGTGCTGAACGATCGCTGGACGTTCGGCGTCGAAGGCGACCGCGAGGCGTGGGAGGAGTTCGTCCAGGAGACGCCGCCCGCGTTCAACCACGAGATTATCGCCTCGCACTATCGAAGTGCGGTTCGGAACGAAGAGGGGCATCTCATGATGACCGGCGACAACAAGAAGATCTTCCAGAACCTGCGACCGTTCCAGCGCGCACTCGACCTGATGCGGGTCGCACACAACAACGGAGGGAGCTAATATGGCCGAGCCAGGAACCATCGAACCGATCACCGGAAAGTACGTCCACGCAGAAGTCGGTGGGGTAGACCACCGGATCTACTTCGAGGAGAACGGCCCCGAAGACGGCATTCCACTCCTCTGCCAGCACACGGCTGGCAACAACTGTCAAGAGTGGCGGCACGTCCTCACCGACGAGGAGATCACCGACGAGTTCCGCGTCATCGCCCACGACCTGCCGTATCACGGTAAATCGGTGCCGCCGACCACCCAGTCGTGGTGGGAAGAAGATTACAAGATGACGGGCAAGCAGTTCGCCGAGACGCTCGTCGCTCTCGCCGACGCACTCGAACTGGACGACCCGATCTACATGGGGTCGTCGATGGGTGGAAACATCACGCTCGAACTCGCCGACTGGTATCCGGATCGGTTCCGGGCGCTCATCGGATTGGAGTGTGGCGCGTACAGCCCAGGGTTCTACATCGACTGGTTAGACCACCCGCACGTCAACACGACCGAGGTGAACGCTTACTCCTGTTGGGGTTTGATGGCACCACAGAGTCCGGAGCAGGCACGCCGAGAGACGATGTACCTCTACGAGCAGGGGGCGAACGGCGTGTTCAAAGGCGACCTGTACTACTACTCCGTCGACCACGACTACCGCGACAAACTCGACGAAGTGAACGCTGAAGAGTGCCCACTGTACATCGTCAACGGCGAGTACGACTACCTTACCACGCCGGAAGACGGCAGAGAGACGGCGAAAGGCGTCGGCGAGGGAGCAACTGCAGTCGAGATGGCGGAGATCGGTCACTTCCCGATGAGCGAGCACCCCGAACTGTTCAACGCCTATCTGAAAGAGATCCTCGGCGACATTACGGGTGACCGAGAGGGCAAGCTCCCGAGCGTCATCACACCGGACGACGTAGGGATCGAACTGCACCCGCCCGCACCCGCACGAGAAAAACCCGCGGAGTAATCGCAGCGCATCGCCCTCCGTTTTTCATCGAGAAATCCACGTTACAGGTAGTACGTCACTATTTATCGAATGGTAACCGGTGAATACCGCGGTGGGGGGAAAGCTTATTGCGACACGGTTCTGCAGTCCGGTCGTACCCGATGGTGCAAGAGAACACAGAGCATTGTGCTGACTGCCTGGAACGCGAGACCGACGGTGGCGTCGAGCTGTACGACCCAGACAACGAAGACGCGTGGATCTGGTCCAATACCGGCGTCGAGCTCGTATGGAAAGCGTAAGGCCGTCCGCACCCTCCTCCAACAGATAGCGACACGCTCCCCACCCCAAACAGCGAATGGTGCCGAAATCGACCGCCGGTCGAAACGACCGACTCCGACAGTGATTTCGGAAACGAGACCGTACGGATAGGTATGCGTCAAAAACTGGTCAAAAGCGTCAAGTTCGCAATCGTCCTGTTCGTCGTCATCGAACTCGCCGCACTGGTCGAGTGGGCCTCGAACGAGGGCTACTTCTAAACGAGCCAGTCGACTGCATTCATTTTGAGGAGTGGATGGATTTGATACCTGGAGGGAATAGCGACGGGAGAGGTGCGATCGAATAGAGATAATCTACACCACCATGATTTTCCGAATCGGCGCTTAGGAAGCCACAAGAGATGCACTCGAAACTCTTGTCAAAGTCTACACCGCAGTAGTCGACCGAGAGAGGAGCTACAAAAGCAGAGTGTACATTCGAAACAGAAGGATCACCGAAAGCGACGAGGTCGAGAGGACGGCCAAACCACTACTCATGGAGTAGAGGCCGTCTATCGACCGAATCATGATTAATAAATGTCAGAGTGTAGTGATCCACACAATACCCCACAATCAAGTGATAGAACCGATTTGTACCGTTATTAAATCAGCTTGAATTCACGAAGCACGTTCGAAGCCGTTGCGGGCATCAGCCCGAAATTCGGTTGATTTCGCAGGAAAGACACGCCGAAAAGCAGATCTTCTGGAAATCGGAACACTCGACGAACCACGGCATCGAAAATGCTGAAACACCCGATATGACCGAAGAAACCGGAGGTGTACCGTCGAATTCTGTTTTTCGGGACGAGATCAACTCCCATCAGTCCGTGACGCGACGATCACACGTTGTTCTGAAACAGCGATGTAGAGCCTCTCCCAAGAGATATCGAAACATAACTTGACTAGGTCGATAGCCATCTACCACCGCGTAAGCGGGCCAGATGTAATTTCGAAAACGACGGTCTACACCCCCTATTGTACGGTGAATTCCCGGAGTACAGTCGATCTGTACACCGTCGTTTTCGAGCGGGACACGCGGCACTCGCCGATGAAGGGGGGAAGAAATGGGGTGTGCCTTCTGTTCGACGTGATATCTTCATCGATGCATCTCGGGCTGGAGTACACTCTTTACTCCTGAGTTGATTTGTCGTGAATACGTAGTTGCAGTCCTTCGAGCAATTGGTTTTGACTCAGTGCAAGACCGTTTTTATCGCACCCGATGGGTGGGCGCGAACGGACATCTCGTACCTGCAACGGTGAATGTTCGATGGAATCAGTCGAGTGTACCCAATGTGGAAAGTCGTATCGCGTAAAACCCTGCAAAGTCCAGCAGACGAAATACTGCTCAAGGATGTGCCAGACAGAAGCCCAGAAACGACGTATCACGAACGCTTGTGAACAATGCGGTGAGACGTACCAGATACGACATTGAGGTCCGAGACGACACGGTTCTGCAGTCGTACCTGCAAGGACGCTCACAGACACGACCACTCCAGTCGCCAGCTCATCGCATGTTCCTGGTGTGATACCGAGGTCGAACGATCGCCATACGAGGTAGCCACCTACGAGAACCACTTTTGCGATGAGGAATGCATGGGCGAATGGCGAAGTAGAAACATCGTCGGCGAGAACAATCCCAGTTGGAACGGTGGAACATACACGGAATTTGGCTCAAATTGGTTCCGTCTCCGTGAACAGGTTCGAGAACGAGACGAAGTGTGTCAAGTCTGCTGCGAAGACGGGTCGAACCACATGCTCGATGTACACCACATCGTTCCTCGAACTGAATTTGAGGTGGTAGAACACTCGAACACGCTATACAATCTCGTTCTGCTTTGTCGAAGCTGTCATAAACGAGTTGAACACAGATCGATCCCCTGCCCGCATCCAGAAACAGAATCTCCGGGTATTTCGGACGTAATAAGACGATTTATAATTTTATTTCAGATGGGTTCGGACGGATTCGAACCATCGATCTCGGCCTTGTAAAGGCCGCGTCATAACCAACTAGACCACGAACCCGTATCCGGGAAAAATAACTCCGGGGGAATAACTGTTACTTTCTCGTTTTCGTAACGACTACCATCATCGCTAGCAATCCGCAGGTATGGACGACTCGCTCTCCGCGCTCAGCGAGCAGGACGGCTGGAAGGTAGACGAGTTCGCTGCCAGAGTCCACTATCGCGGCGCGGACGACTACTACAGCATCGAGTTCTACCAACCCAGTCAGTGCGTGCTCTACTGGAAGGTCAAAGGCGACGGCGAGATGGCCGTTCCGGTCGGACGCAACACGGTTCCCGCGCCCCTGCGCGACCGCGTGCGACAGGATTTGGCCGAAGCGGGAATCGACCCCGAGATCGAAGACCGAAACCTGTAACTATCGATACCACAGCATGGCTTTAGAACAGGTGAAAATTTTACCGTGATTCGGTGTTTCGGTTCGTAGGAAACTCTTATCAATACAGTGTCCCATTTGTGGGAGTAATGAGTGTACACACAGACGAAGACGACCCGTTCGAGGAACAACGGGAGAAGGCCGAGAATCCGATGCGCCGACTGTTCCTCGAATACGGAGGCAAGAACAGATTTGCCTTCGTCGTCGGGGTCGTATCGAGTATCTTCGCTCGGGTGCTGAATCTCCTCCCACCCATAATCCTCGGTGTCGCCGTCGACGCTCTCTTCACGCCCGAAGGCAGGGTTCCCTATCCAGAAGCCCTCGGTGGCCAACTTCCATTCGTCTCCACGAGCATGGCAGCCAGTTTCGTTCCTGCGGCCCAAACCGACCAGTTCTGGTTCTCCGTCGCCGTTATCGCCTTCGCGTTCGGCCTCGGTGCGGCCTTCCACTGGACACGGAACTGGGGGTGGAACTCGTTCGCCCAGAACATCCAGCACTCGGTTCGTACCGACACCTACGACAAGATGCAGCGACTGGATATGGAGTTCTTCTCGGACAAGCAGACCGGGGAGATGATGTCCATCCTCTCGAACGACGTGAACCGCCTCGAACGCTTCCTCAACGATGGGATGAACTCGGCGTTCCGACTGGGTGTGATGGTGGTCGCCATCGCAGTCATCCTGTTCACCATCAACTGGCAACTCGCCATCGTTGCGATGGTGCCGGTGCCGCTTATCGCAGTGTTCACCTACAAGTTCGTCCAGATCATCCAGCCGAAATACGCCGACGTGCGCTCGTCGGTCGGCAAGGTGAACTCACGGCTGGAGAACAACCTCGGCGGGATTCAGGTCATCAAGACGAGCAACACGGAAACCTTCGAATCCGACCGCGTGGAAGACGTATCGAACGACTACTTCGGTGCGAACTGGGACGCTATCATCACACGTATCAAGTTCTTCCCGTCGCTTCAGATCCTCTCGGGACTCGGATTCGCCTTGACATTTATCGTCGGCGGGCTGTGGGTGTTCAACGGCCAGGGGCCGTGGTTCTTTACAGGAGAACTCAAAGCCGGTGAGTTCGTCACGTTCATGCTGCTCACGCAGCGGTTCATCTGGCCGATGGCGCAGTTCGGCTCCATCATCAACATGTACCAGCGTGCGTACGCATCCAGCGCCCGCATCTTCGGGCTGATGGACGAACCGAGCCGAATCGAAGAAGATCCCGACGCAGATGATCTCGTTGTCGAAGACGGCGAAGTCGTCTACGACGACGTGACCTTCGGCTACGACGAGGAGGTCATCGTCGAGGACATCTCGTTCGAGGTCGAGGGCGGCAACACGCTCGCACTCGTCGGTCCTACGGGTGCAGGCAAGTCCACGGTGCTCAAACTCCTGCTCCGGATGTACGACGTGAACGAGGGTGCCATCCGCATCGACGGCACCGACCTGCGCGACGTGAGCCTGCCGAGCATCCGGCAGGCGATCGGCTACGTCAGCCAGAACACCTTCCTGTTCTACGGGACGGTGAAAGAGAACATCGAGTACGGCACGTTCGGTGCGAGTGACGAGGAGATCGTCGAGGCCGCCAAGGCCGCCGAAGCCCACGAGTTCATCGAGAACTTGCCGGACGGCTACGACACGAAGGTCGGCGAGCGCGGCGTGAAACTCTCGGGCGGGCAGCGTCAGCGAATCAGCATCGCTCGTGCCATCCTGAAAGATCCCGAGATCCTCATCTTAGACGAGGCGACCAGCGACGTGGACACCGAGACAGAGATGCTCATCCAGCGCAGTCTCGACCGACTCACCGAAGACCGCACGACGTTCGCCATCGCACACCGGCTCTCGACCATCAGGGACGCGGACAAGATCGTCGTCCTCGAAGACGGGAAGATCGTGGAGCGCGGTTCACACGACGAACTCCTCGAAAACGACGGTCTCTACGCACACCTCTGGGGCGTGCAGGCCGGAGAGATCGACGAACTGCCACAGGAGTTCATCGACCGTGCAGCCCGCAGAACGGCACGAACTGACGCGGACGACTGATTCGATCCGAGAACCGGTCTCGAAGCGCCCTTCCTGAAAATATCGTCCACGAACGCTATCTGCACCCGTCCTGCTGAAAATAGGGTCTGCGACGGTATCTACGCCGTCCACTCTTATCCACGCCGTCCACGGTGATATCGCCGTCCACTCTTGTCTCGTTGCAAGTCACGCTGCCGGGCAAGCGCGGCGCTCGCCCGGCGTTCGTACTGCCGAATCTCGGCGTCGTGTGATCGAGTATCCGCTTCTCGCCGTCGAACGTCGGCGTCTCGTCCTTCCTGTCGTCGGTGCATTCGCCGTCGTTCCCAGTCCGGATCGCGCGGCCCGCCGTACTTCGGTACGTCCGTCGGTTCCCGTACCTCTTCTTCGGTCGATTCCTCCGGTCTTTCCTCACTCGATTCCGACTCGCGACGACGTTCGCTTTGGCGGGGACGCGACGCTCTCGCCGCGCGCTCTCGCATCTCGCGTCGATGCTGGACGCGACCCGACGGCTCTGGTCGGTGGGACTCTGGTCGTCGAGAAGTTCGTTCTGGTCGTCGCTGGCCTTCGTATCGTGACGGGTCGGCACCGCGTGAGAATTCCTGTTGTCGTTCGTTCTCGGTGTCGTCTGTCGATTCCTCGCGCTCGTTTCGGTCGGTTTCGTGTTCGTCTGTCGCCATGGTTCTCGCCAACGAGATACTCGCAATCAGCGAATAAACCGACGTGACCGTTCAGACAGTTCGCCCCTTTCTTCGGCGTGTTTCGGAACTGTAACGGTGGATTGCGTCAGTTCATCGGAGCGATGGGCTGTGCGTCTCCGTCCACCTGGAGGAACTCGACGCCGTACTCGGACAGCCACTCGGCCACCGCCCGAACTGCGGTCGGGTCGGCGACGCGGTAGCCCGCAACCGTCGGTGGAGTGCGTCCGACCTTGACTGCGAGTCCCGTGTCGGGGAGCACGTCGAACGCATCCTCATCCGTTCGGTCGTCACCGACGTAGAGCGGGAGCCACGTCTCCTCGTCGGGGACGTGGTGGTCGTACAGCCATCGGATCGCCCGTCCTTTGTGCCAGTCCACGTCGGGGCGCAGTTCGAGTACTTGCTTGCCGGACGTGACGCGAACGTCTGGCACGTCTCGAACAGCCTCCTTTACCACCTGTTCGACCGCCGGGACGCGGTCGTCGTTCACGAGTCGATAGTGAATCGACGCGGAGACGCCTTTGTCTTCGACGAACGCGCCATCCACGGGAGCGAGGCACGATTCGAGGTCGTCACAGAGGTCGTCGATGTCGTCTCGTGCATTCTCGGCGGCCGGATGAATCTGTTGTTCGTCACCGGCGTGCAGTTCCAGTCCATGATTTCCGGCGTACGCGATACCGTCGATATCGACACGGCTCCGGAGGTCTGTGAGTCCGCGGCCACTGACGATACCGACCTGGACGTCGCGGGAATCTCGGAGGTCTTTCAGGACGGTCCGAGTCGCTGGCGGGAGCGTCACGTCGTCGGGGTGGTCTTCGATCGGTGCGAGCGAGCCGTCAAAGTCGAACATGGCGAGCAGCCCGTCGGCGTCTAGCAGTCGATTCACCAGTGCGTAGAGGTGTTCGTCGAGAGGGTCGGGTAGTTCGTTGGTCATTCTCGAGAGTCGCCTCGATTATCGGTGTCCTCGTCGTTGCATCGATCTGGCGGCAACGTCGCGTCCGCGCTGGATCGCTTCGACCGTTCGGAACTGCGTAGTCATCCACGCGTACACGTCGTTCGAGCGCACCTGTCGTTCGAGGTCGCGCATACGACGCGCACGCTCGGACTCTGGAAGCGACAGCGCGTGTTCGATGGCGTCTGCGAACCCCGGCGTATCGTGTGGATGTATCGTCACTGCCTCGTCGCCGAGTTCTTCACTCGCACCCGTCAACTCGCTGAGCACGAGTACGCCCGGGTCGTCCACCTGCGATGCGACGAACTCCTTGACGACGAGGTTCATCCCATCGCGCCGCGGACTGACGATACCGAGGTCCGCCTCGCGGTAGAGTGCTGCGAGGTCGTCCGGCGAGAGGAACTCGTTCAGGTAGACGATGGGCGTCCAGTCGTCCGTGCCGAACCGATCGTTGAGTCGCCGGATCTCGGACTCGACTTCCCTCTGGAGTTCCTGGTACTCGGGTATCTGGCTCCTGCTCTCGCTCGCCTTCTGGATGTAGGTGAACCGCTCGCGCCACTCGGGGCGCGTCTCCCAGAACTCCTCCAGCGCGGCCAGTCGCTCCGGGATACCCTTGGTGTAGTCGAGTCGTTCGACACCGACCGCCAGCGTCTCTCCCAGGTCGTGCTGGTGTCGGAACTGCTGCCAGAACGCGGTCGCGTCGGCGGAGTTGGCGAGTTCCCGACGGCGATCTGCGTCGATGCCGAGCGGAAACGACCGAACGAACGTCCGGTGTCCCTCGTAGACCACACTCCGGGTCGCGCGGTCGACCATCGTATCGGATATCATGGCTGCGCAGTCGAGAAAGTTCTGGCAGTAGCGGTCAGTGTGGAATCCGAGGAGATCGTTCCCGAGAAGTCCATCGAGCAGTTGCTCGTACTGTGGGCACATCTGGAAGGCGTCCCACGCGGGCCACGGGATGTGCCAGAACTGCATGCAGAACACGTCTTGTGCCTTCTCACGTACCATCCGCGGCGCCAGTGCGAGATGGTAATCCTGTAACCAGACCACCGGCTCCCCTTCCGATTTTCCGGCACTCCCACTCATCTCGACCGCTTCCACCGCCTCCTCGGCGATCGCGTTGGCGAACTTCCGGTTCGCCGAGCGATACTGCGTCCAGAACGCCGACTCTGCGTTCATCTTCGATGGGTCGACGTGGCAGATCGGCCAGAGCACCTGGTTGCTGTAGCCGTAGTAGTAGCCCTGGACTTGCTCGTCGGAGAGCCTGACACGCCGCAGGTCGTACGCTGGCGACTCCGGCGGGACGCCGACGCGCCCGTCTTCGTCGGTCACTTCGTGGTCTGCATCGCCGCTCGCCCACGCCACCCACGTTCCGCCAGCAGACTGAACGACCGGGTCGAGCGCCGACGTGAGACCGCCTGCGGGTCGTTGCACGACGACGTCGCGGTCGCCATTTTCGCCGCCGCCGTACTCGTGACTGTACGGTTGGCGGTTGGAAGCGATGACCAATTCGTGGTCGTCGAGCAGAGACGAGATCGCCTCCGCTGTCGGTGGTTCACCCGTCATGACGTCGTCTGCAGGCCGTTCGGAGACCTGCAAGTCTGTACTCACCTCTCATCAGGTACATCGGTGGTTGCTGACTGCGCGGAATAAGGCAGTCGTCCGTTCAGATGTGTTCGCCGGAATGAACGGAGTTAGTGACGACGTACCGGTACGGTAATCCGAAGATGACGAAAGAAATGCGTCGTTTCCCGCTTCAGAACGATTCCTGGTCGGGGTCACCACCCTCCGTTTGCTCGCCCCCTGCGCCACGGTCGCTGTAGCGTTGCCGACCGACCGCACCGCTATCGACCATGGTCATGATGGACTGGCGGACACCGTCCGAGTCCTCGAAGGTGTCGTTCATCGGCCCGAGCACTTCTTCGAGCGTCTCTGAACCGTTCTCGTACTGGATCTCGTAGTCGCCGTACTCCTCGACCAGCTCGTCCGCGCTCGCGGGGTAATCGTAGCTGTCGAGTTCATCGCTCAGTTCGCCGAGTTCGACGCCCATTTCGCGGTCTTCGTCAGCCATGTCAGAAGGGATGGCCGTCACCGAGTAAGACCTTCTGGCTAGTTCGGCGGGAGAAGGGGGGAGCTACTTCATCGGATGCAGGGGAGACTCCGTCGGCTACAAGGTAGTTCCCGCGCACGAGACGAGTATGCATCTCTCTGACGCGACGTGGACCGAGGCAGACGCGGTGGAGACGGATCTCGCACTCCTCCCCGTCGGAAGCACGGAACAGCACGGCCCGCACGCACCGCTCGGAACCGACTGGCTGAACGCCGAAACGGTCGCGCACGCTGGCTCGGAGGCGTACGACGGCGACGTGGTCGTCGCGCCGCCCATCTCGGTTGGGGTCAGCGAAGAACACCGCCAGTTCACCGGAACGCTGTGGGTCACCGAGGAGACCTTCCGGCAGTATGTCCGCGAGACGGTCGCCAGCCTCGCACACCACGGCTGGAATCGGGTCGTTCTCGTCAACGGCCACGGCGGCAACGTCGCCGCACTCCGCGAAGTGGCGGGGCAGATAACGCGCCACGACGATTCCTACGCCGTTCCCTTCACGTGGTTCGAAGCAGTTGGCGACCACCGAAGCGACATGGGTCACGCCGGGCCGCTGGAGACCGCACTCTTGCGGCACGTCCACCCCGAACTCGTCCGGGAAGACCGCATCGACGAGGCCCGCGAGGGCGTGAGCGACGGCTGGGGTGAGTGGGTGTCCTACACCAACCTCGCGTTCGACAGCGCGGAGTTCACGGAGAACGGCGTCGTCGGCGACCCGGCAGACGGAGACGAAGAACGGGGGGAGGAACTACTCGAACTGGCGGCGCAATCGCTGGTGAAGCTGCTCGAAGCGGTGGCCGAGCGGGACGTAAGTCGTCCCAAGCACCGGTAGCTGCTGAGACGCCCTGTCTGCACCGCGTCTCGCTTACTCGGCTTCCGCCTCTTCCGCGCCGTCGTCCGCATCCGCGGCATCTGCTTCGCCACCGTCGGCTTCCGCCTCTTCGTCTTCGGCTTCCGCGTCCTCGTCTTCCGATTCGGCTTCCGCGTCCTCGTCTTCCGATTCGGCTTCCTCGTCAGCAGCGTGCAGGTCTTCGAGCGCGCCCTTCAGACTGGGAATCGTGCTCGCCAGTTGGCCCACCTGCTCGCGGGCGTCTTCGATGTCGCTGATGGCCGAATCGAGGGTCTCGATCTCGGCTTCGAGGTCGTCTGCATCCTCGAAGGCGTCGGCACGCTCGCCCATCGCGTACCACTTCTTCGCATCGTGGAGGTGGTCTGCGGCGTCGCCGACGTCGAGCGCGGAGCGCAGCGCGTTGAGCGCCCCCAGCGTGTTCTCGGCCTCGGTCTCCCAGACGGCTTCGACGGGCGGGAGTTCCTCCCGCGCGGCGGCGAGGTGTTCTTCGACATCCTCGCGCATCTCGTTCGCTGCCTCACCGAACAGTTCGTCGTCGAATGTCGATTGGCTCATGTCAACCGATTCGGCGGGATTGCATTTAAACGGTGACCCGAAACCGAAAGTGAAACTCCACCTTTTACGACGGTCGAGAGCAAGCGTCCGGGGCAAGTTAGCCCGGACGCTCGCCGTCTCCCTGTAAAAGGTGGACCAAAAGCACTCCTCCCTCCCTGCAGTCGGTCGTCGGCCCGCTCGCTCCTCGTTTCACTCGTCGCTCGCGGTGCGATCGCTAGCCTTCCCGCAAAATCCGGACAGCCTCCCGCGTCCGATGGTCGCTAATCGTATACTGTATTCCGGTGGTCGTCGGTCACACCTCCCCCGTCACTCCTCTCGAACCGACTCGATCTTCATCAACGGATAGCCGTCTTCCATCGCCATCCGGGTGACGACTTCGCACCCCTCGTGTTCGACGACGATTTCGACTTCCATGAACCGGCCCGTCAACTCGGTGTACCCGTGCTCTATCTCCTCGGCGAGTTCGTCGGTCAGGATATCCACCGTAACCGATTCGCAGAAGGGTTGATTTTCGATGCTCTCCTCGATGGCGCGTTCGAGGCTCGGTGCACTCTCGGGATTGACGGGGGTTCCGGCGAACTGGTGGTAGAGCGCGCCGAACTTGATGCCTGCCTCGAAGCAGGCGGCGTCTCGCGTGGTCGGTTCCATGCCTGCCGAGAGGGGCCAGGGGTTAAAATTCGTGATGACATGCGACACGGAGAGCATTTATGTGTCCACCACCTCGCACGAGTATGGATTACGATTCAGCACTCGACAGAGGCATGGACGCGGTTCCTGACCTCGAAACGAGCGACGAGCGGTTCAGTTTTCCCGACCCGGCGGTACAAAAAGACGGGTCATTCACACGGCTGACAAATCTGGACGACATCGCGGACGCCCTCTCGCGTGACGGCGAGCACGTCCACAGCGCGGTTCAGCGCGAACTCGGGACGAGCGGGAAGTACGAGTCTGGACAGGCCCGATACAGCGGGTCGTTCTCGCCCTCGGATTTCGAGGCGGCACTGGACGAGTACGTCGAAGAGTTCGTCATCTGCTCGGAATGTGGCCTGCCGGACACGCGCCTCGTGCGCGAAGACCGCAACCTCATGCTTCGCTGTGACGCCTGTGGTGCGTTCCGCCCCGTGACGAAACGGAGTTCGACGAGCCGAACCCACCAGCAGAACGCGGTGGAAGAAGGCCGGACCTACGAAGTCAAGATCACGGGCACCGGGCGCAAGGGTGACGGTGTCGCAGAGCGCGGCAAGTACACGATCTTCGTCCCCGGCGCACAGGAAGGGCAGGTCGTCACCGTCTACATCGAGAACGTCCGCGGAAATCTCGCGTTCTCCCGTATCGCATAATCTCTCCGAATTTTCCCATCTCTGTCTTCACTCGATCTTTCCCATCCTTTTTTCACTCGGTCAGCGGCAGGAAGATGCCGAATACGAACGGTGAGAGTAGTCCGAGCAGGATGCCGAGGATCTCCAGGTCGGTAAAGAGCGTGTTCTCCCAACCGGGGAGCGAGCCGTAGAGTGCAGTTCCGACGATCTCCCCGAGGGCACCGATGGTGAGGAGTGCAACACCGAGGAAAAAGCCCGTCTTCGTGAGTTTTGGATAGTCGAGGTCGCCGTATCGTCCCATAGCATTGGTTCCGCGACAGGACACAAAAAACGTTCCGTCGAGTAGCGAGGACGCCAGCGAAAGGTTCTTGCACGCTACGTTCTGAGGAGTGTGTATGTACGAACCACTCCTCGAGATCGGAACGTTTCTCGTCTACCTTCTCGGGTCGGGACTGCTGACGGCGCTCGGCTTGCTGGCGGAGTACGACGGAATCCAGAGCGCGATGTCAGGCGACAGCGTGCTGGCACTCTGGTTGTTCCTCATGGGAACGGTCGCGCTCGTCGGCGGTCTCATGCTCGCTCGTGAGAAAGTCCTCGGTCGCGTACTGGCGTAACGTCGCAAAATCGTATGGTTCTTATCACCGTTGTGCCTCTAGCCGACTGAATGGACGACCCCGTTCTGCTCACGGGTTCCGAGGGCCGCGTCGGGTCGGCGATTCTCGGCGACCTCGAATCGAAATACGACTGGCGATTGCTCGACCGTGAACCGCCGGCAAAAGAACCGAACCACGAGTTCTTCGTCGCGGACATCACTGACTACGACGCGGTGTACGAAGCCGTCGATGGAGCAGGTGCGATCATCCACCTCGCGGGTGACCCACGACCGGAAGCGCCGTGGAACAGCGTTCTCTCGAACAACATCGACGGAACACACACGATTCTCCAGGCCGCAGTCGATTCCGGCAGCGTCGAGAAGTTCGTCTTCGCCTCGTCGAACCACGCGGTCGGTTCCTACGAGACCGAAGATCGAACGCCCGACCTCTACCGAGAACACGACGAGTTCCGCCTCGACGGCACCGAACTCCCCCGCCCGAGCAACCTGTACGGCGTGAGCAAGGCGTCGGGCGAGATACTCGGGCGCTACTACCACGACGAGTTCGACCTCAGCGTGGCCTGTGTTCGGATCGGTAACCTCACCGAAGGCCATCCGCCGAAGAACTACGAGCGAGGCCAGGCGATGTGGCTCTCCTATCGGGACTGCGCCCACTTGTTCGACCGCTGTCTCCAGGCCGACTACGGCTACGAGATCGTCTACGGCATCTCCGACAACGACCGGAAGTACTACTCCATCGACCGGGCGTGCGAGGTGCTGGGTTACGACCCGCAGGACAACTCCGCCCACCACGACCACGACGACGACTGAAATCCGGATTCGAGCGGACGTACTGATTTGTACTGCTTTCTACTGAAATGTACTGAGTTTCTTCGACCTGAGCCAGCGGTTACCGTGTCATCCATTCTCAATAGTTTTATGCCGCTGGGGTGTTTCGATTCGTAATGATGATGTCCCAATCAGAACGGGAACAGATAGACGACCTCCCCCCGAGCGCGAAACTCGTTTTCAAAGTTCTCGAATACAAGGGGTCGCTGACGCAGAAACAGATCGTCGACGAGTCGATGTTATCGGCGCGGACGGTTCGGTACGCACTCGAACGACTGGAGGACATCGGTGTTGTCGACGAAGACATCTACTTCGCGGACGCTCGCCAGAATCTCTACGAGATCAACGTTCCGACCGAAGTCGATGCCGAGCAGTGTGCAGACGCTCAGTGCGCTGAATAGTCGACACTCTTTCTCGATTCTCTTCTCTTCTACAATTCGTCATTTCTCGCGGCTTCCGATGGGAAATTCTACCCGTCGAATCGTGACTACGCCGTCACGACCGTGATCTGTCGTTCGCGGTCGATGGCGCGCTCCAGTTCTTCTGCGATGGCGCTCCCCCGCGAGACTTGAATGTCACCGCCGCGTCCGACCGTCGCGGTGAAGAGATACTCGCCGTCTGCTTGCACCTCGACCGTCTCTCCGGCGTGACCGTCCAGCGGGATGACGACGTGCCGCGAGGTGATCTCGGGGACGACGACCTCACCAGCCGGGGTGGGTGCTCCGCCGCCGTTGCCGACCGAGGACGGCTTCTCTTCGTGTGTACGAACGTCGATGTCGATACCGAGGCGGTTCTCGATGTCGTCGATCCGACCACCGCCTTTCCCGATGACGTAGGAGATGTCGCTCTCGTCTACGTAGACGACGGCCTTGTTCTGACCCTGCAGTTCCACGTCGACGTGCCCGCGCGAGACCGACTGGATCTCGCGTTCGATCTCCTGGCGGGCGAGGCGCGAGACACCCGTCTCGTCACGTTCGGCGTCCTCCAGCGGGACGGTGACGACCTGCCGGTTGAACGTGTAGATCTCGTACTCCGGCGTGCCCGTTTCGAACTCCTCGACGAGGATGACCGGACGAGCGAGGTCTTCTTCGGTCATCCCCGCTGGCACCTTGACCTCGGTTCGCACGTCGTACACCTTCTCGATCTGCCCGGCCTCGATGTAGACGACGGTGTCGACGATCTGTGGAATCATCCCGAGTTCGACCCGTCCGATGAGGCGCTGGAGCGCGTCGATGGGGCGAGTGGCGTGGACGACGCCGACCATGCCGACGCCCGCGAGGCGCATGTCCGCGAACACCTCGAAGTCGTCCGTCTTCCGCACCTCGTCGTAGATGGTGTAGTCGGGGCGCACCATCAGCAGGGAGTCGGCGGTCTTCTCCATCTCCCCGGCCAGCGCGGTGTACTGCGTGACCTCCGGCCCGACCTGCAAGTCGCGGGGTTTCTCCATCGTCTTCACCGCGAAGTCGTTGTTCGCCAGGAACTCCGCGACCGCCTGCGCGAAGGTGGATTTCCCGGCACCCGGTGCCCCAGAGATGAGGACGCCACGCTGGCGTTTGAGCAGCCGACCTTTGAGCTCATCGGCGAACTCGTAATCTTCCATGTTCGTCTTGACGATGGGGCGAACGGCCGTGATCTCCCATGCGTCGGCGAACGGTGGTTCCGCGATGGCGATACGGTAGTCGCGGAACTGCACGATGGTCATCCCCGGTTCGTCGATCTCGATGAATCCCTCGTTGCTCTGTTTCGCACTCTGGATGATCTCCTGGGCGTACTCTTTCAACTGGTTCTGAGTGGAGGCTTCGTCGCGAATCTCCTGATAGTGCATGTCGCCGACCTCCCCGCGTTTCGCCATCGCGGGCATATCCGCCCGGAGGTGGACACTCATCGTCTGTTCGTCGAAGTAATCTTCGATGCTCAGTCGTCCTACGTCGTGGGTCTTCGGCGCGATGTACTCCACGTCGAGGCCCTTGGCTTGCGCCACCTCGCTCTGGACGAGGTCGCTGGTGACGAAGGTGGCGTCGTGTTCGTCCGCGAGTTCGCGGATGAGGGCGTCGATCTCGCCTCGGTGGGCGTACCCCTGTTCTTCGGGTTTGGGTCGCATCCCCACGTATTCGAGGTCGATGTCGCCCGCATCGGCGAGATCCGCGAGTCGCTGCAGTTCCGACAGCCCGTTCCAACCGCTCTCTTCGCCTCGGTTCGCTTGCGATTCGAGTTCACTGACGACGGCCTCGGGAATGAGTACCGTCGCCCCGGCAAAGTCGCCATCATCGACTTTCTGCGAGATTCGCCCGTCGACGACGGCGCTCGTATCCGGCACTACGTTCATGGGTTCTGATTCGGACGGTAGCCTGATAAGGGTTTCAGCGTGGGAGTCACGCTTTTGGGACTCCATCACGTACCTCGGTCGATGCGACACGCCCATCTGGTACTCACCATCGACGCCGAAACCCGCGAACGGATCGAAGCCGACTGCGCGGACGAGACGATAGACGAGTGGGTCGTCGACGCCATCGATCGAAAACTCGACCGATACGAAGGGTACGAGTTCGTCGACGACTGTGCGATATAGCGACCACCCCTGCACTTGCAAGCGGAGCTGTTAGGTCGATGTCCAGTCTATCGAGACCAATGCTCTCCGCAGAGTCAACGACACTCGACACAGCATTCGCGGTTCTGTCAGACTCACATCGTCGTCAACTTCTTTCTCATCTGGTGAACTCGCCGGACACCCCCAGGACAGTCGAAGAACTCGCGGTCGTGCTCAACGACCCGGCTGCTGAAACTCGCCTCCGGCACATCTACCTTCCACAGCTCGACGCGGCGGCGATCATCGATTACGATGCACGAACCGGAGCCGTTCGCTATCGGGGGAACGAGATAGTAGACGGCTTGCTGAATCGCTGTCTCGAAGAGCAAACAGTTCGGACTCGATGAACCGAACGTCATTTTGAATTCGATGCCGAGCGTACGCGCCCACATGCGCTCGCTCGATACGCTCGTGGCGAAGCGGGACGCGAGCATCACGTGGATGCTCGTCGCGGTGGCGGCGCTATCGATTCCGGTAGTAGTCGTCACCGAAACCCCGTTTTGGGCCGGGTTCGCCGCCATCCTCGTCGCCGTTGCCATCGTTCCACCGATTGCCACCCGCGACCCGTCCGTGATGCTTCCCTGGGAGACGGTAGCATTCGCTCTCTGTCCGATACTCGTCCGGACACTCGGGCCACCGACCGTGGACGGTGTCGCACTCTCCCTCGCCGTCTCGGCTATCGCGCTCATGCTCGTTCTGGAACTGGTGTCGTTCACGTCGGCGAAACTCGTGCCGTGGTTCGCGGTGATGCTGGTCGCGCTCACGACGATGGCCATCGTCGGCGGGTGGGCCGTCGTTCAGTTCTACGTCGACCGCTACTTCGGGACGCAGCTTCTCGGGTCGAAGAACGCCCTCAACTGGGATTTCGTAGCCGCAACAGGCGTCGGCGTCGGTGCCGGTATCCTCTCGCAACTGTACTTCGACCTCTCGGCTGTGGACACGAACATCGACCTGCTCGGAGGTGGCGACTGATGGACGTTCCGGAGCGGTACAAGCGTCATCTCGTTCGTCTCCTTCAGGGCGGTCTCCTCGTTCTCACGGCATACGGTGTCTATCGAGGCAACGCCGGAATCGCCGTCAACGGCGGCGGCGCCCTGCTCGTGACGTTCGTTCCCGCCCTCCTCCAGCGTGACCGAGGCGTGGTGATGAGCGCCGGGTTCGTGCTCTGGGTCACGGCGGCCGTCTTCGTCCACGCCGTCGGCATTCTCGGGCCGTACCAACGGTACCCCTGGTACGATTCGGTCGCTCACGCGCTTTCGGCCAGCGTCGTGGCTGGCGTCAGTTACGCCTTCTTCCGAGCGGTCGAACTGCACTCGGAGCGAGTGGAACTCCCCCAACAACTCCGGTTTCTGTTCGTGCTCGTATTCGTCATGGCGTTCGGCGTGCTTTGGGAAGTCCTCGAATTCACGTCCGGTATCTTGGCGAAGGCCGCGGGCCGTTCGGAGGTGCTCATCCAATTCGGAATGCAGGACATCATCTACGACCTGACGTTCAACCTACTCGGGGGTGTCGTCGTCGTCGCGTGGAGTCGCGCACGACCGATGCGGGTTGCGTGGTCGCTCGCGGCATCGATGCGGAGCGACGAGCAACAACGCTGACGGAGATTCGGGTCGAAGAGCGAGAGCGACGATATCGTGGACTCCCTCCGCGAACAGTACGCCTAGTCCAGCATCGCATCGTCGCCGAGGGCGGAAGATTAAGCCGCTGGGCGGACAGGGAAGTTGCATGGACGAACTGGTGGAGACGACCCGCGACCTCGTGTCGATCCCGAGCCACGAGGACGAGACGGCGGCAGGCGAATACATCGAGGAGTGGCTTCGGGCGGAAACCGATGCCGAGGTGACTCGTGACGGGGTAGGGAACGTCATCGCTCGTCGAGGCGAGGGAACCTCGCTCGCGCTGGTGGGGCACCACGACGTGGTGTCGCCGGACGACTCGCAGGTCGAAAGTGGCGGGTACGTCGTCGAAGAGCGCGATGGACGACTCTACGGCAGGGGAACTGCGGACATGAAAGGCTCCGTCGTCGCGTCGATGCTCGCGTTTCGGGATGCAGACCCGACCTGCGAACTCGTCTTCGCCAGTTTCGTGGGCGAGGAAATCGGTGGCACTGGCGTCCGCCACGCCATCGGTCACGGTTTCTCACCGGAGTACGCCATCGTCGGCGAAGGCTCGACGAACTACTCGAAGCAGGGCGTCACCGACGTCGTCGTCGCACACCGGGGCAGGCGCGCGAGCACCGTCACGGCCCACGGGACGGCGGCCCACGCCAGCGAACCGGAAGCCGGAAAGAACGCCATCTATCGGGCGTGCGACGCGGTCGATGTCGTACGCGACTGCGAGGTTGCCACGGTCTCCGTGCTCGGCCACGACGTTTCCGGGAGCGTCGTCGTCACCGAGATCGACGGCGGAAGCGGGTGGAACGTCATCCCGGACACATGCGAGGTGACGGTGGACGAACGAACCGTCCCCGACGAACGCGCCGACCTGGGGGCCGTCGAGGAGATCGAGGGCGTCGAGTGGTCGGTCGAACAGGACTTGCCACCGATGGAGTGCGACGACGAGACGTTCGCCGAGGTGGTGCTCATCGCCGCCCGCGAATCACAGGATGGCGACCCGGAACACGTCACGAAACCCCACGCGACCGACGCCGGGTGGCTCTCGCAGGCCGGGGCGACCTGCGTCGTCTGTGGTGCATCCGAACCCGGCGAAGCACACACGAAAGACGAGAGCGTCGATATCGAGGTGTTGGAGCGTTGTTATCGAACCTACCGGAACGCAGCAGAGCGATTGTGAACGTTTCGTTCCGAAACCCATTCATTGATGGTCGGTGACACCAAACACCAAGCGATGGCAACCGAAGCCGCCACAGAGAACGCCACGTACGAGGAGTTCCTCCAGAAAGTGAAGCGAATCTCGAACGTGCGGAGTTCTGCGATGCTCCTCGGCTGGGATCAGGAAGTGATGATGCCCGAAGGTGGGACGCCAGCCCGGTCACAGCAACGTTCCGCCCTGTCGGCGATCGCACACGAACTGCTCACCGACGACGAGATGGGTGAACTCCTGGACGAGCTCGAATCACAGGAATTGACCAACGAACAGGCAGCCTCCGTCCGTGAGGTTCGCCGCGAGTACGTGCGTGCGACGCGCGTCCCCGGCGAACTGGTCGAGGACATCTCCCGAACCACGTCCGAAGCACTACCGAAGTGGAAAGAGGCGAAGGCCGAAGACGACTTCTCCATCTTCGCACCGACGCTGGAGAAACTCGTCGAGCAGAAACGCGAGTATGCCGAACATATCGACCCCGACAAAGACCCCTACGAGGTGCTGTTCGAGGAATACGAACCCTACCTCGGTATCGAAACCGCAGCGGAGATGCTGGCCCGACTCCGCGACGAACTCGTTCCGCTCATCGAGGCGATTCGTGAGAGCGACGTCGAACTCGCCACGCCGTTCGACGGCACCTACGACACCGAAACGCAAGAAGAACTATCGCGTGACGTGCTCGACACGCTCGGTTACGACTGGGACCGAGGCCGCCTCGACACCGCCCCGCATCCGTTCTCTAGCGGGACGACGTTCGACGCCCGTGTCACGACGCGCTTCGACGAGGAAGACCTCCTCGGCGCGCAGATGAGCACCATCCACGAGTTCGGGCACGCGACGTACACGCAGGGACTGCCTGACGAACATTACGGGACGCCGCTCGGTACCCACCGCGACCTGACGGTTCACGAATCGCAGTCCCGCATCTGGGAGAACCACGTCGGTCGGTCGCGTGCCTTCTGGGAACGGTTCCTCCCCGCCGTCAAGGAACGATTCCCGGACGTGGACGACGCTACCGTCGAGGACGTGTACGAGGCCGCGAACCGCGTGTACGAGGACAACCTGATCCGCGTCGAAGCGGACGAACTCACGTACCACATGCACATCGTGGTGCGGTTCGAGATCGAGAAGGCACTCATCCGCGGCGAGATAGAAGTCGAAGACGTGCCGGAACTCTGGAACGACAAGTACGAGGAGTACCTCGGTATCCGCCCCGACACCGACTCCGAGGGCTGCCTGCAGGACATCCACTGGAGCCACGGCAGCTTCGGCTACTTCCCGACCTACTCGCTCGGCAGCGTCCTCGCGGCACAGCTGTACGACAACGCCGAGGATGACATCCCGGACCTGGAAGAGCAGATTCGAGCGGGCGAGTTCGACGACTTCCACGACTGGCTCACCACGAACGTCCACCAGCACGGCAGTCGCTACACCACCGACGAACTCATCGAACAGGCGACCGGTGAGTCGTTCACTGCGGATTACTTCCTCGACTACGCGAACGAGAAGTACGGCGCACTGTACGACCTCGATTGAACGCGAGTTCGATCGTCATCTGACCCTCGCTCTTCGTCACTAACTTTTCGCTCGTTCCCCTACTGGAACGTCCGATAGCGAAGGATAGCGACGGAGAAAACGATGGATAACGGCGGAGAATACGATGGGTACCGAGAGCCGAAGGCGGCGGAAGAGACGTGCCAATCGGTTGCCACACTGCCTCCGACGACGCGAATCTCGTTGCTGAAGGGAACGCACGGATAACGGACCACTCGGACTCGTCCTCTCCCAGTACATTTCAGTACAAAACAGTAGAGGTGTTTCCATCGCTGGTTTCACGTCGCCAGCGCGCCGAACGGGCTGATTACGTCCGTTTCGGAAGACAGATCACGTCCGTTTCAGAAGCGTCCGCAGGTGTTCCGTCGAGAAGAACGACGTCGGCCTGTCCATGTGGACGCCGATCTCGCCAGACATCGCCTTGAGCCCGGCGGTCTGTACCGGTTCCGGAAGCGAGTAGGTCCGGCGAACCCAGTGACCCAGTCGAATCTCGTTCTTCAGCTCCGTTCGCCACGCTCGTTCGTAGTCGGCCAGCGTGCCGGGGTCGTCGGGGTCGATGGTGCGAACCGCGTGGTCTGCCGCCGTCATACCGTAGAGGATACCGCCCCCGGTGAAGGGTTTCGTCTGGGCGGCGGCGTCCCCGATGAGGAAGCCCCTGTGGGCAGTCACGCGGGGCGGTGGGCCGATAGGGATGATCCCGGCGCAGAAGTGATCCGTTTCGACGCCGTAATCCGCGGTAAAGCGGTCGAACAGCTTTCGAGCGTTCTCTCCTGGCGGTGCGGCCAGTCCGTACTCGACGCCCGCCTCGCCGCGTGGGATTCGCCACGCGAAGAATCGCGGAGCAGTGAGGTGAACGTCCACGAAGTTGCCGCTGTGAGCGTCCGGTGCGAACCCGAGGACGCCCTGGAGTTTCTCGCGCGGTTCCGGGAGGCTGAGTTCCCGCCGGACGCGTGAGACGGGGCCGTCGCACCCGACGACCATCCTCCCCCGGAACGTCTCGGTACCATCGGGGGTACTCGCCGTAACGTCCACGTACTCACCGTGTTCTGCGACCGAAGACACACTGTGGTCTTCGCGTACGTCCGCGCCTGCGTCGCGGGCGGCGTCCGCGAGCATGCGGTCGAGACCAACGCGGTCGATGACGTTCGAGATGACCGTATCCTTGTAGAAGGGGTGTTCCGCCGAATCCGGCCCGCCGACGTGGAATCGCGCACCGTAGATCTCGTTTTGAAGGAGATGGTCGCGTGCTCCGTCGGGGGTGAACGACCAGATGTCGGTGCTGACGTGGCCGGAGCAGGCGAGTGGCGTCCCCACCCGTCCTCGTTCGAGAACGAGAACGTCGAACCCGCCATCTGCGGCCTGCCGTGCGAACCGCGACCCGGCGGGGCCCGCGCCAACAACCACGAAATCGTGCATTGTGGTCGGTTACTTGCCCCCGATTCAAATACCTTCTTTCTCGTTTCAGTCAGTGAAGTCACCGTGAGTTCGGGAAGGGTCGTTCCCGACTCGTGAAAAGAGGAAGTCGCGTTTCGCCTGCTGACGAGTTCGGCACCGACATCTCTCGTTGCTACCGCGCCGATGGCGGTCGTTCCCCGGTTCCGAGTTGTCGGCGACGGAGATAGTGGACGAGTGCGGAGAGCGCGAACGCGGCAACGATGAGCACACCCCAGATCTCGTCAGGAATCGCGGTAAACGGTGGAATACCGAGGAAGTCCGCGAGGACGAGCACTGCACTGACGATGGCGAGACCGAGGTAGTATCTGATCCACGGAAACTCGTCCTGTGGGCGCAGATACCCCTCCAACTGTGCCGCGTTCTCCGACAGCTCGACCACACCTCTGCTCTGGTTGTAGTCGACGATACCCGCGTCCGAGAGTTTCGGGAGATGTGTCTGGTACAGCGACGTGTACACCGACTTCCGCTCGTTCGCGGAGAGGCCTTCGACGGTGGTGTCGTGCTCCCACGCCGCCACCTGCTCGGCAAGTTCGCTCAACTCGACTGGACGACCTTGCTGTTTGAGATAGTGGAGCGTGTATCGCCGCCGCCGATTTTTGAGAACGTCGAAGATTAAATCTTCCGACAGTTCTTGAGGGGTTCCATCAGTCGAACTCATGCCACCAGTGACCCGCAATCCGTTGTTATGCCTATGCCATTGCCACCCGAACGTAACACGAGTGCGAAATTACCGCGGACAACACTTTGTTATCCAGTGCTTAGCTACCAGTAATTTTCAAATTAATTATGGCACCTGGCTTTAAGTGTGCAATTCCTGGCGGTAAGCCCGCCATTCCTTCGAGAACGCGAAAGACCGGTCAGTCGTCCATCGCGGCAGGTGCGGGTCGGTCGGCGCGTGGACCGTCGAGTTCGATGCCCGGGAGTTTGTCACGAAGGTAGCGCCCGGTGTAGGACTGCTCGATTCGAGCGACTTCTTCGGGTGTCCCTGTTGCTACGATTTCGCCTCCTTTCTCGCCGCCTTCGGGACCGAGATCGATGACGTGGTCTGCGTTCTTCACGAGGTCGAGTTCGTGCTCGATGACGACGACGGAGTTACCCTTGTCCACCAGTCGCTGGAGCACCGAGATGAGTTTTCGCTCGTCTTCGTGGTGCAGACCGGTCGTCGGTTCGTCCAGCAGGTAGAGCGTATCGCCCGAATCCCGCTTTCCGAGTTCCTCGGCGAGTTTGATACGCTGGGCTTCCCCACCCGAGAGCGTCGTCGACGGCTGACCGAGTTTCATGTAATCGAGTCCGACGTCTTTCAGCAGCTTCAGGCGACGACGGATGCGCGTGTCGTGCTCGAAGAAGTCGTGCGCTTCTTCGACGGACATATCGAGCACGTCCGAGATGGTCTTCTCCCGGTAGGTCACGTCGAGTGTCTCGTCGTTGTAGCGTGCACCGTCACACTCCTCGCAGGGGACGTACACGTCCGAGAGGAAGTTCATCTCGATCTTGACGGTACCCTGTCCGCCACACTCCTCGCAGCGCCCGCCTTTCACGTTGAACGAGAAGCGACCCTTCTCGTAGCCACGTTGTTTCGCCAACTTCGTCTCGGCGAACAGTTCGCGGACGTAGTCGAAGACGCCCGTGTAGGTGGCGGGGTTCGAGCGCGGGGTTCGACCGATGGGCGACTGGTCGATGAGCCGTACCTTCTCGATCTCGGCCATCCCCTCGATCGCGTCGTGGTCACCGGGGTCAACCGAGGTGTTGTTGTTCATCTCGCGGGCCAGTCCCTTGTAGAGGATGTCGTGCATCAGGGTGGACTTGCCCGACCCCGAGACGCCCGTGATGGCCGTGAACTGCCCGACCGGGATGTCCACGTCCAGGTCTTTCAGATTGTGCTGGCGCGCACCCTGCACCGTGAGATGGGTGTCGCTCTCCCGGCGACCATCCGGAACCGGTATCTCCTTGCGCCCGGCGAGGTAGTCGCCCGTGATGCTTCCATCGTGGGCCATCACCTCTTCGACGTCACCCTGCACGACGACCTCTCCCCCGCGCTTGCCGGGGCCTGGACCCATGTCGATGACGGTGTCCGCCCGGCGCATCGTCTCCTCGTCGTGTTCGACGACGATGAGCGTGTTTCCGAGATCGCGCAGTTCACAGAGCGTGTTCAGCAGGCGGTCGTTGTCGCGTTGGTGCAAGCCGATGGAGGGTTCGTCAAGCACGTAGAGCACGCCGACCAGTCCCGACCCGATCTGTGTCGCCAATCGAATCCGCTGGCTCTCGCCACCCGAGAGCGTCGAGGCTTCGCGGTCGAGCGTGAGATACTGCAAGCCGACCTCCTCCATGAAGCCGAGTCGAGCGCGAATCTCCTTCAGGATCTCCTCCGCGATTCGGTTCTCTCGTTCCGTGAGGTTCGCTTCGAGGTTCTCGAAGTGTGCCAGTGCGTCACCGATGGACATCCGGTTGACCTCGGTGATGGAGGTGCCGTCGACGTACACCGACCGACTCTGCGGTCGCAGTCGCGTGCCGTCACAGGCGGGACATTCGGTCACCGCCATGTAGTCCTCGATGTGGTCTCGGGCGCGGTTGCTATCGGTTTCGACGTAGCGACGTTCGAGGTTCGGGATGACGCCCTCGAACGGCTCTTCTTTCCGCCGGATGCCGTTCTTCGTGTTCCACTTGAACAGCACGTCCTCGTTCGTTCCGTAGAGGAACGCCTCTCGAATCGCCGGGTCGAGGTCTTCGAACGGCGTGTTCAGGTCGACGTCGAAGTGTCGGGCCACTGAATCGAGCTGCCGTCGGTAGTACGTGCGCTGATAGCTCCACGGCTCGAAGACGTTCTTCAGCGGTTTCGATGGGTCTTCGACGACGAGGGCTTCGTCTATCTCTTTCGTCTCGCCGATCCCCTCACACTCCGGACACGCGCCGTGCGGGCTGTTGAACGAGAAACTCCGCGTCTCTATCTCGCGGAAGTCGATGCCGCAGTGCGTGCAGGCGAGGTCTTCCGAGAACTCGACGGCGAGACGTTCCTCCCCTGTACCAGCCAGGTCACCGGTCGAGCGCGCTTGCGAACCCAGGTCGATGTCTTCCGGTGGGTCTGGGACGATGACTTTCAATATGCCCTCGGCCTCTTCGAGCGCGGTCTCGACGCTGTCGGTGATCCGCGAACGAGCCTCCTCGCTCACCTTCACCCTGTCCACGATGACGTCGATGGTGTGGTCGTAGTTCTTGTCGAGTTCCGGGCGGTCGAGTGTCAGGTCGTACTCCTCACCGTCCACTTCGACGCGGGAGTAGCCATCCGAGACGAGGTCGTCGAACAGGTCGGCGAACGCGCCCTTCTGGTCGCGGACGACCGGGGCGGCGATCTTCGCTCGCGTGCCTTCGGGTAAGTCCAGCACCCGCCGAACCATGTTCTGGGCGCTCTGCTCGCCGACCTCCTGCCCACATTGTGGACAGTGGGGTGTGCCGACGCGCGCGTAGAGCAGTCGCAGGTAGTCGTGAAGCTCCGTCACCGTCCCGACCGTCGAGCGCGGGTTGTTCGCCGCGTTCTTCTGGTCGATGGAGATAGCGGGCGACAGCCCTTCGACGTTCTCGACCTGCGGTTTGTCCATCTGCCCGAGGAAGTTCCGGGCGTAGGCGGAGAGGCTCTCGATGTAGCGTCGCTGACCCTCGGCGTACACCGTCTCGAAGGCGAGCGAGGACTTACCCGACCCCGACAGTCCGGTCACGACGTTGAACTCCTCGCGCGGAATCCGCACGTCGAGGTCTTTGAGGTTGTGTTCCTCGGCCCCCCGTACTTCGATGTAGTCCTTGCTCATCTATCCACAGACAGCGACTGAATGGGCGTATGCCTGTCGGTTGCAGATGAAAGCGGAGTGAAAGTGAAAGTGGAATCGCGGTCGGTGACGACGGTCAGTACCCGACTGAAAGGGAGATAGCCTTCGGGCACCTACGGTTCTGAGATAGGTGATACCATTCAGCCACCCCGACAAACTCACTGATATCCGAAATCCCACCGAAAACCCCATGTGGCGACTGTACGCCGAGTACGGTCGCACGCACACGGGCGAGTTTTCCCTGGGAATCGTCGCGACGACGCTCGGCAGACTGTCGGGGTTGCTCCCGCCGTTCGTCCTCGGCCTCGCTATCGACGCGATATTCCTGAATCGGCGTGAGTTTCGACTTCCCCTGTTCCCCACAGAGTTGATACCCGAAACGCAGACCGGTCAGTTGTGGCTCTCGATCGCCCTCATCGCGGGGTCGTTTCTCGTCGGGGCGGTCTTCTCGTGGCTCTCCGGGTGGGGGTGGAATCGGTTCGCACAGGGTGTCCAGCACGCGCTTCGAGTCGATACCTACGACACGATGCAACTGCTCGATATGGACTTCTTCGACAGCAAGCAGACCGGCGAGCTGATGTCGGTGCTCAACAACGACGTGAACCAACTTGAGACGTTCCTCAACGACGGACTGAGTTCGGCGCTCCGGATCGGCGTGATGGTGGTCGGCATCGGGGCGCTCCTGTTCTCGCTGAACCCCTCGCTCGCGCTCGTCGCACTCTTGCCGGTGCCGCTACTCGCGGGGTTCACCTACCTCTTCGTGCGAACAATCCAGCCGAAGTACGCGGCGATGCGGGCGAGCGTGGGGGCGCTCAACTCCCGACTGGAGAACAACCTCGGCGGGGTTCGTGTCATCAAGACCGAGACGGCAGAGGGGTACGAATCCGAGCGCGTTGCAGACGCCTCTCGGGACTACTACGACGCGAACTGGGACGCCATCAGGACGCGAATCACGTTCTTTCCCGGCCTGAGCGTGCTCACGGGGGTCGGGTTCGCGGTGACGTTCGCGGTGGGCGGATTCTGGTTGCTGTCTGGACCGCCCGGTCCGTTTTCGGGGACGCTCGAACCGGGCGAGTTCGTCACCTTCATCGTCCTCAGTCAGCAGTTCATCTGGCCGATGGCGCAGTTCGGGCAGATCATCAACATGTACCAGCGGGCCAAGGCGTCGAGCGTGCGGGTGTTCGGCCTGATGAACGAACAGGAGTCGCTCGAAGAGAATGCGAACGACCCCGACCTGATCGTCACTGAGGGGAACGTCGAGTACGACGACGTGAGTTTCGGCTACGCGGACGACCCGGTCGTCTCGAACGTCGACCTCAGCGCCGAGCGAGGTGACACCGTCGCGCTCGTCGGCCCCACTGGCGCGGGCAAATCGAGCGTACTCAAACTCCTGCTCCAGATGTACGATGTGGACGAAGGGGAGATTCGCATCGACGGCACCGACGTTCGGGACGTGAATCTTCGAAGCCTTCGGCGTGCAATCGGCTATGTGAGTCAGGAACCATTCCTGTTCTACGGGACGGTGAAAGAGAACATCGAGTACGGCACGTTCGGTGCGAGTGACGAGGAGATCGTCGAGGCCGCCAAGGCCGCCGAAGCCCACGAGTTCATCGAGAACTTGCCGGACGGCTACGACACGAAGGTCGGCGAGCGCGGCGTGAAACTCTCGGGCGGGCAGCGTCAACGGCTCTCCATCGCACGGACGGTCTTGAAAGACCCTGCCATCCTCGTCCTGGACGAAGCGACGAGCCACGTCGATACGGAAACCGAGGCGCTCATCCAGCGAAGCCTCGCCCGACTCGTGCGTGAGAAGACGACGTTCGCCATCGCACATCGTCTCTCGACCATCAAGGACGCCGACGAGATCGTCGTTCTGGACGAGGGGCGCGTGGTCGAACGTGGCACTCACGAAGAACTCCTCACACTCGATGGACTCTACGCCAACCTCTGGCGGGTGCAGGCGGGCGAGATCGAATCGCTTCCACGGGAGTTCATCGAGCGAGCGATTCGGCGTCGTTCCGAAGTTGACGGCGGAGATGTCTCCGCCGAGGGAATCGAGTGAGTAACGTTCGAGGTACGCTCAATTTTATATGTGATTCGGAACAAAAGAAGGTGATGGAAGATCCGACACAGAAAAGCGGTGGCATCGGCGGCGTCGTCCTGTCTGGCGACCGCTACACCGTCAAACAAAGTCTCATCCGGAGTAAGTATAAGGTGTACGACGAGGCCGGAGATCTCGTCCTCAAGTCGAAGAAGAAACGCTTCAAGATGAAAGAGGAGTTCCCCTTCTTCGACGCGGATGGGAACGTCGTCTTCCGCGTCAAAGCGAAGAACTTCCTCGACGTGGCGGGCGATTACGTCATCGTCGAAGAAGGCTCCGACGATCCGATCCTGGTGCTCAGCAAGAACTTCACGTTCTTCCACCACGACTGGACGCTGAAACGCCCCGACGGAACCCTCGTGGCGGAGATCGCGTCCCGAAGTGCGTTGCTGGAAGCACTGCGGTCGGTCGTCGATGTTCTCTCGTTCCTCCCTCACAAGTATTCGATCACGACGCCTGATGGCGAGTCTGTCGGCCAGATCGCGGGGAAGTTCTCGTTCCGCGACCAGTACGACATTCACATCGATGACGCGGGAACGATACCGAAAACCGCACTCGTCGTGGGTGCGATCGCCATCGACGCGCTGGAGGGGAACTGAGCGGGTGGAGATAGCGACGGTCGATGGAATCGACGGGTTCCGGAGTCAGACGGTCTCCGGTAGCCAGCCGCCATCGACTTCCACGTTCACGCCGCTCAGGTAATCGCTATCTTCGTCCAGGAAAAAGTGCATTGCCTGTGCCATGTCCTCGAATCTGGCGGGGCGACCACGGGGCAGGTCGTCGGGGAACACGTCGGAGTTCTCGACCACGTAGGGTGAGACTGCGTTGACGGTGATTCCGTCGTCCTGCGTGTCGGCGGCGAGCATCCGGGTGAACATCAGAACGCCCGCCTTGGCGATGAAGTAGGGTGCGTTCTTCGGGTTGACCAGCCCCTTCTCCGAACTGGCGTAACCGACGTTGACGATCCGCCCGAACGCCTGTTCACGCATTCCAGGGAGCGCCCGCTTCGAACAGAGGTAGGTTCCGTTGACGTTGCCGTGGAGGATGGTGTTCCAGCGGTCGAACGAGATATCCTCCCAGTGGTCGGGTGCGAACGGTCCGACGTTGTTCACCAGCACGTCCACGGTTCCGAGGTCGGCTTCGACGGTCGCAAAGAGGTCGTCCACGCTGTCGGGGTCGGTCACGTCCCCCTGCGCGAGCGTGGCGTCCACGCCCCTGTCTCGAGCCCGTTCAACGACGTCGCGTGCCTGCTCGTCGCTCGACCGGTAGTGAACAGCGACGTCAGCGCCACAGTCGGCGAGCGAGAGGAGGAGTTCCCGACCGACGCCTTTCGCACTACCCGTAACCAGTGCGACCCGACCGTCGAGATCTGGTTTGATCATACCGACGCTTCGACGTGGCGGCTAAACTATCTTGATGTCTGATTTTCTTCGCTTCTGAGTTAACGCCCCCATCTTTAATATTCTGCGTGGAGAGATGATACCATGGCAATCGAGACGATTCTGCTCGCCGTGGGACCGGGCGACGCAGACCGCACCGAGAGACTCGCATCTGCGGTCGCGGACGTGGCCGGACCGACTGGGGCAACGGTAGTACTCGCACACGTTTTCACGGACGTGGAATTCGACGACGTCGTCGAACAGCTCGATTACGACCCGAGTGGGAAGCCGAACCCGGACGAGGTCGCGGCTCGACACGCGACGATCCGCTCGCTCGCCAACTCACTGGACGAAGACGACGTAGGGTACGCAATCCGTGGTGCTGTCGGCGAACACGGCGAGACCATCGTCGAACTCGCGGAAGATGTGACCGCAGACAGCATCTTCGTCGGTGGGCGAAAACGCTCGCCAACCGGAAAGGCGGTGTTCGGGAGCACCGCACAGGAAGTGATGCTCTCGGCACCCTGCCCGGTGACGTTCGTTCGGGATGACTGATTCCGGCGTCGTCACGTCAATCGCTCCACTGATTTCGTCGGTCTCGGGAGAAAAAGCAGCATGTCACAACGTAACTCAGTGGTGAGTAAATGCCTGTAGTTAAGTGGTCCCGGTAACCTCTGTTGACCTGAATAATGGCCTACTACGCGGGCGTAGACTTGGGGGCGACCAACGTCCGAGCGGCGGTCGCCGACGAGGAAGGCAACGTCGTCAACGCGGACGAACGCGGCACACCACAGGGACCGACCGGCATCGCGGTCACCGAGGCAGTGTTGGACTGCTTGCGGAGCGCCTGTGCTGACGCGGGCATCGACCCAGTGGAGGTCGTGGCCGCAGGCATCGGCAGCATCGGCCCGCTCGACCTCGCTGAGGGTGCGGTCGAGAATCCGGCGAACCTGCCGGACACCATCGACCGAATCCCACTGACCGGGCCGATCGGTAACCTCATCGCCAGCGACCGGGTATTCTTGCACAACGATACCAATGCGGGCGTCATCGGACAGCGTTTCTACAGCGAACGAAACCCCGACGACATGGTCTACATCACGATTTCGAGCGGTATCGGTGCAGGTGTCACCGTCGACGGCAGCGTCCTCTCCGGCTGGGACGGCAACGCGGGCGAAGTCGGCCACATGGTGGTCGACCCACAGGGCAGGCTCACCTGCGGCTGTGGACACGACGGCCACTGGGAGGCCTACTGCTCGGGGAACAACATCCCGAAGTACGCTCGAATGTTGGCCGAAGAGGATGGACAGGTTCAGACGGCCCTCCCCCTCGAAGACCCGGATTTTTCGGCGAAAGACGTGTTCGACCACGCAGGGATCGACTCGTTCGCAGACCACGTCATCGAGCAGGTCGTCCACTGGAATACGGTCGGCGTGACGAACGTCGTGCAGGCGTACGCACCCATCGTCGTCTACTTCGGCGGCGCGGTCGCTCTCAACAACGAGGAACTGGTCGTCGACCCGGTTCGAGAGCGGATCAGTAACCAACTGCTCAACAACGTCCCCGACGTGCAGGTGACGACGCTCGGCGACGAGGTCGTGTTGAAAGGTGCGGTCGCAAGCGCGCTGACCGACGGTACCGGTGACCAGACGAAGGTGCATTAGCTCCGCCACCCGCGCTTTTATCATTCTCGCGGCCTTCTACGATTGCATGCGACGGCGAGAATTCCTCCGTACCGCCGCCGTGGGGGGAAGTAGTGTGGCTCTGCTTACCGCTGATGGTGTCAGCGCTCGGAAACCGTATCGTCCACTCGGCAGTGTCGCCATCGAAAACGCGAAAGAAGCGGTCGTGGGGAACGACGGGAAGACGGCCTTCGTCGCCGCGACCGACGGGTTTGCGACGGTCGATATCCAGAATCCGGCGAACCCGGCCAAGCTGACGGAGCGCCGAGACCTGCTCGCCGACCGGGCGGGAGGCCCACTCTCGCAGATCTGGGACGTGAAAGTCGATGGGGACCGCCTGCTCGTCGCTGGCCCGGCGAATCCGGTCGAAGGCGACGTTCCACACGGGTTTCTGCTGTACGACGTGAGCGACCCGTCGAAGCCGAAGCGAGTGGCGTTCCACGAGACCGAGTTTCCGATCCACAACGCGATGCTCACCGATGAGATGGCGTATCTCACCGGCAACGACGGTGACGGCAACCCCCTCGTGCTGGTGGACGTGTCCGACGACGATCCGGAAGAGGTGGGTCGATGGTCGATGCTCGACGTCGATTCGGACTGGTCGGACGTGGATTCGTGGGTGCGGTCGCTCCACGACGTGTGGGTACAGGACGGGATGGCGTATCTCGCGCAGTGGGACGCCGGGACGTGGCTCGTGGACGTTTCGAATCCGACGAATCCCTCGTACGTCACGCATATCGGTGGCCGATCGATCGACGAACTCGCTTCGGTTCCATCAGAACGGGATGCAGTGCTCGGTCTGCCGGGCAACGACCACTACGTTCGGACGAACGAGGATGGCTCCTTGCTCGTCGTCAACAAGGAGGCGTGGGACACGGACGGAGCGGGCGGGAACGGTCCCGGCGGGATGGAGCTCTGGGACGTGTCGAATCTCGAAGATCCGACCAAACTGTCCGAGATAGCCGCACCGAAATCGGCAGATCCGAGTTACGATATCGGCGGTTCGGGAGCCGTCTCCGCCCTCTCCGGACTGTCTTCGAGGATTTCTGAGCTCTCTTCGTCCCTCTCGGAACTGTCGCCTGTCGGTGTCGCCTCGGCGCACGGGAAATGCCACGACTGCACCGGCGGGGCTGGCGCGTCGGGGCAGTGGACGACCTCGCACAACTTCGACATCGTGGGCGACCGCCTCTACACGACGTGGTATCAGGGTGGCGTGAAGCTGTTCGACATCAGCGACCCGTCGAATCCCCGCGAACTCGCGTGGTGGCGCGACCCCGCGAAGGCCGCGTTCTGGTCCGCCCAGCACGTCTCGTCCGACTTCTTCGTCGCCGGAAGCATGGGAAGACACGGCGACGGGAAGGGTGGACTCTACACCTTCCCGAACCGGGCGGGCCAGCAGGAGAATCCGCCGACGCTCACCGCGGGCGACAACGGAACCGACGGCGCGATCTCGGCTCCGAAGAACTCCACGACGACGATCACGACCGAATCGTCCACGAAACAACCCGGTTTCGGCGTCGGCGTCGCCGGACTCTCGGTGCTCGGCTTTAGCGCGTGGAAACGGCTTCGGAATCGAGAATAAGACGGCGGACAGGTTGTACTGAAACGTACTATTTTGTACTAGATGTGCTTTCTAACTACAGACGAATTACCGCAGTGACGGACGAAGGGAGGAGGCTGGGGAGGAACGAGGTGCGGTGGCGGTCGCGGTGCAGTTGCGGTCGGGTGGGATTGAAAGGGGCCGGGGGCTTTCGAGGACGACGTACCTGCGGAAACTCGCACATCTCGAAGAGAGCGCCAGAGAGCTTCCCAAGATACTGCATCGACGATAATCCGTCCACATCCCCACGACCGCGAACCCCAACATTCCCATACTTCCAGTCCCTACACTCACCCAATGACCGAGACCGGCGAGACGAAAGCCACGGACGAAGCGGACGATCTCAAATCGCGGGTCGAGCGCTGGCTCTCCGCCCAGATGCCTATCATCCAGATGCACGGCGGGACGAGCGCAGTCCGGAAGGCTGACCCCGAAGACGGCGAGGTCGTCATCGAACTCGGCGGCACCTGTAGCGGCTGTGCCATCAGCGCAGTCACGTCCCAGAACATCGAAGTCGACCTCCTGAAGAAGTTCGACGAGATCGACGACGTGACGGTGCGCGTCCCGGACGACGGCACGGGCGACTGGAAGGTCGATCAACCAGAGAGCGTGATGGGCATCGACCGCAGTGAGGGTGGTCGGGGCGGAAAGATGGGCACCTCGTCCGACAACGAGCATTTCTAACGACCTTGTTCTGCGGTTCGGCCTGCCTCCCTGGGAAAAGCTCGACCAAAAGCACACCTCCCTCACTTCACGACGTTCCGTTCGGTCGTCGGCCCGCTCGCTCAGTCGCGGTGCTCCTTCGCCCGCGGTGAGTGGGCTGGCCTTTGGCGGTTGTGTCGCCGACTGGTTACTGTGGTTTCTTCGCCTCTGTTACTTCTTCTCCACTACTTCTTCAAGACCTTCTCCACGCTCGCCGCCACGCTCCGGGCTTTCCCGGCCAGTTCCTCGGAGATGTGGCCCGCTTCTACCGCCGAATCCAGTTCGTCGTCGTCCACTCGCTCGACGCTTCCGTCCGGTCGTTTCACGACGTCAACGTGCAAATCCACGTAGCGAACGGACTGGGGAAACAACTCGACCGGGGTACAGACGTTGACGTAGGTGCCCTTCGATTCGCCGTCGTCGCTCCGGTAGGCGGTGGGATACCACCACCGTCCTTCGCGGAACTTCGTGATCGCCACGTCGCCCGCCTCGCGGTCGGTGCCGAGGGCGTCGTAGGTGCCCGGCCCCTGCATCTCGCGGCGGACGGTGTACTTTCCGGATTCGAGGTCGGCCTCGGCCACCTCGCCCTTTCCGAGCGAGAAACAGCGCCCGTCGGGTTTACCGTGGTCGATGAACACCTCGCCGCCGTCTTCCGGGCCGAACTGACGGAGGGTCGGGCCGGTCGGAAATTCGTCGTCGGGGTCGACGAGGTCTTCCACGAAATCGACCGCCGAACTCGCTGACTCGTCCGCGGCTTTGATCCGATGATGGCCGGGGATGGTGGTCGTGGTCTCCCCCCGCAGGTCGTCCAGTTCGAATCGGGATTCCCTGCCGAACCAGAGCCACGCCGTCGTTTCGGGTTCGGCGATAGTTCGCGGGAAGTCGCTCTTTGCCTCCTCGTCCACCTCGTCTTCCTCGTCGTCTGCCAGCGCGTCGTCGATGGTTTCGGCGCGTTCGACGGCCCGAGAGAGGGCGGCGTCCATCTCGCCGATGTCGGCGTCGGTCGCGGCGTACTCCCAGCGGACACCCCACTCCTCGGGGACGTCGGTCGGAAGCATCTCGGTCGTCCGAGCGAGTTCGCGCCTGCTGGCGTCGTCCGGAGCACTCGCGACGACGCGATTGACGCCTTTCGAGAGGCTGGCGACGCCGCCGAACACCTGCACGTCGGTTCCGAGCAGGGGTCGGTCGCGCGCCCACGGCGGCGCGGGGTCGTGTACCTGCACGCGCACGTGGTCGCCCTCGTCGATCCTGTCGTCGATCTTTCTGTAGGGGAGGAATCCGTCGCGGTCGCCGAGGTTCACGACCGCCCCGCTTCCGAGCGTCTCGCTGACGATGCCGTCGAAGAGCGCACCTCTGGCCGCAGAGTCCTCCCAGTGGAAGGTGTCGATGCCGATAGCGGTCGCTCGTTCTGCGACGGTCTCGACCGTCTCCGGGTCACCGAAGATACCGACACCCTGTCGGTCGTCGGTCGTCTCGACGGTAGCATCGTACTCGCCGGTTTCGAACTCGTGGTCGAATCGTCGCTGGATGGCTGGCGAGGCCTGCACCACGTCGAACTCATCAGTGAGGAGGGTGGTGAGAGCCGTGGTGTAGATCCCACGGACGCGAACCCGACTCATGGCCGGCATCGAAGTGAGCAGTTGGCGGTCGGTGCGTGGAAAGAGAGAGTGGGAGGCATACCTTCCGCTTGGTGTGGAGGGGTTTTCAGCGTGACGACGAGAAAAGCCGAAGACAGCTGTGATTTCAGTCGTCTGCCGGAACCGCGCCAGTCCAGTTCGCGTCGGATCCGGGGGAGATTCGATCGTCGGACGCTTCCGCCGATTCTACCGATTCCGTCGGTTCGTCTGCTACTGATTTGTTCTCGTCGTTTCGTGCTGTTTTTTCCGGCGGTGCCGAGTACATGATTCCCCGGCTCTGACTCGTGGGCGTCATTGTATCTCACGACTGGTGGATTCCCATTAATAAACTCACCCCTACATGAATATATGTTATTTATACACGTATTAGGAATAATAGGTCAGCTCCGCCGAACGATTTACTCCCCGTCCGTGCGATGACGAAGCATGGACGAGAAAAGCGATCCAGTTGCTCGGGGGATGGACGATTCGACCGATCTCTACGGTATCTCGACGTGGGAGCAACGGTCGCGTCTCGACTGGCTCGCGACGAAGCTGTACGGGGTCGTCGTGGGGACGGCGCGGGCGTTCATCATCTTGCTCGCGTTTGCCATCCTGCTCGTGCAGTTCGCACTCGGCGGACTGGCGGCGATAACCGACCCGTGGGTCGGGACGTTCATCTTGCTCTCCGTCGTTCCGGCGTTCGCGCTCGCGGCCTACATCTGGCACGTCGACGTGACGATGTCGGAACCGCTCCCACTGCTCGTCGGCACCTTCCTGCTCGGCGTGCTGTTCGCCGGATTCGCTGCGGTGCTCAACTCGTACACGGAACCCCTCTTCAGCAGTATACCAGTCGTCGGGATGGTGATCTTCTTCTACGTCATCGTCGCCCCCATCGAGGAGACGGTGAAGCTGTTGGCGGTGCGCCTCTACGCCTTCCGCAGTTCTCGCTTCGACGCCGTCATCGACGGTGCGGTGTATGGCGCGATGGCGGGACTCGGCTTTGCGACCATCGAGAACGCCATCTACATCAGCCAGGAGTTCTTGAACTCCGGCGGAACGAACCAGTTCCTGCAGGCGGGACAGACCGCCGTCTTCCGACTGTTCGCCGGGCCGGGTCACGTCATCTACTCAGCGTTCGCGGGCTACTACCTCGGACTGGCGAAGTTCAACCGTGAGAACGGTGGTCCCATCGTCATCAAAGGGTTGCTCATCGCGGCGTTCATCCACGCGACCTACAACTCGCTCGTCGGCTTCGTGCCCGCACTCGCGTCGACCTTCTTCCCGGCGGTCTCGCCCGCGATGGCGTACATCGGGTTCGTCATCGTGTACGACGGCTTCTTCGGCTACCTGCTCTACCGAAAGATCGACCGCTATCGTCGGCTGTACGACGAGGCGAACCAGCAGGAACCAGTGGCGTTCGGTGACGACGAAGGACGGCCGTCGGACGAGACGGTCGACATGAAATCGGAGTAGTTTCGCTGCACTTCCCGTGACGCAGTAGGTTCGCTGTACTCTTGGTATGTCTCGCACTCTATCGGACGATACGCCTATCGTGAGCAGTGTCGAAGCTAGTAGTAGCGTCTCGAAGCGGGAAGGAGATGCTGCGAGCGGAAAAGCAGAGAGGGTGGGGGAGACGGGAGAAAGCGAGAGGTGTCGAGGGAGACGCTATGGAGGGGTACGATGGCAACGAAATCAATCGAGGAGAACAAGCGACTCGCGCGCCGCATTCCGGAGGATATCGCCACCGAACGGAACTTCGACCTCGTCGAAGCGGTGGCCACTGAGGACTGTGTCGAACACGGTGCCTTCGGGGAGCGAACGGAGGGGAGAGACGCGAACGTGGAGCGACTTCGGAACATCATCGATGCGTTCCCCGACTTCGAGGCGACGGTCGAGGACATCGTCGCCGAGGACGACGAAGTCGCCATGCGCGTCACACTCCGGGGCACACACGAGGGCGAGTTCATGGGGATCGAGCCGACCGGGAACTCGTTCGAGGTACAGAACATGGTCTTCACGCGGATCGAAGACGGAAAGATAGCCGAGCGATGGGTGCAACCCGACACGTTAGGAATGTTCCACCAACTCGGCGTCGTCGAGTCACCCATGGACTGACGCCGGGAACCGGTCTTCCGGTTTTCGTCGGCGTGTCGATTTTTGTCGGCGTATGAACTACTCTGCGAGCAGTCGTTCGGCGTACTTCGCCAGTACGTCCACTTCGAGGTGGACTGGGTCACCGGGTTCTTTCTCCGAGAGGTTCGTCAAGTTACGAGTCGTGGGGATGATAGCGACCGTGAAGGTGTCGTCGCGCCTGTCAGCAACCGTGAGACTGATGCCGTCCAGTGCGACCGACCCTTTGTCTACGATGTACTGGCCGTAGCCCCCCGGGATGGCGAACTCGTACTCCCAGTCCTCACCGACCTGCCGGACGTCCACGACCTCGGTCGTCGTATCGACGTGCCCCTGAACGAAGTGCCCGTCGAGTCGGGCGTCCGCGCGGAGGGCGCGTTCGAGGTTGACGGCGTCGCCTTCCTCGACTTCGCCGAGGTAGGTCTTCTCGACCGTCTCGCTGGCGAGGAACACTTCGAACGTCTCCTCGTCGAACCCTTCGACGGTCAGGCAGGCACCGTTGACGCTGATACTCGCGCCGTGTTCCACGTCCGAGAGTATCTCGTCCGCCGCGATCGTGAGTCGGCGGCCACCCTCCGTCGCTTCGACGCGACGAACTTCGCCCGCCTCTGCAACAATTCCGGTAAACATAACAGAACTGTGACGCCGAGTGGTTGAAAACCGTTCCGAATCGCCGGTGTCGTGGCGGAAGTCGCGCCGCCGCTCGACCTGTTGCGGCGCACTTTTAGCCGGTGGCCGGGTACGGAGGAGCATGAAACTGGGCATCCTCGACACCGTGAGTCTTGCGGCGACGCTGGTGTTCGCCATCCCTATCGCCTTGTTCGGTATCGAACGCCTGCTCGCGGGCCAAACCCTCTTCGGCGGCGCGTTCGTCGTCATCGCCGCGCTGATGGTCGTCCTCCGCGAGTGGCTGACCACGCCGACCGATATCCCGGCGAGCGCGGCGCAGAAGGTGGTCGGGAAGGTCGTGAAGACCGACGAGGAACAGGAGTGACCGCGAGGTTCGATTTTCGCGAACCGGTTGTACTGAAATGTACTGTTTTGTACTGGAAACGGAGAGAACAATGGCCTCGTTTGAACGCGGAAACTCGGGAGAATGAAATCGCGTTCTCCCCGCTGTTTCGTTCATCTCAACGTGGAACGTACGGTCAGATAGACTGACATCATCCAGTGGGGGGATCCACACTGTCTCCTTCTGCAAACGTCGTAAAGCGCCGTTTGAAAATCGCGCCTGCTCCGAGGAGAATGAGGAGGAACCCACTGGCGATCAAGAGATACAGCCCCGGTTCTATCGCATATCGTTCGACCGTCCTGTAGTCGCGGAATATGTTGCCGAACACCAAGACCATCAGCCCACCGGCGGCGACGAGAACAACGTCAGGATGCCAGTCACGCTGTCGCGCCAGCACGACCACTCCGACGACTCCGAGAACGAGCAGAACGACGACCGGGTCGATACCGCGAAGGCCGGATTCTAAGCCGGACACGAATTCGGACGTGTAGTACGGTTGCCCGTCGGCGTAACCGACCGGCCGTTTCCGGACCCACGGGAGCCACACCCCGGCGATGGCCAACATGGCAGCCACGATCGTCGCTCCGATGTACGTGATCGACGGCTCGTTTCTCACACGAGGAACGTCGTCCAGTGATGGTAAGTGTCTTGTCTGTATTTCGGAACAAAAGAGAGCCAGAAACGATCCGAAATCCTCGAAAGTCTAGTCGAGGTCGTAGATCTCCGAGTACTTCTCGGTCACGTAGTCCAGGAAGTAGTCGGCGGTCAGCGGTTCCCCGGTCGCCTGCTCGATGAGTTCGTCGGTGGTGTACAGCTGTCCCTGTTCGTGGATGTTCTCGGTCAGCCACTCGCGGATGGGGTCGAAGTTGCCCTCGCGGATGAGTTCCATCGGGTCGTCGATCTCCTCCTCGATGGTCGCCCACAGTTGGGCGGCGAAGACGCTGCCGACGGTGTAGTTCTGGAATCCGCCAAATCGACTCGTCCAGTGGATGTCCTGCAGACAGCCCTCCGAATCCGTCTCGGGGACGACACCGAGGTACTCGTCCATCAACTCGTTCCAGCGGGCGGGAATCTCGTCCGCGTCGAGGTCGCCGGAGATGTACTCCTGTTCGATCTCGGAGCGGAGGATGATGTGCATGTGATACGTGAGTTCGTCCGCTTCGACGCGGATCAGGTTGTCCGTGAACACCTGGTTGACCGCCTCGTAGGCTTCGTCCACCGTCACGTCTTCCGTCTCCGGGAATCGCTCGTGCATCTTCGGCAGGAACAGCTCCCAGAAAGCCTTCGTTCGCCCAACGTGGTTCTCCCAGAACCGCGACTGGGACTCGTGGATGCCCGAACTCCGCGACTCGCCGAGCGGGGTGCCGTAGGCGTCGTCACGCAGCCCGAGCTGGTAGGAGGCGTGTCCGAACTCGTGGATCGTCGCGGTAAGAGAGTCGATGGGGTCGGTCTCGTTGTACCGCGTCGTCACCCGCGCGTCGTACTGCGTCCCTGACATGAACGGGTGGGGTGCGGTGTCGAGGCGGCCACGGTCCCAGTCGTAATCGAGCGTGTCGAGCGCGTCTCGGCAGAGTTCCTCCTGCGTCTCGGCGTCGAAGGTGCCTTCGAAGGCGTCGTCGGCGATATCCGCACCGTTCTCTTCGATGTCCTCGATGAGCGGAACCAGTCCTTCTCGGAGTTCGTCGAAGATTCGCTCCACGGTATCGAGCGAGAGGTAGGGTTCGCCCTCCTCGAACATGACCACGTAAGGATCTTTGTCGGGGTCGATGTGCTCCGCGCGCTCGATGTGGAGGTCGCGCAATCGTTCGAGGTAGGGTTCGAACGTCTCGAACTCGTCTTCCGCTTTCGCCTCTTGCCACGCCTGTTGCGCCTCGCTTATCGTCTCGGTGAGTTCCTCGACGAGTTCGCCGGGGACGTCCACCCCTCGGTCGTACTCTCGCCGAATCTCACGAACCACGGCTGCCTGTTCGTCGTCCAACTCCTCGCCTTCGAGTTCGTCGAGCAGTTCGCCCGTACGCTCGTCGGTCAGCAGTTCGTGCTGGATTGACTGGAGCGCCGATAGCTGTTTGGAGCGAGCCGGTGTCCCACCCTCCGGCATCTTCGTCTGTTGATCCCAGTAGAGCACCATCCCTGCTTTCCCGATGTTCGTGAATCGCTGCACCCGGTCGAGCAGTTCGCCGTACGCAGACTCGGATTCGTGTTCGGCAGTTGCCATGCGAATTTATTGCATCGTCAGACAGTATCAATGCACGGGTATCGGAAAATGGAGTGCAGCCCGGCTATCCGGAGCGCGATCCGACTACTTCGCTTCGACTTCCTCGCCGATGATATCTTCGACCGATTTCTCGTTCGGTTCGTTGAACAGCAGTACGTCGAGTTTGAGTGTCGGCGCACCGCTGACGAGATTCTCCATGATGACGAGACGCTCGCGGGCACGGCTCATCCCGACGTAGAACACCCGACGTTCGTTGTCGGTGAGGATCGGGACCGGGTCGGTTCTGGCGGTGAACTCCTCTTCGATGGGCACGTCGATACCCTCGTTCTCGACCGTCGCGGCCATCTGCTCGACGACCTTCTCGGTGAGGTCGGTCGCCACGAACACGTGATCTGCCTCACGACCTTTCGCGCTGTGGATCGTACCGATACGGAGACGGTCTCGATCCATGCCCTGATACTTCCCGGTGAAGTAGGCGTCCATGGAGCGTTTCTGGTAGCTCGTGACCTTTCGAACCATGTCGGACGCCGATTTCGGGCCGGGCATGAACGGCGCGAAGTTCTTCACGAAGTCGGGTTCGAACGAGAGTTCGGTGAGGTCGTCGACGCCCTCCTCTTCTTTGCGCTCGTCGATGGCGTCGAACATCTCGTCGCGCTCGTTCGTCCCGAACGTCGAGTCGGCGAGCATGTCCGCGAGCCTGCGGGCTTGCAGTCCGTCGATGGGTTCTCCGGCGTCGATCTGCTCGACCGCGTCTACGTACTGGTTCAGTCGGTCGGTCCACATCCGCTGGTCGGTGAGTGTCTTGAACGGGATGCCCTCGTCGATGAACTCATCGATGAACCTGAACATCTGGTAGCGGGCACGGAACAGCACCATCGCGGTGCCGTCGAACTCGCGGATGGTGTAGCGGACGTTCCGCACGAGGTCGAGCATCGAGGGGTCTTTTACGGCCTCGACGATACCGCCTTCCTTGCGCGGCTTGAGGTTTTTCTCCTGTCGTTCCTCGATGTGGCTGACTTCCTTCTGGACGACCTTGAGAACGCGAGAGGGAAGACGGTGGGAGGTATCGAGGATGACGTCTTCGCCGCCTTCGCCGAGCAGCAGTTTCGGGTCTGCACCCTGCCACGCGTAGACGACCTGGTCGTCGTCACCCGCGATGAGGACGCTCTTCATGTGCGGTTTCCACTCCTCGTAGATGTCGAACTGCAGTTGGGTGATGTCCTGAAATTCGTCGATGATGAGATAATCGACGCTCGGAAGAAGCGAACGCTGTTTCACGCGTTCGAGCATGTCGGCGAAGCCGACGAGTCCTTCGTCACCTTTGTACTTTCGCCACGCTCGGATGGCCTCGGGAACGTCGAATCGGTCGTCGCTACTCGGCCACGTCGGGGTGTACTTGTTGCCCTCCTGTGCGTTCGGGTCGATGTCCGGCGGGAGTCGAACCGTCTCGACGTCCCACTGGAAGGGAACGTCGTACCAGTCGGCGACCTGACGGCGAGTTCGCTGGAGCCACTGCGAGGTGGCGATGATCTTGTTTCCGAGCGTCGTCGAGCGCGCGGTTCGACGGCCAGAGCCGCTGTACTCGTCTTCGTACTCCAGGCCGAAGTCTTCACAGAACTCCTTCTTGTGTTTCTCGCCGACGACGTCGCCACGCGAGAGATTGAGAAGTTCGTACGCTTTCGCGTGCATCGTGCAGACGTTCCCCTGCAGCGAGCGCGGGTCGACGTCGAGCCGTTCTGCGAGTCGGTCGCGGACTTCGTTCGCGGCAGCACGGGTGTACGAGACGACGAGGATGTCATTCACCGTAACGTCGTCCTTGGCGAGAATCTCTTCGACTCTATCTAACAGCTCGGTCGTCTTACCGCTCCCCGGCCCACCGAACAACCGGGTCACTTTCACGTCAGTCTCCGCCGTTGGCGCGGTCATTACACCATCACAAGTGCTGGTAACGTATAAAACGACGTGAATCGAAACGGGGGTGTTTCGGCTCAGGTGCCGCGGGGTGAGCGCGCTTCGCGTATCTCGGCACCGTCACGAATCTTGTCTTCACAATCCGGGCAGACACGCGGAGCTTCGACCCCTGGTGGCGTGAACACTCTCGCGTACGCTGCCGTTACGAACGAACCACAGTTCTGACACTCTGGCATTCTCTCTCCGTCGAACGGTTCGTAATATTACAGTATATATCTATCGACATCAGGTCGGACAGGAGTTAAGCCGCCGGATGGGTATCCTTCTGCAATGGCACTCCCCGTCGAGGTGTATCTCCTCTCGCTCGTCCCCGCCGTCCTCTGGGGATTCGAACCGATCGTCTCGAAACGCGGGATGGCGGCCGGTGGCGACTCACTACAGGCGTCACTGGTCGTCGTCGTGGTGGATTCCGCCATCTACTGGCTCGCACTGGTCGCCCTCGAGGGGCTGAATCCACTCGGAGAGCTTTCGGTGACGACCATCGGTGTCTTTCTCTCCGCCGGATTCGTCGGAACTGCTGTCGGAAGACTGGCCGCGTTCGGTGGTGTCCGGCGCGTCGGCGCGAGCATCAACAGTGCCGGAATCAGTACGCGACCACTGTTTGCGACGATGTTGGCAGTCGCCGTCCTCGACGAACCGCTTTCGCTCACCACGGCTATCGGTATCGTCGTCCTCGTCGCAGGACTGACGATCCTCGCATTGGCGAAAGGCGGCGACCTCAGAGGGTGGGAACTCCGTGATCTGGCGTTTCCGCTGGGTGCTGCAGGAGCGTTCGCGGTCGGCAACGTCGTCCGACGGTTCGGCCTGTCGACGACGGACGTCACGGTGTTGCAGGCTGTCGCACTGAACGAGACGGCAGCGTTCGTCGCACTCTTCGGATACGCGCTCGCACGGAACCGTCGAGACGTTCTGACGGCACCACGGGAGACCTACGGCCTGTTCGCGACGAGTGGCGTGATCACTGCCATCGCGTTGCTGTCGCTGTTCGCTGCGCTGTCGCTCCCGGATGGACGTGTCGCTATCGTCGACCCCTTGACCGGCACTGCGCCGCTTTTCACGACCGTCTTCGCGTATTTCCTGCTCCGAGACGTGGAGCGAGTCACCCGTGGCATCGTCGCAGGCGCGACGCTGGTCGTCGTCGGTGCGGGAATCATCACCGCGGTGTGAGCGCGGTTGTGAGGATTCGATTACTTTCGCCTACTGCACGGTATCGCTACGGGTACCAACCGCAGACGGAACACTCGCTCGCCGAGAGGTCGTGAAGTCCGCCGCACTCCGGACACTGCTTTTTGTTATACTCCTGCTCCCAGTCTACTCGTTCGGTTTCGTGACCGCGGTCGGCGAGGAACTGGTCGAAAACGGACTCATCGTTGCCGGTTGGGGCGGAGGCCATACGTGCTATGGTAATGCACACCATCCTTATAACCCTGATGGTCAGACAGACGCCAGAATCATCTTATCAACTAAATTCAGGAGTATTCGAATGCCTAAATCACGGTTTCGGGTCGAAGTAACGCGCTAACTCGACACCGAACTCCGCTGCTAGCGTATCGATTTCGTCACCGACGAGCACGTCGTAGTCGTCTCGTAACGCCTTCTCGACGTGGACGCCCAGCGCAGCATCGAAGACGGCGTCACTTTCGAGGAGTTCGGTCGCGGTCGTAAATTCGCGCGTCCGCTCGACCACGTAGCGCTCGCCGTCGATGAACGGGCCGTACGTCCTGTCGGCATTCACTTCACCCGCATCCGCTGTGGCATTCTCGCCGACAGCGTTCTCGTCATCCACATCCCCTTCGCCAGCGTTCTCATCGACAGCATTCTCGTCGCCCACATCGTCATCGTCGCCAGCGTACTTCTCGTAGAAGCCTCTCGCGTGGGCTCGCACGTGGACGGGCGGACCGTCGTGGCGTTCGACTGCTGGCCGCTCGGCTACCGAGAGTTCGAAAAAGAGCACTGCGGTATCGTCCGCGAACAGGTCACAGCGCAGGACATCGAACCCGTGCCGTGTGAGAGCGTCCCCGACACCCGAGAGTGATTTCTGGAGTTGGGGGTATAGCTGATCCGCTACGATCTCCGGTGCGTCGAATCGCAACGCGACGGGTGTGGTTCCGCGGTCGGCGACGAATTTGCGGACGTCGGCGGGCGTGAGTGGGTCGGGCCAGTCCGGGAAGAAGAGCGACTCGCGTGGCGCTTCGAGCAGGTCTCGGGCGTAGTGTTGGAGTCGAGCGACGTTCTCGGCAGAGAGGACGGCGGCGACGTTGCGCTCCGGGTCGGTCGGGTCGATGACCACCAGTGGGTCGTCGAACGTCGCCCGTCCGTGGTCTATCGGGTCGAAGTGGACGGGTGGGTGCCACTCCGCGGTCGCTTCGAGCAGGTCGCGGAACCCACCGAATTCGAGGACGAGAAGTTCGGCCAGAAACCCCGAGAAGCCCTGCGTTCTGAGGTCGCTTCCGTACGCGCCGATGCCCTTCAGAAACTGCTTGAACAGCAGGACTTCGCCCGCGAGGTCGTCGTCCAACCGCGCTTCGAGATACTGCGTGTGGAATGGTGTGCGGTCGACCGCAGACTGGATCGCCGACGCCGACTCGACGCGGTAGCACGGGACGAGGTCCACGTCGAACCCTTCGAACTCGCCCTTGACGTAGGGATGCTCTGCGAACTCCTCGTGACCGTCCGGCAAGACGGCGTGGCCGACCTGCAACCCGTAGGATTCCAGCGTCTCGCGGTCGAGTTCGGTGGGGAACCGAACGAACAGGTCGATATCCCGGTCGCCGCTGGTCCACGTCCCACGCGCGGTGCTCCCGACCTGGATCACGTCGGCCCCGACCGGCAAGTCGGCGACCGCATCCTCGGTTCGCTCGACCAGTTCGTCCACGACGCGCTGGAGCCGCGCTCGTTCGTCGGCGTCCGGTTCGACCTCCTCGCGGACTGCCGCGACGACGTCCTCGAAGCGTTCCATCGCCCGAAACTTTTCCACGAACGCGTGAAAGCGTATCGATGCAACCGGCGGAAAACGAAAGCCCTATCAAAGAACTCCATCTATGGACAGTTGCAGACGAAAGCCGCCGTAGCTCAGTTGGTAGAGCACCTGGTTGTTACCCAGGTTGTCCCAGGTTCGAGCCCTGGCGGCGGCGCTTTTCCACTCTCTCACTCGATGAGCAAGAGCGATATCTTCGGCTCGAACCCGGTACGCTAAAGAGGTGCCCCAGATTACGAATAGGCAAGTGGGCCCTTAGCTCAGTCTGGTTAGAGCGCTCGGCTCATAACCGGGTGGTCGTTGGTTCGAATCCGACAGGGCCCATTTCTGTTCGACTTCTGCGAGCACCGCAAAGCGTGTGCGAGCAACAGCGTCGGGCAGAAATGGTAAAACCTCGAAAGCTACCGGTTTAGCAAGACGATAGACGACGCTCATTGCAGGCGTCTGAGCTTTTAAACAGGCCATAAGTAAGGGCGTAGCCCCAGTGCGTTCTGGTATGGCTATTCGGAGACGGTACAATCTCCAGAACGCACTTCGGGTTCTCAAAGATCCATCCCTCATTCGTGGAGAAACTCGGCGATTGCGAAAAGACGCTTTGAAGGCGAACGCCTACGTCTCTCGCCTGTTGAACGACGAAGAGCGCGTTGACGTGATGAGCGAAGACTGGGACAACCTCATCATCCTGGACGCCTGCCGGTACGACATGTTCGCCACGCGCGCCAACATCGGCGACCGGGTGACGAGCAAGCTCTCACCGGGAAGCGAGAGCTGGGAGTTCATGCAGGAGAGTTTCGTCGGGCGCGAGTTCCACGACACGGTGTACGTCACGTCGAATCCGCACGCCTACAAACTTCCCGACGGCACTTTCCACGTCGTCGTCAACCTGCTGGACGACCACTGGAACGAGGAGTTCCGGACGGTCATGCCCGAGACGATCGTCGAACAGACGCTCGCGGCGTTCGAGAAGTATCCCGACAAACGCATCATCACCCACTTCATGCAGCCTCACTTCCCGTTCATCGGCGAGAAAGGGCGGCAGTTCGGACACTCGGGTATCGAGATGCAACTCGATTCGGACGAACACAGTGGCGAACCCCACCCGTGGAATGCGCTACTGTACGGCGAAACGACGAACGAGTCGGAGATAATCGAAGCGTACATCGAGAATCTGGACGTGACGCTACCGCACGTCGAGCAGTTGGTCGACGAACTCCCCGGAAAATCGGTCATCACGGCAGACCACGGCAACCTCATCGGCGAACGCACCTATCCGATTCCGATGCAGACCTACGGTCATCCCGGTGGTCTCCACAAACGCGAACTCATCCAGGTACCGTGGGCCGAAGTCGACGCGGACGAACGTCGTGACGTGACGGCGGAGCCACCTGAAGCGCGCGAGGAGATGACCGACGACGTGATCGAAGATCGGCTGCGAAACCTCGGCTACGCGGAGTGATCGACAGCGACACGAGCCGGCTACGGTAACGGGAGGCGGCTACAGCGACGCGAGTCGGGCGATGTAAACGAGACTCAACACGTGGTCGCTCGTATCGAGGTCGGCCGGACCGGTCGCACCGAATCGGTCGTCCTCCGAGAAGCCGAACATGTAGGCGCGCAGACTCTCGTGTGCATCTTCACTCAGCCAATCGATGTCCTGGTAGTACGAGAGTGCGTTGCCGGTGTTCTCGAATCCGGCTTTCTCGACGAGGAAGTCGAGCCATTCGAAGACGATGACTTCTGCACCGTATCTGTTCGGAAGCGCCGTCAGGTAGGGTTTCTCCGGTAACGACCCGGACGCGAGCACCTGCGTCTGCAGTTTCATCAGCTCCTCGCGCTGACCCAGTCGGAAGAGGTCTTCCGCAGTACGCTCGTCGCCCCCCGAAGAGAGGTCGAGTGGCGACTCGTCCTCGTCGGCCATCCTGCGGAGCTCGCGCAGGTCGTAGTCGGCGGGTTTGATAGTCATTCTGATGTTTCGAATACAACCCACTCGACCTATATAAATCTTGGTACGACGGCGTTGGAAAAACTGACCTCAGAAAAACGTCAGGTGCGATTACTCGTTCGTCGAGCCGCCCCGAACTTTTCGTGCGACGACGACGAGGCCGAGGATGCTTCCCAGAATCCCCATCGCTCGGGCAGCTTTTCGACCACGTGCCAGTCGGGAGCTGGACTCCTCCGTCTCGTTCTCGTACTCCAGATCGGCCGTTTCACTTTCGGAGACGGGATCCTCAGTTTCTATCTCGGTCGGTTCGTCTTCGGTTTCGTCGCCCGACGACGCGCGACGCTTGCGAACCAGCAGGCCGATACCGGCGACGACCAACAGTCCAAGCACCGGTTTGAGCAACGTGCCCAGAGACCGTCCAGACGATTCGGACTGCTCGGTTTCAGAGGTCTGTCCCTTCGCGCTATCGGGTGCCGTGTCCCCATCAGCGTACACTCGTTCTTCGACGAGCGCGGGTTTTTCGAGGTTGATTTCGAAGAGCGTCATCACAATTCTGTTCGTCACCAAGCGACATTATAGCTTCTGGCTTGCACAGACACCCTGCCACGTCCACTAAGATAAATTGGAGTTAATAAAATATGAGTCAGGTTTACGTACTGGGGTGTGTATGACGGGACATGACGATGGCCATCCGTGTACTGCTGGTCGATGACGAGCCAGATCTGGCGGATATGTCTGCACTTTTTCTCGAGCGAGAGCGTGACGTCTTCGATACGCACGCAGTAACCGACCCGACTGTCGCACTTTCCCGACTCGGAGAGGAACGATTCGACTGCGTCGTGAGTGACTACGACATGCCCGGCATGAACGGGTTGGAACTGCTCGCGACCGTCCAGAAGGCACATCCCGAACTTCCGTTCGTCCTCTTCACCGGCAAGGGAAGCGAGGAGATAGCGAGTGAGGCGATCTCCGCGGGCGTCTCTGGATATCTCCAGAAGGAATCCGGGGTCGACCAGTACACCGTCCTCGCGAACGTCGTCGAAAACGCCGTCGAGAAGTACCGAGCAGAACTCGCTCTCAGGGAAGAACAGTCGTTCGTCGAGAGCGCGCTCAACTCGCTCAACGACATCTTCTACGCCATCGATACGGACTACGAGTTCCTTCGCTGGAACGATACGGTGAGCGAGGTGACCGGCCACGCCGATATCGACCTCGCCGACATGCGACTGACGGAACTCTTCGCCGAAGACGTCTCCGCAGACCTCGATTCGATCTTCGCCGACGGAATAGGCGTCTTCGAAACCGAGATTCGAACCCATGCTGGCGAGTTCGTCCCGTACGAATTTCGTGGTGCGACGTTCACCGACAGCAGTGGTGACGTGCTCGGCATCTGCGGCGTCGGGCGCGACGTGGGCGACCGAATGTGCCGAGAGGCGAAACTCCGGGAGAGCGAACGACAGTTCGAGGCCGTCTTCGACGACCCGTTCTCGTTCATCGGACTGATCGAAACCGACGGGACGGTCATCCAGGTGAACCAAACCGCACTCGATGCCATCGACAAAGATGCAGAAGAGATAGCGGGCGAGTTGTTCTGGGACACGCCCTGGTGGTCGTTCTCCGAAGCCGTTCAGGACGACCTGCGCGAACGAATCTCGCAGGCTGCAAGTGGCGAGTTCGTTCGCTTCCACGCGGAGAATCGAACGACGGGTTCAGGACTGGTACTGCTCGATGTCTCCATCCGACCGGTTCGCGGCGAATCCGGGGAGGTAGAGACGGTCATCGCGGAAGGTCGAAGCATGGAGGCCCTGCAAGAGCGAGTCGAAGAGCTAAGATGAAACGAACGTCCCGCGAACTGCTTCGCCGAGCGTGTGTCTTGCTCCCGGACTGACGGCGAACAGGACACCGAGGTAGACGACGCCACCGAGTGAGACGAGTACGGCGAGGTCACTCCACGACCGGACGGGAAACGAAGCGTGGACGGTCGAGATGGCCCCGAACATGACGAGACTCGCGCCGATCTGAGCGACCATCGGACGCGACAGGGGAACGAATCCGGAAACGACTTTCCGCAGGAACGACACCGCTCCGAGATACTGAAGCGTCTCGGCGACGATGGTTGCGACGACGACGCCGATGGGACCGAACCTGAGCGTGAGTACGACACCGAGTGCGAGGTTCACGACCACCGCGACCGCCGAGAGTCGCATGGCGATGTCCGGCCTGTCGAGTCCGTTGACCGCCTGCAGGAGTGGGCCGCTCTGTGTTCGGATGATGCGATAGGCGGCGAGACCGACCAACAAGAGGGCAGCTTCTCGATATTCGGGGCCGTACACCGTCACGACGAGCGACTCCGACAGCGCGAGCGCCCCGAAGAAGATGGGAAACGCGAGTACGCCGGTGTAGGCGACGGTGTTCGACACGTCCTCCCCGGCACCTGTTCCTCGTGCTTTTCGGGCGCTCACCGCCGCCATCAGTCCACGCCCGGCCACGTCGGCGACGAACACTGCCGGGAGCGTGAGTTTCCACGCCACTTCGTAGTACCCCGCCGCGGCGGGGGTAAGCAAGAACCCGAGTAGGAGAACGTCGAGACGGTCGTAGGTCGTCCCCAGTGCCGTCGTCGGGATGCTGTATCGAGCGTAGTCGGCGAGACTCCGAACGAACGCGCGAGATGGGAGCGTCGGTCGTACCCCGACGAACGCGGCGGCGACGGGAACCGTCAGCGCCGAGGCAGTGGCGAGCCCGTACACCATCCCGGCAGCAGCGACCGTTCCAGCAGTGCTGAGAAGCCAGACGAAGCCGATCTGAAATGGGAGGGTGAGCACCGACCGAAGCGTGTCGATCCACGTCGCCGCGCTGATTCGACCGCGACCCTGAACCAGACTGTCGATGGTTTCGTACACCGATTCGGTTGCGAGCAGGAGGACGAGCAGGAGGGGCGCAGCCGCGAGTTCGGTGTAGTTCCGGAGTGCGTCGCCAGCGAGAAACACGACCACCCCCGCGATGACGAGCCAGCCAGCGTCGAACAGCAGTTGCGCCCCGAACGCGGGTGGCCGGAGCGCGTCGGACTCCGAGAGACGTTTCTTCGCCGCCAACGACCAGCCGTTCATCGGTCGGTCTGCGAGTTTCGCCAGCGCGTACAGCAAGTAGACGCCACCGAACGCGGTCGGGCCGAGCCAACGCGCGAAGATGACGGTTCCGGCGAATCCGATCGCCGCCATCGTGAACTGGGCGACCGTTCCGCCGAGCGTCTCCTTGCTGAGGTTGATTCCCGCCGCCTCGCTCATGCGTAGCCGAGATCTCGGAGTTGCGACTCGACAGCATCCGAAACGACCACGTCGTTCTCGACCGCACGCCGGTTGAGTTGGTTCACAAGCGTTTCGATTCGCTCGCGTGGCTTGTCTATTTCGCCCAGTTCGTGGAACCCGTCTGGCGCTTCCCATCCGTAGTACCCAGGCGCGACCAGAGCGTTCATCTCGGTATCGAGTGGTGTGGTGTCGAAACCGTCCCTGAGCAGTGATGTACGGTGGCGATTCGTCAAGCCATGATACTCCGACAACCACTGCCTGTCGCCCACGTCGCCGAGCAAGCAGCGTCCTCGTGATTCACCGTCCAGATCGGCGATGTCGAGGATCGTCCCGTGTACGTCGAGCAGGTTCACCGTCTCGTCGCGCATTCCATCACGAGTTCCGTCGCGTCCGTCACCCCAGATACAGAGTGGGATTCGCGTCACGTCGGGATAGAGACCACAGAGATGCTCCCAGGCGTCGTACTCACCGAGTGCCTCGCCGTGATCGGAGAGGGTGATGACGTAATCGAACTCGTCGCGGAGTTCATCGAAGATGGCGCGATAGCGGTCGGAGAGGTAGCGAACGCTGTCGTCGTAGGCCTGTCGAATCCTGTCCGGGTCTGCATCCGGGGTGTCGAGCGTGGCCCGGAGTCCGTTCAGTTCGGGTGGTTCGACCGTCTGGTACGCTTCCGGCGGGTCGTAGGGTGTGTGCGCTTCCATCAGGTTGACGAACAGGAATTCGTCGTCGCCGAAGTCGGTTTCACGGACGAACTGGAGTGCCTCGGTCGCCCCATCGTCGTGGGTCGCTCGTCCCCAGCCCAGATCGCGGAGTTTGAGCAGTGCGCCGCGTTTGAGCGACGGAATCGTATCGCAGTCGCCAGTGAGCACGTCGCGGAGGGCGAAGAGATAGCGTTCCGGCCCCATCTCTCGCGTCTCTGCGATGAACCCGTCCCAGTCGAAGACGTTCTCGGAGAGCGCCCGAAGTCGCCAACTCCCTTCGAACTGGTCGAAGCCGCGATGGAAGTCGAACGGGCGAGAGACGTTCACGTTCGCGCTGAACGCACGAGTAGTGTATCCCGCCTGCCGAAACGACTCCGCGAGCACCGGTTCCGGGCAGTCGAGCAGTTGCGCCCCGGCGTACACCCCAAGTTCACTGGCATACTTGCCCGCGAACAGGGAGGCGTGGGCCGGAACCGTCCAGTGTGACGTGGAGTAGGCGTTCTCGAACCGCTGACCGGGAAGCCAGTCGAAATGCTCGTCGAAGGCGTCTTTCCGTAACGTGTCGAGGACGACGAGTGCGACCTTCATCGGTACCCCAGTGCTGAAAGGCGGTCGGTGACCGATTCGTCCGAGTGGGTCGTCTCTCGCGTCCACGCTTCGGGGTCGTGCGTCTCGGCGTCGCTGGCACTGGTGACGACCCACGGCACGTCGCGCAGAACGCGGATGGGAATCCTGTCTGGGTGGCCGTAGACGTACCACTCCCCGAAGGCGTTGCCGTGGTCTGCCGTGATGATGACTCGGTCGGCATCGAGGTTGTCGAGCAAGAGCGAAACGTCGTCGAGGACGTACCGGAGGTTCTCGCGGTATGCACGCCACACGCGCTCTCGCGTGAGGTCGCCCCGTCGCAGGCGCTCCCAGACGCCGACTCGCTGGCCGAACTCGTCTCGGCTCATCGCCCCGCCTGGAAGGGAGTCGGGAACTGACGGAAAGTGCGGTTGCATGTAGTGAACGACGAGCTTTTCAGGGTCGTGCTCGCGTGCCGCCGTGATCGCCCGGTCGGTGACGGCACGGGCCGGAACCGTCCCCGATTCGTCGTCCCAACAGTCGCGCCAGAGTTCGTCCAGCAGGTCGAAGTTCTCTGCGTCGAGGTGTTCTGCGGAGTTCGGGTTCGCGGTGACGTGTGCCGTATCGGTACAATCTCGGTCGGCGAAGTTCGCACGCATCCACTCGTCGGAGCGCGTGCCCAAGGATTCGAACTGACTGACATGGTCGATGAAAGAGTACTCGGAGGCGACTTCGCACAGCGTGTCGAACCGGCAGCCATCGAGGACGACGAGAGCGTCCCACGGATGGCTGTAGATGGGCTCGCCGTAGTTTCTGTGGTCCCCGAGTCGGCGGAGGATACCTTTGTAGAACTCGTAGGCCGACGTATCGACACCACGCCAGCCATCCTCGCGGATGCGGGTTCGACTCTCGGCGAGCCAGTCGCCGAGCGTCATCGACTCCCTCCGGGGGTGCGTACCCTGTCAACTGCGTCCCAGAAGCCTCGTCGCCAGAGCCAGTCGTTGACCCGCCCGAGCGTCGTGTCGGGCACGATTCGCTCCTCGTAGCGGTCGGGATACTCGCGTTTCAGGCGTGCTTCTTTCGCGTCGTCGATTTCGGCACGGGGTTTGTCGGGATGGTACATCACAAGCTCCGGTTCGTAGCGACACGAGCCGTACTCCTCCATCCGCCAGCCGAATTCGGTGTCGTCGCGCCACCCGGCATACTCGCTTCGGAATCCGCCCGCAGCGCGAGCAGTCTCGCGGTCGAACGCGAGATTACACCCGACGTATCGTCCCTCGCCCCGGTAGGTTCTCCCACCCTCGACGCGCCCCTCGACGCAGACGATGCCGCCCGAGAGTGCGTCGTCGATGCGGGCAACCCAGTCCGTTGGTGGGCGACAGTCGTCGTCGGTGAGTGCGACGATATCGGCCTTCGCAGCCTCGATTCCGGCATTTCGAGCCTCGCAGATGTCGAGACTCGCGTCGTCTACGACCAGCACCTCGAAGTCGGTCATCGTCTGCTCGCGGAGGTCTGCGACCACCTGGTCGTGGTCGTTTGCCGGGAGGGTCGGAATCACGACCGAGACGAGAGGGTCAGGGGACGTGTACGGTTTCCGTATCATCGGCGTCGACTGCGGATCGCTTCGATGCGGCGTCCGCGTGTGTTCTGTTGACCAGGTTCAGAAGGCTATCCGCGAACGTCGCCCTGTCGTATCGTTCGGCGAATCGTTGTATCTCGTCGGAATCGAAGTCGTCGGGGTCGAAGCGGTCGATCGCATCGCGCAGTGACGCGATGGTGGGTTCGAATCGAAGTCCGGTCTTCCCTTCGACCACCTGATGGCGGGTGTACCCCTCGTTCACGCCGATGAGAGGTTTCCCCGCCGACAGTGCTTCCGCCCCGACGAGGCCGAAATCTTCGTTGTTGGGCGCATATACGACGGCAGTCGCACGAGCGACGATGTCTTCGACGTTCTCGACGTATCCCAGTACCTCGATGTTGTCGTGGCGCTTCGCTTTCTGCTCGATCTTCTCCCGTTCCTCGCCATCGCCCACGACGAGGAGACGCTCGTCCAGTTCCGCGAACGCATCGACGACGTGCCCGACTCGCTTCTCCGGAGCGAGTCGTGACCACGTGACGAAATAGCCGTCGTCGCCTTCGTTGCGCCAGTCGCCGGTCACGGGCGGGTAGACGACTTCCGCATCGCGATCGTAGTACCGCTGGACCCGGTCACGGACGAGTTCGCTGTTGGCGACGAACGTATCGACGTAGTCGTTCGCCTCCTTGTCAAGCGTGCGCCAGAACTTCGCGTACGCCTTCAGTGCGAAGCTGATGCCGGGATACTCGAACGCTTTGATGCGTTCACTGTAGAGGTCATAAAGCCACCGGGGCGGGCTGTGAGGATAGTGGAGCACCGTCTGCTCGACTCGCGGAACGTACGATTTCGAGAGCGGGGCGCTCTCCACGAGCACGTCGTATGTGGCCAGCTCCTCGTGAGCGTTCGTCATATCGAGCGCGACCGACAGGGTCTCCAGCGGGTTCATCCCCTCGTTCTTCCACTCTAGAAACTCCCCAGAGATACCACTGGTGTACTTGTCCTGTCGTATCGGAACGACTCGCACGTCGTCCGGAAGGTCGACACCCTCGGCGACGTACATCGTGTAGATCGGTGCGTCGAGCACTCGCGCCGCCTCGATAGCGAATCGCTCTCCGCCACCGATTCCGGGAAACCGATCGTGTAATATCGCGGCAGAGACGCCTCGTGATTCCTGTCTCATTGGGCTACCCCTTCGGGTCTGCCAATGCTACAGCACGCCAAGTTATAAATTGTATTCAGACTTTGAAATATGTATTGTCACAGTAATCCGCTAGCGTAAATTCTTCGAAGACGCCGAGGCCACAAATTCTTCGTACATTCGGCTCCGATGCCCGGTATGGCCACGTGCATCGTCTGCGGTTCCGACCTCGACGCCGAGAGTCCGAACGAGACCGATTATCAGGACACGGAGTTCGCCCCCGCGACGGCCGACTACGGCGGCGAGACGTACTATTTCTGCTCCTCGGAGCACGAAGCCGAATTCGAGTCGAATCCCGAGCAGTACGCCGAATGAGGGGCGAGAGTTCAGTTCGGTGACCCGGGAAGAGTTCGGTTCAATGACCCGGGCACTTCGACTCCTGTGGGTCGAACACTTCCGTTGTCTACCTAGCGTCGATGGCGTGTCGTCGATGCGAAGGTAGCACCGAAAGCATCCGAATGGCTTTCTACGGCATCACGGTGCCAGCAAGAGAGCCTCGGAAATTCCATAGAAAACGAACAATATCTCGAAACCCACCTCGCCCACGCACCCTGAGCTGTAAATCCTAGACCGGGTCCAAGAGGGGGTGTGACCCACGAACTTCGGAAACCAGTTCCTCCACGTCGTCGTCTACCTCCTCGTCGGAGATCACGGGGTCCATCCCGTCGAACACCTCGTGGACGATCGCAACGCCGTCCGAGAGCGTGTCGAGTCCGTATCCACCTTCGAGAAGGAAGCCGAGGGCTGCCCCTGCCTCGTCCGCCACGTCCCGACCGTGGGCTGTCAGCATGCCGTACCCATCCGTCGAGACGCGCATCCGCGAGATGGGGTCGTGACGGTGGGCGTCGAAGCCCGCACTCACCAGCAACAGGTCTGGGTCGAAGGCGGCAATCGCAGGCGCGACGAGTTCGTCGAAAACCACCCGGTACTCCGGGTCACCCGACCCGGCGGGGAGCGGGACGTTGAGTGTCGTGCCCGCGCCGTCGTCCGTCCCGGATTCCTCGATCTCGCCAGTACCGGGATACAGGCCAGCCTCGTGGATCGAGGCGTAGAACACGTCGCCATCGTCGTAGAAGATGTCCTGCGTGCCGTTACCGTGGTGAACGTCCCAGTCGAGGATGGCGACGCGCTCGGCGTCACCCGAGTCGATGACCGACTGGGCTGCGACTGCAGCGTTGTTGAAGAAACAGAATCCCATGGCGTCGGCGACCACGGCGTGGTGTCCCGGTGGTCGCCCCAGCGAGAATGGAGTCTGTCGTCCGTCGTCGCCCGCCAGCGCTGCCTCCGCGACCCAACAGGCCAATCCAGCGCTTTCAAGGGCGGCGTCCCACGTCTTCTCGACAGCGACGGTGTCAGGATCCCAGTTTCCACCGCCGCTCGCGCAGAACTCGCGAAACTCGTCAACGTAGTCCGCGTCGTGGACGGCGGTTATCTCGGACTCTGTCGCCGGGTCGGCTTCGATGTACTCGACGCCGTGTTTGCGCGTGAGCGCCTTTCGAATCGCACGTAGGCGATCCGGGTTCTCGGGATGACGCCGTCCTGTATCGTGTTCCAGGCAAACTTCGCTGTAGCCGAACTTCATTCGAACAGCCTAAAGTAGGTCTCGATGTCTTCGCCCTTAACCGTTCGCCGGTCGGCGTGGTGCGCGAGAGTCGCCGCTGCCGCTGCGACGTTATCTGCGTAGTCTTCGAGGATGTCCGCCAGCGCGATTCGCGCATCCATGGCGACACGGTAATCGTCGTCGATGTCGAGGCGGGCGATCCGGTCGACTGGTGCGACCGGCAGAGTGAGGGAGTCTTTGTCGATGACCTGTTGGACACCGAAATCCTCGGCCATCAGTGTCTTCCGTCCATCGGCTGTTGCCTGTTCTGCGGCGTCTGTGGCCAAGTCTGCCCCGTGAACTTGGATGCGACGCGCGAGTTCTTCGGCAGCACCTGCACTTACTCGAAGATTGCCTGCGTTCCGTCGGATGATCGTATCGACCGGCGCAAACGGAAGCTCAACGCTCATAATCCAACAGCGGGAGTCAGTCGCCCTTAATCTTTCCCTACCGGCGTTCGCGGCAAATCGTACTCGACCGGAATGAGGCCGAAGTCGAGATGTGGCCGCCAGCACGAATAAGAGAGTCGAAGCCAAACCGTTTGCCACGATGAGTGACCCACACGAGCGTGACCGAACGATGGCGAAAGAGAAAGAAGAATCGGAGGACGCAGAAGGAAAAGAAGAGGTAGAGCAGGCTCGTGAGGACGAACTCGAAGACGAGACGGACGTCGAACACGATCAGGCACGCGAAGATGCCGCCGCAGACGAACAGAACGTAGACAACCACCGCGACGAAGAGCCGTTCGAGAGCTAGCTCCTCGAACGTGAGCGGAAGAGAGTTGTTCGAACGGTAGAGAGTCGAGTCGCTCGAGCGTTAGAACACGTCGTCGGCGTCGAGCGTTCCATCGTGAAACTCGCCTCGCGCCGTGACTTCTTGGCCGAGATGAACGTCTGCCTCCGTCTCGACGCTCACCGTTTCTTCACCGTCATCCAGAACGACGGGGTTACCAGCCTGAACGACAGTTCCGGTGAACTCGACGTACTCGCTGCCTTCGTCAGTTGTCGTGGTTGTATCGTCGTCTGCCGGGGTGGTCGAAACGGTTTCCGTACTACCGGAAACGGTCGCTGCACGCTTCGATTCGGTCGCTGTCGATTCCGTATCGGTAGATTCGGTGTCGGTGGACTCGGTTTCAGTGTCGTCACTGAACGCACCGAGGCCGGTCGCATCGCTCTCGTCCGAAGTCGATTCAGTCGGCGAACTGCTGTCCAGGACGGTGACCGTCGATTGCCAGCCTGCAGAGCCTTCGATATCGTCCGCCCAGCCGTCTTTGATGTCGATATCCGCGAACTGGACTTTGTCGCCGGGTGCGAGTTCGCGGTCGGCTTTCTCTCCCCAGAGCGCGACACGGATGTCACCCGTCTCGTCCTGCACGCGGACGTTCTTGACCTGCCCTTCCGAGCCATTGTCACGGTCGAAGGTACGTTTCGGGTCTGACGAGCGGATCACGCCCGCGATATCGACCGTCTGGCCGATCTGGAGCGCTTCGACCGGTGTGCTCTCGGGAACGTACTCGATGTCCGCTTCGACCTCCTCGACAGCACCTCGGTTTCCGACGTGAAGTTCGAGGCTCCCATCTCGTTCGCGTACGTAGCCGTCGACGATTTCGACGGAGATCCCCGGTTCGAGTTCCTCCGCGATGTCGGCCCGCTCGTCCCAGAGCGTGACCCGAATCCGGCCCGTCTGGTCACCGATGGTCAGGTTGGCGACCTTCCCCTCCGACCCGTCGTCGCGGTCGAAAGTTCGGACGGAGTCCGTATCGAGGAGTTTCGCCTGGACGTTCACGTCCGAGAGGCCGAGCGAGAGGTCGGAGACCGCGTAGGTGTCCTGCACTTGCACGTCGATCTCGGTGTCGTCGTCGGGTTCGGCCTGATCGACGCTGACCTCGGTACCGCTGTAACCGTCCTGTGGACGACCTTTGATGCGGAGCACCTGCCCGGGTTCGAGTTCGTCTTCCGCGGCTTTGGCCTGTTCGTCCCAGAACGAGATTCGGATCGACCCCGTCTCGTCCGCGACGTCGACGTTCAGGACGTGACCGTCCTCGTCGTCCCCGTCGCGTTCGAACGTCCGGATGTCACCGATACTCGTCACCTTGGCGACGAACTTCGCTTCCTCCATGCCGGGTTCGATGTCGGCGACCCCGTTCACTTCGTCTTCGCCCATCTCGTGGGCGATGAGCATCGCGGCGGTCTCTTCGTCCGCGAGTCCACCCATCTGTTCGACTTTTTCCTCGACGGCATCCCGGAATTCCTCCAGAGAAATGTCGGCGTCGAGGTCCCCATGTACGTCCTCTATAACGCCCATAATCGTACTAAGGTGGTCGGTTGGCCGTCGCTTAAGCGTTGTCTTTGTGTCGGCAACCCGACGCTGCCGGGTGATTTCGATACGTTTCGGCTCACAAACAGTACTGGGTGCGTCTTCCCGGATAAAGGTACGCTTCGACGGTTGCCGATCTATTCGAGTCCGAAAGCTACGTTCCGTCGCTGGTCGTGGTCGTCGTGGAGGTCGTGGTACCTTGCCCGGTGGTCGTCACCGTCTTCGTCTTGCCAAGGCTCTCGTGGACGACCGTCACTGATTTCGGGAGGGAGCCGTCGAACGCGAGCGTGGCCCGGTATCGGAGTTCGGTGATGCACTCCGAGCAGGCGGTCGTACCGTCTTTCTTCTTCGTCTTGACGGAGACCGTCAACTCCCCGGACTCCATCTTCGCGCCCGCGAGCACCGGTTTCGCACACGAGTCGCTACCGCTGATGGTTCCGGTGACGACGACGTTCGACTGGTCGAACTCGACCGTGGCTTCGTTCGTCGGATTGCCGCAGTTCGTGTCGAGGATCTCGAACGAGCGTTTCTTGAGCGTCGGTTCCGCGGTCGTCGTCGTAGTCTGGTCTCCCGACCCGTCTGACCCGTCGTCGGGTGCCTGATCACCTGGTGCGGTGCCACCCTGACCGAGACAGCCAGCGAGGAGACCGACGGTAACTGCTGCCCCCGTCTGTTTGAGGATCTCCCGTCGTTGCATACGAGGAAACAACACCCACGTTGTAAAAACACTCCCGTAAGCGAAAACGATGATTTGAGTTACTCGCATATTCTCGCCGAATAAAATGTTTGGTCGTGTGTCACCCCCGCACGGCACCTTCAGACCGTAACCCCTATAACCGAAACCGCGAAAGGGATGAATGAGTCCTGGTAGGGTAGTGGACTATCCTCTTGGCTTGCGGAGCCAGGGACCGGAGTTCAAATCTCCGTCAGGACGCTCACTTTCGTTCGCGACCTGACGTGTCTCACGCTCGCTACATTCGCGTGAGACTCCGTCAGGACGTTTTCAGGAGACAACTTCGACGAGCGGAGCGAGTCGTTATCTCTCGACTCACTTCCGTGCCCGAATCAACACCTTCTCGTTATCGAATCCGTCAACAGCACCGTCTTCGAGCGTGACGCCGTAGACCCTCTCGGCTTCTGGCTGTCGGACGAGTTCGTCCAGTGTTGCCCGTCGTTCTTCGTCGGGATTCGTCCGCTCGACCCACGATTCGTAGTCCAGTTCCTTTCGCATGGTCGCCGATTCTTCGATGGTGAATTCCGCCTCGCGGAGCCAGTCGTGCCATCGCTCGACCGAGACGGCTTCCCCGTGGCTCGAGTCGCGCAGGTGTTCGAATCGATTGAAGAAGTCGGCCAGGTGCTCGTCGTCCGGTGCGACGTTGTCCTCGAACGCGAAGATACCGTCCGGCGCGAGCACGCGGGCGACCTCGCGGACGAACGCCCGTGGATTCGGGAAATGGTGGGCCGCGATCCGGCAGGTGACCGCGTCGAAGGTGCTGTCCGCGAATGGGAGTCGCTCCGCGTCGGCGACGACGCCAGGTACCTCGAACGTCGTCGTGGCGGTTTCGACCATCGCGGGGGTCGCGTCTGCGGCGACCACGACCGGGATATCCACGTCCGCAAGTGCTCCGGCGGTGTGTCCCGCGCCACAGGCAACGTCGAGTGCCCCTGTCGCGCCGTCGCACCACGAGGCAAGCAGTTCGAGGTCCGCACCCGACCGGTGGACGTCACTGTCGAGGTAGGCGCTGGCGAGCTCGCCGAACGACGCCGTCGTCTCGCGTTTCTGTTCGATATCGTCCATACTGGATCGAGGTCTGTCGGCAGTATGATCGTTACCGTCGAGTCAATTCTGGCCGCAGGAACCTCGTGTATGCTCTGGCCGGTCGTGATATGCTTTCACAGTCCATATGTACTGCAAATCGTGACACTTTTGAACTTCGCCTCAGTATTTACTCGTGTATGAGTAAAGTTGAGAACTACCGATTGTTCGTACAGGATCTCAAGAAGTGGGCCGTGAAGAAGACGGCAAAGTAGAGTAGAACACCTTTCTTCTGCGCGGTGAACGCAGTCGAGATACAGAGTGAGGGGTGATAGCGTTTAGCGATGCGTTCTTACACGAGTCGTCCAGCGACGTATCCGTACACGAGCCGTCAGGTGGTGCTTTTTTACGAATCGTTCCCGAACGGTCGCTCTATCCGCGCCGCGAGGAGGAGGAAGAGGCCGAACAGTTTGCCCGGTTCGCGGAATCGAGCCATCCCCGTCCTCGAATCGTACTCGACGACACCCGCATCCGCCAACTTCGGCATATCGACGTTTCGCAGGCGAATCAGTATCTGTTCCCGTTCATCGTCCGTCACATCGTCCAGCGATTTCTCTCGTTGCCACGCCGCGACCTGTGTAGCGATCTCGTCGATTTCGGCGGAGCCGTCGAGTCCATGGAGATAGTAGAGTACGTATCGACGTTGCTCGTTCGCTAACAGTCGAAACGTTTTGTTCAGTGTATGTTCATCGATAACCGACCCCTGGAGCATCGCTTTACCGTCTGTACGATAGCCGCGCGAATAATCATTGTGGTTTGCTAACACCTCTCGGTTCGGAAGGAATTTTCTCGTCCGGCGAGAATGCGGCGGTATGGACGAGTCTCTCCGTGCCGGTATCGCCATCTACAACGCAGGAGAGTTCCACGCGGCTCACGATGCGTGGGAAGACCACTGGCTGGAACTCGAACGCGATTCTCCCGACGAGCGATTTCTTCACGGTCTCATCCAGTTCACCGCGGCGGTGTACCACGCCGACGACTCGAACTGGGAGGGAATCCAGGGGTTGGCCGAGAGTGCCGTCGCGTATCTCGACGGATTGCCAGCGGAGTACCGTGGTGTCGACCTCGGTGCAGTTCGACCGTACCTCAGAGCAGTCCACGACGACCCCGAGCACGTCGAACGAACCGCCCCACCGAGGCTGACTTATCAGGGGCGCGTCCTCCACCTCGACGATCTCGATCTCGAGGAGTCTGCGATCGCCGCCCTCGTGCTCGCCGAGGAGTTCGGATACGACGAGGAAACCGTCGAGCGAGCTATCGAGTTCGCCAGCGACGACATCGGTTTGGGTGACGAAGGTAGTCGATTTATCACCCTCGTCATGGATTTCGTGCGCGAAGAAGACGATCGGGGACTCGTCTTCCAACGACTTCGCCAACACGTCGAACGACGTGATTCACGGGAACGAGATGTGGACGGCCTGTTCGAGTGAGTGGCCGGAATTCGTCCGCTAAGCCGTCATTTCTGGACACCCCGTACATGCTAGGGACGGGGACTATACCGCGAGATAGTCGCATGTCACCATATGTCATCCTCGCATGACAGCACACGTGGCAGAGACGATAACAGTCTCTCGCGTGACATGGGACTGTTCGGGGCGATGAGTACTGTCGTGGCAGGAACGCTCGGTGCCGGGTTGTTCGTCACACTCGGCACCGCGAGTAAAACGACCGGACCGAGCGTCATCCTCGTGGTGGTGCTCTCGGGAATCCTGGCCATGGCCATCGCGGTTAACTATAGCTGGATGGCGACCATCTTCCCCGCCGCTGCCGGGTCGTACGCATACGTCTCGCGGACGTTCGACAGCAGACTCCCCGGTTTTCTGGTGACGTGGTCGAAGTGGCTCGGGTATATGGCCGCCGACGCGGTTCTCGCGCTCGGGTTCGGGAGCTATCTACAGGTATTCTACCCCGGAATCGACCCGAAGATCGCTGGTTTCGCACTGCTCACGATCCTCTTCCTCGTTAACCTCGTCGGCACGAAAGAGTACAGCATCTCGCAGAATGCCATCTTCGCCGTGCTGATGCTCGCCATCCTCGTCCTCGTGATTCCGGGGTCGTTCACCGTCGACCCCGCGAACTACCAGCCGTTCTTCACGGGTGGGTTCGACGGGTTCGTCGCTGCCGCCGTCCCGCTGTTCTACGCCTACATCGGTATCGCGGTCGCGGGGCAGATGGGCGCAGAAGTGAAAAATCCCTCTCGAAACCTACCGCTGGCGATGGTTGGGGGAACGTTCACGCTCATCGTCCTCTACATCTGGACGGCAGCCGTCATCTACGGCGTCGTCGGGGACTACACCGTGCTGGCGAACTCGGAGCGCCCGCTTGCGACCGCGGCCGAGGCATTCCTCGGCGACAGTGCTACCGCTGTCGTCGCGTTCGGTGGACTCCTCGCCACCGCATCGAGCGTCCACGCGGTGATGGCGGCGGGCATCAAGATGCCCTACTCGTGGTCGTGGGACGAAGTGTTCCCGAAGCAGTTCTCGGCGGTGAACGACCGGTTCGGCACGCCCCACTGGTCGCTGGCGACGCTGTACGTCGTGGCGGCAGGACTCACGTTCTGGAGCACCGGGCTGACGCAGGCGCTCGCGATCGCCACGTTCAGCTACCTCATCGCGTACTGTGCGGTGTCGATAACCCTGCTCTACGTGCGAACGAATCGTGCCGACCTCGTCGAACAGGCAGGCTTCGATTACGGCTGGCTGACGCCCATCACGGGGATCATCGGGACGGTCGGTGCTGCAGGCCTGCTGACCCAGGCGTACAAGGGCTCACTCAATATCTACGTCCCGTGGCTGATCGTCGGGATGGTTATCTTCGGCGCCTACTGGTGGCTCGGTCATCTCCGCGGAACCGACGTGAGCGAGATCCTGGAGACCCTGCCCGGCGTGGCGAGCGACGAGCGCGACTCGAACGTCCGGGAGGTACCGACGGATGACTGAGGCCCTCGAAGTCGAGACGATCGACCCCGACGCGACCATCGACTTGCTACAGGAGATGGTTCGCATCCCGAGCCCGTACTTCGAAGAGCACGAACTGGGCGAGTTCGTCTACGACTGGCTCGACGAACGGAACCTCGACCCGGAGTACCACCCCGTCCGCGAACTCGACATCACGGGGTACGAAGGAAACAACGTCATCGCGCGACAGGAGGGGAGCGACCCCGACGCACCCACCCTCCTGCTCAACGCCCACATGGACACCGTCAAACTCGTCGAGGACTGGGAAGAAGACCCCTGCTCCGGGCGAATCGAGGACGGTAAGATGTACGGTCAGGGGGCCTGCGACATGAAAGGCGGTCTCGCCGCCATCATGGTCGCCTTCGAAGCGTTGGCCGAGAAAGACCTCGCTGGCGACGTGCTCTTCACCGCCGTCGTGGACGAAGAAGGGCCGTACGGACTCGGCAGCGACCGCCTCATCCGCGATGGCCTGACCGACGACTGCGATGCCGCCGTCGTCACCGAACCCGGTCCGATCCTCGCACAGGAGGATATCGAGAACCCCGCGCTCCTCCTCGGCGCACGCGGGCGCTACCTCCTCGACATCGAAGTTCGCGGAAAAGCGGCCCACGGCTCGCAACCCCACAAGGGCGTCAACGCGATCGTCGACGCAGGAAAGGTGGCCGATGCCCTGAACGAACTCGAAGTCGGTTCGCACCCGAAACTCGGCGAGGGGTCGGTCTGCCCACTCTTGCTGGAAGGTGGCAGTGAGACACTCTCGGTGCCCGAGCGCGCCCGGCTCGTCGTCGATCGCCACGTCGTCCTCGGTGAAACCGAAGAACTGGTGCGCGAACAGGTCGAGGACGCCATCGAAGCCCTCGACATCGAGAGCGAGGTCGAAGTTGGCTCCCGTGAATCGCCGGATCCGAACATCTACTACGGCCCCTACGTCACCCCCGATGATCACGACCTCGTCCAGTCGCTGTCGGGCGCGACGGAAGTGGTCGCAGGCGTCGAACCGGCGCTCGGCTACTTCGCCAGCGTCGGCGACTTCAACTACTTCGGCGACCGGGCCGATCTGCCGACCGTCATCGTCGGGCCTGATGGCGAGAACATCCACAGCGCAGGCGAGTTCGTCTACACCGACGAGGTGGTCGAGACGGCACGAATCGTCGCCGAGGGTGCCCTGCGGTTCGTGGGCGACGGGTCGAGCGTGTAGCTCGCGACCGAGATCGGAAGGCGGCGTCGTTTTTCCCCTGTTTCGAAGCCAGTACACTTCAGTACACTTCAGTACACTTTAATACATGCGCTTCGATAGTCCACCCACGATTTGAACGCCCGAGGGACGTTCTCGGGACAAGGACGACACCGAATATGATCTTTTTTGGCGAGTGGGTTGCCGCGGTATCGTCGTCTTCGAAAGTCCCCGGTCGTTCACGGTGCTTCACGCCGTGAGCTCGGGAGACGCCGTCACCCGGTGCTCGCCCCACCGGGTCGGACTCACTGCGCTCGTCCGGTCGCTGCGCTCCTCGTCATGCTCAAGAGATGCTCCAAACCTATTTCACTACTGACCAGTGGAGACGATCTCGACGACAGACCGGTGATCCAATTCCGAACTCGACCCGATCTGGCGCTTGCTCCGGCAGTCGATGCCATGCAGGAACCCATCGCCGATGTCGCTATGCAGGTGGTAGGCGAAGTCCTCGGCAGTCGAACTGCCGGGGAGGAGGAAGCAGTCGCGGAAGACGCCTTTCTCGCTGGCGCTGCCGTTCGCCGAGCCGGGGAACACCGCGATGAGGTTCAGTTCGTCGAACAGGGCGGCTTCGATGGCGCGCTGGACGCCCGTGCCGTGGAATTCGGTGGTGAACTCCCGAATCTGTTCGAGTCCTGCTTCCTGTTCGTCGCTCACGTCGCCCGTGATCTCGAAGTCGGTGTCGCCCGCGCTGTACTCCACGACACCCTGCTCGTCGGCCTTCTTGAGTGCTTTCTCCGCGTGTGCGCTCGCGGGGACGATGGTGAGGTGTTCGTAATCCGGGTCGGCAGTGATGTCGTCGTAGTTGGCCTGCGCCTCGGGGGTGTCCATCTTGTTCGCCGCGATGACCATCGGTTTGGTTCGCTTGCGGATCTCGCGGGCCAGTTCCTCGCGGTCGGCGGCCTCCCATGTATCGGGGTCGAGTTCGAGACCGAGCGAGAGGATGATCTGTTTGATCTCGTCCTTGTTGGTCTTGAACGCGGACATCTGCTCGGCGAGATCGACTTCGACGTGCTTCTCGTCGCCGTCGTAGCCCGAGTGATAGCGTTCGATCCCCTTCTCCAGAATCTCGAGATACCACATATCGAGTTCGTTTTCGAGGAAGGCGATGTCTTCGCGGGGGTCGTGGCCCTCGGTGGGTTCGCCCTCGATGTCGGTCGTGCCGGAGAAGTCAACGACGTGAACGAGCACGTCGGCTTCGTTCAGATCGGTGAGGAACTGGTTGCCGAGCCCTTTCCCTTCGTGTGCGCCCGGAATCAGCCCTGCCACGTCGACGAGTTTCGTGGGGACGTAGCGCGTTCCCTCCTCACAGAAGCCGACGCTAGGGGTACACGACTCCTCGAACTCGGGTGCGGCGCAGTTCACGCGGACGTAGGCCTCACCGACGGCGGGGTCGATGGTCGTGAAGGGATATGCACCCTCCGGGACGTCGTTCATCGTCGCGGCGTTGAAGAAGGTCGATTTGCCCACCGAGGGCTTCCCGACCAGACCGATCTTGTAGCTCATTAGACCGGATTGGGCCATCCGAAGGTATAGGAGTTTTCAAACGTTGACACGACTGCTGGATGATACCGAGTCACGCGCCGAAGTTTCCCGGATCGGTCGGTCTTATAAACGCTCCCGGACCGCCGTGAGGAGGTCGTCCGCCCCACCTTCGTCGTAGACGTTGGCCGCAGGAACCGGATAGTCAACGTCAGCCGGGTCGGCCCACGTCGAAATCGCGGCGACCGTCGCGTCCGAGAGTGATTCAACGAGTCCGACTTCTTTCTCGACACCCGCGACGGGCCACTGGTCGAAGTGCGTCCTGCGGTCGCGGTCTGGCTGGTCGGCCAGCACCACGGCGTCGGGCCACGCGCCGTGGAGGATGGAGAGTGTGACCCCCGAGTAGGCACGGTGGGTGAGTGCGGCTTGCCCTTCCACGAAGACGATATCGTGGTCTTCGGTGACAGCGTAAACGAGGTCTTCGACGACGCCTGCGGTGAAATCGGCGGGGACGCGGTCGATGACGACGCCCCGATGTGCGCCGACCATGATTCCCGTCTGGCCGGTGGCGACCCAGCCTGCGTTCAGTCCGGCGCGCTTCGCCGCGCGATAGAGTTCGAACGCCGTCGTTCGCTTGCCGACCGCGCAGTCGGTTCCGGCGGTCAGCACGATGTCGGCGTCGGCTTCGTCCACGCGACCGTCGCCGACGCGAAGGTCGTCGTCCTCGGGTGGTTTCCGAACGTCGAAGAGGCGAGCGTCGTGGTCGGCTGCGAGCGTTCGCCACGACTCCTGCTCGGAGAGAAAGACGTGGAGACCAGAGACGATATCCAGATCAGCCTGGATGGCTTCCTCGATATCGGCGACCCATTCGTCGGGGAGCGCACCGCCAGCAGGTGCGACGCCGATGACGAGCGCTTCGGCGTCAGGCGCGCGTTCGAGGGCGTCGCCCGTGGAGGCGACGATAGGGACATCGCCGACGTCGGGACGGTCGAGCACGTTTCCCGCGTCCTCACCAGTATGTGTCGAGTCGATCACCGCCCGTGCGTCGAACAGTTCGCTGTGCATGACGACCCCGTTGGCCGTCTTGCCGTCCATCGTTCCGAACGCACCTTCCGCGAGGACGATCGCGGGTGCAGGAGCGTCGAAGGCGTCTCGGAGATTCATGTGCTAGACAGACGCACACCGGACGAAAATACCACCCCCTTTCATGGACGGGGTGATGACAGTAGCGAGGGAGTTCGGGAGAAAGTATCATCTAACTGATATTCGATGAGGAAAATATATCAGAAATTCAAAAAATAGTTTTTACCCGTCCCGTGTCTCTTTGTCACAGATGGGCACACCGGAGACGACGGGACTCAGGGTGACACTCGACATCTGGCATCCCGACTGCTGGACGTTGGAAGTCACCGACAAGACGGTCGCGGGCCTGCTCGGGCACGGCGTTCACACCATCGATGGGATGGCGACCGGTCGCTTCACCGCGTACGGTAACACACAGAAGGAGGTGGACGCACTCATCGAGACCGTTCGGGACTCCGACCTCACCGAGTCGGTGTGGGAGACGGATCACCCGCACACGACGGAGGATTCGATCGCCTTCGGGAGTGCGAGTCGCGGCATCGTCGTGCGGTACGACCTGCAGAACAGTATCAACGATGCGCTCGTCTCGCGGGGGTTCATCCCGGACGAACCGGTGCGGATGTACGGCGGACGCGAGTACTGGACGGTCATCGTCGAGGCTGGCAAGGACGAACTCCACGAGCGGATCGAAGCCGTCTGCGAGGAGATGGACGCCGATATTCGGGTGCGCCACGTCGCGACCGCCGAGACGGGGCCGGGAATCCTGCGGACGGACGATCTCTCGGAGCGCCAGCGAGAAGTGCTCGAACTGGCACGACGACGCGGCTACTACGAGTGGCCCCGCGAGGTGACTGCATCCGAGTTGGCGACGGAACTCGATCTCTCGAAGACGACGCTCTTAGAACACCTGCGGAAGGCCGAGGCGAAACTCCTCGGATGAACCGGTGAAACGACGGAAGATCGGATTTGGCATCCCGTTAGTACATTTCAGTAGATGTCAGTACATTTCGGTACATTCCGCGGCTTCTTTCGAACGTTTCACTCGTCTCACCTGGACGAACGCGTTTCAGACGTGGTGCTCTCTTCCGGAATAGCGAGCTACCGCAGTAGCGGTGTCTTCGAAATCCCCCGGTCGATCGACTCAGGTGACATGCGAGGGCTTCGCTCTCGCTAGCTAAGCACCGCCAACCGAAGGAGCGGAGTTCTCGTGAACGACCGAAAGGAGCGAACGAGGTAAGGAGCGAAACGAGGTAAGGAGCGAAACGAGAATCGAACCGCTCGCCGCCCCCGTTCTTTTGACGAATCCCGTCCTACAAGCAGGTATGGCACGGAGTGGAACCACTGCCGCCCAGCAGTTCTACGGGCGGTGGGCGCGGCTGTACGACCTCCTCGCAACGGCGACGCCCGGACTCACCCGACTGCGCGAGCGTGCCGTGGCGATACTCGATCTCGCGCCGGGCGATACAGCCGTCGAGATGGGCTGTGGCACCGGTGCGAACATCCCACATCTCCGGGAGCAGGTCGGCCCAGAGGGGCAGGTGATCGGCGTCGATTTCACGCGGGGGATGCTCGAACAGGCACGCGACCGCGTGGAGCGCGAGGGATGGGAGAACGTCCACCTCGTCCAGGCCGACGCCGCCACGTTCGAACCGAACGAGGCGGTGGATGGCGTCCTCGCCACGTTCGTCATCGGCATGCTGGACGACCCCTACACGACGGTCGGACACTGGACGGACTGGATTCGCCCCGGCGGGCACCTCGCCCTCCTCGACGCAGGGCAGAGCACCCACCCCTTTTCGTGGCCCGTGAACCAGGCTTTCCGCGGACTGGTCGTCGCCTCCACACCCGGCGGTGGGTTAGACTTCGAACACCCACCGTGGAGCGTGCTGGACGAGCGGATCGCGGAGGCACGGCGCGTGCTCTCGGAGCGCGCGACGGACGTGCAGGACAGCGAACACGTGATGGGTGTGGTTCGCATCACCGGCGGGCGGTTGCCGTAGCGAGAAAGATCGAATCAGTTCTGGGAGATCGACTCCGGAAAACCGAACCCGGAAGCCGCTCAGTCGTCTGCGGGCGATGGGGTGGCCGACATCTCGACCGTTCCGCCGACACCGAGTTCGTCGAGCGCGACCTGTGCGGCGCGCTTGCCCGAGAGGAGCATCGCACCGAAGGTCGGTCCCATCCGGGTCAGCCCGTAGGTCGTCGCGGTGGCGAGACCGGTGGCGACGAGACCGTCGTGAACCTTCCCGGCGTGTTCGACGACTTCGTCCTCGCTCTTAGCGACCCACATCGAGTCGTGGCCGGGCGAGTCGTGGCCGGGTGCGCCGTACTGGTCGTCTTCGGTCTTGTCCATGCCCGTGTTGTACTCTTTCGCGTGGCTGAGGCCGGGCGCGTCGAGGACGCCGCGTTCCTGGAGTTTCGAAACGACGACTGCGTCGTGGCCCGTCGCGTCGATGACGAGGTCGGACTCGACCGCGATGGGATCGACGCAGGTGAGTTCGCGCGGCAGGGCGTGAACTGGCGTCCAGTTCATGACGACACCGCCGACGCTGTGGCCCTCGCGGACGACCACGTCGGTGAACTCGGTCATGTTCTGCATCTTCGCGCCCGCGGCACAGGCCGATTCGATGAGTGCGGAGCAGGCGTGCGGGCCGTTTGCGACGTACAGCCCCTCTGCCTCGTCGGACTCCTCGTACGGGACGCCGAGTTCGTCGAGCACGGCCTGGGATGGGTCACGTACCGTGACCTTGTTCATCAGGAATCCGCCGAGCCAGAACCCACCACCGAGGTAGTTGTTCTTTTCCACGACCATCGTCTGGACGCCGCGCTCGCCGAGTTCCTTCGCCGCCATCAAACCGGACGGGCCGCCGCCCACGATGATGACCTCGCTCTCCGAGAACTCGTCGAACTCCTCGCTCCACGCACTGCCGATGGCTCGCGTGACTTCCGCTTCACTGACGTCTGCGAATCCTTCGAACTCTTGCATATCACCTAGTGGTATCATGGAGTGATTAAAAACAGTTTTGTTCCGTGTGTGACAGAGAAGTCACTCGAAACACCCGAAATCCGATTTCAGAAAAGAAGTCTACCGTATCTACGTCATTATACCGTCCTGCCTCAATCGTACTGCGGCAGACGACCTGACGGATCACTGCCCTCCACGAACGGGAGCGTCACCGATTCCGCAGACACGTCCTCCCCATCGACTCGTACCGTCAGTTCGGTTCCTTCCGTCACGTTGTAGTCCACGAGCGCCAGGGCGACCGGTTCCTCTCGGGACGGACTCTCGATGGCACGGGTGACTTCGCCGACCACCTCGTCGCCCTCAAAGACGGCGGCCCCCTGCTCCGGGACGGTTTCGGGCAGGAGTCCGGCGAGTCTGCGACTCGGCTGGCCGCGGTTCTCGACGCGCGAGACGACCTCCTGACCGACGTAACAACCTTTCTCGAAATCGAGGGCGTTCCGCAGACCGAGGACGTTCGGAATCTCGCCGTCGAGTTCGAACTCGAAGAGCGGCGTTCCGGCCTCCAGCGTCAGCGACTCCCACGTCCTCCTGCCGAAGGGTGCGGCGTTCATCCCGCGAGTGAGCAGGGTGTCGAAGACGAGTTCCACGTTCGAGCGCGTACGACCCATCTCGTCTTCCGTCTCGCCCGTGGTGCAGACGACTTCGTACCCCTCCTCTCCCGTCGGCGCGTCGGTTCGGATGACGGTCACGCCCACGTCGGACATCTTCCCGCGAACGAACGAGAGCTGCTCGTCCGGCGTGCCTGCGCGATTCAGAACACTGGCGACCTTCTCGGTTGCAGTGGGGCCGTGAACACCGAAGACGGCGAACTGGTCGGTCGCCACCGTGATCTCTACGTCCTGGATGAACACTTTCTCGCGCCACTCCTCGGCGAGCGAGGTCGCTTTGCCGGGTGCTGTAAAGAGCAAGAGGCTGTCGTCCGTACAGTAGACGTATATATCCAGTTCGATGCGGCCCTGTGGGTCGAGGAGGAGGGCATAGGTTCCCTGTCCGTCTGCCGTCGGAATCGAGTTCGAGACGACGTTGTCGACGAACTCGATACGGTCGTCGCCGGAGACGACGACGATACCGTAGGGCATCTCCGTGAGGCCGACGCCGTTTCTGACGGCGTGATGGGTGCGCTCGGGTTTTCCGTAGTCGCGCGGAACCCGGCGATTCCCGACCGAGCAGAACGTCGCGCCGTGGTCGGCGTGGATTGTTTCGAGAGGGTTCATACACCTATTCGAAGTCGTGGCCGGGTAAAAACGTCGGATGTTACAGCGGTAAACGGTCGATGATGCGGTCGACGATGGATGGCTCTTCGCCCTGTTCGTCGGGGTCGGGGATGACGCGCTCGTCCGGTTTGATTCGCGTTCGACCGTTCTGCGTTTTCGCGTTGATCAGGTCGTCCTCCTTGAGATTTCCGAGGGCGTCTTCGAGGTCGTCGATGTCGGCCTCGACGTGCGACCGAAGTTCGAACACCGTCATCCCGTCCTCACTCCGGTCGACGAGGGCGTCGAGCACCCGGACTTCGATGTCCGCGCGGCGTCGATACTCCCGCTTGGCCTTCATATTCGTCTCTATGTCCCCCCGGTTTTTAGCCTTACCTGCACTCAGCCCGTGAGTCGACGAACAACAGTCGAGTAGTGGATGGGATGCCCCTGAGTACTGCAGACAGGAGATCTCGATTTTCACCCATTCGTGTATGAGAAATCGGAAGAAAGGGCCATGACGACCAACCACCATAGGTATCACATGTCATCCCACGTTCTGGATGAGATCGACAAGGGGATTCTGTACGCACTCCAGCGCGATGCCAGGAACTCGACGACGACCGAACTCGGGAACCAGTTCGACGTTTCGGCCAGCACCGTGAGCAACCGGATCGACCAACTCGAATCGGACGGCATCATCACAGGGTATCAAGCGACGGTCGATTACGAAGGAGCTGGATTTCCCCTGGACGTATTGATGGTGTGTACTGCCCCCGTCGCTAAACGAAGGGATATCGCCCACAAGGTACGTGACATACCGGGAGTCGTGAACGTGCGCGAACTGATGGCAGGAGAGAACAACGTTCGGATAGAAGCCGTCGGCGCGTCCAACGACGACCTGACCCGTATCGCTACCGCACTCCCCGAGCTAGGGTTAGAACACCGAAACGAGATACTGATCCGCAATCAGTATTTCCAGCCACTGAAGCAGTTCCAGATAGATGGAGATTGACGCTCTTCGGTACGGAGATTGGAACCATTTCGAAGGTATATAAACTGGTTTGAAAGTTTCACAGATATTGTGTCCGGGATATCAAAATAAGTTATGATAAAGGCATCACCACATCTGTCTGTCGAACGATGCCTAGTTCACCAGAACGACGAAAGCGCGAGACCCAATGCAGAGAACTGACAGAAGGCCCGCAGGAAGCATCACGTGCCGACATCACGCTCGACGCGCTCTTCCAGTTACTGAGCGATCAGATCCGGCGTCGGATACTCCTGCTGTTATCGACGGGTGAACAGAACTACATAGCGATCGACGAGCTATCCGACGAACTGATAGCCCGAGGAGTAGAGATGCCACGACGGACACTGTCTGTCGATCTGCACCACGCCCACATTCCACGATTAGCCGATGCAGGATTACTCATCGTTGACCGGGAATCGGGAACAGTCCGGTATCGTCCGGACACACGGGTCGAAACCCTATTGAAGGTGGTCTCGATATTCGAAGGTCGGTGACTGAGTCGGTGTCACCGCGTGCTGGTTCGAAGGTATCGACAACCATCGGGTCGACCAGTGCGACGGATCGTTACTCCTCAACGAAGGCGTGATACGTTACCCCTCGATCTTCGCGCTCGCGTCCCGGAACAACCCATCCAGAATCTCTGGCGTCGTCGGGTGGTAGGCACGGTCGGGGATGTCGCGCACGTCCATCTCGCGTTCGACGACGACCTGCATCGTCTTCGCCATCACGTCGGCGTGGTAGTGGAGTCCCTGATAGCCGAGCACCGTTCCGTCGTCCGCATCGACCACGAGTTTGGCGAGTCCCTCGGGGGCATCTTTCGTCTTGAAGACGCCGTCGTCGCTCGCGCGGCGCGTCACTGCGACGTAGTTTCTGTCCTCGGCAGTCGCCACGCGCTCCGAGAGACCGACCCTGGCGAAGGGGTAGACGCCGACGCCCGAGAAGATGACGTGGTGGTGGACGTTCTCGTACTGGTCGAGGTCGTCCCCGCGAGCGTGCGCGAGGATATTATCTGCTGCCGTGAATCCCTGCTCTTTGGCGACGTGGAGGATGGGTTCTTTCCCGTTCACGTCGCCGACGACGAAGGTTCGGGGGGCGTCGCGGGCCTGCATGGTGTCTTCGACCCAGCCCGGCCCCGGTTCGAGCGCGGTATGTTCCAGTCCGAGTCGGTCGAGGTTCGGTCGCCGACCCGTGAACAGAAAGAGCTGGTCGGCGTCGATAGCGCGCGCTTCGCCGTTCTGCTCGACGTGGAGACGAACCCCGTCGTCGGTGGCTTCGACGCGTTTCTCGTAGGTTTCGGTGAGGACCTCGATGCCGAACTGCTCACGGTAGATGTCGAGCAGTTCGTCGCCGAACGGTTCGTCGGCTTCGTCCAGCGGTCGCTCGTCGTGTTCGATGACGGTGATATCCATCTCCGCCGCCTCGCTGAGATAGGGGACGAGTTCGAGTCCGACGTAGCCGAATCCCATCACGACGCCAGAATCGGGGAACTCGGTGGCGTCCAGCACGTCCGCACTGGTCATGTAGTCCACGTCACCGATTCCGGGGAGGTCGGGGACGTTGACGACCGACCCCGTGCCGACGACGACGTAGTCGGCTTCGATCTCGCGCCCATCGACTTCGACCGTGTGCTCGCCGACGAACCGAGCGGTGTCGTGGTAGAACTCGACGTTCTCGCGCTCTGCGAGGTCGCGAACCGCGGCGCGGCGGTGCTCTGCAAAACCGAGGGTGTGCTCGTCTTTCAGATCGACGACCGACTCGATATCCACCTCCGGCGTCCCCGAGAGCCGGGAGTCGTGGCGAGCCTGGAACCGGTGGGCCGCCGCCGACAACACCTCTTTCGAGGGCATACAGCCCCGGAGGATACATAGCCCGCCACCCGGTTCGCCGTCGTCTACCAGCGTCAACTCGACGTCCGGTTCGTCCGCGAGTTGCTGGGCGACTGCGACGCCTGCGCTTCCGTACGCGCCGATGATGAGTACGTGGACTGCCATATACCGTGCAATGCGCGACGGAGGTTTATGGGTTGAGGTGGCGGCGGGAACGGTAGGTAGCTGGGAGACGAACGATTCGACGGAAGTGGGCGGGGTCGGTGTTGTACTGAAATGTACTGTTTTGTACTGGCGACGAGTTCGGGTTCTTCGAGGACGCCGTCACGTCGTCGGTAGCGTCGTCACGAAACGAATGGCCGGTGTTCGAACGTCCCAGCGGAAGTGGTTCGAACGTTCCAGCGTACCACCAGTGTCAGAAACCAGCCTCGAACCGTCCGTAGTCCCAAGAACTACCAGATCGAGAGGTAACTCGCAACACTAATATCCGAATGCTATGCGCCCACATACCTCTATTCTCAGTTTCTGAGAACGGGTCTCAAGACGTGGGAACGAGCTTTCCGACTTATGACCCTTCTACTCAAAGACCAAATCGTACATGAAATCTAAGGTTGGCGCACCTGGAAGCGGTATCTCGCGACGCGATTTCGTAAAGGCATCCGGCGCAACGGGCGTTGCGGCAACTGCAGGCTGTGCGGCACCTGCTCAACCAGAAGAGCGGGACAACAAGGTCGCTGCCCAACAGAACGCCTCACTTCCGACGACAAGCCCCCCACAGGTCGTCGATCTGGACGAACTCGGCCACGAAGTGACGATGCGATCTGTCCCCGCCCGACACGAAGTTCACCCCCTCGACAACATGGGTGGCCCGGTGACGCTCCCGCATACGTGGGCGTTCCAGGCGAACGATCTCCCGCCGAGCGTTCCCGGCCCCGTCCTTCGCACGACCGAGGGCCACGACCTGAAGATCACGCTCGACAACACGAACATGAAGAACCCGCACACGCTGCACTTCCACGGCGTCCGCAAATCGTGGAAGAACGACGGCGTGCCGACGACGACGGGCGTGACCGTCAAACCCGGTGAGAAACACACCTACACCATCCCGGCGAACGTGCCCGGTACCCACCTCTATCACTGCCACTACCAGACGCCGATGCACATGGAGATGGGGATGTTCGGTATCCTCCGCGTCGACCCGAAAGGGTACGAAGAGGCCGACAAGGAGTACTTCGCCACCGTCCGTGAGTGGGACTCCCGCCTCTCGCGGATGTACGGCGGCGAGGATGCGAAGTTCGACCTCACGAACCGCCGCGCGGACGTGTTCACCGTCAACGGCAAGAGCGCGCCGCGCACGCTCCACCCCGAGGATGGAACCCCGTTCATCGTCGAATCGGGCGACACCGTCCGCATTCACTTCGTCAACGCCGGGTTCATGGAACACCCGCTGCACACGCACAATCACCGCTTCAAGATCGTCGAGAAAGACGGTGCGGACTACCCGGAGGCGCTCCAGTTCAAACAGGACGTGGTGAACGTCGCGCCCGCCGAGCGATACACGCTCGAATTCGAGGCGGACGCCGACCCCGGCATCTATCTCATGCACTGCCACAAGGTCGACCACGTCCGCAACGGTGCGTCGTACCCCGGCGGGATGCTCTCGGCCATCGTCTACAAAGAGGCGATGGGCACGGACATCTTCAAACAGCTGATGGAGTACGCAGGGTACCAGGGGTGAGACGATGACCGAGATAGGACGACGGGACGTACTTCGCGGTGCGGCAGGGATGGCAGCACTCTCGGTGCTCCCCTCGGTTGCCAGCGCGGCCCAGTCGGTCGTGGACGAGACCGGCCAGAAGAAGGTCACGGTCGAAGTCGGAGCAGAAGGCAACGGCGGGGCGTTCGCGTTCAGCCCCGCGAACGTCCGAGTCGATCCCGGCACGACCGTGATATGGAAGTGGACCGGCAAAGGCGGTATGCACAACGTCGTAGCGGACGACGGCTCGTTCGGGAGCGACATGCTGAGCGACGCGGGCGCGACCTTCGAGCACACCTTCGAGAAGGAAGCCGCGTTCGAATACGCCTGTGAACCGCACCGGGCGATGGGGATGGTCGGCACCGTCCTCGTCGGCGATGCGACGCTCGCAGCAGGCAGCGAACAGACCACCACGGAATCCGCCGACTCGACGGATTCGACTGACTCGGCAGAATCGACGGACGAGTCTGCCCTGTCTGACCCCGACTACGGCGACTGGTTCGGCGACGTCGATAATTTCGACGGAACCGTGGACATGACCGGAAAGAAGACCGTCACCCTCGAAGTCGGGTCGGAGGCGAACGGCGGGGGGTTCGGATTCGGCCCCGCCGCCGTCCGAGTCGACCCCGGAACGACGGTGACGTGGGAATGGACCGGCAACGGTGGTTCACACAACGTCGCGGCGGAGGATGGCTCGTTCAAGAGCGACATGCTGAGCGATGCGGGCGCGACCTTCGAACACACTTTCGAGGAGAAGGGAATCACAAAGTACGCCTGTGAACCCCACAAATCGATGGGGATGAAAGGCGCGGTCGTCGTCGGTGGGAAGGGCGGCGTCGCACCTGCGGAATCCGGACTCTCGACGGGTGAACTCGCGCTCGGTGGCAGTCTCGTGACAGCACTGCTCTCGCCGATCGTGTTCGCACTCTTCCTGTTCGGGCGACGCGGCGGGGAGACGTCGGCACCCACGCGGGAGTCGACCCCGACACAGGGTGCGAAACGGCCACAGCCCTGAAGACGTCTCACGACGGATTTTTTCTCATGACTATCGCGCTTACCGAGGAAGACGAAGGAAAGCGAGTAGTCGAAGCGGACGGCGACGAAGTCGGGATCGTCGAGGACGTGCGACACGGCACAGCCCACGTGGATGCCGACCCAGCAGTCGTCGAACGGATGAAGACCGAACTCGGCACGGGTGGAAGCGACGAGAACACGTTCGCGCTTTCCGAAGACGCGATAGAGCGAATCGAAGACGACGAGATCGTCATCCAGACTCGCGACTGATCGGCTTCCCGATTCGCGGCTGAACGTCGCGGAGACCTGTCGCTGAGCGGTTTGTCCTGAAAAAATCGACCTCGTGTACCCCTACCCGAGGTGAATGAATAGTGAGACCGAGTTGGTATATACTTTGTGTGTCCCAACTCGCCAGAGTGGCATAAACGACCCGCACAAGCAAGCACGATACAGACGAAATGCGACCACTAACTACAAAACCGAACATGCCACTACTCCCCGATATCAGAGATATCCCGACCGGATGGGAACGATCACCCGTCCGCGGCGACGAGATCGAACTCCAGCATCAGGACGAAGATATCGCGGTGAAGGTAGTGAAAGCAACGCTCGCAGACGAATGGGAACTCGAACTGGTCGACAACATCGGCAATCAGTTCTCGACGGTCAGACCGGTCGGTCGCGTCGATACGCGCGAACGGGCCATCGAAGAACTCGTTTCGTTCGCGGAGGCGGTCGATAACCTTCGAACCAGAGACGAGGCGTTGCCGGACGATATCGTCCGGGAAGTCCAACGGAATGGACGGGCACAGGGTTGAGAGTGGGGAGTTTTCGGTTCGAGAGGTGGCGAATACCGTTTCGAACCGAGACGGACTGACTCAGACGAGTTTCCGAGCGGTTTCGGCTGCTTCTTCGGCGCTGTCGGCGAGCAGGTAGGTGATGGGTTCGATCCCGTATCCACCGGTGTGGTAGAGCACCGTCGCGTTCGGGTTCTCGTCCAGGGCCGTACCGACCGCCGTCCGGAGGTTGTCGTACTCGGCGTCGAACTCCGTCGTTTCCTCGCCCAACGTTTCCAGTCGAGCGATGATGTCGAGGTCGTATCGGATGTTGAGTGCGGCGCGTGCTTCGACGCCCTGACTGCGGGCTGCCAGCAGGATGGACGCGACGTGTTCGCTGACGCCGAACTCCGGCTCTGCGGGGATGGTCGCCCGCCCCTTCACGTCGAAGATGCGGCCCGGAATGCCCGCAACGTCGTCGATACCTTCAGCGTCGGGAAGGCACTCACAGAGGTTCGACCCGACCGCCGGGACGAGCGACGTGAAACCACTCGTCTGCTCGACGATTCGGATACCCCGGCGCATCGACGAGAGGACACGTTCCGTCGTCCGGAGTTCGTCCTCAGGGTCGTGGATGTTGAAATCCCCACCGTGCCCTTCCAGTTCGGGCATCTGCTCTTCGTGGAGCTGTGAGATGAGGTCGTGGTCTTCGAGTCGTCGGATGAGCACTTCGGCCTCGACGAGCGCCTGCACCTGGCTCATGTTCCCCGACGCCAGCCCCTCCGCGATCTCCGTCACGAGGCGCTCGACTCGCCCGTCTTCGCGGATGCGAACGTTCTGGGTCACGTCACCGTGGGCGTATTTCGAGACGGCACTCTGGCTGATGCCGAGGGCGTCGGCCACCTCGCTCTGGGTCAATCCGCGCTCTCGGAGGTCTTCGGCGAGCATCGAGCGAAACGTGGGAAGGAACTCCTCGACCACTATCTCCTCCGCGAACTTCACATCTGCTCACCTCCGTATTCGTGGTCGCTGCCGATTCGGGACGCTTGCGGCCCGGCCTGGTCCTGGTACTTCGACCCGCGGTCGGAGCCGTAGGGGCGCTCCGCTGGATTCTTGAGTTCCGTGAAGATGAGCTGTGAGATGCGCGTTCCGGGCGTCAACGCGACAGGTGCAGTCCCGAGGTTCGACAGTTCGAGCGTGATCTGGCCGCGATAGCCGGGGTCGACGACGCCTGCCGTGGCGTGGACGACCACTGCGAGTCGCCCGAGCGACGACCGGCCTTCGACGTGGGCCAGTAGGTCTGGTGGGATCTCGACGCGCTCTTTCGTCGTCCCGAGCACGAAGTCGCCGGGATGGAGGATGAACTCGTTCCCCTCCTCGACGACGGTTTCCGTGACGTAGCTATCGACTTCCTGTTCACTGTCGGGATGGATACAGGGGATGTTCGTGCGCTGGAACTCCAGGAACTCCTTGCCGAGTCGGAGGTCGATACTCGCCGGTTGGATCTGGAGGTCTGGCTCGTCTATCGGTTCCACGACGAGGTCACCGGAGTCGAGGCGACGGGCGATGTCGGCGTCCGAGAGTATCATGTCAGTAGAACGGGCGGGGGTGAGTAAAGACCCACCGGTCGTCAGGTAGCGGTGAGCAGGAATCCAACGAACGCGACGAGTCCGGCGGCCACGCCTGCCGCTTCCTTCGAGACGTTTCGGGCGTGTTTCAGACCGTACGTCCAGATGTACCACTGCCAGAGCGAGACGATGGCAGACAGGAGGAGACTGCCGCCGCGTATCCTCGACACGAGCGACTGCATCTGTTCCAAGACGGCCTGTGGACTGCCGCCGAATTCGGTGTTCCTGAAGGTGAGATAGAGCAGTCCGAATCCCACGAGGGTCTGTAAGAGCGATGGAATCATTCCCCACGCGGTGATGGAGGCAGTGTTGCCGAACGACCCTTCGCCGTTCCCGAGCGCGGTGAGGACGTGAAAGCCGGTTGCTATCACGATCCAGCCGATGAACGGAGCGACGAAGACGAGTGGAAGCTTCTTTCCGACCGTATCCCACATCACCTCGCCGAGGGGTACCGTCTTCGGGCGGTCGCAGCCGGGGGATTCGAAGCCCGAATCGGTTCGATCTTCACACACCCAGTCGGCTGGTCGATTCGGATTGTCGACTTCCGTCGCCATCATCCCGCGACTCATCTCCCATCCGACGACACCGATCGCGGTCGTCGTGACGATAGCGATGAGGAGGACGATAGCGAGTGCAGACCCGAGGCTCGGACGAGGGGCGTGTTCTCGGAAGAACGTGTCAGGGCGGAAGAGGGCGTCGGGAAGCATACTCCGACGTTCATGTTATATGTCATAAGTCTTCTCGAATCGAGTAGCCAGCGTTTTACTTCCACACCACGACGCTCAACCATGAAGCAGGCCATCGTCGCTCGCACCGACATCGGGATGGGCGAAGGGAAACTCGCAGCGCAGGTCGCCCACGCCTCCCTCTCGGCGTACGAGGATACAGGCCGTCGGGCACGAAAGAGATGGAAGGGTGGCGGTCAGAAAAAGGTCGTCCTGAAAGCCAGCGGTGAGAGCGAGATCTTTCGCCTCGCGGAGAAGGCGCGGGCGGAAGGAGTACCACACGCAGTCATCCGCGATGCGGGACACACACAACTCGACCCCGGAACGGTCACGACACTCGCCGTCGGCCCTGCGGAAGACGACATCGTTGACAAGGTGACGGGCGATCTTTCGCTGTACTGATATCGGCGTTTCACTCGCTCTTCGTCGGCTTCGATCCCGATCCGTCGCATCGATAGCCCGTCTCGTGGCAACGAGAATGTGAGACGGGAAAAGATTTTGTCGGTTCGCTCGGATACTCGAACGATAGTCTGCGAACTATGTTAGCAATCAACATCCACTATCTGTGATGGACGAACGAACCATTCGAGTCGTACTCGATACGTTGCCGGACGTGTTCTACGTCTTCGACGCTACGGGTTCACTCGTCCAGTGGAACGACCGACTCAAGAGAATCACTGGGTACGACGACGAGGAACTCGCGGGGATGAGTCCGTTCGAGTTCGTCCCAGAAGAGGATTCTGAGACGATAGCATCTGCTATCGAAGCGGTACTGGCAGGCGACCGGATCGAGACCCGCCAATCCGCACTGGTGACGAAAGACGGCGACCGCGTCCCGTACGAGTTCAACGCGAGACGAACCGTCGATGAGAATGGGGAGGTCTCCGGATTCGTCGGAACTGGACGAAACATCACCGAGCGTCGGAAACGGGAACGAGAACTTCGGCGGGAACGCGACCGGACACGACAGGTGCTCGAAACGAGTCCCATCGGAATCCTCATCCTCGACAGCCAGGGGCAGTTCATCGACGCGAACGACCGCGCAGGAGGCATCCTTGGACTCCCAGAACAGGAGATCACCGAACGGACGTACGACGACGCGCGCTGGAACGCCACGGACGAGGACGGTAACTCGATCTCGTCGGACGAACTTCCGTTCGCCAGAGCTATGGCCACCGGAGAACCGCTGTACGACAGCATCATCAGCGTCGAACGACCCGACGGAATCCGGATCTGGTTGTCGGTCAACACTGCACCCGTGTTCGACTCCGAAGACGAGGTCGCGGAGGTCGTCGCCTCCATCGCGGATATCACCGACCGCCGCGAGCGCGAGCGCGAACTTCGCCAGCAACGCGACGAACTGGAGACGCTGAACCGCATCAACGAACTCGTCCGCGAGGTCATCCGAGAACTCGTCGCGGCGGCATCGCGTGAGGAGATCGAGGAAACCGTCTGCAACTATCTCGCCGATTCCGACCTCTATCGCTTCGCGTGGGTCAGCGAGTACGACATCGTCGAAGACGGTCTCGTCGCGAGGGCGAAGGCTGGTGACGACGAGGGGTTCCAGGAACTGATCGGAGAGATGGCAGCGGGCGACTGGGAGCGCCCTGCGACCACGGTGTTGGAGACAGGTGAGCATCTCGTCGTTCGTGATATCTCCGAATCGTCCGTCTTCCCCGAGCGCCTCCGTGTGGAGGGGAGCCAACGTGGACTCCACTCGGGAATCGCGGTGCCACTCTCGTACGGGCAGACGACCTACGGCGTGCTGGTGGTCTACGCGACGCGGCCGGATGCGTTCACCGAGCGCGAGGCCGCCGGGTTCGAAGCCCTCGGCGAACTCGTCGGCTTCGTCATCGACGCTGTCGAGAGCAAACGACTGCTCCACGCAGACCGAGTCGTCGAGTTGGAGTTCCGAGTGACGAACGACGCATCGTTTTTGGTTTCGCTCTCCAGGCAGTTCGACGCTACCTGCATCCTCGAAGAGCTGATTCCGGCTCAAAGCGGGACACTGCTCGAATACGTCCGTGTCGAAGGCGTCCCGACGCAGATGGTGTTACATCACGCGGAGCAGTCGGATGCGATCGGGCATATCCGGGCGCTCGGGAACTCTCTGTTCGAAATCACGATCATCGAATCGTCACCGATCCTGTCGTTGATCGACCACGGGGCGTCGATACGGAACGCGACCGCCGAGCGGGGCGAAGCGAGAATCATCGCAGATGTCCCACCAGATGCAGACGTTCGGAGCACCGCCGAGGCACTCGCAGCAGCGTTTCCGACCACCGAACTCGTCGGCAAACGCGACCGTGGGCGACCCGTCAGAACGGTCGAGGAATCGTGGGTGGAACTCGAAAACGATCTCACCGAGCGCCAGTTGGCCGCGCTCCGGACGGCGTACGTCGCAGGATACTTCGAATGGCCGCGCGAGAGCACCGCGGAAGACGTGGCCGAAGCACTTGGCGTCACGCCTGCGACACTCCATCAACATGTCCGAAAAGCAGAACAGAAACTGCTCACCGCCTTTTTCGACTGATCGCCCGATTGGTTTCCACCTTCCTCAACCGATAACTCGACTGCTTGTCATCTTTTTCGACCGATCACCACGGCGCGAAGTCGGGGTCGACTTCGCGGTTCGTTCGTTCGATGCCGTCGATGGTCTCGATATCCTCGTCGTCCAGTTCGAGGTCGAGCGCGGCGAAGTTGTCCTCGATGTGGTCGTGGCCGGTCGCTTTCGGGATGGCGACGACGTGGTCTTTCTGCATCAACCACGCGAGGCTGACCTGTGCTTCACTGGCTTCGTGTTTCGCGGCGATGTCGTTCAGTTCGGGCACCTCGAACACTTCGCCACGGGCGAGTGGGGAGTACGCCACGAGGGTGATGTCGTTCTGCTGGGCGTACTCGACGAGTTCGTCCTGCTGGAGTAGGGGATGCATCTCGACTTGATTGGCGAAGATGGGGGCGTCGAGAACCTCCTGTGCCTCGTCCAGATGTTCGGGTTCGAAGTTGCTCAGGCCGATGTGCTCTACCTTCCCCTCGTCGTGCAGTTGGTCGAACGCGGAGAGCGTCGCTTCGGGGTCGTACTCGCGGGCGGGCCAGTGGACGTAGAGCAAGTCCACGTAGTCGGTGCCGAGTTTGTCGAGGCTCGTTTCCGTACTTTGCAACACGTCGTCGTGTTCCAAGTTCTCGATCCAGACCTTCGTGGCGAGGAAGAAGTCCTCGCGGGCGACCGACGCCTGCTCGATTCCGTCACCGACGTACTCCTCGTTGTCGTAGACCTGCGCGGTATCGACGTGCTCGTAACCGAGTTCGAGGGCGTATTTCACGCTCTCGGCACATTCTTCGGGATCAGTGTTCTGCCACGTTCCGAGTCCGAGTTTCGGTATTCCGTCGCTAGCGTCGTATGCCATCGTGTAAGTGGCAAGGGGGAGCGAGGAAAAAGGGGTTGTAGCGGCGGAAATCCAGTGGGGGTTCGAAACCACCAGGCTGAAGTGGGATTTCGGAATCGAGGGTGGATCTATTCAGAAATCGGGAGGGTGATCACTGGAATCAGACGTCGCCAAAACCATCACCAGAATGCGTGTTTCGGAGAATTTAACCTCGCTCCGACAGACTTCCCGTGTATGCGAATCGCACTACTGGGGGGTACCGGTGATATCGGGCAGGGACTCGCACTTCGCTGGGCGTACGACACCGACCACGAGGTCGTCATCGGCTCACGCGACCCGGAGAAGGCCCGGACGATGGCCGAGGAGTACGAGACCGAACTCGATAGCATGGGCGTCTCGCGCTCCATCAACGGCTTCGCAAACGAGATGGCCGCCGAGCGTGCAGACGTGGTCGTGCTGGCCGTCCCACCGTTCTACGTCCGGGACACCATCGACGCCGTGGCAGACCGCCTCGAGAACGTGGACGTCCTCGTCACCCCCGCTGTGGGGATGGATCGAGACGAAGACGGATTCCACTACAAACCGCCGAAGGCGGGGAGTGTGACGGAACTCGTCGCAGGCTCCTCCCCGGAGGACATCCCAGTCGTCGGCGCGTTCCACAACCTCTCGGCAGACCGACTCGCCAATCTGGAGATCGAACTCTCACAGGACACGCTCCTCGTGGGTGACGACGAGGATGCAAAGGATCTCGTTCGGATGCTCGCCGAAGGGATCGAGGGACTACGTGCGCTGGATGCGGGCGGGATCGCCAACGCCGCCGAAGTCGAGAGCATGACGCCCCTGCTCATCAACCTCGCACTGAACAACGAGGGGATGCACGACCTCGGCGTCCGGTTCGAGTAGCTGGTCGGAGAGTCCGTGGCTGGCGAACGGCCGCACCGCTCGCGATGCGGTTGCAAAAAACACGACGTTCGTGTGCGGGACTTACGCGCCTGCTTCTTCGAGGACGCGCTCTAAGTCGTCGCGCTGCGTGACGCCGACGAACCGTTCGACGACACCCTCGTCGTCTTCGATGACGATGGTCGGGATCGAACGCACCTGGTACTCGTTCGCGATGTCCTGGTGTTCGTCCACGTCCACCTTCTCGAAGTCGACGCTGTCGCTCCAGTCTTCCTCCAGGTCGTCCAGAATCGGATCCTGGGTCTTACACGGGCCACACCAGTCTGCGTAGAAGTCGAGTAGCTTGACAGTCATGCGTTTCTTTCCTGAATTTCTAGCCCTGTGTGCATAAGAGTTTCTTACTCCGCCGACTCTGCCGGGATGTCGGTTCGGCCGTTCGTGACCGACAACCGAGACCGGTAGTCGGGTCGGTAGTCGGGATCGGTAATCGTGACCAGCGGTTCGAACCGACGGCAGATCGTGGGCTGCGTCGGTCGCGTTGCGAAAGGTTTACGCCTCACGCTCTCCGACCGGCAGGTATGAGCAGTGGCCAAAACTCCGGTGGACTGATGTCCAGTGCCGGACTCGTGCGGTATTTCGATGCCGAAGACCGGAACGCGATTCGTATCGACCCCAAGACGGTCTTCGCGTTCGGTATCTTCTTCGGTGTCCTCATCATCGTGCTGAACTTCCTCGCGATATAACGAGTCCCTTTTCCCGGCCCGCTTCGAATCGCTTCTCATGAGTCTCAACGCTGGCGTCATCGCCGTACAGGGAGACGTGAGCGAGCACGCTGATGCCATCCGGCGGGCCGCCACCGCCCACGGCGAACGCGCCGAGGTCACCGAGATCCGTCAGTCCGACATCGTCCCAGACTGTGACCTCCTCTGCCTGCCCGGCGGCGAATCGACCGCCATCTCCCGCCTACTCCAATCGGAGGGCATCGCGCCCGAGATCCAGACCCACGTCGCGGCAGGAAAGCCCGTCCTCGCCACCTGCGCCGGTCTCATCGTCGCCGCCACAGACGCGGGCGACGACCGCGTCGAGAACCTCGGCCTCGTGGACGTGACCGTCGAACGAAACGCCTTCGGTCGCCAGAAAGACAGTTTCGAGGCCCCACTCGACGTGACCGGTCTCGATGACCCCTTCCCCGCCGTGTTCATCCGCGCGCCCATCATCGGTGATGTGGGTGATGCGGAGGTGCTCGCAGATTGGGATGGACGTCCCGTCGCAGTTCGAGACGGCCCGGTCGTCGGCACCTCGTTCCATCCGGAACTGACCCCGGATGATCGGATTCACGGCCTCGCATTCTTCGACTGATAAGCTTCGTATGGTCGTGGCTCTGGTCGGTAGGTGATCGCGGTCGCGGTGTCTTCGAAAGCTCCCGGTCGCTCACGAATGGTAGTTTGCTGGTTTTCCGATCGGTGAGTTCCCGAAGTGACGGTCTGTCTTTGAAAGCCGCCGTGCGTCCGCACCTGCTAGTCATGATAAGCGCACCACCCCGTCTTTTCTACATCCTGGCGGACTGAAAGGGCGAGAGGTGCGAGGCGCGACGCGCCTCGAGTGTGAATAGCGCGAAACTCCATTCCGTGGACCGTCGAGCGGCGATGCTGCGAGACAACGGTGAAACCGTGAGTAGGCTACCCGAAGCACCGCAAACCGACCGAACGTAAGCGAGGGAGGTGAGGAGCGCAGCGCGGCGCGAGCGAGGGTAGCACACGTGGGCTTTCGAGGACGATTCTACTGCAGTCGTTAGTTCGTCTCGGGAAGTGCGTGAGAGGACTTTCCGCGATTGCTATCGAAGGGACGAGAAGCAGTCCACCGTCGTCAACTCGTCACGTCGTCGAAAAACGCCGATGCCAGCTTGCCTTCCGCTTTCCGCAGATGCTGGTGGAGGGTGGCAGGCGCGATTCCCATAGTGTCGGCGACCTCTTCCGCCGTGCTGTCGCGCGGCCAATCGTAGTACCCCGCGAGATAGGCCGCGCGAAACGCGGCTTGCTGGCGGTTCGTGAGGTCTGTTGCGAGCACGTCCTGAAACTCGGTCTCCGTGTCGTCGGTTCGCCCGGCGTCTCGCTTGGCGACGAGTTCGATGCCGTGGTACGAAGACTGTATCGACCCGACCAGCGTTCGGATATCGGTATCCTGTGCAACCTCCACGACGACGTGTTCCACCCCATCCTGTGCCTGCGCCGTCAGAACCTTCGCACCCGCCTCGACGAACAGTTCGACGAGTGACGACGAGACGGTCAGGAGGAGCAACCCACCTTCGTTGTGCGTGGAGATGACCTGTGCGTCGTACACCGTCGAAAGCGTGCGTGCGCTCTCCGCGACCTGCTTCGGTTGCGTCCCCTCGACGCGAACGTAGTAGAGATACCGACCGTCGGACGTCGGAACCGTCCCGTCGAGTACGAGGCGGCAGTCGGTTCGACGTGAGAGGTCGACCATCACGGCGTCGTCGTCGGTCACGTGGAACTCCAGTTCGACGACCGCGTCGGTCGTCAGGAGTTTCTTGCTCTCGGTGGCGTTGATGGCGAAGCCGACGAGTTCGCCGAGGGCTTCGAACCCGGCGGCCTCGCGCTCGGTGAACGCATCCGGCCGCGTCGCGTAGACCACCAGCACGCCGTAGGTCGTCTGCCCGTACGAGAGTGGCACCGCGATTCGGGACTGGACGGTGGTTGCAGAGAGAGCATCCCGCACCGACTCGGGGTATCGAGAGTCGGTACTGATGTTCGCGACGACATCCAGCGTCCCGGTTCGAAGCACATCACTTGCAGGGCGATCCCAGTCGTTCTCTTCGGTTCCTCTTTCGATGAGTTTCCAGATCCCGTCGTCCGTCCCTGCGTGTGTCCTGCGTGCGATTCCACCCGTCTCTCGATCTCGTTCACCGATCGACGCGGATCGGTACAGGTCGGAGTCTGCCAGGTGGGCACAGACGGTTCGTTCGACTTCGTCGCGTGTTGCCGTAGATGCGAGCGCCCGGAGGAGTTCGCGGATGAGGGCGTTGATGCGGTTCAGCGTCTCCAGTTCGTCGCGTTGCTGGCGAAGTTCGCGCTCGCGCTCGCGGCGGTCGCTCACGTCGCGGACGACGCCGACGAACGACGTCGTATCGTCGGGAAGGACGGTGAACCGAGTCTCGGTGGGCAACACCGTCTCGTCGTGCCTGACGACTTCGGATTCGAGCACCGCCACGTCTCGTTTCCCGTCCGCTATCTCGATCGCCAGTTCGCTGGCCCGGCCGAATCCGTCTTCGGTCGTGACGAGCGAAACGTGCGAACCGATCAGTTGGTCGCGGTCGTATCCGGTCATCGTTGCGAACGCCTCATTGACGGCGGCGAAGCGGAGGTCGGAATCGATGACGTACACGCCATCGTCGATGGTCTCGAACAGGGTTTCGTACTGCTGGAGTTCGCGCTCCCGCTTTTTCCGTTCGGAGATGTTTCGCCCCGTCCCCGCGAGTCCGACGACGGTTCCCGACTCGTCGGTGACGGGCGACCCGTTGAACTCGTAGGGGATGCGCTCGCCGTCTTTGGTGAGAAGCGACGATTCGTAGGTTCGCGTCTCACCGTGTTCGAACACTGCCCGAACGTGTCGAACCATCGTTTCGCGCTCTTCTTCGGGGATGAATTTCAGGGGATGTAGCTCCGCGATCTCCTCGTCCGTGTACCCCGTCTGCTTCAGCAACTGGTCGTTCCAGCGACGTGATTGCCACTCGCGGTCGATGACGTAGAACAGATCAGGAAGCGTATCGTAGAGATCTTCTTCGAACATCCCCTCCCAGGGATCGACAGAGTTCCCCCCTTTCTGATTTTCCATGCGGTGACCAGTGGCTCATATAGTTAATTAACGAACAATATAGTTTTCGGCAGTGGAAGATTCCATGCGGGCTGGAATCAGGAGACCGGGCGAACTATGATTCTCGCGGTCTATCTCGTCCCTATGACCGACCTCGTGACGTTCGGCGAGACGATGTTGCGTCTCTCCCCACCCGACCGCGAGCGAATCGAGAGCACGGCGACCCTCGAACTCCGAGCCGCGGGCGCGGAGAGCAACGTCGCTGTCGCCGCCCACCGACTCGGCGCAGATGCACTATGGGCCTCGAAACTCCCCGATTCACCACTCGGTCGGCGGGTGATCGCTGGCCTTCGGCAGTACGGCATCGACACCGATGTCGCGTGGAGCGACGACGGGCGACAGGGTACCTACTACCTCGAACACGGGAGCGACCCTCGTGGGACGAACGTCATCTACGACCGGTCCGACGCCGCAGTGACGACGACCCTCCCCACCGACCTGCCGCTGGAGTCCATCCGTAACGCACGTACCTTCTACACCAGTGGCATCACGCCAGCCCTCTCGTCCACGCTGGAATCGACCGTCAGCGAGGTGCTCGCCGAGGCACAGGACGCAGGGACGACGACCGCCTTCGACATGAACTACCGGTCGAAGCTCTGGTCTCCCGCCGAGGCGCGCGCCACCATGACCGACCTCTTTCCGACCATCGACGTCCTCGTGACGGCGGAGCGCGACGCCCGCGAGGTGCTCGACCGGGCGGGCGATGCCGAGGAAATCGCCACCGGACTCGCGGCCGATTGGGACTTCGACACGGTGATCGTCACTCGCGGTTCGGCAGGTGCACTGGCCCTCCACGACGGAGAGGTCACGACGCAGTCGGCGTTCGACACCGAGACGGTCGATCCGATCGGAACCGGCGACGCCTTCGTCGGGGCGTTTCTCGCCTGCCGACTCGACGGCGAGGACATCCAGACCGCCCTCGAATACGGTGCGGCGACCGCCGCGCTCAAGCGAACGATCCCCGGCGACGTGGCGGTCGTGACGCGGGCGGAAGTCGAGGGCGTCATCGACGCCGAAAGAGACGATATCTCGCGCTAGTAAGGGTTTCAACCACACCGCTACTGCGGTAGCTCGTCGTGGCGGACGAGCGTGTTCGGTAGCGCGTTCACGCCAGCGTCAAAATTCCACCGCCACCGCTACTCGGTCGGCGAAAATCCGATCTCGTTTCTGCGGTCGTACTCGGTCTTTGCCCGTTTTTCGCTCTCGTCTCGACTATCGCACTCGGTCGAAGACGGTGTTCTGACATCGACTGCACTGGCGGCGGTTGCGCCAGTACGTCTTCCCGCAGGCGCTGCACTTCCAGTTCGGCGTGAGGAAGTCGGGTTTCAGGGCGTCGAAGTTCACACCCTCACTACGTTCCCTGTGAATAAACGCCTCACGCTGCCCGTCGATCGCGCTACCGCTTTCACACCACTCGTCGCTTTCCCTACCCCTCTCGTCCACTCTTAACTCACGCCACCCACCGCTCACACCGCCCATAGCTATTACTGGCTCCCCATCGTCACGAACCGACCATGAGGGGGGCCGAGTTCGGGTACGTCACGCCCGAGAATCTGGGATTGTTCACCGATCTCTACGAACTGACGATGTTACAGGGCTATCACGAGATGGAACACGACCCACTGGCGACGTTCAGCCTCTTCTTTCGCAAGCTGCCGCCGGACAGGGGCTACGTCCTCGCGGCGGGATTGGAGCAGGCGATCGCGTCGATCCAGACGCTGTCGTTCAGCGACCGGGCGCTGTCGTACCTCCGTGAGAGGGGCTTCGAAGCGGATTTCCTCGATCGCCTCGCGGAGCTCGAGTTCACGGGCGACGTGCGGGCACTCCCCGAGGGGACGCCGGTCTTCCCGAACGAACCGATTTTAGAGGTGACCGCGCCGATCTTCGAAGCACAGTTGTTCGAGACCATCCTGTTGAATCAGGTCGGCTTCCAGAGCCTCGTAGCGACGAAAGCCGCCCGGATGCGGGAGGCGGTCGAACGCTACGGCGACGACCAATCGCTGGTCGATTTCGGCTCGCGCCGCGCGCACGGCACCGACGCCGGGATGAAAGCCGCACGCGCCGCCGTTGTCGGTGGCTTCGACGGCACCTCGCTCGTCTCGGCGGGCGAAGCCTTCGATCTCCCCGTCTACGGTACGATGGCGCACTCGTGGGTACAGAGCTTCGAGACCGAGCGCGAATCGTTCGACGTATTCGTCGAGCAGTACGGCGACGATTCGGTCTTGCTCGTGGACACCTACGACACCGTCGAGGGAGCGAAGAAGGCGATGGAGGTCGCCCGTGAGCACGACGCCGAAGTCGGGGTGCGCCTCGATTCGGGCGACCTCGTCTCACTTTCGAAAGAGGTCGCGGACATCGTCGGCGACGCACCCATCTTCGTCTCGTCCGGTATGGACGAGTACAAGATCGCCGATTTCCTCCGCGATGGCGGTATCGCATCCGGATTCGGCCCCGGAACGGCGTTGACGACGAGTAAAGACGCCCCATCGCTCGACCTCGTCTACAAACTCACTGCGGTCGAACGCGAGGGCGAGATGCGTCCGAGCATGAAACTCTCCTCGGGGAAGGTCACCTACCCCAGCGAGAAGAGTGTGCGGCGAGTCGAGCGGGAGGAAGAAGACATCAAGAACGGAGACGAGGAAGGCGAAGGGAGCTACTCGAAGGACGTGCTCGCACTGCGTGACGAAGACGCACCCGGCGAGGAACAACTCGTCACCGTCATCGAGGACGGCCAGTTGGTGTACGATCCGCCCGGCCTCGACGCGATCGCCGACCGGGCACGCGAACGACGCCGAAACCTCCCCCTCGGCTGCCGTGACCTCCGCGACCCTGCGGAGTACTCGGTCGAGATAAGCGACGGGCTCCGTGAGGTGACGAACGACGTGCAGGCCGACCTCGAACGACGCTCGGGCCACGACTGATGGGACTCACAGAATCGCTTGCTGGTGTCGCTATCTGGCTGTTCACGCTGGCCGTCGCCGCGCTGGTGCTCGACCTCTTCGGCCTGTTTCCGGTGCAGCTAGAAACGACCATCACTTTGCTCGCGTTCGGCGGTGTGCTCACCGTGTTGGTGCAGTCGTTTCTCGCGTATTTCGGAGACGAACCGCTTCTGTGAGGTATGGTGGGCTGTGACTTCGGTGGGGCTGTGAAGTCCGGTTTGGTCGTGACGGTCGGTGACGTGATCACCCCGGCCAGTACATTTCAGTATATTTCAGTACGTTCCAGTACATCTGGGACGGCTCAGCAGATGTCGGAACGTCACGACTCCAGAAGAAACTTGATCGTTCCCGAGACGGATCGCTCAGTGCTGTTCTCGGATGTTGATCTCACCGTAACTGTGGACGGTTACCTCGTAGTCTAGAATGGTGAACACGACTTTGCCACCCATCCGGGGCGTCCCATCGTGTTTGTCGCTAAAGAGGGAGTCGAGCGCATCCGGGTCGATGACATCGTAGAGCGGCACACCCATCTCGGCGGGGTCGTCTCCAGCCATCTCCGCGAGTGCTATGACCACCGCTGTACTGAGCGGAGTGTCCTCCGCATAGCTGGTGTGCTGGCTCTGTTGATTCGTGCTTGCGATAACGCTACCGTCGTCTGTCTCGTTGAAATTCCCGTTCATAACTGTTGAACCTCGTTATTACGCGATTCTGCGTCGGTCTGTGCAGAGCATTGCGACGGGTGTTTATAAAAATTACCGTATATCGTTGAAACAGTTGGGAATTCATAACATTCCCCGTATCGGTTTCAGTCGAGTCCGTAATCACCGCCGTATTTGAGGAAGAAGTACGCCAGCGCTAGCACCGACAGGAGTGCCGAGACGGTCGCAACTCCCAGCGTTCTCGCACTGTTCGGTACCGACGGTAGCGCTCCACCACCACCGGGGGTCGTTCCACCGCCTTCGCCGACTTCGATGGTTCCGAGCATCCCCGCGCTCTCGTGTGGGATACAGAAGTACTCGTAGGTACCTTCCACCTCGAACGTGTGCTGGTACTGCCCGCCGCCGCCGATATCGCCTTCCGGGTACGCCTGCCGAGCGGCCTCCTCGCTGTCGAAATCGCCGCTGGCGAAGTACTCTGCCTCTCCCGGAATCTGGTCCTGGTACGCCGTCACCGAGTGGCCGATGCTGCCGACGTTCTGCCAGACCACGGTCGTCCCCGGCGCGACGGTCACCGAATCCGGGTCGAACACGAGATCGTCGGTCATGTCGATGGTCTGTTGGCCCTGTGCGACCGCTTCGCTGGCGACGGAACCGGCAGCAGCACCCCCCGCGATTCCGCGAAGGAACCCTCGCCGTGTGGTCGTTCCCCCCATGGACAGACCATCGACGTTCTCGAAAAAGCGTTTTTCGCCTGCGCGGGTTGGGTCTGGTGAGAGCGGTACGACTGCGGAAGTGCTTCGATCAGGTAGTCGTCAGCTTCGAACGTCGGACACCGACGGCCCGAATTAGAGTTTTCAGGGCTGGCGGCTAGCAATCTCCCGGATCGAATCGGAGAGCAGATCGACTGCGACGGGAAGGCTGTCCTCGTCCACGTCGAACGTCGCGGTGTGGTGGCCGCCGGGGTGGTCGGTGCCGACGCCGACGTAGGCCGCGAGGCCGCCGTTCTGTTGTACCTCCTGCATGAGATACGTCGCGTCCTCGCTTCCCCCAAGCGTGTCACGGCGGATGGGACTGTCAACGCCGCGCGTTTCGGTTGCGACGCCGTGGATGACCCCGACCAGTTCGTCGTCGCTCTCGGCGCTCGGGGCTTCACCTTCCGTGCTCAACTCGACAGTACAGCCGTGCATCTCCGCCGCGTTTTCGAGGACGCGCTCGGCGCGCTCTCGCATGTAATCTTTGAGTTCTGTCGTCTCGCCGCGTACCTCGCCCTCGATGAAGGCGTGTTCCGGGATGATGTTCGTGGCCGTCCCGCCGCCGACCAGTCCGGCGTTCACGCGCGTCGGGCCGTCGCTGTTGCGTGGGATGGCGTAGAGGTTCTGGATGGCGGTCGCCATCGCCTGGATCGCGTTCTCGCCCTCCTCCGGCCTGCCGCCCGCGTGGGCCGGAACGCCTTCGAACTCCGCTTTGAAGTGACTCACCGCGAGGAAGCCGTCGATCCCCGCGATGACCTCGCCGGTCGGGTGGTCGAGACCGATGTGAACCGCAAGCAGGTAGTCCACGTCGTCCAGATGGCCGCTTTTGGCCATCGGCTTCCCGCCAGCGACCATCTCCTCGCCGGGTTGGAAGAGCACCTTCAGCGTTCCCTCGAAGTCGCTGTCTTTGATGGCTTCGATGACGCCGAGTCCGATGGTCGCGTGAGCGTCGTGGCCGCAGGCGTGCATCGCACCCGCGTGCTCGGAGCGAAAGCCCCTCTCGGCAGGAACGTGGTCGTCGTCCGTCGACTCTTCGCGGAGCAGTCCGTCGATGTCCACCCGCAGGGCGACGGTCGGCCCTTCGCCGCGTTCGAGAACGGCGAGTGCTCCCGTGTAGCCGCCTTCGAGCTGTTCGAGGATGTCTTCGCGCGCCCCTTCCTGTCGCGCCTGTTCGTACCAGCGTCCGAGTTCCGCGTCGTCGGGAACGGCCATGCGTTCGTCTTCGTCGAGCACCTCCGGACCGATGTAGAGTTCGTCTACGCCGATGGTTTCGAGTTCGTCTACGATTCGGCAGGTCGTCCAGAACTCGCGCCACGCAGGTTCCGGGTGGCGGTGGAGTTCTCGACGGAGTTCGACCAGTCGGTCTCGCCGAGTCTGTTGGCTCATATCGAGGTGAACGAAGAGCGCACCCTTAAATTATCTAGAGCGGGCAGGCGTTGCACGATTTGGCGACCGTCTGGAGGTGTTGTTCGTCTTGGCTCTTGTCTGACGGCGTGTTCTCACTCACCGGGGCTCGACTACGATTCGGCTCGGAATGATTTCGCCACCATATAAAAAGTCTTGGAATTTCTACGTTTCTACGGCCGTTCTTGTTCAGATTTTCGACGTATCATCTGTCACGGATTGTAATTTATAACCCCCGGTCGACATGGCATAGTCTGTTAGAGGTGCATTAGATGGGTACGTCAGATGACAGTCGAGACGAATCGGTAGAAGAAGAACTGATGGAAGCCGAACAGGCGCGAAGTGAGCCGAAGATCGAGTTCTACGGCGGGAAGTGGATGAGCACCCTCCCGATCGGGCTGTTCATCATCTGGGCGATCTTCCAGAGCGGATTCCTCGGTATCGGAGACACGACGGGTCTCGTCATCGGGATGCTCGTCTCGCTCATCGTCGGGATGCTCTTCGCTAAAGGGAACTGGAAGACCTACGCGAACACCATCTTCGAAGGGATGACCCAGCGCGTGGCCGCGACAGCGATCGTCGCCTGGCTCTGGGCGGGGATGTTCGCGCAGGTGCTCCAGGACGGCGGTTTCGTACAGGGACTCGTCTGGGCTGCCGACGCGCTGAGCGTCGGTGCCGCGTTGTTCCCGGCGGCCACGTTCATCCTCGCCGCACTGCTGGCGACGGGTATCGGTACCGGCTACGGGACGACCATCGCGTTCACCGGCCTGTTCTTCCCGGCAGGGGTGGTCGTCGGCGCAAGTCCCGTCCTGATGTTCGGAGCCATCCTCTCGGGAGCGGTATTCGGCGACAATCTCGCACCAGTCAGCGACACGACCATCGTGAGTGCGGTGACCCAGGACTCCGATATCGGCGGTGTCGTCGCCTCACGGTTCAAGTACGCACTCACTGCGGCGATCCTGGCGTTGGCAGGGTACGTCGTCGCGGGGTCGATGATGCAGGGCACCCCCGTCTCGGGTGAGAACGTCCTGCAGGGCACCCCCGTCGGTCTCGTTCATCTCGTGTCGATGCTCATCGTCATCGTGACGGCGATCTCGGGGCGACACATCGTCGAAGCCATCTCGTGGGGACTCATCTTCGCAGTCGTCGTCAACGTCACCCTCGGACTGGCATCGATCGGGAAGTTGCTGGTCTTCTACGCGCCGAAAAACGGGCCGTTCGCGCAGGAACTGGGTTTCTTACCGATGGTACAGGTCGTCGAGGCGAATGCGGAGAACGCTGGCACCGTCGGTGGCAGTCTGTACGCCGGAGCGGAAGGCTTCTTCGCGCTCATCGTCCTGACCCTGCTCATCGTGGCAGGCGCACAGATAATGATCCGAGGCGGTGGCTTCGAGGCGCTCCAGAACTGGCTGTTGAGAAGCGTCGCAACCAGCGTTCGTCGGGCAGAGACGACGATGGTGCTCGGTACGGCGGGCGTCAACGCGATGATCACCATCAACACCGCCGCCGAGATCGCCATCGCACCGTACATCGCCCGTATCGGGCAGAAGTTCAACATCAACGGCTACCGCCGCGCGAACATCCTCGACGCGAACACCTCCGCGATGGGGTACATCTTCCCGTGGGGTGGTGGCGTGTTGGTGGGCTACGCGACGATGCTCGGCCTCGTGAATCAGTTCGACTGGTTCACCCGGTCGATGCTCGTCAACCCCGCCGAGGTCTGGCCGTTCGTCTTCCACGGCTGGGTTCTGTTCGGAGTGTTCCTCGTCTCCGCGTTGACCGGGTTCGGGCTGGAGTACGTCTCCGACCGCCGTGCCGAGGAGGTGGCGCGAGTATGAGTCTCCTGGAGAAGTACACCAAAGGCTGGTCGTTCCGTACGAACAAACCCGAGTTCGACATGGGTGAGGAGATAGACGTGTACGTCACCGGATATCGAAACGGTTCTGCCGAGGCTCGTATCGGCGACACGATTCTCGACGTTGATGGCGCACCTGCACAGGCAGTGGACTCTCGTGTCCGACTTCGCGTAGAGGAGTTCGACTCGAACGACCACACGGGACGAGCGACGTTCGTCGAGATGATCGACGGAGAGTCGGTCTAGCCTGATTTCGAACGGCGAATCATTTTTCCGGCGTCGATGTCGTGACTCGAGCTAGTTACGGAGAGGTCACCTAGTAACATTCAGTTTAGGTTACATTTATGGCGGTAGAATCCATAGTCTCTCATGTAGCACCTGTGGGGGGTGCCACTCGATGAAGAACGAAACGAACGACACGAGAGAACGAACAGACACGAAAGCAGACGACTCGCGGAGAGATTTCATGAAGAAAGGTGCGCTCACGGCTAGCGCAGTTGGACTCGGACTCGCCGGGGCAGGGACGACCGCTGCGCAGCAGAGAGACGACGTGCTGGTTTACACCGACGATTTCATCGCACGAACGCCATTCCGAATCGTCTCCCAACTCCCGCAATCTATCACGGTTCAACTGCTTCGGCTGCCGAACGGTAACAACGTTCCGGAGATCTCACAACCGGACGACTACAACGGCTACGCGATGAGATACAGTATCGGTAATCAGAACGTCATCGGTGCGAGCTACGTGTTCACCACGGGGACGCTCCAGGAGGGTACTCGCTATCGGTTCTCGCAGGATGCAAACGTCTTCAATGGAAGACTCAACCTGTTGAATACGACCGTTAGCCGCGTCGGTGGCGGTGGCGGCGGCTGATCTTCCGACGTCTCATTTTTTCGGAGACTCCACAGTAGAATCAGGAGATTCGAAATAGAGTGAATCGAAACAGACGTGTAGAAGACGAGAGAGTCACGCTTTTCGCATGCCCTGCACCTGGTCGAGTTCGATCTCGACGCGAATGCCTGGTGGGAACTCCATGTCGGCGATACGGCGAGCAACTTCGTTGTGTCCGATGATCTCCATCTTCCGCGTGTAGACCGTGTACTCCCAACTTCTGAACTGCTGGCCCTCGTCTCCGGAGAGCGTCTTGTACTGTGGAACCCGATGCTGTTCCGGTGGGTCGGAGTGTGGCCCTCGCATCTCGGCTCCTTTTCGTTCGACCATCGAGCGGATCTCCGACGCGACCTTGTCGAGGACGGGTCGGTTGCCGCTTTGGAGTAGTATTTTCGTGATGAAGGTCATGGCTGGCTCTGTAGGCTGTATTCCGTCCCACTACGTAAAATGTCTGCTTCTGATTTAGGGACGGTATATTTCCACCATTTATTAATATCAATAAATAGATGTGTACGGAAATGCAATCGAAATCCCGGCATACGTCAGAGAACGACCGTGCGGGTCCGACATTCCTTTAATGGCGAACCTCATAGGTGAGCGCAATGGCAGTCCAAGCTACGAGCGCGGGTGCGATCCTCTTCCGGGATACCCGCGGTCGCAGGGAATACCTCCTCCTTAAAAGCCGTCCGGGCGACTGGGAGTTCCCCAAAGGCGGCGTGGAGGGCGACGAAGAGCTACAGCAAACGGCAATCCGGGAGGTGAAAGAGGAGGCCGGAATCGACGATTTCCGCCTCCTCGACGGCTTCCGCGACGATTACAGCTACGTCTTCGAGGCGAACGGAAAGACGATCCACAAGACGGTGCATCTGTTCATCGCGAAATCCTACGAGGCGAGCGCGGAGCTCTCGAACGAACACCGCGACTTGCAGTGGCGTGATTACGAACAGGCCATCAACACCATCACGCAGGATGGTCCCCGAGACATCCTCCGTGACGCACACGAGTTCCTCGACGATTACGACGACACGTAGGGGATCGAAAAAAGATCGGTCGGTCGTTATCGTCGACGCGCCAGCAATGCGACTCCCGCGAGGGCAGCGATAGCGACGCCGACACCGAAGCCGGGTTGGCCGTCACTTTCCGTGGACTCGGTCGTCCCGGTGGTCGTGGTCGTCGTTTCGTCCGAGGAGTCGTCATCCGACGTGGTCGTTGTCGTCGTCGTGCCACCGGTCGTCTCGTCTCCCTGGACGTCGAGACCGCCGAGTGCGACAGTGGACACGTTCTCACTGGTTCCGGCGTAGACGGTGAGACCGTACATATTCGGCTCGAAGCTGTCTACCTTCGTTTCGTTCTTGACGGTGAGGTTATCGGCATCCGCTTTCGTCGTCAGTGCCGCGCCGTCACCGCTTCCGGCCTTCGAGGTATCGAACAGCAAGACAATCTGTCCGTCGCCGTTCCCGTCGGTGACGGTGGCGTTCAGTTTGTAGTCCGCCTGGCCACCGCCGACCTGGAACGTGATGCCGTCGAGATCGGTGAGACTCAGGTTCATCACGGCAGTCTCACCGTGTTGCACCTCGTAGATGGAGCGATTGAGGGTAACTGTGCCGTTGCCATCTGCCTGTTGATAGAGCAGAGGGGACTGTACAGCAGGGTTCTGTGTGGTGTGCGTCGCACTTCCGGCGGAGCCTGCGATTGCAGTTCCAGCGAGCAGTGAAACGACCACCACGGAGGTCAGGGCTTGTCGTACGTTCATAACTATCCGGATTTCAGAGCGGTAGAACCGCGTTCACCCGTCTACTGACGAGCGTACAGGAATATTCACGTTCATAAATAAATGTTTTCTGCTATTTTGGTAGTCGAATCGCTTACCAGTACTGGGGATAAGGGAGAGATATGGCCGAACCGGAGTTCACCTTCGAACTGCGTATCTGCCGCTGGGCCGAGCGATACTGGCCGCCCGAGGGCCGCGAGCGCCACGTCATCGTCGCCAGACAGCTCGGTGTCAAGCGCAGGCGGTGGGATACGGTCGTCGTGGAGGTGGACGCAGACGCGCTCGCCCGACGCGCGCAGTTCGGCCGCCGTCGATTGGATAGCGACCTGCTGCACGTGGTGCGCAACGCGCCGGACGAGTGGGCGTGGTATCAAGACGCGCTGCCTGACCCCGGCTATCCGTGGCGATACGTCCGTGAGACGATCCATCAGGCGGACGACCGGGGGATTCTGGACGTTCGAAAACGTGGACGACGACTGGAGATTCGCCAGCGGTACGAGTATCCAGACTGGGTTCGGCGCATCGTCGCCATCGAGAACAAACCCGACCTGGATGCCAGCGCCGCCCGCGACCTGCGTCCACAGTTGGAACGAGACGTTGCGCTCGCACTGGCCGACGAGGTGTGGGTCGCCACGCGCTCGACGGGCGACCGGGTCGAACCCGCACTGCTCGAATCCATGCCGGTCGAGGCCGGTATCCTGACCGTCGGTAGAAACGACGCCGAAGGCGGAGACGATGCGACAGTGGTGTGGTTCCCTCGAACGCTCGACGTGAACGCGCCGGGGACGCGGATTCTGGAGCGACCGAAGGGCGGAAAGTACGACCAGTCGGCGGCGCGGTTCGAGTACGTCTCGCCCGAGACGAAACGCGAGAAGCGCCTCGAAATCGCAGAGCGTGCCTACGAGCGCGGCTGGCGTTCGTACACCCGAACGATGCGACCGGACTGTCGGTACTTCGAACTCCGGCACGAAAACGAGACGATGCTGCCCTACTGTGCGGCGAAAGACTGCCACCAGACGGCGGGGGAGTGTTCGGGTCGGTGCTCGCAGTTCGAACCCGAACCGCCAGCGTGGCGGCAGATGGGCTGGCCCATCGAGGGTGGCCCCGGCAAAGCGATCCAACGACTGCTCGAATCGCGACGGGAGCGGAATCGACCGGGATAATCCGACTTCGAGCCGGTAAAGGATCGACCGACTCAACCGGATTCTTCGACGGAGATATCGTCGCGCGATGCGGCGAGTTTGAACGTCGGGACGGTGCGGTAGACGACCTCCACGACACCCTTGCGTTTCAGACTCTGGAGTGCGGAGCGCACGTCGTCGACGTCGGGGTCGATGTCGAACTCGTCACGGAGTTTGTTGAGGACGGAGACGACGCTCTCGGAGCGGTCGTCCACCCCCGCGAGCACGTCGAACACCTGTCGCTGGAGTTTCGGCACCCGGACGACGCTCGGCACGTCCCCATCCTCGTCGGCGACCATGCCCGGTTCAACGTCCACCAGTTCGTTGGCCTCCGTCGTCGCGCAGATATAGCTGTTCTCGTCGCGGTAGTAGTACTCCTTCAGTTCGTCTTCGAGATACTGGTGGACTTCGCTCCCGCTCTCTAACCCCCATCTGTCTTGCAGTTCGCTGTTCTTGGTCGGTTGTAGCTCGACCAGATCGGCGAGTCGCTCACGGGCCTCCTCGGACAGCGTCATCGTCCGATGGGTATGGCGGGGTGATATTTGCCAGTTCCGGAGCGACGTGGGTGACGGCTGGGATGGGATGTTCGAGAGATGGTCGGTTCGATGGTTGAGCACCGCTTGTGATTGGTTTGTACTGAAATGAACTGATTTGTACTGCCAGCTCTGATTTGTATTGGGAATAGGTGGAAACTGCTGTGGCTACTGTTGTTCGACTATGAAGAACCCTCGAGAGTGCAGTCAAAACCGCCGTGCCGCTAGCGGCCGCTAGGGCCTAGTCACGTCCTCACTCAGTCGCTCCCTCGCAGACGCATCACGTCTGCTCCGTCGCTCCTTCGTTCGCCCGTTGCCGCCAGGCCCGCAGGCACCCGGTCGGCCTGCTACCGCGGGTCGGCTGGTCGGCTTTTCCACAGGAATCGGAAGACTACCAACCGCCGAAAGCGGCTGGCCGGATTGGGCTTGGCCGGGCGGCCGTGGCCGCCCGACCTGCGGCCTGGTGGCAACGGGCGAGTGAGGGAACGGCGGGAGCAGGTGCTCCGCACCTGCGAGCAAGTGACTGAATGAGGGTGTGGCTTTGCTCAAGCAGCAGCTAGCGACATGGAGGTCTCAACTCCTTTCCCAACGGTTCACTATGCTCAAGAGCCAACAATCATGACAATTCCATCTCCCGTCTGCTTTCACACCCCACAGCGGTCTCGCCGTCAACTCCATTGTCGTAATGATTAACCGACCACCGAGAGACACCTCAGCTATGTCAGACTGGAACACCGTACGACTCGAATTCGACGACGACGTAGCGACGCTCACGGTCGACCGACCCGACCGACTCAACGCGCTGAACGTGGAGACGCTCCACGCGCTCCGGGAGGCCATCGCCGAAGCCGAGGAAGAGGGTGCTCGCGCGCTCGTGCTCACAGGTGCGGGCGAGAAGGCGTTCATCGCGGGTGCCGACATCAGCCACATGCAAGACCTCTCGACCACCGAAGCACAGGAGTACGCGGAGTTGGGCCACGAGGTCGCCGACGCGCTGGAAGCGTTCCCCGCCCCCGTCATCGCGGCCATCAACGGCTACGCCTTCGGCGGCGGCTGTGAACTCGCGCTGGCCTGCGATCTGCGAGTGGCGAGCGAGAACGCCGTCCTCGGCCAGACGGAGATCGACCTCGGCATCATCCCTGGCTGGGGTGGCACACAGCGTCTCTCACGCATCGTCGGCGACGAACTCGCGCGCCGCCTCGTCTTCTTCGGCGAGCGAGTCGACGCGCAGGACGCCCACGAGATGGGGCTGGTCGGCGAAGTCGTCGCCCACGATCAGATCGCGAATCACGTCGCGGAGATGGCAGGCGACCTCGCGGAGCGCCCGGCGTTCGCACTCCAGGCCGCCAAGGAAGCACTGAATCAGGTTCACGAGAGTACGCAGTCGTCGGGGCTGACCTACGAACGCCGCCTCTGGAGTTCGCTGTTCGGCACGCACGACCAGCGCGAGGGGATGGCCGCGTTCTTGGACGACCGCGACGCAGAGTTCGAGTGATCGAAACCGGCTACAGAGCCGAGTTCGAACCGTTGGATCGCCCGCTAATCCTGCGGCGTCGGGCGCACATCCGCTCCCGGCGACACCGTCTCTTCGACCTGTGTGTAGACGAGGACTGCCGCGAATGCTGCCAGCACCGCGCCGACCTCGAACGGAACCGCGAATCCGAACTGGACGAGATAGCCAGAGGCGAGCGGACCGATGGCGGTGCCCAGTCCGAACGACATCGTCAGGATGGAGAGTTGCGTGCCCGACTGGCCCTCACGCGCGAGGTCGCCCGCGAGTGCGAGCGCGGGGGCGAACACCAGCGCACCCGAGACCCCCTGCACGAGTCGGGCGGCGAGCATCTGCATCGAAGTGTCGACGAACCCCTGTACCAGTGTCGAGGGAACGAGCACGACGAGTCCGGCGACGATGAACGGGCGGCGTCCGAAGCGGTCGCTCGCCCGCCCAACCGGGGTCTGGAGGACGACCTGCACGAGGACGAACGCGGCGAACTGGAGGCCGAACCACGTCTTCCCCTGGTCGAGTCGGTCGTTTATCATCGGCTCGATGGTCGCGAGCAGGGCGATGCTGACGGCCAGAAACAGCGTCGCCAGTCCGAGCGTGAATACGGAGTCGAGTCCACCCCGTTTTCCGCGTATCGAGAGGTCGAACTCCTCGCCAGCACTGGCTTTGGTGTTCTCGGGGTCGCTCACCAGCAGGGTGACGAGCAGGTAGCTGACGAACGCGCCGACCGCCGCGAAGTAGAAGGCGGCATCGAAACCGGTCATCTGGAACCCAGAGAAGTCGTAGGGGCCGCCGTCCACGACCGTTCCTGCCGCGATGGGGCCGAGACCGAACCCGAGCAGACGGAAGGTGTTGAAAACGCCCATGTTCCCGCCCCGTGTGTCGGACGTCGCGAGTTCGTTGACCAGCGCGATGGTGCAGGGAATCGTGAACGCCACGCCGATCCCCTGGAGCGCCCGGATGACCAGCAGCGAGACGTAGTTTCCGGCGAAGGCATAGGCGACATTGGTCACCGTCAGGATCGCCAGTCCGAACAGGATGAACACCTTTCGCCTGCCGGTTCGGTCGGAGATGCGCCCCGCGAACGGCTGGGTGAAGCTGTTGAGAAAGCCGAACAGCGAGAGCACGATACCGGTCACCATCGTCTCCGCGAGGCCGAACGTCTCCCCGGTGACCGCGCCGCTGGCGATATATACGGGCAGAACGACGATGAGAAAAGAGTTCCCGACTGCGTCGGCCATCCGCGCCAGCGCTAATGCGAGTACCCGCCTGTCGATACCGAACATTCGATTCGAAATACCGACTACGTGCTCAAGACGATTGTGATGGTCGTCGTGATAACAGCTAATACCGTACTCGGCGTCCATGGTACCATGGCTCGTACTGTCAAATTCAGTCATCTAGCGTCTACGCTCCAGCAACTGGACTACCCCGTCTCGCGTAGCGAGGCGACGGCGGAACTGGACGACGTGACACTCGTCCTCGCAGAAGGCGAGGAGAACCTCGGGGAACTCGTCTCGCAGACCGAACAGGAGACCTACCGGTCTGCAGAAGACCTCGAAGTCGAGGTCAACAACGTCCTGCCGCGGGAGGCGGTGGGCGAACCGTACCAGTCGGAAGGCGAGGGTTGAGACAGAAAGCCGAAAGTGGGGGTTGAGAACGGAGATGGAGGGCGAAGAGCGAAGACTGGGAGCGAAGACTGAGAAGCACGCCGTTTAAATGGGCGCGTCGGCTATCCGGGGACAACGATGGAGTTCTGTGACGAGTGCGGTTCCATGATGAAAGCCAACGATGGCTTTTGGGTCTGCGGAAGCTGTGGCAACGAAACGCCCAGAGGTGACGCCAGTGAGTACGTCGTTACCGAAGACCAGGAAGTCAGCGAGATAATCGAGAGCGGCGGCGGGAGCAGTGGCCTGCCGACGACCAGCGCGCAGTGTCCGAACTGCGACAACGACGAAGCCTACTGGTACATGCAGCAGATTCGGTCGGCTGACGAGAGCGAAACGCGGTTTTTCGTCTGCACCGAATGTGAGCACAAGTGGCGCGAAGACGATCATTAATACCGACCTTTTTCTGCGGTCGGGTGCCGAGACGAGCGCCGCGTGGCGCTCGTCTCGGCCTCCCTCCCTGGAGAAAGCTCGACCAAAAGCACTCCTCACCCCCTCAGTCGCGTCTTCGACGCTCCTTCGAGGGATTCGTCGGCCCGGAAAATCGAAGATTTTCCGGAGAGTCACCTGGTCTCTGGCGGTTGTGTCGCCGGACGACTTTCGGCGGTTGATCGGCCTGCTGATTTACGACGACGGGTCAGTCAGCCGCTTTCTGGACGCGCCCCGAAGCAGGCTGAGCCGACCATCGGCTCAGCCTGCTTCGGGCGGGGAGGAATGGGGTCTCGCGGTGCGTCGTGCCGACCGTCGCACGACGCACCGCACTGCGGTTGCGGTATTTTGTCCTAGCGACTCCTGCTGTACCGTGACTTTCGAAATGCTGCGGTCGTAGAAGGGAGCCGGTTTTTCGGCGGCTGTATCACCTGCTGATTTCCGGCGGTCGGACGCCCTGCCTACTGCTCAATCCGAATGCTCACTTCGTTCGGCGACGAGAGCGTAGTGGAACGGCGGGAGGTCGACCGTCTCTTCGATCGAAAACCCGCTCTCTTCGAGCACGGCTTTCGTTTCGTCGAGCGACATCCGCAGGTCGGTCGGCGGTCCCCGAGGTTCGCCGTCGAGCGTCGTCTCGGTGCGAGGCCGGTCGTGCCAGTTGATGACCGCGATCCGTCCGGCCGGTTGGAGTCCGCGCCGCACCTCGCGCAGGAACGACTCTTTCTCCGCGACTCCGTGCAGAATGTTCGCAACTAGGGCGAACGAGACGGTGTCGGGAAGCAACGTGGAGAGATTCCGTGCGTCACCGCAGATCGTCTCGATCTGGTCGGTGACGTCGCGCTCCTCGGCGATATCCGTGAGTTCCGCGAGCAACTCGTCGTCCATGTCGATGGCGTACACTGCCTCAGCACGCTCGGCAGCCGGGATGACGAAGTAGCCGTTTCCACAGCCGATCTCCGCGACCGTCTCTCCCGATACGACGCCGAGCGTCTGGAGGAGGTCGCTCGGCTCCGGCCAGAGCTGTCCCCACCAGTCCCAGTCGGGTTGTCCGGTGTTCTGAAAGCGCGTCATCGATCGGAAGATGGGACAGGGGGTAGTTCAGCGTTCCCTCTCGGCGGGGGAATTGCAGCCGAAGCGACGACTTCGAAAAATCGGACGAACGGAACCGGAAAATCGACGCAGACCGTCACGTCTTCCGTGCGAACGTCAGATAGCCCGTGTGCCCGACGCCCGTCGTCGTCGGGCGCGTCCCGCGCTCGTCGAAGTCCATCTCGCGCTGGATGGTCTCCATCGTCCGAACGTTGTCGAGGTTCGCCTCGCGTGCGGCCTCCGCGACGTCGCGCGTGGTCTCCACGAACGGGGAGTAGACGCCGAGCGAGCCACCCTGGGCGAGCAGATCGGGTGCGTGCGCGACCACCGCTGCGGCGTCCGGCGTGTCGAGCGTGAGCACGTCGAACTCGCCGAGGTCGTCGAGATGCTCGGTCACGTCGCCAGTTCGTACCTCGACTGTATCGGCCACGTCGGCCATCTCGATGTTCTCGCGGGCCACCTCGGCGAACTCCGCTTTGCGTTCGAACGTGACGACTTCGGCACCGATGCGACCGAGATACCCTGCCAACACGCCCGTTCCGGTGCCTGCGTCGAGGACGCGATCACCTGCAGCGACACCCGTCTCGCCGACGACCAGCCCAACGTCGCGGGGGAGCATCGGTGCGCCGGTGCGCTCGAAATGGTGGAAGAGATCCGGGCCACGAAGTCGGCGAACCGTGAACTCTTCGCCGAGATGCGTGGCCAGGGTGTCGCCCGGCTGAACGTCTTCTGGAACCGTCAGCACGCCGAGGTCGGTCTGCAGTTCCTCGCCGGGGTCGCGCAGGTACTCTCGGTCGCCGTGAACGAGAAGAACCGTCACTCCAGTCGCTCGACCGCCGCCGCGAGGTCGCCATCGGTCGCCTCCAGAGCCTCGCGGGCTTCGTCTTCGCTCGCGCCCGTGCGCTGGGCGACGATCTCTACGTCCGCGTCCGGCACCTCGCTCGCGGACTCCGTACTTTCTTCGTCGTCAGCCGCCTCGCTTGCGCCGCCGGACGCTTCGCGCGTGTCTGCATCGCCGACGACCTGGTAGGTCTGCTGACCGCGGGCGTCCATCCGGGTGACCTCGGGGTCGCTGAAGACGAGTTCCTCGCCGTCGCCCGTGCGGATGATCACTTCTTCGGCATCGATATCGTCTACCTCGATGCCCATTTGCTTCATCATCTGTTGCATCTTGCGTGGATTGAGTCCACCGCCGCCTCCTCCGAACATACGCGAATGGTCGGAACGAGGAAAAATAAGCGTGGCGGACGAGCGCTACTCGTCTCTCCCGTCGCGCACCTTCACCGCCATCCCGGTGTCGAAATCCAGGATGGCGTCGGCGTCGAGTTCCGCCCGTCCGACGGCGAGCAGGTCGCCGTTTCCGTGTGTCACCAGCACCTCGTCGCCAGCGCGAACGTCGGGGTCGACCTCGGTGACGAACTTGGCGAAGACGTTCTTGCCGTCGCGGACGAACGGCTCGCTCTCGTCGCCGACGACGACGCGCCCCGCCAGGGAGTCGAGTGCATCGGCGAGTCGGGAGCCACCTGCCACCCCGAGCGTGAATCGACCATCGGTGGCGTAGGTGACGAGCCGCGACCCATCGGCGTGGATCTGCTGTGGCCGCCCGGACGACGAGCGACGAATTTCGAGGTCTTCGTCCGGTGGGAACAGTGCGTTGCCAGCACCTGCTCCGAACTGGTAATCGGCGGTCACGCGAAGTGCGGGCAAATCCTCGGCGTCGGTCATTGGACTGGATTCGTAGCGGGTCGGTGAAAGCCCTTCGACATCTCCCGAGTGATATGTGTTAACGTACCATTGTCACTTGGTACCATGTTCCAGTCTATCGATTTGAGAGCGATTTATTAGTTATGAGATGCAAGGAGGGGTATGAACTCGAAAGAACTGTTCGGAATCGCGTTATTACTCGTGGGCACCGTCCTGATCGTCGGTGTCACGACGATGGGTGCATCGTTCACGACGAACGCCCTCGCTGGTCTCTCCACGCTGGTGCTCGCAGGCGGCGCGCTGATGTACGGAACCGCAGAAGACGGTCGTCCGGTCTAAAGAAGGAACGTATCCGAGCGTTCGCTGAGGTCGATGAACGAGTCGGCGGCGGCGACGAGTTCCTCGGCGGACGATTCTTCGAATCCCATCACTTCCACGCGCACACCTTCGTGGCGAAGATGCGTCGCGAGACGCGCGAAATCACCGTCTCCGGTACAGAGGACGACGGTGTCCACCTTCGGCGCGAGCGTGATCGCGTCGAGACACATTCCCACGTCCCAATCGGCCTTCTTCGATCCATCGCCGAACGTCTTCAGCGCCTTGATCTTCGTCTCGAAGCCGATATCGGTGAGTGCATCGAAAAAGCGTTCTTCGTCGGGGCTGTCGGCCTGGATGACGTAGGCGATAGCTCGCGTCAATTCACGATCCTGGACTGCCTTCGAAAGCAGAGACGAGTAGTCGATATTCCGACTGTAGACACTTTGGGCGGTGTGATAGAGGTTTTGCGCGTCGGCTAACACCGTGACGCGCTGATCCGAATGAATCTCCGTCATACGTGGGTATGATAAGTACTCACATAAAGAGGTTCCTCCTCTGTACTCATCATCTATCTGGTGTTTCGAACCACGTAAGCGAGAGGGAATCGGGGTCGAGTATGTAGTATCGCTCCCACGTCGGCGCGAGACTGACGACCCTGGTCGTTCCGAACGTCGTCTCCGTGTGTTGATGGTGATGGCCGACGAGACAGAGGTCGGGTTCGAGCGTCGAGATCAGATCGTCGATGTATCCGCATCCCACGTCGTACTCCTCGGAAACCGGCAGTCCGTGTGGCGCTTCGTGGGTCAAGAGCACATCGACAGATTCCAGTGCCATCGCTCGTTCCACGTCCTCGTGAGTGAAGTGGCGGCGACGGTCGCCGATGAGGTTCGCACGCGGGCGGTCGTACTGGGTCGGCGCGTAGTTGCCCGAGAGTCCGGCGACTCGAAGCCCTTCGAGTTCGACGGCGGTGCTCGCGAGAAGATGGGCATCGCGGACGTTCGAGTTCGAGATCAGCCCGTTCCGCAACGCCGCGATGACGTCGAAGTCCTCGTTGTTTCCCGCGATGAACCACGTCGGCGTCGGCAGATCGTAGTACATCAAGTCACCGAGTTGCAGCGCGACGTCCGCATCTGCCTCGCGGTAGGCCGCAAAGAGCGCGCGCCGGTTGTCGGGATCGGCAGCGTGGGCGTCTCCGAGGACGAGCATCTGTATGGTATATTTTCGACAGCGTGATAAGACCGACGGATTTCAGTCATCCGACGAGGACGAGTGTGACCGCGGCGAATATCAGGAGACCGACGCCGAAAAAGAGGAGTTTGATGTCACTGTCCAGGTTCTTCGCTTGCAGGTCCGTTGCATCGACGATGCCGGTTCGAAACCCCAGTGCCTGTGCGTTCGTCATCGCCGCACTCATTCGAACGGTTCCGGTACCGCCGAGTGCGAGCAGTAAGACGACCATCCCAAGTCCGAACACGCCGATGAGCGCGAGTTCGGACTGCGTGACGAAGAAGACGAGAGCGACGACGATCCCGGCGTAGAAAAGCGTGTAGCGCACGCCGCACCGTGCGATGAGATCCCAGTTCATGAATAGATGAATGGATGATAGGTATTTGAATCTACTCCGGAGAGTGTTACATGGTTCGCCTGTGACGCAAAGCATAAGACCCTCCGCAACAGGTGTGTCCAATATGCTACGTGCTGTGACGCTCACTGCTCACTATTTCGGGCGAGTGAGCCACAGCACGGTCGGAAAACGCACAAAACGCGCGGCGTAACCGGTTCGTGGCGGGCGTGGCACCCCCGTTCCGAGCCATCCTCGTTCTGTACCGCGCGACGACCGACTTCCGACCGAAAACAGATGACAAACACAGAATCACCGTTCCGCGGGGTCTATCCCGCGATGACCACGCCCTTTGCGGGCGAGCGTATCGACTTCGACCACCTTCGCAGTGACGCCCAGCGCCTCGAACGCGCTGGCGTCGACGGCCTCGTCCCTGTCGGTTCGACCGGCGAGAGTGCGACCCTGACGCACGACGAACACGTCGAGGTCGTCGAAGCGGTCGTAGACGCAGTAGACGTTCCGGTTATCGCAGGCACCGGAAGCAACGCGACCCACGAAGCACTCGAACTTTCGCAACGCGCCGCAGACGCCGGGGCGGACGGACTCCTTCTTCTCTCACCGTACTACAACAAGCCCGAACCGGCAGGGATGGAACAGCATTACCGAACCATCGCCGACGGGGTAGACCTCCCGCAGATCGTCTACAACGTCCCGTCGCGCACGGGCCGAAACATCGACGTGGAGACGACCGTCTCGCTGGCGGAACACGAGAACATCGCCGGGTACAAGGCCGCGAGTGGCGATCTCGGGCAGATCGCCGAGATCATCGAACGAACCCAGGACGAGGAATTCGCAGTGCTGTCGGGCGACGACGCGCTTACGCTCCCGATGCTCGCGCTCGGTGCGACCGGTACCATCAGCGTCTCGGCGAACATCGAACCCGAGCGAACCTGCGAACTGGTCGAATCGGCACTCTCTGGTGACTACGACCGGGCGCGCGAACTCCAGCGTGAACTCGGCCCGCTCTTCCGCGAACTGTTCGTGGAGACGAACCCGATTCCGGTGAAGGCCGCGATGGAACATCGGGGCTACGGGCCGGGCGAACTCAGACTGCCACTGTCGCCACTCTCGTCCGAACACCGAGAAGAACTGGCCGCAGTACTCGACTCGCTGGAGGGAACCAGATGACGGAGGTAATCGTCACTGGCGTCACTGGCCGGATGGGCAGAACCGTCATCGACGAAGCCGCCGCCCGAGACGACGTGGAAGTCGTCGCTGGCGTGAGCCGCGACCCACCCGCCGAGGTCGACGGCGTCCCAACCGCACCAGTCCAGGAGTTCGGGGCGGTACTCAGGGAGCACGACCCCGACGTACTCGTGGACTTCTCGGCCCCGTCGAGTAGCCAGAACTACGTCGCGGTCTGCGGAGAAGCGGGCATCGCCTGCGTCGTCGGGACGACCGGATTCGACGAGCAGGGCGAATCCGTCCTGCGACAGGTGAGCGACCACGTGCCCGTCCTCAAGGCCAGCAACTTCTCCCGAGGCGTCCAGGCGCTCCTCCGGGCTGTCGAAGGCGCGGTCGCCGATCTTCCCGACTACGACGTCGAACTGACCGAGACGCATCACAATGGCAAGCAGGACGCACCGAGCGGGACGGCGAAGACCCTCCTCGACCGGATCGCGTCCGCGGGCGGCCCCGACGAGCAGGTTCACGGGCGCGAGGGAGACGCTCCGCGACAGTCGGGCGAGGTCGGCGTCCACGCACGCCGAGCAGGTGGAATCAAGGGCGAACACGAAGTCATGCTGGCGAACGACCACGAAGAACTGCGGCTCGTCCACCGGGCTGGAAGCAGGTCGGTGTTCGCCGACGGTGCCCTCGACGCGGCAGTGTGGCTCGCCGGGCGGAATCCGGGTTGGTACGACTTCAGCGAGGTGATCGCAGAATGAGAAACGAGATACGAGATTTGTGGCAGCGATACGATTCGGGTGAGTTGGATGCACAGAACGCAGGAACGGACGAACACGCGACCCTCGAAGCGTTCCTCGACGCACTGGAAGCGGGCGAGGTACGCGCCGCCGAGAAGCACGGTGACGAGTGGGAGGCGAACGAGTGGGTGAAGCAGGGAATCCTGTTGAACTTCGGCCTCCGGAACATCGAAGGGCGCGAGTACGGCGACGTGACCTACCACGACGTTCTCCCCCTTCGGCAGACGGACGACCTGCCCGGAAGGGGAACCCGCAACACGCCAGACGGAACCGTGCTCCGCCGGGGCGCACACGTCGGGGCGAACTGCATCCTGATGAGTCCGAGTTTCGTCAACGTCGGCGCATACGTCGGCGACGGAACGCTGGTGGATTCCTGCGATACGGTCGGGTCCTGCGCCCAGATCGGCGAGAACGTCAAACTCGGCGCGAACGCCCTGATCGGTGGCGTCCTCGAACCCGTGGAAGACACGCCCGTCATCATCGAAGACGACGTGTCGCTGGGTGCTGGCTGCCGGGTCACCTCGGGATTCGTGGTCGGCGAGGGAAGCATTGTCGGCGAGAACACCCTGCTCACGCCCAGAATCCCCGTCTACGACCTCGTGGACGAAGAGATCATCTACGGCCACCTGCCACCGAATCGCCGGGCGTTCACCCGATTCGTGGAGTCCGGTCTCGGCGACCACGCACTGTTCGACGGCGGGGCTTACAAGCCCGCCGTCGTCGCGCTTCACGTGGAAGACGACACGCTCGAACAGGTCGAGCGTGAGGAGGCCCTGCGATGAGCGACGACCGACCGGCAAGTGACAACCTGCCGGTACGACGACTCGCCGATTGGTCCGACCAGCGACTCGACGCACTCGCCGCCGACCACGGAACGCCACTCTACGTGGTTGACCTCGCTCGCGTCCGAGAGAACTACCGGCGATTCGAAGGCGCGTTTCCGAACGCCGAGGTTCACTACGCTGCGAAGGCGAACACCTCGCAGGCCGTTCTCCGCACGCTCGAAGCCGAAGGGTCGTGCGTCGAGTGTGCGTCCGCGGGCGAAACCGAGCGGGCGCTCGCCGCCGGGTTCGACGGGGAGCGAGTCCACTACACCGCCGTCAACCCGCCCGCAGAAGACCTCGACAGGGCGGTCGAACTCGCCGACGACCATCCTGAACTGACCATCACGGTCGGTGCAGCGGACACCATCGAACGACTCGCGGAGCGCGGCTACGACGGACGGCTCTGTCTCCGCGTCAACCCCGGTGTCGGTGCCGGACACCACGAGAAGGTTCGAACCGGCGCGGACGCCAAGTTCGGCGTCCCCTACGACCGTACAACAGACCTGCTCGAAGCCGCAGCCGACGACTTCGACGTGGTCGGCATCCACGCCCACGCTGGCAGCGGCATCACCGGCGACGACCTCGGCAATCACCGAGAACTCGTCTCGCGGATGGGCGAACTGGCGCGGGAGATTCCGCTCTCCCTCGAATTCGTGGACGTCGGTGGCGGCTTCGGCGTTCCGTACCATCCCGACGAATCGCCGCTCGACCTCGATGCGGTCGCGGACGCGACGCGGGACGCGCTCGGTGACATCGACGCGACCCTCGTCGTTGAACCGGGACGCTATCTCGTGGCCGACGCTGGCGTCCTCCTGACCCGCGTGAACACGGTCAAGGAAACGCCCGAGACGATGGTGGTCGGCGTGGATGCCGGGATGACGACGCTCGCACGGCCTGCGCTCTACGATGCCTACCACCACGTCCGCAACGTCACCGGAGACGACGCCGAGGTCGAAACGACCGTCGCTGGCCCAATCTGCGAGAGTGCAGACACCTTCGGCGAACACACGCTTGCTGCGCCACAGCGCGACGACCTGCTGGCGGTCGGTAACGCAGGGGCATACGGCTACGAGATGGCCAGCCAGTACAACTCACGTCCCCGTCCCGCAGTCGTCGTAGTGGACGGCGAGCGGACTGCGGTCGCCAACCGCCGAGAAACGCGTGCCGACGTGACGGCGACCGAACAGGAGGTGGCGTGGGTATGACCTTCTCGTTCGAGAAGTACCACGGCACCGGCAACGACTTCGTCGTCGTCGATGCAGACGCCTGTGTTCCCAACCGAGCCGCATTCGCCCGTGGAGCCTGCGACAGGGTCGAGGGGATCGGCGCAGATGGCGTGCTGTTTCTGGCGCTCGAACCGGATTACCGGCCGCCACGGGTCATCATGACCCTCGTCCAACCGGACGGAAGCACTGCGGAGATGTGCGGAAACGGAGCGCGCTGTGCGGCCGTCTGGGCCGCCGAACAGACCGGCGCGGACGAAGTGATGATCGATACGCTCGCCGGGACGCGCTACGCGCAGATAGACGACGGCGGCGCGACCATCGAGATGGGCGCGCCGCGATTCGACCCTGACGCCGTTCCGGTCGCCCAGGACGAACCACTCGTCCAGGAGCGCATCGGCAAGTACGAAGTGACGGCGGTGAACACGGGCGTTCCACATGCAGTCGCCTTCGTCGACGACGTCGACGCAGTGGACATCGAGCAGGTCGCGCCACAGATTCGGCACGCAGACGTGTTCCCGGACGGTGCGAACGTCACCTTCGCGTCACGTCGACCGGGTGGATTCGACCAGCGCACCTTCGAACGTGGCGTCGAAGGCGAGACGCAATCCTGTGGAACCGGCGCGGTAGCGATCGCCGCCGTCGCGGAGCATCTCGAACTCATCGACGACGAACACGTGTCTGTCTCGCCGCCGGGTGGCGAGCTCGAAGTGACGCTCGGAGATAGATACGCGACGCTCTCCGGCCCCGTCGAGCAGGAGTTCGACGGTGACGTGAGCGTGTCCGCAACGGGACGGATCGATTCGGAAGCATGACCGCCTTCGACCCCATCACGTTCCTCGAACGGGCGGTGCAGACGCAGTCACACGAATCGGTCGCGGAGATGCGAACCCTGCTCGTAGACACCCTTGACGCGGCTGGCGTCGAATCCCACGTCGATGACGCAGGAAACGTCATCGCCGAGCGTGGCGGGGGGGAAGATGGCCCCCACGTCGTGCTGAACACGCACATCGACACCGTGCCGCCACACGTCCCGTTTTCCCGCGACGACGACGAGATCCGCGGTCGGGGGTCCTGTGATGCGAAGGGACCACTCGCGGCACTCCTCGACGCCTTCTTCGCAGTCGAACCCGACCGAGGGACGGTCACGCTCGCGATCACGCCCGACGAGGAGACGAACTCGACGGGTGCAGCAGCACTCGATATCGATGCCGACGCCGTCATCGTCGGCGAACCGACCGGTCTCGACGTCTGCAATGCGGCACGTGGGCGATTTCAGGCGACCGTGACACTTCGCGGGGAGAACGCTCACGCCGCCGACCCCGACGACGGGGTCAATACCGTCGGTGCGCTCTCGCCCGTGCTCAGCGCGCTGGACACCTTCGACCCCGGCGAGGCGCATCCCGAACTCGGTGCGCCGACGCTCACGCCGACGACGGTCGAGGGAGGGACGGCAACGAACCAGATTCCCGCCGAATGTTCGTTCGTCGTCGATCGGCGAAGCGTCCCACCGGAGGGGGCAGAGGAGTTCCGGAAGGGTCTCGAAACACACCTTCGCCGGGCCGCACCTGTGGAAGTCGATGTGGAAGTCGCGCTCGCCGAGCGCGACACACCGTTTCTCGAAGCGTTCGAGACACCTGCCGATTCTCGGTTGGTGCGGGCGCTCCGAGACGCCAGCGGCGGCGAGGTGCGCCCGTTCGGTGCGGCGACGGAAGCCTCCTATTTCGCGCAGGGCGCACCGACCGTCGTATTCGGGCCGGGCGTCCTGGCCGACGACGACGGTGCGGTGGCACACGGCCCCCGCGAGTACGTGCGCGTGGACGAGGTCGAAGCAGCAGCAGACGCCGTGACCGAAACACTGCGAAAACTGCTCGCGTAGTTCGTTCAGCTTTCAACCGACGAACGTTCAGAATTCGTCCGCCAGATACGCGCCGATGTAGCCGCCCAGAGCACTCAACCCCATCGTGTAGAGCAGTGCGAACACGCCGAGGAGGACAAGGAAGACCAGGAAGCCACCTGGAACACCACCGAACGCGACGAGACCCACGAAGAGGAAACCGACGAGGATCATCGGTATCGTTGCGATCGCGCCCGAGATGGCCCCGATTCGAACGCCAGCGTCGGTGTTCGCGTCGTTGAGATAGGCCGCGACGGCACCACCGAGGATGGGCGAGAAGGGGACGAAGGCGGTGACGATAGTCACGACGGCTCCGATCACTGCGTGGATGAGTCTATTGTCGTTTCCCATACGCTATCTATTGGTCACCAGCGAAGATAAACGTCAAGGTGGCTGTCCGGTCGAAAATAGCAGACTGGTTCGACCAGGAATCGAATCTGACCACTCGAATCGAACTATTCAAAGGCGTGCAAGATTCCGTCGTACGAGGTCACGTACAGCGTGTTCCCGGCGAGTGCGAGGTGCGTCGTCGGTGCGTCCAGCGCACGGTTCCACAGCGTCTCACCAGTCTTCGCGTCGAGTGCGACGAGTCGACTTTCGTCACTGATTCCGTCGTGAAGCGGCACGTAGAGTACGCCATCCGCGAGCACCGGTTGGATGTACCAGCTACCGGATCCGTCGAAGGTTCTGCGCCAGCGAGTCGTTCCGTCCGTTGCGTCGTGGGCGGTGATCTTCGCGTCGAAGCGACCTTCGACGTAGCCCGCTCCGTGTATCTTCTCGACGAAGACGCCGGTCTTTTCGAACACGACACCATCGCCGACCACCGGCGTCGAAGAGAGCGTTCCAGAAGGTCGTGACCAGACCCGTTTCCCGGCAGGAGTCAGTGCGAAGAGTCGCGGTCGTTTCGGGTATACGTCGGGATGCCACTCCCCTGACGCGGCGACGTACACGTGCCGAGAGCCGACTGCTGGCGGGGTTTTCGTGATCCCCTCCGGGTCGTGTGTCCACTGCTTTTTCGGTGGATGACCCAGAAGGGATGCGAGTGGGTCTTGCCGACGATTTCGGGCGACACAGCCATCCCAATCCGTCGGGATGTAGAGTCCGTCTGACACCGCAGGCTGTGTCGGATACGGCCAGATTTCTTCGGTTCGCCACTGTCGGCGTCCGTCCTTCGCATCGAGCGCGACTATCCGGGGGTCGCTCGGTGCGTAAACGGTTCCATCGGCAACGAGTGGGGCGAGAGTGTTTCTATTGCCAGTTTTCTGCCGCCATTTGCGGTTACCAGTGGTATCGAACGCCGAAATCGCGCTCGTGTCGGCCACAGCGTCCCACGTCGAAATGAATAGCGTTTCTCCGGCGAATCCAGCGCCTTGGTACGTTTCGTCGCTCCGGGTTTCCCAGACGACCGAACCATCGCCGGTCCGGTGGGCGGTCAGCGACTCGCCGCCGACGTACACTCGGTCGCCGATGATGACCGGGGAGGTCGTCAGCGCGTAGCCGCGAAATTCGTCTCGGCGGTCGTACGTTCGAACCTGCCAGCGTTCCGTCGGTGGCGATTTTGGCCCGGATGCGTGTGGATTGTAGCCCGTGTTTCTGGCATCGTGTGCAAACAGCGGCCAGTCGGCGCTGTCGTCTCGTTCCGAAACCGGTTGGTCGCCGAAGATGGCACTACAGCCAGCGACCGCGGTCGTTCCACAGACTGCGAGAAACGTCCGTCGAGTGGATGTTCCCATCAGCCGAAGAAGATGTCCACGACGTCGCTCCCGCGGTTACGGACATCCTTGTACAGTTCGGAGTAGCCGCAGTTGTCACAGGAAACGACGGTGAACTTCTTGGTCTGCACGTCGAACATCTTGCTCAGTCCGGAGTCGGTGGTCGAGATGGAGTCGGTGGAGGCGCTCGTGTGACCGCATTTCGGACAGCCGGAACTATCGGGGGAGTCAGGGTTCATTACGGACGAAACTACGTGTCGTCCTTGTAAATATTTTCTCGAAGCGAGGTTTATTAGGAGTCGTGAGAAATGTGATTTCATGTCGACATCAGCAACGTCCTACAGGAATCGATCACCTCCCCTCGGAATCAAAATCCTCTGTGTACTCGGTGGGATAAGCGCGATACTGGGAATCTTCGGTGGACTCGGCGCGATGGCCAGTTCGCCACTCGGACTGTTCGTCGGCCCGGTTGCCATCCTCTTTTCTGTCGCACAGTTCGTCGTCGTGTGGGGACTCTGGACGCTCAAACCGTGGGCGTGGACGCTCACGCTGATCGTGTACGGTATCGACCTCCTGCTCGATCTCATCCGTCTTCTACTCGGCAACTTCGGTGCCATCTTCGGTATCGTGATCGGTGGATTACTCATCGCCTACGTGTACAGCAAACGCGACTACTACCGCTGAACGCCCGAAAGACGGTGTGTCAGAACTCCGTACGCTCTTTGACGCCCAGCAACATCTTGCGCTCCATGACGAAGTGCGCCGGTTCCCAAAACAGGTAGTCAGCCAGTTTGCCCGCGAGCGTTGGTTTCCCTTCCGAACGCATCCGGGCGATAAATCGAGTCATCTCCTCGTCCATCGGGCGGAGGACGAACGCCCACGTCCATCGTGGTGATTCGACGGGTGGGCGAAGTACCAGTGCCCGACCGGGGTCGAGCACTGCGACCTCGGGGGCGGATTCGGGGGTCTGTGCCGGATAGTCCTCGGGAGCGAGTCGGATGGTATCTCCGACTTCGAGGTGCTGATGTTCCGGAAGGATTCGATCGGCGTTGTGGATATCCGCGCCGACGAGGTTCTCCAGCCAGTCGTAGCTGTAGAAGCCACCGCGACCCTGGCCCAGTTGGGCGAGCCACGGCCACACGTCTTCGACCGGTGCGTCGATGGTGATGGCGTGGGTGACCTGTGACCGGGCAGACGGGAGCAGTTCGTCGCCCAGAAGCGTCATCTCGACCTCTTCGTCGGTCGCTCCCCATCGAAGGTGCCACGGTCGAACGACGAACCAGTACGCGAGTGCGGCGAGGATCGTGGCCCGAGCGAGCACTCGTCGGCTGACCTTCGAGAACATGCAATCGGTAACGTCGCCGAGCGACTTAACGATGTTCGGCGTGGGGAGGCACGATTCGAACCGGCGAGATCAATCGAGTTCGTCCACCAGTTCGTCGGCGACGCCGGTGTAGCCTGCGGGGGTGAGGTCGTGCAGCTCCGCTCGCACGTCGTCGTCTACGTCCAGATCGTCGAAGAGGTCGCGGAAATCGTCGAGCGTAACGCGCTTCCCGCGAGTCAGGTCTTTGACGCGCTCGTAGGCGTCTTCGTGGCCCTCTCTGCGGAGGATGGTCTGGACTGCTTCGCCGATGATCTCCGGCGTGGCTTCGAGTTCGTCGCGCATGACCTGCTCGTTCGGGACAACCTTGCCGAGACCGTCCTGGGCTTTCGTGTAGCCGAGCAGGCAGTAGGCGAACGCTGCACCGATGTTTCGCTTGACGGTCGAATCGGAGAGGTCGCGCTGGAGACGCGAGGTCGTGACGTAGTCGCCGAGGAACGTGAGATCGGAGTTCGCTTTCGAGAGGTTGCCTTCGCTGTTCTCGAAGTCGATGGGATTCACCTTGTGCGGCATGGTCGAACTGCCCGTCTCGCTCGCCGTTGCCTCCTGTCCGAGATACCGGTCGCTGACGTAGAGCCACGCGTCGCGGTCGAGATCGAGCAGGACGTTGTTCGCGCCGCGGAGCGCGTCGAACAGTTCTGCGAGGTCGTCACAGGGGTTGACCTGCGTGGCGAGCGCGGTATGTTGGAGACCGAGGCCCGTCACGAATGTCCGGGAGAACGTCTGCCAGTCCACGTCGGGGTACGCCGCGACGTGGGCCGCGTAGGTACCGCTCGCCCCGGCGAGTTTGCCGGAGAGAGATTTTGCGGCCTGTTCGACTCGCACGATGGCGCGACCGAGACGGGCGGCGTAGACGGCCATCTCTTTGCCGAACGTCGTCGGCGTCGCTGGCTGTCCGTGGGTTCGAGCGAGCATGGGAACGTCGCGGTGCTCGCGGGCCATCTCGGCGAGGTCGTCGCGGACGGTGACGAGTTCCGGGAGCAAAACCTCCTCGACTGCGGGTTTGACCAGCAGTCGGTGTGCAAGGTTGTTCACGTCCTCGCTCGTCAGCGCGAAATGGATCCACGCGGAGAGGTCTTCGAGGTGGTCGGGAAGCGAATGTCGAACGAAGTATTCGACGGCCTTCACGTCGTGGTTCGTCGCCGGGTATCCGGCGTAGCCCTCGGTTTCGAGTGCTTTGACCACGCTAGCGTCGTCTTCGTCGAACTCCTCGTAGAGCGTTCGAAGACTGTCGCGGTCGTCGGACGAGATCTCGAACGGCGTCACGTCGAGGTCGGCCAGTGCAACGAGATACTCTACTTCGACTCGCACGCGAGCGCGCATGAGCGCGGCCTCGCTCGCATACTCGCGGAGGGGCGCGGTGCGACCGGCGTAGCGCCCATCAAGCGGCGAAACGGCGTATAGGGAATCCATACGTGTGCCTGCCGGGGCGTTCGGCAAAAGCGTATCGGTACGATGACGCACAGACGTGCATACAACGAGTAGAATATCATCTCGAACCGTGAAATCTATGCACTAGTATGTATATTCTGTCGCTCTCGACCGCAACTACTTTGCCCACGCCGGTCGGTCTTCCGACCATGACACAGATTGCGGGTATGGCCGGAAACCGTGGTCGAAATCTCTTGCACATCGACGATCTCACGCCGGGCGGGGCGGAACTCGCGGTCGTGCTGACGAACAGCGCGGACGCGCCGGTACTGGAGAAAGCGAAAGAACGCGGGATTCCGACCGAAGTCGTCGAGCTGGGCGACGACGAATCGCGGCAGGAGCACGAACGACGCGTGCTCGACGCGCTCTCGGGGTACGACTTCGACCTCGTCTGCCTCGATGGCTACATGCGTATACTCACGGGCGAGTTTCTCGACGAGGTCCCTGTGACGCTGAACGTCCACCCATCACTCCTCCCCTCGTTCCCCGGAATGGATGCGTGGGGCGACGCACTCGACGCGGGCGTGAGCCTGACCGGCTGTACGGTTCACGTCGTCACGGACGCGACGGACGACGCGGGCGAGGTAGACCCCGGAAAGGTAGACAGTGGACCGATCGTCACACAGGAGCCGATCCCGGTCTACGAAGGCGATACGAAGGAGATCCTGAAAGATCGCGTGCTGTATCAGGGCGAGTTCAAGGCATATCCCCGCGCCGTGCGGTGGTTCGCTGAAGGCGAGGCCGACGTCGATTACGACGCGAACGCGGTTCACGTCGCCAGCGACGAGGCTGACTCGCTGCCGGTTCGCCGGATCGAAACCACCGACCGCGCGGCCGAACTTCGGTACGGTGAGAACCCCCATCAGGACGCTGCGCTCTACGCCGACACTGCCTGCGAGGAGGCGAGCGTCGTCCACGCGGACCAGTTGAACGAGGGCGCGAAGGCGCTGTCGTACAACAACTACAACGACGCCGACGCCGCGCTGAATCTCGTCAAGGAGTTCGACCGCCCCGCGTGCGCCGTCATCAAGCACACGAATCCCGCTGGCTGTGCCACCGCCGACTCGCTCTCGGAAGCCTACGACCGTGCGCTCTCGACCGACGCGAAGAGCGCCTTCGGCGGCATCGTCGCCCTCAATCGTGAGTGTGACGAGGCGACCGCCGAGCACATCGTGGACTCGTTCAAGGAGGTCGTCGTCGCCCCCGGTTACTCCGACGACGCACTGGTGACCCTCTGCGAGAAGAAAAACCTCCGGGTTCTGGCGGTCGGCGAACTCGGAGACGTCACGGAAACCCACGCCGAGAAAGACATCGTCGGTGGGCGACTCGTTCAGGAGCGCGACCTGCAAGCGCCGACCCGCGACGACCTCGAAGTCGTCACGGAACGCGAACCCACCGAGGAACAACTGGACGCCATGCGCTTCGCGTGGCAGACCATCAAGCACGTCAAATCGAACGCCATCCTCTTCGCCAAAGGTACCGAGACGGTCGGCGTCGGCGCGGGACAGGTCAGCCGCGTGGACGCGGTCGAGATAGCGAAGACGAAATCCGAGCGCGACGCCGAGGGCAAGGACGCCGAGGGTGCGGTGATGGCCAGCGACGCCTTCTTCCCGTTCCCGGACGCCATCGAAATGGCCGCCGAGGCCGGAATCGAGGCAGTCATCCAACCCGGCGGGTCGGTCAACGACGACGACGTGATCGAGGCCGCCGACGAGCACGGGATAGCGATGGTGTTCACGGGGAGTCGGTGTTTCCGACACGACTGAACGAAGTGAAGGAGTGTCTGAAGCAAGCGAGACGCAGCGCCCACGGGCGACCGTCTCGCACGGTTTCCGACATGACTGAGTGGTAACGAAGGAATGTCGGAAGCTCGTCGTAGAGTGGAGCGAAGGGAACGACGGTGTTTTCTCACGATTCAGCTCGACTGACAGCTCTCTCCGACCGCGATACCGAGTCGATTCTGCTCGAAAGTGTGAATCTCCACGATGGTACAGTTCCCGTCCGCAGAGCGTCCGACGTTGACGCGACTCAGTGATTCATCGCGTGATGGCATTGAGGCAGAGACTACGAATGTTCCTGCCTCGTCGGGAAGTTCCTCAGTGATAGTAACCGACGGAACCACTTCTCCCTCTCGAGATTTGAACTGATATGTCTTCTCGTAGATGGTTTCGCCTTCGTAGTCGAGTGAAACGTAAATCGTGTGACCACTCGTCCGATCCCAATTTGCGATTATCACTCGGTCGACGAGGATGTCGTCGCTTGAGAGCATCGAATAGCCACTTGCGGCTGATAGAATCCCTCCGGCAGTAACTGACCGCAGGAATCGACGACGGTTCATCGTCTATTATCACGGGAGCAGTCGATTTAAAATAGTGTGTTCAGATGAACTATCGCCAGACGGCGATAGTTCATTCACAACGACTCTGTAAACTCGGCGATTGCTCGATTGAAGTGTTCCGGTTCTTCGAGCGTGATACAGTGTCCGCTCTCCTCGAACAGTTCGAACTCGGTATCCGGGACGCGGTCTGCTACGTCTTCGACGGCGGCGACGGTTCGCCACTCCTCGTCCGCGCTGGCGCAGACGAGCGTCGGAACGTCGATATCGGGGAGCACGTCGCGGTAGTCGCGCATCGTGTAGTCGAAGAGGATGGCGCTCTTGATGGGTGGGGGCGTGCGAGAGAGTTCGTCGAACACCAGCGTTCGCGTCTCGTCCGATGGTGGTTCCTCGAACGCCGCCTCGACGAGCTGTTCGATGAAGGCCGACTGGTCGGTCTGGATCAGTTCGAGGGTACCGACGAGGCGTTCCAGGTCGGTGCTCCCGTGCTCGAAATCGTCCCACTGAAACGCCGAGGCCGACATGTCCACGTTCACGAGTCCTCGAATTCCATCCGTTCCGAACTGGTCGACGTACTCCCACGCGACGAGCGCACCCATCGACCAGCCGACGAGAACGACGTCGTCCAGTTCGCGCTGGTCGAGGAAGGCACGCAGATCACGGGCGTACTGCGGTACGGTGTGCCCCATCTCCGTCTTCTCCGATCGACCGTGACCTCGGTAGTCGAGTGCGACCGTCCGGAAGTCGTCCGAAAGTGCCGACAACTGCGGCCTGAAGAACCGAACCCCCGTCATCACTCCCGGCAAGAAGACGACTGGCGTCCCCTCACCCCTCTCCTCATAGTAGAGAGTTGCTCCGTTGCACTGTTCGTACGGCATCACGCCTCTCACTCGTCTCGCAGGTGCAAAATCGTCGCGGCCAAGCGAGACCGGTGGAGAACGAGTTAAAGTGTTCGCACCACGAACGGCCAACCGATGGGACTGCTCGGTGATTCGAAAGTCAAGGCGCTGCTCGCCAGCTTGCTGCTCTCGCTGGTCGTGCTCGTCGGTATCGCCGCGCTCGGCTTGCTGGCGGCACTCTCGGCGCTCGGCAACCCCGAGTACGCCAACACGCCACTACTCATCGTGTTTCTCGACGCCGCCGCCCCCTACATCGTGGCATTTCTGCTCGATGGACTTCTCGCTGGCTTGCTCTTCGTCGCGCTGACGGTCACCGCCGCGCGGCGCGTGTCGGTGCCCCGCGACGACCGACTTGCTCGACTGCTCCGGCGGGCCGAGCGACTGTTTCCCAAAGCCGGTTCGCTCGGCCTCTCGAAGCGGGTCGAACCGACGAAAGAAGACCGTATGGACGAGTTGAAACGACAGTACGTGGAGGACGAGATCGGCGAGTTAGAGTTCGAGCGCCGGATGAAACAGCTCATGGATGGTTCGGAAGGCTCCGATGGCGAACGAGCGCGACGAGAGCGCAGGCGAGCAGAGCGCGAGTTCGACCGATAAACCGTCACTTCTCGACGCTCACCGTCCGCGTTAGTACGTCTGCACCCCAATCCAGAACTATCTTCACGTCGTCGCTGGCGAAATCTGGTACGTCGATGGTTTCGGTTCGGGTCGCCGATTCACCAGCGGGAATGTCCAGCATCAGTTCCGGCGTGTCGGAGATGAGGTTCGTCCCGAGTTCGGTGCGGAAGATGCCATCGCGGTCACCGACGTTTGCGACGGTCAGGGTCGCTTCGAGCGTTCCGCCAGCTTCCGAACTATCGGGTACCGAGAACTCACGAATCTCGAATGCGGGAGCATTGAGGAGTTTCTGACGCTCGTCGTCCCCGAGGAACCAGTGGACGAGTGGGTCGTCGCCCGTGTGCCAGACCACTGCGGCTTCGTCTGCGTCGGTCACGGGAACCGGAAACCCAAGTGAATGCCCGTCTTCGGATGGCGGTTCGAGCCACCGAACGTGCTCGTCCTGTGGAAACTCCGTTCCGTCGAGTTTCACGCTGAACACGTTCGTGAATTCGGTTCTCTCGTCTCCTTCGTTCTCGGTCACGGACACGTCCGCGACGACGAACTGACGGTCGGGGAGCGAGACGATGTCAGTGTGGATCTCGAACTCGACGACCGATTTCTGTACTCGCGCGTCGTGAACCGTGACGACGCGCCCGTCATCGGTCGTGTATGATTCTCCGAGGTGGCGTTGCACTCGCTGAGCGGGGTCGGTGTCAGTGTTGGTATTGGTGTTGGTCGTCGTTCGGTCTGTCGTCGTCGTTCCTGTACTGCCTGGACGACTGGTGCTGAGACAGCCAGCGAGTGAAACCGACCCGACTGCGAGGGTGGAGAGCAGTCGGCGGCGCTTCATGGAAACGAGCACAGTCGATTCCGGTAAAAGTTTTCAGTAAAGTGAAACGGTCGTTGTACCTACTGGTCTGACTCCGACAGCCTAAAGCGCACGGCTTTTGTCGTCTCTGGCATGGACTACCACGAGGCAGCGAACTTTCTTTTCGACCTGCGGCGGTTCCGCCCGAAACCGGGGACGGAGTCCACCGCAGACCTCCTCGCACACCTCGGCGACCCCCACGATGGCGTGCAGTTCGTGCAGGTAGCGGGGTCGAACGGGAAGGGGAGCACGGCACGAATGACGGAGCAGGCGCTCCGCGAAGCGGGGTTGACCGTCGGTCTCTACACGTCACCGCATTTCGACGACGTGCGCGAACGCATCACGGTCGATGGCCGGAAGATAACGAAATCCGCGATGGTCGAGTTCGTGGATTCGGTTCACGACTACGTCACCGACCGTGGGGCACGCGGCGAATCACCGACGTTCTTCGAGGGGATGACCGCCATGGCGCTCTGGTACTTCGGACGCGAAGAGGTAGACGTGGCCATCCTCGAAGTCGGCATCGGCGGGCGATACGACGCGACGAGCGTGGTCGAACCCATCGCGTCGGCGTTGACGAGCGTGACGCTCGAACACACGGGCATCATCGGCGAGACCATCGAGGAGATCGCCCGCGACAAGGCACACGTCGCGCCCGCCGACGCCCCGCTGGTCACCGGCGCGTCCGGGGACGCCCTCGACGCGATTCGAGAGCAAGCGGGGGATGTAATCGTGGTTGGCGAGGGTGACGCAGATGGCGAAAGCGATGAAGGCGACGCGGGCAAGGGGAGCGACTCGGTGGACGTGCAGGCTACCTACGAGGGGCGGACGAACCACACCGAAGCAGCGATCTCGCTGTCGGGACCGGATTGGAGCGTCGAGACGGCCATCCCACTGCTCGGCGAATATCAAGCCCAGAATGCGGGTATCGCGGCGGTGCTCGCCCGACAAGTCGCCGACGCGACCGAGGACGAACTCGCACGAGGATTGCGGAAGGGGTTCTGGCCAGGGCGGTTCGAAGTGATGGGTACCGACCCACTCGTGGTGCTCGATGGAGCGCACAATCCCGGCGCGTGCAAGGCGCTCGCCAAAACCATCGCGGAGTTCGACTACGATGAGTTCCACCTCGTCTTCGGCGCGATGCACGACAAGGACGTTCAGGGGATGGCCGACGCGCTCCCGACGCCAGACCGCGTGGTCGCGTGTCATCCGAACATCGACCGTGCAGAGGACGAGGACGTTCTCGCACGGGTGTTCGAGGAACACGCAGACAGCGTCGAACGGATCAGTTCAGTCGAGAGCGCGCTGGACGACGCCCTCACCGAGGCAGGCCCCGACGATCTCGTGCTCGTCACCGGGTCGCTGTTCGCGGTGGCCGAGGCACGGGCGCGCTGGACGCGCGGCGAGATCCCGAAACGGATCGGTGATCTGGACGACGCACGTGAGGCTCTGGAAGGAACCCACGTCTCGACGCCCGGCGTCTGGCGGATGCGCGGCAAGGCCGTCCACCGAGTGTTGAAGACGCGCGTCCAGACCCGACAGGCCCAGTACATCAAAGAAGAGATGCTCAGCCTCGGCGGTGAGTGCGCCCAGTCAGGGCTGAACGACCGCGACGACGAGAACATCGACGTGTTACTGATGGGGACGCTGGCGCAGTTCAAACGCCTCGCCGACAAACTCGACGGGCAACCATACGGCCTGTCGGTGTTCGCCGACGAACTCCGACACACCCTCGGAATCCACCAGACCTCGGACGAGCACGGCTACCCGTGGGAAGGCCGGACGGCCGTGATGGGCATCCTCAACGTCACGCCGGACAGCTTCCACGACGGCGGGGAGTTCGAAGCCCGCGAGGACGCCATCGAGCGCGCGACCGAGATGGTGGAAGCGGGCGCAGATATCGTCGATGTCGGTGGCGAAAGCACGCGCCCCGGTGCGGACGAGATCTCGATCGACGAAGAGACCGAGCGCGTCGTTCCCGTTATCGAAGCGATCCGCGACCTCGACGTGATGATCTCAGTCGATACGCGAAAGGCGGCAGTCGCCCGCGCCGCCCTCGACGCAGGTGCGGACATCGTGAACGACGTGTCGGGACTCGAAGACCCCGAGATGCGCTTCGTCGCAGCCGAGCACGACGTCCCACTCGTGGTGATGCACAGCATCGACGCACCCGTAAAGCCCAGGCGGTCGGTCGAGTACGACGACGTGGTCGAAGACGTCATCGCACAACTGGAAGAGCGCGTCTTGCTCGCGGAAAAAGCAGGACTCGACAGGAGTCAGATCATCGTCGATCCGGGACTCGGATTCGGCAAACGTTCCTCCGAGAGCTTCGAACTGCTCGGCAGGACGGGGGAGCTCCACGCCCTCGATTGCCCCGTGCTCGTCGGCCACTCGCACAAGTCGATGTTCGGCCTGATCGGCGAGGACGACGACCGAACCGCCGCGACGGTCGCTGGAACCACCATCGCAGCGGAACGCGGAGCCGATATCGTTCGCGTCCACGACGTCGCGGAGAACGTCGCGGCGGTTCGGGCGGTCGAGGCGGCGGAATCCCCCGAGCGATTCGAAGCGCCGGATACCGGAGACGACTGAACGCGAGCCGTCGTATCGGTTTCTCGATTCGGGTTCTCTATCTCTCAGTTCGGGATGTCCATCAGTGCCTGCCACGTATCGTGGCCGATGATTCCGTCCACGGTGATATCCGCGTTGGACTGGAAATCGCGCACGGCGTTCTCGGTCTCCGGGCCATAGTAACCGTCCACGGCGATACTGTAGCCCTGTCCGTAACGGAGGTGGTGTTGGGCACCGTAGGTCGCCCACCACGGGTCGTTGTTCGCGTCCCAGACCGTGACGTAGAGTTCGCCCCACGTGTTCGGGCCGACGATGCCGTCCACGGCGAGACCGTGGTTGGACTGGAACGATTCGACCGCGTTCTGCACTTCGGAGCCGTAGATACCGTCGTGGTAGTTCAGCGCGTGGCCGTGTTCCTCGAGGAGATACTGGATGGAGTAGACCGCCTCTTCCTGGTCGCCGTAGGAGTAGGTCGGCCAGCTGTAACTCGTACTGCCGTCGCCGTTCGTGCCGCTGATACCGGCGTAATCCTTCGGGATCGGGTCGCTGGTGTCGACCCAGTCTCCGGCGTCTCCGGGGACGTAGACGTAGCTACCGTTTCGTTTGATGTCGAAGTGGAGGTGCGGTTCGTAGCCACCGCTTCCGCCGAGGTCTGCGATGTGATCACCTCGGTCGACCCAGTCGCCGACGTTCACTTTGAGGTCGGACTGACAGTGGGCATATCGCGTTCGGTAGCCGCCGTCGTGGTCGATTTTCACTCGGTAGCCGTACCCGCTGGTGTAGCTCGCGGTCGTGACCGTCCCGGCGCGGGCCGCGTAGATCGGCTGCCCGGTTTCCCAGTCGATGTCGATACCGCGATGGGTACGCGTACCACCGTCACGGCTGTCGTAGTAATCGGACGTGATCTGTCCCGTGGTTGGCCAGTTGAAATCGTCGTAGGCTGCGCTGGCGGTCGAGGAGATGAACGGTACGGTGATCGCCGTTGCACCAACGGTACGAATGAAGTTTCGTCGCGTCTGTTTGTCTTCCATAGATGGATCGCAGATTATAACACCATCCACCGGGCAATAAATTTTTCTTATGGTAGTAAGTACTATTAATATCTGTAAGAGAAGAAATAAAGTTGCTTCAGAGGTCAACGGCGCGGAACCGCAGGTAGCCCAGACTGACCGGAACGACGGCCCACGCGACGAGGAGGACGAGTCCGAACCAGTCGGCGAGATAGAACGGGACGTCGCCAGCCGGGCCGATTCCGAGGACGGCGGTGGGAGATTCCGGCAGCACGGCTCCCATCGCGGTCGAGTAGGCGGCACTCGGGGTGAGCCCCGAGATGAACAGCGCCCAGTTCGGGTACTCCTGTATCGGGACGAGACGACCTTCCAACAGGTAGAGGAGGCCGACTGGAACCACGTCCCAGAGCAGTTCGAGCACGACGAACAGCCCGATGGCCATCGCCGTCGCCCGAGCGCCTGACCCCGTCGTAGCCGAAAGACCGACGACGAGGCTGATGTAGGCGAACGCATACAACACCGTCAGCAGGACGAACAGCACGTAATCGACCGGCGAGAAGGTGGCGTACTTCGCGAGCACCACGATCGCCGCGACCGCGAACCCGATGACGATGGGAAGTGCGAGCACCACGGCCCGTCCGAGTACCTTCCCGAGCACTACGTCACGGCGAGAGTGGGGGTACGAGAGCATGAGCTTCATGCTTCCGTTCTCGCGTTCGCCAGCGACGGACTTGGCGGCGATGACGACCGCCGTGATGGAGACGAAGAGGGTGGCGGGTGCGGAGAGGAAGAACATCAGTCCGAGCGCCGAGAGTTCCTCTGCGTCGCTTCCCAGACCGGGGAACACGGCGTAGAGGTACGCCATCCCTGCCGCGAAGATGATGAACAACGCCGACAGTGCCCAGAGCGTCTTCGAGAGACGCGCGTCCTGGAAGTCTTTGCGGGCGATGACGGCGAAGCTCATGCCGTCACCTCCACCGATTCAGCGGTCGAGCGACCGTCGGTGTAGGCCATGAACAGCTCTTCCAGCGAGGTCTCTTCCGTGCTGAAGTCTTCGACGCTGATATCTCGTGCTTCGAGCGCGTTCAGCACCGCCGACTTGGAGTAAGACTCCAACGTCACGGCGACGGACGTACCGCTCGCGGTTGCCTGCGAGACGCCATCGACCGCTCGGATGGCGTCGAGTGCCGCCTCGTCGATGGGACGATCGGTCGTGATCGAGAGCGTCTGCTCGATGCTGACGGAATCTCGCAGTCCCTCGATAGTGTCGACGGCGACCAGTTCGCCACCCATCAGGATGCCGACGCGGTCACAGACCGCTTCGACCTGTGCCAGGATGTGACTGGAGAAGAACACCGTCGCACCTCGGTCACGTTCTTCGTCGATTATCTCGCGCATCTCGCGCGCTCCTTTCGGGTCGAGTCCTGTCGAGGGTTCGTCCAGGATGAGCAGGTCTGGTTGCCCGACGAGCGCCATCCCAAGGACGAGGCGCTGGCGCATCCCCTTCGAGTAGCCACCGGCCTTCCTATCGGCGGCGTCGGCGATACCGACACGTTCCAGTATCGCCATCGGGTCGTCGTCGGCATCCTTCGACCGGATGGCGAACTCGACGTGCTGGCGACCGGTCAGGCGGTCGTAGACGTGGTACGAGTCCGGGAGAACACCGACGCGCTTTCGGACTTCGAGGCTCTCGCGTTGTGCGTCGAAACCGAGCACCGAGGCGCTCCCGGCGGTCGGGCGGATGAAGTCGAGTAACACGTCGATGGTCGTGGACTTGCCCGCCCCGTTCGGGCCGAGGAAGCCGAATATCTCCCCTTCTTCGACGACGAGATCGACGTCCCGGAGTGCGGTCACCTCTCCAAACTGTTTGGTCACACCGTTCAACTCGATAGCTGCCATACAATTTATACGCAGAGTAACAATATAAAAGTAGTCTGATTGCTACTCTCAGGCACTGAGACGTGCGAAATCAAGGAATTCGGCGGTCAGAAGAAGCCGAACGAATCCTGCACGTCTCGGTAGCAGTCGAGATACTGCTCTAACACCGGTCGATGGTCGTAGCGAGCGAACTCCTCGTTTTCGGTCATCTGCTGGAGGTCGGCGGCAGACCGAAGTGCGTCGGTGAGTTCCTGTTCGCTCGTCGTTCGGAACGTTCGCTCCTCGCGTTCGACCAGTTCGTGGGCGCTCGACTCGACGTGGTACTCCACGACGCCCGCACAGCCACACGCCAGCGCGCGAAGGAGGTCGGTGGGGAACGCTTCGCGTCGGGCGGTCTGGACGTAGACGTGAGCACCGCGGAACACGGGGATGCGTTTCTCGACGGGGTGGTCGCCCGTGAACTCCACCCGGTCGTCGATGCGAAGGTCGGCGACCTGTCGCTCGTATCGCTCGCGTTCCGGCCCGTCACCGATGACGACGGCGTGCCAGCCCTTGTCGCGCAGTTCGGCCAGTGCGAGCAGGAGACTTTCGAGGTTGGCGTCCTCGTCGAGACGGCGAGAGTAGACGATGTCGGCACCTTCGACGACCTGTGCATCTCGGATGGCGTCCATGCCGATACTGTTCGGAATCACGCGCACGTCCTCGGCGTTCGCACCGAGTTCTCGGACGCGGGTTTTCACCGTCTCCGACGGCGTGATGACCTCGTCGGGTGCGCGTGCTGCCATCCGGAGCGTTTTCGAGGTAGTGACCGAGGCTGCCGGCGGTGGTTCGTACCAGTCGACGACGAGCGGCGTGCGCGAGAGTTTGCTCGCCGTCTTCGCCGCCAGGACGTGTTTCGGCACTGCGGCGGCGTGGATCACGTCGGGTTTCGCCCGGCGGAGTGCGCCGGGAAGCGAGAGGGCGAACCGCCGCGAGGGCATCTCGTCGGGTGGGTCGGTCGTCACGGCGTGGTAGGTCACGTTCGCCTGTTCGAACGTCCGGTGGTCTCCCTCCCACCACTTCGCACAGAAGACGAGTGCATCGTGGCCGCGACTGGCGAGAAGTTCCGCGGTACGCCTGAGTCGGCGTGTTGCCCCCCTTTCTTCGTGCTGAGCCGTCACTTCTGCGACGAACGCGACGCGCATACACCCCGCCACGAAACGCGAAAGTAAAAATCGTCTTTCATACGGTTCGACCCGCGAACGGCGACACCGTTACTGGAACCAGCGCCCCTCGCCGAACCCGAGCGCGAGGTCGGGTGTCGAATCCTGAAACCGTCGTTGCCAGCAGTGATGATCGTAAAAGTGTCCGAGTGCAGTCATTCCGAACAGTCCGAGGACGACCACCGAAAGTTGAAATCCGGAGAACGGAACGACGCCGAGCCAACTGAAGGCGATCAATAACGCACCGATGCCCGAGAGAAGAACGTAGAGTTTGTGCCACGGAATCGTCGTCTGTGAATCCGTGGCGAGATACAGTTCGAAATCTTTGGCACCGTCGGTGAACGACACCTCCTTCGACTCCCGGTCGTAGGTGACGATACCGATATTCTCTAATTTCGGTAGATGTGTCTGGTACAGTGCGCTGTACACCGATTTACGCTGTTCCGGTGTGACATCCTCGATATCGATGTTGTTCTCCCACGCCGCGATCTGCTCGGCGAGTTCGCCCAGTTCGACCGGTCGGCGTTCCCTGTTGATATGATAGAGGACGTACCGGCGGCGCAGGTTCTTCACCGCGTCGTACACTTCCTGTTCCGAAAACGATCGTGACCGCCCTTCATCCGACGATGTCTGCTCGGACGGCCGTGTCTGGTCGTGTGACTCTCGTGGCTGTGTCGTATTCATTCCTCCCACCCCGGTTACTATCCGCACGCCAAGAACCCGCATAAATCGACAACTCTGTTCAGTCCGTATCCGGTGATGTCTTCGAGGTGTGAACGATTACCCGGATAGCAAACTGCAAATTGAACCGTTTCTCCGAGGACACGATGCGGTCGGCCTCGCTCCCTTCCCGTCATCGATTCAACTACGTATTACCACGAATCCGGACGAACGTCGCCCAGACGGTCGTTTCGCTGAACGATTTTCACTCGAGAATCGTGCCGATATCGCCGGAGTTCCCCTGCCTCGACGGATTTTGCGTGAACGGTGACACTGACCGGAGTTTCCCTCTTCTTCGTCGTCACCGGCGTCGGAGGGTTCTTTCGTCGTCGCATCATCAGCGTCGAGTAGTGCGCTCTCGGGGTCCGTTGTCAGGTTTCTCGTCCGCGCGAGCTTTCTCGCTACGAGCCGTGACGTGACACTCCGGAGTCAGATGTTATGTACTGGATACTGGCTGGTAACGAAGACTAGAGAGAACGAACGAGGTCGTTGTCGCTACTCGGATCCTTCGGGAGATGGCTGGAGACAGGTGATTTCGACCATTACGTCTGGAATGTCCTCGTCCGGCTGGCGAAACGTCCACGACCGGTCGAAACCGATCCCGTTTCGAGCACTCACCGCGATCAGTTCGCCGAGTCGGTGCTCGAAGTCGTCGAGCGAGAGCAGTTCCACGTCACCAGTCATGATCCTAGCACCTTGTGTCATCGGACGTGACTCGCCGTTGGCTGTCGAACACTTGCACGGTTCTGGTCGTATCGACTCGCACGGTACAGCCGTGGAACGGGAACTGCACTTGTCCGATGCCAGCCATCCCGTCGATATCGAAGGAGTGGAAGAGTGCTTCGAGTGCGTCACAGTCGACGGTCTCCTGAAGCGGTGGCAACTCTTCGAGCGGGGAGTCTGTCACCTGCGCGACCGCCTTGCTGATAGCGACGACGATACTGTCCGTCTGACTTTCGTCGAACGAGAATTGATGTATCAACTCTGAATCATTGTTGAATACGAATATGTAGATTCCATAGTATATCACCAATAGTAGTTCGAATCAAGCTATCGGTTCTACAAAGCCTGTGCCTTCGCATCTCCATCCTTTAAGTAAGATGACTGATGTAGAATCGTGTCATCCTTCCTTCGTGAGGTTACGTTCCGAGATACCGCTTACCAAACTACTTTCACACCTGACTCGAAAGAGAACGCAATGGCTCCGTACGATTTCGAGCGGTATCTCAACGTCCGAAGCGCACACAGTGCCTCGTTCGGCCCGGATGGTAAGCGACTGAGTTTTCTGCTGAATACGACGGGCGTTCCCCAGGTGTGGCAGGTGGACGAACCACGGTCGTGGCCCCGCCAACTCACGTTCTACGACGAGCGAGTCACCTTCGTCTCGTGGTCGCCGGAGAAGGACGAACTCGTCTTCGGAATGGACGAAGGCGGCAACGAGCGCGCGCAGTTCTTCCGCCTCGATGGAGACGGCGAAACGATCACCCCACTGACCGACAAGCCCGACGCGAAACACCGATGGGGTGGCTGGAACTCCGATGGGTCGCAGTTCGCATTCACGTCCAATCGGCGCGACGAGGCGGTCTTCGACGTGTACGTCCAGGACCGCGACGTGACCGATGACGACGCGGAGATGGTGTTCGAAGGCGACGGGTGGCTCTCGCTCGGGGGATGGAGTCCCGACGACGGTCGGCTCGTCGTGATCGAAGCACACTCGTCGTTCGATCAAGATCTCTACGTCCTCGACATCGAATCGGGCGACATGACGCACGTGACTCCTCACGACGGGAACGTGCGATATCAGAGCATCAACTGGGGTCCGGATGGCGACGCACTCTACCTCGTCACTGACGAAGGGAGTGATACGATGTACCTCGCGCGCCTCGACCTCGATTCGACCGAGATCGAAGTCGTCGAGGAAGGCGGGGAGTGGAACGTCGATGGTGTCTCCCTCGACGAGGATACCGGTCGACTCGTCTACTCCCGAAACGAGGACGGCTACACCGAACTCACGGTCGGCGAACTGACCGGCGAGACCACCATCCGCGAGTTCCCGACGCCCAACCTTCCACGGGGTATCGCAGGCGGGGTCAGCTTCGATCCTGACGCGGAGCGGTTCGCCATCACCGTCACGGGAAGTACGACGAACGCGAACGTCTACGTCGTCGAAACCGAGACGGGCGACGCCGAACGCTGGACCGACGCCTCGACCGCCGGAATCCCACCCGAGACGTTCGTTCGCCCGAAGCTCGTCCACTTCGAGAGTTTCGACGGACGGACGATTCCCGCGTTCTTCTCGGAGCCAGCCGATGCGGAACCGGGCGAGACGCCCGTCATCGTCGACATCCACGGCGGACCGGAATCTCAGCGTCGGCCATCGTTTAGCCCAACCAAGCAGTACTTCCTGAATCGCGGCTACGCCTACTTCGAGCCGAACGTCCGGGGGTCGTCGGGCTACGGTCGGGAGTACACGCATCTGGACGACGTGGAAAACCGGATGGACTCGGTGGCGGATATCGAGTCGGGCGTCGAGTGGCTTCACGACCAGCGGAGCGTCGATCCCGACAGAATCGCCGTCATGGGCGGCTCCTACGGTGGATTCATGGTGCTCGCGGCCCTGACGGAGTACCCCGACCTCTGGGCTGCTGGAGTGGACATCGTCGGCATCGCCAACTTCGTCACGTTCCTGGAGAACACGGGCGAGTGGCGGCGCGAGTTACGTGAAGCCGAATACGGCTCGCTCGAAGACGACCGGGAGTTCCTCGAATCGATCAGTCCGATCAACAACGCCCACCGGATCGAGGCACCACTGCTCGTCCTCCACGGTGAGAACGACCCGCGCGTGCCCGTGGGCGAAGCCGAGCAGATCGCAGACGAGGTCGCAGCGCAGGACGTCCCCGTCGAGAAACTGATCTTCCCGGACGAAGGTCACGGCTTCTCGAAACTGGAAAACCGTATCGAGGCGTACACGACGACCGCCGACTTCCTGGACGAGCACGTCTGAGCCGAAGACGCCTGTCGTAACACGTCTGGAACGAGGACTTCTCTCGCCGCCTCTATTGAAAAGTTTTAATTTATGTTGTAATCAGATATTTTATACGAGTGTCTGTATCAGTCCGGTGAAACTCGTCTATCTCTGGATTCTGCTGCTCGTCGGCGTGACTGCGCTGTACGCTTTGGTCACACGAATCATCGTTCGGAATAGCGAACCAGAGCGAGCGATCGCCCGTCTCAACTTCGTCTCGACCTTCGGTTACTTCACTCTCTGTCCGGTTATCTTCATGACGAGCCTCGTGTGCGAGGTCGGCTCTCTGGTTCCGACGACGCTCGAACTACCGCTCGTCACCGTGACGTTCAGTCCATTACTCGTCATGACCACCGTCCTCGCAGTCGGTCCGTGGTTCGTGACGTGTCTGGTGGTGTTCCTCGTCTCGTACGCCGCGGTACAACAGGTACGCGACACCGACGACCCGATGCGCGCTGCACTCCGGCGATTCTCGGTTCATTACGCGCTCGTCGTTGGACTGCCACTCGCACTCTGGTATCTCGCCGAATCCGCACCGGCAGGACTCGGAGCGGGCATCGTCGTCGGGGTTGCACACGCGACCTTCGGTGTGGTGAGGCCCGTCTTCGTCGAACTGGGAAACGAAACACGAGAACTCGACTCGGCGGAACGAGAACGGATCCGGATTCGAGAGGCCGATATTCCGATCCGAGTGATCGATACCGACCGGACGAAGGTCGCACTCGGCCTGGCGGCGGGGCTTCTTCCGGGGTATCAGTACGTCTATCTGACGTCGTATCTGCTGTCGGAACTCACCCCGGAAGCCATCTCCGCGGTCGTCGAACACGAACTGGCGCATCATCGTCGTCACCATCTTCGACTGAAAACGGCTCTCACGAGCGTGGCACTCGCAGTCTCGGCGAGCGTACTGACGGCGAACGTCGGGTACTGGTTCTACTGTCTCGTGTTCGCCATATCGTTCTGGCTCTGTCTCCGTGCGATATCCAGACGGCTTGAACACGACGCAGACCGATACGCTGCCCATACAACCAGCGAGTCGGCGATGTCGGACGCACTCGTCGACCTCACGGATCTGAATATCCTGCCCCAAAACGAAAACCGGCTGGACGAGTTGGTGTCGAGTCATCCGTCTCTTTCGCGCCGTCTCGACCGCCTTGGGGGAACCACCGCAGCAACGGGCGACGACTGACGAACGAATACCCTCGTTCCGACTCTGCAGAAGATCCGGGGCGGGATCCTTGGAGAATGTACTGAAATGTACTGAAGTGTACTGGCCAGCGGTCGTTTCGGGCACCTTACTTCTCCCCAGAGAGAGTGAACACGCAAGAGGGCTTTCTTGAATACTACTTCTTCGATGTCAGTACCCTTTCGAAAAGTGCGTCCGAGACCGTTCCTAGGGGCGTAGGGTATCGATCAGCACCTCCTCACGTCGTCACGTCGGAATCGTTCTGCTCGATGATCTCGGTGGCGTGTCTGAGCACGGCCTGTTTCCACGCTTCGAGGTCGTTCGTCTCGACCAGTTCTTGCATCGACCCCATCCGGGTCGCTCGCTTCGAGGGCTCCATCTGGAGCGCCTCGTCGATGGTGGCGGCGAACGCTTCCGTGTCGTTCGGATGCACCGTCAGCGACTCCTCTCCGAGTTCCTCGTGTGCGCCGACGAGTTCGCTGAGCACCAACACGCCGGGGTCCTTGACCTGCGAGGCGACGAACTCCTTCGCGACGAGGTTCATGCCATCGCGGAGAGAACTTACGAGGCACACGTCCGCCTCCCGATACAGTGCGGCCAGCCCCGACAGCGGGAGGTGGTCGTCGATGTAAACGATCGGTTGCCACGACTCCGTCCCGAAGCGGTCGTTGAGCCGCGCGATCGTCTCCGTGACGTTCGACTGCACTTGTTGGTATTCCTCGATCCGACTCCGACTCTCACTGGCTTTCTGGACGTAGGTGAATCGCTCCCGGTACTCGGGATACCACTCCCACAGGTGTTCGAGGGCGGCGAGTCGCTGTTCGATCCCTTTCGTGTAGTCGAGTCGATCCACACCGATGGCGAACTGGCCGTCGTCCGGAAGCGGGTATCGCTCGCGCAGTGTGGCCCACTCGTCGTCCGTTTCGCTGGATTCGGCGAGGGTTCGCCGCCCTTTGGCGTCGATACCGAGCGGGAACGCTGCGACGCGGATCGTCCGCCCGTCGTAGTGGATACGCCCACGTTCTCGGTCTACCTCGGCGTCGACCGCCTGCGAAACGCAGTCGAGGAAGTTCTGACAGTACTGGTCGACGTGGAAGCCGAGGAGGTCGTTCGCCAGCAGGCCGTCGAGCAGCTCGTCGTACTGCGGGCACCGCTGGAATACGTCCCACGAGGGCCACGGGATGTGCCAGAACTGCATGCAGAACACACCGGGTGACTGCTCGCGCACCATCCGCGGTGCCAGCGCGAAGTGGTAGTCCTGGAACCAGACGACAGCGTTCGACGGATCGACTCGATCTCGAATCGCATCCGCGAACTGCTGGTTCGTCTCTCGGTAATGCCGCCAATATCGCGCTTCCGGCGTCATCTTGGCGATGTCTGAGTGACACAGAGGCCACAGCACCTTGTTACTGTAGCCGTAGTAGTAGTTGGTCACCTGTTCGTCGGTCAGTGAGACGCGCTTCAGCTCGTACGCAGGCGAGTCGGGGGGCACCTGCACGCACCCGTTCTCGTCGGTTACCTCGGTGTCGGCGTCACCGCTTCCCCACGCGACCCACGTCCCACCGATACTCGCCATCATCGGATCGAGAGCAGACGTGAGGCCGCCCGCGGGTTTGACGACCGAAATCGTTCCGTCGTCGTGTTCGTGAGAGTACGGCTCTCGGTTCGACACCAGCACCAGTTCTCGGCTCTCGAACGGACTCGACGTCGAGGGCGTGGCTGTATTCGACGTAGAGGTATCGATGGCGCTCCTGTCCATTAGTTTGTCTTGTTAGTGGATGAGATAGATAGCCCAATCACTGCACGGGTTGCGTTCCAAGGTTCTTTATATCGCCATCACCCGATACTGGCGATTCGATGTATTCTTGCCCGTTTCCCGCCATCTCACTCACCTATCGCCATCTCGTCTGCTACTCGAACAGTTCGTCGTGACGTGTCGCGAGGTCGGTGTACGCGCCGGAGGAGTACGATTCGAATATCTCCTCGGTGTCGATGGTCGTCTCCGAGAGCGCCATCGCTCGTGCGGGGACACCCCGAACGAACGATTCCGGTGGTATCTCGAACGCTTCGGGTGTCACGGTACCCGCCGCGACGATGCTTCGCTCGCCAACCCGGACGTCGCTGTTTATCGTCGCGTTGAAGCCGACGAGCGCACCATCGCCGACCGCCGCGTCGTTCAGCACCGCGCCGTGACCGACCATCACCCGGTCGCCGACGACCGAAGCGTGGATGACGGCGTTGTCGCCGATGTGCGATTCCCGCCCGACGCGCACGGGCGCCACGTCACCGCGAAGCACTGCACCCGGCCAGATACTCACGTCGGCCTCGACCTGAACGTCACCCACGAGCGTCGACGTTCGGCTGACGTGAGCGTCGTCGTGGATGGATGGTTCCACTCCCTCGAACTCGTAGCTTCGAACCATAGCCCTGACACGACGGACAGGCCCAAAGCTCTGCCGGGGGGTACCTTTTACTCGAAGAAGACCGTCCGATAGGATATGTTCAAAGCACAACTTACCGACGGCGAGCAGATAGTGTGTGCCAACTACGAGAACGAAGAGGCAGGTGTCAGGCTCTTCGACGAAGACCGGGAGTTCCTCGCGTTCGTTCCGTACACACACCTGTTGTGGGTCGGGCGTGTGGACGATACCGGACGCACGGTCTGGTGATTCCGGGCGAATCGGCTGCAAGGAAAGGTCGCTGAGTGGATGGTTGCCGACCGATAGTCGCTCGAATCTCGTGGTCGCTGGTCGAATGGCCGCCAGTCGGTTGGTAACCGACCGAATCGGCTCTGATTTGTAGGCCGTTCTGATACCGAACTGCCCTCGAGCTATCTAAGTATCTGGATAGGCCACCACTTTCTACTGCGTCGTGGGTAAGATTGAATCACCGACAGCCGATGAATCCTGTCGAGATCAGTATTCGACCCGTTGCCGGGGTTCAACTCGTCCTCACGAACGGGTTCTGTCTCCTACATAGACCTGATGTCCCCCGTCGAGGTTCATCTGGACGGCTCCGAGGAACCGATGATTAAACATCCTGGCCGAAATAGCGCCAGTGTCTCCAGTCTCGAATAGAACGATCGTGAAATTGCATGACAGGTATTCTGGTACTACTAGGACTCGTGGTGGTATCCACCGGAGTCATCTGGAAAGGGAGTGAACTACTCGAACAGTCGGCAGAGCGGCTCAGCAAATACTACGGCTTACCGCTGGCTGTGCACGGTGCGATCGTGGTCGCTGTCGGGTCGAGTTTCCCGGAACTCAGTTCGGTTATCGTCAGTACGGTACTCCATGGCGAGTTCTCGCTCGGCCTTGGTGCGATCGTCGGGAGTGCGATCTTCAACCTGCTCATCATCCCGGCGCTTTCCGCGCTGGCCAGCGAGAAGCTCGAATCCACTCGGGATATCGTCCACAAGGACGCCCAGTTCTACATCATCAGTGTCTTGGTTCTATTCATCACGTTCGCACTCGGGGCGACCTATGTCCCGGGGGGGACGAATAGCGCGGCCATCCTGACGCCCATTCTCGTCCTGTTCCCGCTCGTCACCTACGGCGTCTACGTCTTCTTACACCACCAGGACACCCGTGAGCACGTGAGTGCGGAGGGGATGGATGTCGAACCAACCGGAGAGTGGGCGCGACTCCTCGTGTCCCTCGCCATCATCACGGTCGGCGTCGAGGGGATCGTCCGGGCTGCCCTCGGTCTGGGTTCGATCCTCGACACACCATCGTTCTTCTGGGGGCTGACGGTCATCGCGCTCGGGACGAGTTTGCCCGATGCGTTCGTCAGCATCCGCGCTGCGAAGCGTGAGGACAGCGTCACCAGCCTGACGAACGTCCTCGGGAGCAACACGTTCAATCTTCTTGTCGCCATCCCTGTGGGGGTCCTCATCGCCGGACCGACGACGATCAATTTCCTCGTCGCCATACCGTTGATGAGTTTCCTCGGCTTCGCGACGTTGGTATTTATCGTCTTCACCCGAACCCACCTCGAACTGACTACCCGTGAAGCGTACGCCTTCATCGGCCTTTACGGAGTATTTCTCGTCTGGATCGGCCTCGAGACGATAGGGGCGATAGAAACGATCAGAGGGATCTAACCCGCCGTGATAACCCACAGAGCAACAGTTTCCCGCCTTTACTCCAGCCCGTCTGCGACTCGCCGTTCCCGATAGTAAGGTGTTCTGTCTCTACGGAAGTGCGAGGCGAGTGTCTCGGGGCTTGCCCCGACGAAATTCACCGACCGATCCATCCCGAGATCTCCGACTTACGTTGCTAACTATGCGTTTTCTATTCGGCACGAGCTCTGTAATATATCGACGTTCGAGGGTTTCAACAGAGCCGCCCGATCAGGTCGTCGCTATCCGGAGAGCCACCACCCGAGGAGCTTCTCTTTCTCCTCCGGACTGGGATGCTTCTTCGACCGACCGTACTCTTTGCCCTCCAGGATATCGCGTTCGAGTCGGTTCCGCGCCAGTCGAAGCGCGTGACCTGCACCGAACCCTTCACCGGTTCCGACGAAGTGTCCTTTGTCGGTGAAGAGACGAATCCGCGCCAGAAGAAGCGGCGTCCCGCGGAACGTCTCGTCGTGTTCGTGGAGGTAAACACGCGCATCGTAGACCGTCATCCGACCGAACTTGCTGGCGACACGTTCTATCATCTCGACCAGTTCTTCGCGTGAGATGTCGTCCAGCAGGTCGATACCGTCTATCTGGACGGTGAGATGTTCTTCGCCCGTCCATGTCAGCGACCTGAGTGCGTCCGTCTTCGTGACGATACCGGTCGGTTCGTCGCCGACCGTGACGACGAGCGACGAGACTCCCGCCGACAACATCTGCCCGACTGCTTCGTCCAGTCCATCGTCGGGGTCGACCGTCAGTGCCGGTTCCGACATCACGTTCCGTACCGGCAGGTCGAGCAGTCGATCGAGTTCGCCACGTCGTTCGCCGAACCCGCCGTGCGACCGGTCGCCGAATCCGCCGGGTGATCCGCCTTCTTCCTTTCGAATCTCGCGTGCCGAGAAGTCCAGCAGGTCGAAGAGACTCACGACGCCGACGACCTCGTCCCCACCCCCGCCGTCTTCCACCACCGGAAGGTGCGTGATGTCGTTCTCCCGGAGGACGTGCAACGCCTCGCCGAGCATGGTCTTCGGTTCGATCGTGACGAGGTCGTGGGTGTACACGTCTCCGACGATCAGCACGCCGAGGAACGATTCGACAGCCGAGAGGACGGCGTTGGTGGTCACGACGCCGGAGAGGTTGCCGTTCTCGAACACCGGCAGGACGTTCGACCGACTGCCGACGAGCAGGCGTGCGACCTCGCGCACGCTCTCGTCCGGCGCGACGCGCGCGACGTGCCAGACGAGGTTCCGTGCTTTCTCGTCGGCGTGCCGCTGCGCGGAGTTCAACTGCCGGCGCGTGACCAGCCCCCGGTATTCACCGTCTTCGGTCACGACGACCGCCTGTAACTCCTCGCTCTCGAACCGTCCCACCAGCTTCGATACCGGTGTATCTCCTGTGACTTCCTCGAACTCGGTCGATACCATCTCACTGATGTCCATGCCTCGTGTACGTCGTCGCCGGACGTGACGCTCGTGGATGTCCCGTTCTCTATCTCTCGGAATTCAACTATTTGCGGTCGTGAACGCGACTTGCCTGCGCTACGTGAACGCTACGTGCTCGAACTGCGACCAGTCTCGTTCACCCTACGAATCGGCGGTCGATTTTTTAACCCATGACGACGAAGAATCAGGTTATGCCCGGCATCACATACGAGGACTTCCTGAACCTGGAGTACGACCCCGCCGATTCCGACCTCGTCTGCACCTTCTACGTCGAACCTGCGGAAGACATGGACATGGAGGCCGCCGCGTCGCGCGTGGCCAGCGAGAGTTCCAACGGGACGTGGGCAGAGCTACAGGTCGAAGGCAACATCACCGACCTGAGCGCCACGACGTTCGGTATCGAGGGCAACGAGGTGAAGGTCGCCTACCCGGACGAACTGTTCGAAGACGGGAACATGGCACAGGTGCTCTCTTGCATCGCGGGCAACATCATGGGAATGAAGGCGGTCGACCGCATCCGCCTGCTCGACTGTGAATGGCCCGAACCGCTCACCACCTCCTTCCCCGGCCCGCAGTTCGGTTCGTCGGTGCGAAACGACATCTTCGACGTGGGCGACCGACCGATCACCGCCACGGTTCCCAAACCGAAGGTCGGCCTCTCGACCGACCAGCACGCCCAGATCGGCTACGAGGCGTGGACGGGTGGTCTCGACCTCCTCAAAGACGACGAGAATCTGACCGATCAGGAGTTCAACCCCTTCGCAGACCGTCTCACCCAGAGTCTGGCCCGGCGCGACGACGCACAGGACGAGACGGGCGAGAAGAAGAGCTACCTCGTCAACATCACCGCCGACACGAACACCATGCTCGAACGCGCCGACATGGTCGCCGAACAGGGGTGTGAGTACGTGATGGTGGACGTGATCACCACTGGCTGGGGAGCTGTCCAGGCCGTCCGCGAGCGATGTGAGGAACTCGGCCTCGCCATCCACGCACACCGCGCCATGCACGCCGCGTTCGACCGCATCCCGACCCACGGCGTCTCGATGCGCGTGATAGCGCAGATCGCTCGCATCTGTGGCGTCGACCAGCTTCACACCGGAACCGCCGACCTCGGGAAACTCGCCAACGAGGACACGAGAGGCATCAACGAGTGGCTCTACGCCGACCTGCACGGCCTGAACGACGTGCTTCCCGTCGCCTCCGGCGGCCTGCACCCCGGCCTCGTCCCCGAACTCATCGAGCGCGAAGGACAGAACATCGCCATCCAGGCGGGCGGTGGCGTCCACGGCCACCCCGATGGAACCAGAGCAGGTGCGGCGGCACTCCGGCAGGCGGTGGACGCGTCGGTGGAGGGCACACCGATCGAGGAGTACGCGGAAGACCACCCCGAACTGAAGACCGCGCTCGACAAGTGGGGAACCGAAACGCCGCGATAGGAACGACCTTCCGCGTTAGACGCGCTCCACCAGCGCCTCACCTGGGTCGCGCACCCTGACCGGCTCGGTTCGTGCCGACAGCGAGAGTGCGTCGTCCAGCTTGCTTGTCTTCTCTGCGTAGATGGTGAACAGGTCGTCGTCCGGTTCGACCTCCGCGCCGACCGTCTGGTGAAGGTACAGCCCCGCGCCCGCGTCCTTGGGTGCGCCCGCCCTACGCGCGAGTTCGCTGACCAGTCGATTGTCCACGTGCGTCACGACGCCGCCGCGCTCTGCCTGGACGACTCGCTGTTCGTCGCCCGGTTGCAGGTCGTCGCGCTCCACGTCGGGGTCGCCGTTCTGGGCCGCGATTATCTCGCGGAACTTCGCCCGTGCCCGCCCCGAGTCGAGGATGTCGCCAGCCTGCTCGTCGGCCCCGCAGAGGTCGAGCAGGATGTCCGCGAGCCGAAGGCTCTTGAGTCGCAGTTCGTCCGGGCCGTCCCCGTCGAGCACTTTCAACACGTCGCGGGCTTCGAGGATGGGGCCGATGCCGCGTCCGATGGGCTGCCCGCCTTCGGTGATGGTACACTCGACTCGCAGTCCGGCGTCCTCCCCGACGCGCCGGAAATCCTCCGCCAGTTCGCGGGCATCGTCCAGTCCGTGAACCTTCGCGCTTTCACCGTAGGGGATGTCGATGAGGACGTGGGACGACCCCGCGCTCTGCTTCTTCGAGAGCACCGACGCGATGACCTGTCCCGGCGGGTCGATCGAGAGCGGTGTCAACGCCCGGATGATCTTGTCGTCCACCGGCGAGAGGTTGACCGCGCCGCCCCAGACCATACAGCCGTTCGTCTTCTCGACGATGTCGCGGATCTCTTCGAGCGAGAAGGAGACGTCGCAGAAAACTTCCATCGTGTCGGCGGTTCCGGCAGGCGACGTGACCGCCCGCGACGAGGTCTTGGGGATCTTGATGCCGCACGCGGCGACGATGGGAACGACGATCGGCGTCACGCGATTGCCAGCGACACCGCCGATGGAGTGTTTGTCGGCGACGATGCTTTCACCCCACTCGATAGCCGACCCCGCGCCCGTCATCGCCTCCGTGAGATGCATCGTCTCGGAGAGGGACATGCCGTTGGCGTAGGTGGCGGAGACGTACGCACCCAGTTCCACGTCGCTCAAGCGGTCTTCGTCGATGTCGCTGACGATGGTTCGCAGTTCGTCGGCTTCGAGTTCCACGTCGTCCAGTTTCTTCCGAATGTAGCGAACCGAGTCGGGCTTCGGCGCGAGCGTCACGTCCACCACCCCGTCGAGGTGGGTGAGCCGTTCCGTAACCCCGAGTGTCCCCATCGGAACCAGCTCTTCGGTCAACTCCACGATACCGATGGTCGTCGTGCCGTCCTGCCGAATCTGCACCCTGTCGAGCGGGTTCACGCCGAGTTCCTTCGCGTCGGCGACGTTCAGGAGGATGGTCGGCGCGCGGGTCCCGATGTCGATCTCGGCGGCGGTGAACTCCATAGCTGGTGATTGATTCGGGGGTAGCATAAGTTCAGTCTCCGAGTGGGGATGCGTTCGAGAGGGGGGAGGTTGTCCAGTACATTTCAGTACAATTCAGTTGTTTTCAGTACATCAGAGCGAGGTGAGTTGCGTTTCGGATATTTCGGTCGTTGCTTTCGAGGACTCGACGACAGAGGCGACTCGCCCGTCGTGTCGAGAGCGACCGAGAATTTTCGGGGATGCTCTCACGAGGGAGTTCGCACGTCACAGCGAGGACACAGATCCTTTCGAAGCCACGGCGACGCTTAACGTCGGCACTGAACGCCACGAATTCGAGATGATCGTCCATCACCCCCAGCAGTACTGCGATTTTTGGCACCGTGCGATCCCATCTCGTCTGGGTACCAACGCACGTAGGTACACCGTTCTTGGTGGTAACGTGCCACTACCCAATCGATGATCGAGCGGAAAACGAAATTCGACACGGTGGTATCGGCATCTGGTGAGAACAGCGACGTATCGGTCGAGATGCTGTTCGACGTTCTCGGAAATCCACGACGCCGACACGTCCTCTCCTACATCGATAAGAGATCGACGAGCGTCTCTGTGGACGAACTCGCCCAGCACGTCGTCGAACAGGAGAGCGACACGACCGTGGACGAAGTCCCCCCAGACGTGGTAGAGCGCATCACGATACTGCTCTATCACGTCCACCTCCCGATGATGGCAGACGTCGGTCTCGTGGCCTACGATCCCGATTCGGGTACCGTCGTCTCCGGAGAGACCATCGAGCTGGCGGTAGATTGCCTCGAACTCGCAGAGTACAATTTTTAATCCCGTACGGGTTCTTCTCCCGGACGAATGCGCGAGGCACACCCTATCGAGACAGTGGTCGGAATGGAGTACTACGTCAGCGACGCGGACGGTGTCGAAGGGCATCTCCGCGAGACGAACGACGACTTCCGCGTGCGAGAGATCGAACGATTCGACACCGAACCGCTCGACGCCGACCCGGGTTCGTACCCACATCTCGTCGTCCGAGCGACCCTGCGCGGATGGGATACGAACGACTTCGCGCGCAGGCTCTCCAGCGCGCTCGCCATCAGCCGCGAGCGCGTTTCGTGGGCCGGAACGAAGGACAAGCGCGCGGTGACGACGCAGTTGTTCAGCCTCCGAAAGGTCACGCCGGACGAACTCCCCGAAATAGCAGATGTCGACATCGAACCGGTGGGGCGGGCAGGGCGGGCGCTCCAGTTCGGTGACCTCGCGGGCAACGAGTTCGAGATAACCGTCTCGAACCCCGACCGACCGGAGAACGCCGAGGTGATCGCAGACGAACTGCGAGGATTCGCTGGCGAACAGGACCCGAATCGACTCGCCGTACCGAACTTCTTCGGCCAACAACGGTTCGGCAGTCGGCGACCCATCACCCACGAAGTCGGCCTGCACGTCGTCCGCGGCGAGTGGGAGAAGGCGGTGATGGCTTACGTCGCCAACCCCTTCGAAACCGAACCCGAAGACACCCAGCAAGCCCGCCAGACGGTCGAGGAGGTCGCCCCGGACTGGAACGCCGCGCTCGACGCCCTGCCGAAGCGACTGGGATTCGAGCGAGCGATGGTACATCAACTCGCCGAAAACGGCAGTGATGACCCCGGCCCAGACGATTTCCGGGCCGCGCTCGAAGCCCTCCCGACCAATCTCCAGCGATTGTTCGTGAACGCGGCCCAGTCGTTCGTCTTCAATCGAATCCTGAGCGAACGGCTCCGCAGAGGACTGCCGTTCGACAGACCCGTCGCCGGCGACGTGGTCTGTTTCGCCGAGGAGGTAGACGGACTGGTCGTCCCGGACATCGACCGACAGCAGCGCGTGACCGAAAAACGCGTCCGCACCATCGAACGCCACTGCCGACGCGGACGAGCGTTCGTCACCGCCCCGCTCGTCGGCACCGAGACGGAACTCGCCGAGGGTGAACCGGGAGAGATCGAGCGCGAGGTGCTCGCCGACCTCGACCTCGCCCCGGCCGATTTCAACTCACCGGGAGAGTTCTACTCGACCGGAACCCGACGAGCGATGCTGGTTCGAACCGAGTTCGCGCTGTCCAACGACCCGCTTTCGTTCGAATTTTCGCTTCCTTCGGGGTCGTACGCCACGGTCTTCCTGCGGGAGTTCCTGAAAGCTGATCCGCTGGACATGGGGTAGGATTTTCCACGTCGGTCGCCTACTTCGTTCTGGGGGAACATGCGAAGTAACCGAATCCAGCGCGAGATCGACACCGCGCTCGCGGAGGGGTGGCGAATCGAATCCGAAGCGCCCGACAGGGTCGTCCTCGTGAAGCGAAACTACGGCGATTTCACCGTCCACGTCGTCCTCGCGTTGTTGACGTTCTGGTGGACGCTCGGCATCGGCAATCTGGCCTACGCCGCCTACAAGTACGTCAACGACTCGCAGCGACGGGTGCTCTGGGAGTCCGGACGCGGATGCTCGGAGTGCGGCGCTGAGGTCAACCCCGACGCGAACTACTGTCGAAACTGCGGAACGGAGTTGCCGACCGAACCGGAACCGGTCGGCATGACCTGTCCGAACTGCGGGGCCGCCATCGCGGAGGGCGCGAAGTACTGTAGCGCCTGCGGCGAGGGAATCGCGGAGATAATGGAACAGGCCTGAGTCGATTTCTCACTCTTTCGTCGGGATGGTTCGTCCGAGGAGGAACGCAGGGATACCGAACAGGGACACGACGACCAGTATCAGCACGACAACCAGGATGGAGTACAAGAAATCGAGTGGCGTTCGAACCAGTGTGACCGGCCGCACCACTGCGAGGCTGACTGCGAGTATCGTCGGCGGAAGCGCGAGAGCTGACTTACGGTATCGGGGGTCGGTGACGGCGTAGCCCACGAGGGCCATCGAGAGAAGGAGGAGAACGGAAAGTGCCGCAAACATGACTTCATGAACGAAATAGTAGCTCAAATTGCCGAGTGTAGCCGGGAGATAGACATCAGTAGCGATTACGGCACCGACCGCCATCACCCCAACGCCGAACAACCACGCAAGGAGGACGCCCACGGCGATACGTGGCACCGTCGGGCGAACGTCGGCGAAGGTCAACAGCGCCAAGGCGGTGTAGGCACCGCCTGCGATCGTGACGCCGGAGGGGAAACCACCTCCGGTGGCGGCTCCCGCAATTCCGAACAGCACCGAGAGGATACCGAGCACGGTGACGATTCCCGCGAGCAAGTGCGCCGTTCTCTCGTCACGCTCGATCGTTCTTTCGCTGACTCGAACGAACCCCACGAGAAGCGCGAAAAGTGCGCTTGCGGGAAGGAGAATGTCGAAGATCAGATTTCGAACCACGTCGTCGACGAGCGATTCCGAAACCGAGACGAAACTCCAGGCGTCTCCGACCACACCGCCGGATCGCGCGAACGTGACGAACGGGCCATCGCCTGCTCTGTCGGTGAAGGTGGTCAAGGTGAGTTCGTTTCCGCGAACCGTCGCTTCGGTCGGTGCGCGCGTGACGACGGTTCCGGATGGCCCGATGACCGTCAGTTCGTCGGCACCCAACCCGGCGAACTTCTTGCTCCCCTCGTCACGGAAGCCGTCGAATCGGAGGACGCCGCCGCGTGTTCGGGAAACTTGTTCGTCGCTCCGATACCGGAGGACGACCGTGTCGTTTCCGACGACCCACGCTGAGAGCAAGGATTTTTCCCCAAAATGATCCGCATTTCGTGCGATTTCGGTGAACGCGGTTTCGTTTTCGCGGAAGAACCGAACGGTCCGCTCGCTTGTCAGTCGATTTCTGACCGTCCAGATGGCGGTCTCGTTCTCGTAGACGTGAATCGTGGCGGTGCTGTATTCGACATCCGTGGCCGTCGCGCTCTCGACACCGTGGATATCGCCGTAATACGCCGCAGCCTGCTCGAATCCGGAACCACACGGTTCACAGACCAACTGTGGTGGCCGTCCGGCCATGGTCGACGTCGCTACGAGGAGGACAAGGACGAGGATGACGACCGGTCGGAGACGCATACTCTAAATCATCCTCTATCCGATACATTTCTTTCCCTTACAGAGTCCAGGGCGAAACGGGGAGATTAAACGCGACGATTGGAAAGTGACGCCCATGGAGTGTCGGCAGTGTGTCTCCTCGCTCGAACGCCCGGGCGACTACTGCCTGGTCTGCCGGACGCACAACGCCGACACGGTGGTGCTCGACCTCTCTCGCGACCACGCAACGATGACGATGGTGCTGGACGAGGAGGTGGTCGGCGCGACCGACGTACGAACCACGCCCGAGGACGGCGAACAGGAGGTGGTCGAACTCCGCAACTTCGCCGGACGAGTCGCGGACGAAATCCGGCGAAAGCGCCCCGAGGAGGTGTACGCGGCGGGCGACCGCGACGTGATTCAGGCGGTGCGCGCACAACTGCACCACGACTTCTACCGGGTGGGTGACGAGAACCCGGTCGAGGAGGTACTCGAACGCAGAGGAGACCGGTCGCTGGAGGTAGTCGAGACTGCCCCAGGCGACAAACTCGGGGGATCACACTCGACGCTCATCGGCAATCGAGACGGGATGCGCGCAGTTCGAGAGGTCGCGTCCCATCCGCACGTCAAGAAGATCGTCCCCGGACCGATCAGCGCGGGTGGGTCGAGTTCGCCGTCCGGCGTCCGTGCCAAGGCGACGCGGGCCGACGAGAACGGGAACGTTCGCCTGCTGCTGCGCGATGGGTCGAGCGTGCAAGAGAACCGCGTCATCACCACGGCGATGGATCGGGAGCGCGGAGAGCGCGTGCGTGAAGACCTGAACGAAGTCCTTGCAAGCGCAGGGTTCCAGTAGCCACAGCCCTTTTCAGGGAGCCTAATTATATGTAATTACATGGCCTCACGCTACGACGCAATGCTCGCGGCGATCCCAACGCTCTCGGGTGGTGGATTCGTAGCAGGACAGTTCACGTCGCTCCCGCTAGCAATAGCCGGACTGCTCGCGGCAGTGCTCGTCGTCGGGTACGCCTTGGCGCGACCGCCCGTCGACTCTACCGAATGAATACCCTCTGTTCGATAGTTCATTCAGACAACATTTCAAATCGAACTCATTCTCGATCTCGGCGCTGGTCGAACTCAAAGGCTTTATCAGTCCTCTCGGGTAATTCTCCGGTACTATGGCCGAAGACTCTAAATCACGAACCGGCAGCGCCGGACGGTTCGGAGCGCGATACGGGCGCGTCGCACGCAAGCGTGTCTCCGAGATCGAAGCGGACAAAAACAAGAACCACACCTGTCCGGACTGCGGTAGCGAGACCGTCGACCGGAAAGGTACGGGTATCTGGGCGTGCGGTCGGTGTGGCTACCAGTTCGCTGGCGGCACCTACCGCCCGCAGACGCCTGCTGGACAGACCGTCAAGCGTTCCATCCGCGCTGCCCTCTCCGACGAAGAATGAGCTACAAGTGCTCGCGTTGCAAGCGGGACGTCGAACTGGACGAGTACGGCGGCGTCCGCTGTCCGTACTGCGGGCACCGCGTCCTGCTGAAAGAGCGAAGCCGCGACGTGAAGCAAGTGAACGTCCGGTAACGCCGTGTCTCACGACGCGCTTCTCGAATTCGATTACGAATCCGACGAGCGCGCGGCACTCGTTTTCCGAAGCGTCGAACAGGAAGTCGGCGAGATCGAGGGCGACCGCTCGCAAGCGACCGTCGAGCGAGATGGGGAGAACGTCGTCGTCCGCATCGAAGCCGACGACCTCGTGGCGCTCCGGGCCGCCCTGAACACGTGGCAGACGTTAGTGGGGGTCGCAGAAGAGGTTTCGACGAGTGGACGGGGCACCTCCGTCGGCGGCTGCTGACGGACGGTCGCCAGTTAGGTGACCGGCTCGGTTTCTCGGCCGTCTGCCACTCACCACAGCCACACGCCGACCACGACACCACCTACTCCAGCCACCGCGACCAGTACGGCGGTCAGGAAGAAGGGCAACTCCCATGGCCCGACGACGGCGTGAATATTGTCCGGATTCGAGACGAGAAAGTGGAAGTAGACGCCGAAAACGAGCGATGCGGCCATCGAGAGTGTGAACACCGCACTCCCGAGTCGCTCCCTTCCGCGCCACAGGAGGACGAACCCAACCACGGGTGCGAGCGTCACCACGAAGCCGACGAACGCCGACTGGAACTGTGTCAGCGGAACCGGGGCGGCGACGTGCGGGACGCCGTGGGCCAGATTGACGAGCAGGTACACACCGAGGGCGACTCCCGCGACTGCGACGGTCGATTTTCGTGTCACTCGTCGCTCCTCGCAGTTCCGGCGGTGGCAGGAGATCCGGGTGAGGGCGTGCCTGCCATCTCGGCGAGCGTCCCCTCCTCGCGCCACGTCTCGACCACGTCGGCGATACCCTCCCGGTAGGTCGGGTAGCGTGGCTCCCAGTCGAGCGTCTCGCGGAATCGCTCGTTCGATGTCGGTGCCGAACTCGTCAGCAGGCGAACCGACGCCTTGCCGACGACGGGGCGTAGCAGCCACCCCGGAATCCGTCGGGGTTCGGACGCCCCCAGTCGGTCGGCGAACGTCCGCAGGAATGTAGCGAGCGTGACCGGTTCGTCGTCGGTGACGTGCCAGAGACCGGTGGCGTCGGATTCAGCTGCGGTGGCGAACGCCCGTGCCGCGTCTTCGACGTGGAGGATCGAGAGGGTCGCGTCCTGTCTTCCGAATAGTCCACCACCGAGGATGGGGAACTTCCCGTCGAGCAGTCCGGAACCCATCTGACGGGTGTGGGGGGAGTCCGGTGCGTAGAACCACCCGCAGCGCAGGATGCCGACCTCGAAATCGTGTTCGTCAGCGCCACGCTGGACGATCCGCTCCGCGTCGTCGGCCGACTTCGTCGTCCGATCCGGATTCGGTGGGGAATCCTCGTCGAACGACTCGCCGCTTGGCTGACGGGCGAGCCACGTGATGCTCTGAAGAAGGAGTCGACGAGCGTCGATTTCTGTAGCGACCGAGACGAGATTCCGTGCTCCCTCGACACGCACTCGGTCGTTGCGAACCCACTCTTCTTCCGTCGGTTTTCGGCTCGTCGGAATCGCGGTCGCGGCGTGGATCAGGACGTCACAGTTCTCGGCGGCGGTCAGAAGCGATTCGCGGTCGAGCACGTCGCCACGTCGGGGTTCACCGCCGCGTTCGGCGACGATTTCGTCTCCCCGCGTGTCGCGCGTGAGTCCGACGACGGTGTGGCCGCTGTCGGTGAGTTCGGTGACGAGTCGGCGACCGAGGACACCGGTCGCGCCTGCGACGAAGACGTTCATACGTGGCGATTCGTGTCAATATACTATAATGGTTCTGCCGGGGAAGAGGTTGGTCGATTTGGGTCTGGTCGAGTCGAACCGAGTTGGGGAACGACAACGTTCCCCGAACGATGCGACCCGAATCGACCGACAGCGGTCGGGATCGGCTGCTGTTCCGTGCTCAGCTAAAAGCGTGGCTTTTTCCGTCCCCACCACGAGAGAAGAGGTATGCAGGGTAATCTTCCACCAGAAGCACAGGAGAAGCTCGAACAACTGCAGGATCTTCAGGACACGGCACAGCAGGTCGCAGTGCAGAAGAACCAGGCCGAGACGGAGTTGACCGACGCGCAGAACGCGCTCGACGAGCTGGAGAACATCGACGAGGACACGACGATGTTCCGCGAGGTCGGCGAACTGTTCGTCAAGACGGACTACGACGAGGCACAGGACGACCTCGAAGACAAGGTAGACAGTCTCGAAATCCGCGTCGAGACGCTCGAAAAGCAGGAAGAGCGCGTTCGAGAGCAGTTCGAGAAACTGCAGGGCGAACTCCAGGGCATGCTCGGCGGCGGTGCAGGCGCAGGCCCAGGTGGCCCGACCGGCCCCGGCGGCGCTGGCGGCGCGTAAGCGATGGTCAGTGACGAAGAAGTCGTCCAGACTGCCGCAGAGGCAGCCGAGGACGTTATCTTCCAACGAATCAAGCAATCGCAGGTCAAGGATTTCGACGTGACCGTCACGTTCGAAGAGGGTATCCTCGACGTGGACGTGTACGTCAACGCGCCCGAAGCGGATCGGGACGAGGAGAAGGTGGCGAACGACGCCGCACTGGCGGCCCGCGCGGCAGTGGACGAACTGTTCGCCGAGCACGCCTAATTTTCGACTCCTTCTTCCAGAGAACTTTTCATCAACGTTTATTTACTATCATATCTTCGACTCGTGTGTGACGCGTTACCAGTCACAGGCCCGTCTGGGGGACGACCGCCGGAGACGGCGGAATCGGCGCGCTTTCCTCGCGTCGTGAGACAGAGTTCTTCCGGACTGAACCGCCCACCCGATACCCACTGAGACAACCGGTGGCCGGGCACCTTTCCCTCGGGCGAACCGGCGTGAACCGAGCAGTGAAACGCCCTCCCTCTGTGGAGTAGGCGGGGACCTGCGTGGAGGGCTACACGTCGGGACAGGCCGAAGGTGGTGACCCGAAAACCCTCGGCGGAAACGTCGGGGGAGAGTAGGTTTCGTGCGCCGCCGGTCACGGTCGCCCCTTCTCTCGGAACGGTTCTTCGTGATGTCGATGGGGGAGAACCGCATGTGCGATATCGTACTGAAATGTACTGCCAACGGTTTGTACTGAAACGTACTATCTTGTACTGTATATAAGTAATCTGATCCACTCACACTCGGTCGCAGTGAGAACAATGTCGATGAAGTCGAGTTCGCTGCCGATGCCTGAGCAACGCCTCGCCCACGACAAGCTATCGAAACCGGCAATGGAACCAGCGTGACGCTAGCTGCTGCTTGAGCCTAATCACGCCTACTGAAGAGCAAGCTCTTCCCTTCTGATCACATACGCGAAGCGTTTTCAAAGCACCGGGACAGCAGGCGGGGCGGGCCGTGCCAGAACCGAAGCCGACCAGCCGCTTTCGGCGGGTGCCCGTCCGGGCGACTTCCAGCAGAAAGCCGGCCAGCTGACGCACGGTGGCATGCCGACCAACTGCTCGCGGCCTGGTGGCAACGGGCGAACGAGGGAGTTCGGGAGCAGACGCGGAGCGTCTGCGAGCGAGTGGCCGAGGAGGGCGTGACTAGTCGCTAGCGTCAGCTAGTATCTTGTCGATTTCTTCGTCATCCTCGCCGAATCATCGCCAAGAGACCGTCCCACAAGAGTCGAACAACAAGAAAAACCGGTACGTTCAGCACCACACGACCGCCAGTCTCACTCCTTGGGTTCGATGTTACCGTGTGCGGTGAAGACGTTCTCGGGGTCGTATTCGGCTTTCACCGCCGCGAGTCGCTCGGCATTCTCGCCGAAGGGAACCGCCGATGGCTCCTCTTCGAGACCGGGGAAGTTGACGTACTGGCCGCGCACTTCGGGATGCTCTCGCATCTCCGCGATGCCCTCGCGCACCCACGCGAGGGCGGATTCGGTCTTTCTCGGGTCGTCCCAGTTGGCTTCGAAGTTGAGACTGTAGGGTGCATCCCGGTGTGCGAAGGCGGTCTCCTCCTCGCCGATGCGGGCGACCTCGCCGCCGAGGTGCCAAATATCGACGGTCGAAAGCGGCACCGGGCATCGCTCCGAGCAGGAGACGATACTCTCGATGATGTCGTCGTTCAGGTCGTCCAGATAGAGCGACTTCCAGTAGTAGTACCGGCCGTTCGGGTAATCTTCGTCCAGCATCGTCTGCAGTTCGACGTAGGGCATCGTCCCGCTGAAATCCGCGACCGGGTCGGCGAACTCTCGGACGGGTCGAAGCGCTTCTTCGCCCTCCTCGGGGTCGCCAGCGTAACAGCCGAGGAAGACGACGGCAGGATCGCCCCACAACGATTCCGGGAACTCGTCCATCTCGGGCACCCACGCGTAGAACGGGAGCAGACTCACCTCGTCGGGGACGTCTTTTGCGTACTCCCGGAAGAACTGGAGGGCCTCGGTCACCCGGTCCCCGTCGTGCCAGACGAAACACGTGGCGACCTCCGGCCCGACCGGGTGGCAGTCGTACTCGAACGACGTGACGACGCCGAAGTTGCCGCCACCGCCGCGGAGCGCCCAGTACAGGTCCTCGTGTTCGTCCTCACTGGCGGTGATGAACTCGCCATCCGCGGTCACCACGTCCGCCGAGACGAGGTTGTCGCAGGAGAGACCGTACTTCCGGCGGACGTGACCCATCCCGCCGCCCAACGTGAGTCCCGCGATACCGGTGTCGGAGACGACGCCGCCCGGCACGGCCAGTCCGAAGGCTTGCGTCTCGCGGTCGAGGTCGCCCCACGTCGCCCCCGCTCCGGCACGGACTCGTCTGTCGTCCGGTTCGACCCGCACCCAGTTCATCGGTTCGAGGTCGACGACGAGTCCGTCGTTCACCGTCGCTCGTCCGGCGACGCCGTGACCGCCGCCACGGACCGCGATCGGCAGGCCGTGCTCTCGCGCGAAGGTCACTGCCACGATAACGTCTGCGACCCCCTCACACCGGGCGACCATCGACGGTCGTCGGTTTATCATCCCGTTCCACACTCGACGTGCTTCGTCGTACGCATCCTCGTCTTCGGGCGTGACGAGGTCTCCTTTCAGTTCGGATTCGAACGCCGCGACTGCCGATTCGAACTCCGCTGCCGTCGATTCGATGGTCTCTATCGCCATGTTCCCCACCACCGATAGAGAGGACTGGAACGTCGATAAACGCGACTGCAAAATGGTCTGACAGGCACCGAGCGCAGAATAAGACGCGAAATGAGCCGGGAGAAGAGATGGGATGCGAACGAGACGAGTGATGAAATCCGCGTGAGACGCGGATTCAGGCGAGGAAGAAGATGAGCACGCTGATGGCCATCACCGCGAGGATGACCGCACCCGCCAGCGCCCCACCCATGGCAATGACGGCGTTGGCGTGACTCGCCAGCGTCTCGGTGCGATCGTTGCCGAACACCGTCACCTCGGCGTACTCGCTCTCCATCCCTCCTTCGATCGGTTCGAGGTCGGCGACAGCGTCCTCGACCAGTCCATCGACCAGCGCGATGAGTTCGTCGTGGTCGAGCGCGCCGCCGACCTGATTCGAGGATTCGATCATGTTGACGACGTGGGTGTCAGTGGTCATCACCTCCACCTCGTCCGCCTCGACCGCGGCCACGATTCTGTCTCGAAGGCCGGGTTCCATGTTGTTTCCGTCCACGAGCACGTAGGCCGTCCGTTGCCTGGCGACGTCGACCACGGCGACGCGGACACCGAGCGGGCCGATCCCGTCGGCGGGCGTCCACCGCGTCTCGTCCCACGCGACACCGAGTTTCGGCTGTCCGCGCTCCGCATCGCCGAGTTCTGTCGCGGCGGCGCGCGCGGCCTGGATCATCTGGAACGAGCGTTCGCTGCCGGGGTAGACGTGGCCGATATCCTCGCCCTGGAGTCCGTTGTTGCAGTTGTGGGCGTCCACGAGCATCACGTCGTCCAGTCCACTCGACCGCGCTTCCGCGGCGGCAGCGAGGCCGACCGCGTACTCCACGTCGTCGGCGAACTGGGGGGAATACGTTGCCACGAGCAAGGCGTCGTCACCGAACCCCTGTCCCACTATCTTGGCGTCCCCGTTCTGTGTCCGGATGCTTCGTGTCGCACTGTCGCTGTACTCGATCCGTTCGTAGGCATCCTTCGCGGTTTCGAGGATGGTGTCGACCTCGCGCTCGGTGACGAGGTTGAAGTCGTGTCCGGCGGTGGCGTGAGGCGGAAACGCGAGTCCCTCCGACTGGCTCGCCACGCGCCGGGGGAGGTTGCCGCCGCCGATCTCGCCCATCGGCCCGGGATGGATCATCGGCAGGACGAACCTGGCTTTCTCACTCCCGTCGGTTCGCCGGAACGAGAGGACAGTGACGGGAACGACCGCCTGCTGGCCGATCTGCTCGAAGAAGTCCTCCAGTTCGCGGGTTCCTTCCGCGATGTGGCCGATGAAGCCCCGGATGAAGTCGAGTGAACTGACGCCGAGACTGCGCCGCCACGGGCGGTCGATGACGGTGAGGAAGCCGTACACGCCGAGAGCGTACATCCCACTGACGATGGCGAGAAGGAGGAAATCGCGCGGCGAGATGACGCCGAGGGCCTCCGGAGCCTTGTCGCCACGAGCGAGCAGATTCTGCACGAGTGGGCCACCGACTTCGAAGACGCGGATCGTCTCGCTGTAGATGAAAAAGAGCAACGCGGCGGTGGCGGTCTGGATGCTGGCCGGGATGGTCGAGACGAGAAACGAACTGCGGGAGACGGCCATCACGACGAGGAGACGGAAAGCGAACACGGACGCGAGACTGACGAGAAGAGCGTCGAAGACGAACTGCTGGCCGACCCACGTGAGCGTCGCGATTATCCCCGCGATGGTCATCACTGCGACGACGAGCACTTCGCACGTCAACGCCAGCAGTGACGACCGATTGTAGGTCAACTGCCCGCCGAGACGGCGGTCTACCGGCGTCGTCAGAACGCTCGCGGCGACCGTCGGAATCCCGATGAAGAAGATACCCTCCCACGCATCCTGGAGGATATATTGGGAGTCGAATGCCCCGATACCGGCGAGGGCCGCGATGAGGAGTGCGAACATCACACTCGCGTACCACCGCGGCGCGCGGAAGATGTACCGGGACAGACTCGCCAGGTCGCTCTGGGTCGCTGTCATTGCAGGAAACCTACGCCGAGGAGAGTTAAAGAATGCTACTCACAGATAGCGAGGAAATTTTCGAACACTTCCTCCCCTTCGTCGGTGTGTGCCACTTCCGGGTGCCACTGGACGCCGTACAGGTTGCGGTCGGTATCGCTCATCGCCTCGATGCCACATACGTCGCTCGTGGCGGTGCGTTCGAAGCCGGATGGAACCTGTTTCACTTCGTCGGCGTGGCTGGCCCACACGCGCGTCTCGGGCGCGAGCGACCCGACGAGCGGGTCGTCGTCTTCGGTTATCTCGACCGTCACGTCGGCGTAGCCGCCGTAGTCGCCTCCGCCGACCTCGCCATCGAGGACGTGAGCCATCACCTGCATGCCGAGACAGATGCCGAGAACGGGCACGTCGAGTTCGAGGTACTCCGCACAGTGTCCGATGTCGTCCATCGAGGGGCCGCCGGAGAGGACGAGGCCGTCGGCGTCGATCTCTTCGGGCGACGTGGTGTTATCGATGAGATCGGTTTCGAGACCCATATCCCGGAGCGCCCGGTGTTCGAGGTGCGTGAACTGGCCGTGGTTGTCCACGACGAGGATCGTCGTCATTGACAGGCGCTATGGAGGGCACGAATAAAAACGCCTCGTCACCGTCGCGCCGCGATAGCCCCGGCGAGCAGTGCGAGTCCGACCGCGATCGTTCCCCACTTGGGATGGGCTGCCAGCACGTCCAATCCGGGGAGTGCGTTGGAATCGCTCTTCGTCTCGTCACCCGTCTTCTCATCGTCACCCGTCTCACTGTCACCCGTCCCATCACCCGGCGACTCAGTGGTCGTAGATCGCTCGACCACGAGTGTCCCCGCCTCGACCGTCCCTGCCTCGCCCTCCACACCGCTCACGCGCACCGCGTGTTCGCCCGGCGACTCTGCCCGGTAGGTGAACGTCACCTCTCGGGACGCGCCTGCGGGTACATCCACCTGCTTCGACTCGACGGCGGTTTCCTCGACGGACAGTTCGACGATCGCTGTCCCGTCCCCATCGCCCACGTTTTCCAGGGTCGCAGTCACGGTCACCGTCTCACCCGGCGAAACCTGCGGCTGGTCGAGTGACGCGCTCGCAACGCTGATATCGGGGATCGGTCGGCTCACCCGGACGGTCGCTGTCGCGGCGTCGGTGTGGCCCTCACTATCGACGACCGTCACTCGCGCCGAGTACTCGCCCGGGGATTCGAAGACGTGCTCGATCGTCGGGTTCTTCGTCGTCTCGTCCACCGTCCCGTCGCCGTCGAAATCCCAGCGATACTCCGTCACGTCGTCGTCCGGGTCGGTCGTCTCGCCTGCGTCGAAGGACACCGGTTCGCCCGTCTTTGCCTCCGATCCGTCCGTCTCGTCCCCCTCATCCGACCCAGTCGCACTGAGCGCGGCTTCCGGCGGCGCACCGCAGCCGTCGGGTGTGACGACGAGGGGTGTACCCATGTCGAGTTGCGTTTCGGACGGGTTGCCGACACTGCCGGAGAGGAACGTCCACGAGTTCACCGATTCCGATTCGAAACGCGTGTCGTGCAGTGCGGCATCCTCGTTCCACCTCGGGACGACGGTCATCCGGAACTCACCCGATAGCCCGCGGAAGACGGCACCATCGACGCGCGAGCCAGTCCACGTCCAGTCGATACGGTTCCGCGACCAGCGGTCGTCTCGGTTCTCGTAGGTGTCGTCCATGAGCACCCACTGACCCGACCCCGGCAGACCGCCGAACCGGAACGTCACCGCGCTCATCGGCAGCCCATCCCCGATACGCTCGCTTCGCCGCTGATCGTGCAGTATCACGAGGCTGACGACGCCGTTGGGAGCCTCGTAGAGGAACATCGTGCTCCCGTTGTCGCGGGTGACCGACGATGGCGCGAAGGAGCTGTACGACCAGTCGCTCGGTTCGGTGTAGGGATTTCGGTAGTCGTAGAACTCGACGACGTTCTGGTTCCCCCGGATCGGTTTCACCGGGACACAGGTGCCGCCCTGCTGGATGGCGTAGGTGTCGTGGTCTGACGCTGGCGCGTCGGGCAAGTCGTCACCGGGGAGTCCGGGCGGAGGAAGGGCGACAGCAGTTCCGACCAGCGAAACGACGAGGAGGGCGGTCAGTACGGCACGTCTGCTCATCGGCGATTTGACCTCTCGATTCGGTGCGGGGTGCTCAGGGGCGTTCGAGAACTCATTTTCTCGTCACATCCACGCTTTGCGCGGACTACCGTCGCCGAGAACGCGAGTTGGCCACTTTGTTATGTTCCGTCTGAAGCGCCCGCAGGTCGAGCTTAGCCCGTCATGCTGGACTGAACTACGCGAGATGTTCCAGCGCGAAGTGTGCCACCGGAAGCATCACGACGAACAGGGGAACCGTGTAGAAAACCTGCGTGAAGGGGTCGGGCGGTGAGAGGATCGCACCCAAAGTGAACGCGAGGAGGAGGGCGAGCAGGACGGCTCTGACGGCGTGTTCAGCGGAGACCATACCCGCCAGTCCCCACCAAACGGCATCAGTCTTCTGTAAGCAGTGCAGGCAGGTCGTTTATCCAATCGACGACCGCCGCAGCACCCTCCGCCTCGTACTTCCTTCGGCCTTCCTCGCCCGTCAGCCCGCCCGTCAGGACGCCGACGCCGACGTACTCGCGGCTGGAGTCCGACTCGCTCGCGTTCACTGCGGTTCGAACGTCGTCTAGCGTGTCGCCGACGAAGACGACCGAACTCGCGTCGAAGCGTTCGGCGAGCGTCGTCAGTGCGTGGGGGTGTGGCTTCCCCTGCTCCCAGTCGTCCATCGTGAATCGGTGCTCGTCGGCCACGTCCAGTCCGGCGCGTTCGAGGGCGATGTCGGCCTCGGCTGCGGGTCTGCCGGTGACGATTCCGACCGGGTAGTTCCCGGTGAGTTCGGTGATCGTCTCCGATTCGACCAGCACGGGTTCGTCGTTAATGTAGCCGCGCGTGGAAAGCGTCGGTTCTGCGGCTTCGATCTCGGCGTACAGTTCCCTGCCGAGATAGAGTTGCTGGAACACTTCGCGCAATCGTTCCGGATGCCACGCATCTCGAACTCGGGCGAGGGCGTCGTCGGGGAGCGCGTCGGCGACGACTTCCTCTGCGGCGTCGAGTCCACCGCCCTCCTCGGTGATCCGGTCGGTGAACGTTTCGATGGATTGGTCAAGTCCCTCGCGCGAAGCGAGGACGTACAGGGCTGCGGCGTAGGTGAGTTCCCAGTCGTTGTTGAACCCGCCCGCATCCTTGAACGCCTGCACGTCGGCTTTCGAAATCGTGTCGTCGTAGAGCTTCGTGACCGATTCCACGATGGCGCGGCGGTAGGAGTCCGCCACGTCCACGAGCACTCCGTCGATGTCGAGTACGACAGCGTCCACGTTCATGTGCTGGCGTTCGTGCGATGGAGTAAGGGTCTGCCGAATCACCTTTTTCCGTCTCCCCTTCGAAGCACGAGCGATGCAGTACGACGAACTCCAGCGCGTCTATGGACGCGAGGAGTACTACTGGGGGACAGACCCCAACGGATTAACCGAAGCAGTGCTGGAGTTCGCCCCCGACCGAGCGACCCCTGCCGCAGTCGATATCGGCGCGGGCGAGGGTCGGGACGCGGTCTACCTCGCTGAAGCGGGATACAGCGTCCTCGCGGTAGATCCGGTGTCTAACGGACTCGACAAAGCCGAGCGACTCGCCGAGGAGCGCGGCGTCGAGATCCAGACCCGTGAGGCCGACGTGAACGATCTCGACTTCCCGGCGATGGACGTGGTGTACTCCTGTGGCACGCTCCAGTATCTTCGCCCCGAGAACCGCGAACGACAGTTCGACCAGTTCAAGAGCGACACGACGAACGACGGCATCCACGTCCTGTTCGCCTTCGTCGACCACCCCGACGTTCCGCCCGCGCCCGACTGGGGGGAGAATGAACACTTCTACGAACAGGGTGAACTCCGAAGCTACTACGACGACTGGGAGATCGTGGACGAAGATGAATTCATCTTCGACGACGACTCCGGTGGAGAGCCGCACCAACACGCAGCAGTGACGCTAGTGGCACGGAAACCGGCGGAGTAGACTTTCGCCAGTCCTCATCTGAATTGGAATCGTCGGCAGTGTTTCGAATCCGAGTGACCAAGACGACACGATTTAGGAAAATAATCGATATATCTGTCGGATATTCCGGTATTAACTGGATAGAGGCCGTCTGATCGAGTGCAGATGAAAGAGTACACAGTCCACGTGATCGGCATGAGTTGCAAAAGTTGTGAGAACACCGTCCGAAGGAAGGTGACGCGCCTTCCAGGAGTAAGTAGTGTCGCTCCCAACGCCCACGCCGACGAGGTCACCGTCCGAGGCGAACCGGGAACCGAAGAGCGCGTCCGTCAGGCGATTACCGAGATCGACTACGGAGCCGAACTCTGAGGAAGTAACGACCGAACACCGGCGGAAGAAGAGCCATCTCCCCCTTCCGTGGAGACTCGTGTTCGTCACGAGAATCCCTTTCAGCAAGGGCCTAGGAACGACGGTTTCGAGGGATTCTTCGAGGAAGTCGAAAAATCTGCTGTTCATTCTCGCGCCCAGAACAGCGTCTCGCCCGGAATCGTCTCCCGGCGAACCGGAACCGAGGGTTGGTCGCCACCGAGCGTCGTGAAAACGAAATCGGCGTCGCAGGCGCGTGCGACCGCCAGCGCAGGACGATGCAGTTCTGGTGGGATGTTCAGTGCGTAGAGTACGTCGGCATCCTCGTAGACTGTCGCGTCGGGGTCGGTCACGTCGTCCAGTACGAACCGAACGCCCTCGGGAACCTCTCTCGGGTAGACATCTGTCGCGGTGACGGCCACGCCAGCGTCGGAGAGCGCCTCCGCGACATCGGTTCGATCGCCGATACCGATCTCGACGGCGCGCCGGTAGTCGGCGAGGCGGGTGACGATTCCGTCGCGGGTAGGCTGATTCACGGCGGGATGTTTATGGGGCGTCCCCCCATAGGAGTTGCTATGTTGATTGACATCGTCCCTGTGGGGGACGTAGCGGGGCGGGTCAAACGCGAGGCGTCTGCGGCCCTCCGGACGATCTACGACTGCGACGTTATGGTGCACGAACGACAGGGGATTCCAGCCGGGTCACACGACCCGAACCGCGAACAGTACCGTGCCGAGGACTTCATCGAGATGGCGAGTCGGATCGGAACCGGGGAGAAGAACATCGCCATCACGCCCCAGGATCTCTTCTACCGCCGCCGGAACTACGTCTTCGGACTCGCCTATCTCGACGGCAGCGGAAGCGTCATCTCTACCTACCGACTGCAACCTGCATCCGACGGTCTCTCCTCCGACGGCGGTATCTCGACGAAGCCAGCGAACGAACTGTTCTCCGACCGCGTCCGCAAGGAAGTCGTCCACGAGATCGGCCACACGCTCGGACTCGAACACTGCGACAACTCGCGGTGTGTGATGAACTTCTCGCCGACCGTCCGCGAAGTGGACGTGAAAGAAGAGAACCTCTGTGGCACCTGCCAGCGGCAGGTACTCTGAGTATAATCACTGATTATCGCCAGCGTTCGATAGCCACACCAACGAGTGCGAGCAGACCGAGGACGACGACGAACAACTGTTCTGCGAGACTGTCCGGCCCGACGTACTTCGCCATCGAGATGGCCCACGCGCCGCGTTCGCGGACGACCGACGCATCCTGTGTCCGGTTCGGGATCCCCACTTCACCCGCTGTCTGACCGTCGCTTCCCTCACCCGGCAGGCGGTCTGCCTCGTATGGGAGCGATCCGGTTTCGATGGCCCAGACGATCTCGCCGTTCTCATCCACCTCGACGACGCGGTCGTTGTACGAATCCGTGACCAGCGTGTGCCCGTTCGAGAGGCGGTCGGCGTCACGAGGCCAATCGAAGACGGCGCTACCGCCGTACTCCCAGACGAGTTCGCCGTTTCGTATCTCGACCACGCGGTCGTGCTCGCTGTCGGCGACGAGCAGCGTATCGCCGGGCGTATCGGGGTCGTCGAGTGTGTCGGGGTTGTGTTGCTCGTGGAGGATGTCGCCGCGTTTCGAGAACGAATCGGGGCCGACGACCCTCTCCACGCGAACCGATTCCGCTTCGTTTCCAGTCGCGTCGCTCTCGACGTGGAGATCGACCACCGTGTCGAAGTTCCGGAGACTGACCCGGAAGACACCCGGCTCGACCCTGTCCACGTCGTTGGCGTGCGTCCAGTCGCCTTCCGGCCCCAACTTCTGCGGGCGCTGGTAGCGGTCGGTCGCGTTCCACTGCCAGAGAACCTCCTTCTCGCGGTTCACCGCGAACACGCGGTCGTTACCCATGTCCACTAGCACCCAGCGGTCGTCGCCATCGACGGAGTAGTGGTCGGCATCGTGCAGTTCGTGTGCGTGGAGCTTCGCGTCGAACCACGCGTACTCCCACAGCGTCGCTTTCGTGTTTCGGTCGATTATCCTGAGCGCGTTTCGCACGCAGTTCTCGTGTCCGTCGTCGCGGAATCGGGGTGGACACTGCTCGTCCGGGAGTTCGTCGGCCACCGCGATCTGGACGCGATTCGGCCCGAGGGGTTCCACGTCGAACACGTCGTCTGCCTTCGCGTACTCCCAGACGACTTCGCCCTCCGGGTTCACCTCGATGGCGCGCCCCTCGTGTTCGTACCCCTGAAGGGCGACGAGGGTGTTGTTCGTCGGGCGCTCTTCGTCCGTCGTCAGAAACGGTCGGTCGGGGGCGGAGAGCGCCCCGACGCCAGCGACAGCGAAGAGCGAGACGGCGAGGAAGGCGAACAGTTTCGCGCGGTTGTCGGAGACCGAAAGCCACGCGACGAGCGTCGAGATCACTGTCCGGCGATTCGACCGGTCGGAAAAAAGGTGATTCGGTTCGTCACGCATTCTTGCTCAGTCGTATTCCAGCAGCACAAAGCACTTATCGAAATAAATATTCGGAATCGGTGATCTTCGACAGGCAGATAGCTGTCGCTGGATTGGTCGCCCTCTCGCTCCTGCTCGCCGGTTGCTCCGGCGTCTCACCGAACCCCGACACGGCGGAACCGGCGATGGTCGAATCGACGCAGACCTCGACCGGCGAGACGATTTCCGCGATATCGACGACCACCACCAAAACGACCGGGGACACCGAGACGACACCCGCCAAAGGTACCCAGTTCCTCTCGGTCTCGGAACTGAACGAGGGCCAGGCTATGAAGTTTGACGCTAGCGAGCGAGTCGCCTTCGAAGATCTCTCGGCGGAGCGCAAGCAGGTGGTCGAAGAAGCCATGGAGTGCGATTGCTCCGTGACGCTGGACGGCGAGTTCAGTTTCCACGACGAAGATCGCGTGAAGGTCGTGCGGTACGAGGGACGATACCACTACCTTCGAGTCGCTATCGTCTGAAGAAGCGAAGAAGCTGAAAAACCGGATTAGCTGTAGTAGTACTCGCCGTCGCCCTTCTGCTGGCGGTCGAGTTGACTGCCGGGCTTGTTGATGCGTGGGCGACCCACGTTCTCGTCGCGGCGGAAGGTGATATCGAGGTTGGCGAGGAAGTCGTTCATCCCCTCGCGCATGCCCTTCGGGCGACCGGCGTGACCGTGTTCTGCGGGTTCGCCGTCGAACACCATCAGGCGGTCGGAGACGAGGTCGATCATGTAGATGTCGTGGTCGATGAGCAACACGGTGGCGTCCTGTATCTCGGCGTAGCGTCGGATGGCGCGCGTCGCTCGGACGCGCTGTTCCACGTCGAGGTACGCCGAGGGTTCGTCCAGCAGATAGAGGTCGGCGTCCTTCGAGAGACAGGCCGCGATGGCGACTCGCTGGCGCTCACCGCCGGAGAGGTCGGTGAGGTTCTGCTCCATGATACGGTCGAGTTGGAGCGGTTGAGCGACCTCCGTGTTCCAGTACGACGAACCGAAGTCGTCAGTCAGCGAGGAGAGGAAGGCGTCCACTCGCATCGGCTGGTCGATCTCGATGTACTGGGGTTTGTAGGAGATGTCGAGGTCGAAGTCCACACTTCCCTTGTCGGGGTTGAGTCGTCCAGCGAGCAGTTTGGCGAACGTCGATTTCCCGATCCCGTTCGGGCCGACGATGCCGAGCACTTCGTTCTCGTAGATCGTCCCGCCCTCCATGTCGAGCGAGAACTCGCCCTCGCCGTAGGATTTCGAGAGGTCGGGATACTCGACGAGTGGGTCGGCGGTCGTCGTCTCGCGGGGTGCGTGTTCGTCGAACTCGATGGCGTTCGGACGGATACGCATGTTCTCGTTGTTGAGGTAGCCTGCGAGATACTCGTTGATGCCGTTGCGCACCGATTTCGGCGTCGTGATGACACCGTACGCGCCCGGTTCACCGTAGGCCACGTGGAGGTTGTCGGCCACCAGATCGAGGATGGCGAGGTCGTGTTCGACCACGAGCATCGACCGCCCGTCCTCGTTCGCCATCTCCTGGATCAGGCGCGCGACCTTCACCCGCTGGCTGATGTCGAGATACGGTGTGATCTCGTCCAGGAAGTAGAAGTCCGCGTCACGGGCGAGTGCGGCCACCAGCGCCACGCGCTGGAGTTCCCCGCCGGAGAGGCTGTCGATATCCTGTTCCATCACGTGCTCGATCTCGAGGCGTTCGAGGAGGTCGTCCAACACGCCGCGCTCGTCGGTTCGTTCGAGCAGTGTGGCGGTACTGCCATCGAACCGAGTCGGGATCTTATCGACGTACTGGGGCTTTCGTGCGACGGTCACGTCGCCGTCTCGCACTGCGCCAAGGTAGTTCTGAAGCTCCGTCCCTCGGTAGCGTTCGAGCACCGTGTCCCACCCCGGCGGATCGTGGAACTGGCCGAGGTTGGGTGCAAGTTCGCCCGCCAGGATCTTCACGGCGGTCGTCTTCCCGCTCCCGTTGGGGCCGAGGATACCCGTCACCTGTCCCTTCTCAGGGACGGGGAGACCGTACAGCGCGAAGGCGTTCTCGCCGTATCGGTGGGCCGGGTCGTCCTGTAGCTCCTGTGGGAGATTGATGATCTCGATAGCGTCGAAGGGACACTTCTCGACGCAGATGCCACAGGTTTCGCCGAGACAGATCTCCTCGCTGATGTGGATCTGGTCGGGGCCGCCTTCGTCCGCGTCCTCGCCCCGGAGCGTGATACATTCCTTGCCGGTTCGGTTCGGTGGGCAGTAGTTCTTACACTCGTAGTTACACCGGTCGGGTGAGCAACGCTCCAGGTCGACGACGGCGATACTGTCCTCCGCCATGGTTACACCTGCACGTGGTTTATCAGCAGGATGCCCCACGTGATGAACCACAGCGAGAACGTCATGAACGTCACGTAGAGGTAATCTTTCGCACCATCCAACTCGAAGCCGATGAAACGGAGCAGTGGGAGCTGGATGACCACGAAGCCGAGGACGATCGCCAGTCCCATCTGATCCTTCGCTGCCGCCGGAGTCGTCCCTACCAGGGAGGCAGAGACGAACGCCGCAACGATTCCGGCCAGCGAAGCGAGCGACGTGACGGTGATACTCCGGAGATGGGCCGACCGTCGCTCTGATGCCTGTTCAGTCGCCATGGGTGGCACTCGGGTACCCTCCCTCAAAAGGTGTTCGTTTGCGTGTATGCTCTCTCACGAGATCGCTGCTTGTGAAAACGAGCGTGGCGACATCGAACCCGCACAGAGACACGACCCAGCTATGACGCTCGTCTGGGCACTAAACGACTCGATTGACCAGTCCCTCGTCGGCGTCGATCTGCCGGACGTTCTCCCGCACCAGTTTGGCGATGTGACGGTAGTAATCGATCTCCGCCGCTGCGGCGTGGGGTGTGACGACGGCCTCGTCCATCGTCCAGAGCGGCGACGATTCGGGAAGCGGTTCAGTTTCGAACACGTCGAGGGCCGCACCCGCGATCTCGTCCTCCTCCAGCGCCGATATCAGCGCATCTTCGTCGACACATTTTCCGCGAGCCACGTTGACGAAGTAGGCGTCGTCGCGCATGGCGGCGAACTCCGCTTCACCCATCAGTTCGCGCGTCTCGGACGTGAGAGGCGTCGCCAGCGCGACGAACCGCGCTTTCGCGACGGCCTCGTGCAAGTCGTCGTTCGCGTACACCTCGTGAACGTGGGGGACCGGGTCGGTCGAGCGCCGAACTCCCGTAACGCGCATCCCGATGGCGTCCGCCCGCTTCGCGATTCCCTGCCCCAGGGTTCCGAGACCGACGACACACAGCGGTTCGTCCTGAAGCGTGAACGGTTCGTCCCACGCCGGACGGTTCCACTCGCGCTCGGGTTGTTGCTTGGCGTAGGTGTGCAAACGGCGAGCGAGCGACAGCATCATCCCCAGTGCGGTCTCGCCGACGCTGGTTCCGTGGATACCAGTGCTGTTCGTCAGGACGATACCCTTCGATTCGAGCTCGTCGAGCGGGAAACGGTCGTAGCCCGCTTGGATCGAGTGAATCCACTGCAATCCGGAATCGAGAAACGCCTCGCTGTAGCCGAACGTGACGAGGGCATCGCACGCCGCGAGGTCGTCCGCGTCGTGGCCCACGACGACTACCTCCAGGTCGAGCGACGAAAGTTCGTCGCGGAGTTGTTCGGGTGGAAAGACGGCACCGACCGAGTCGTGGATTCCGAGGTGTGAAACCTGCATAGACGAGGGATACCCACGGCTACAGGTTGAATCTTCGGAACGGGCGGCTCGGGTAAAGACCTCGTCACAAGGGGCTCGGAGGGGGTAACTTTCGTCACCGCCGCCCGTCCGGAAGTAGCCACCCGAGCGGTTTGACTCTTGTTACTCGCCCCATTCGGCCAGTTCGCGCAGTTCCTCGACCACGTCACGAATATCCTCACCATCAAGAATTCCGCGCTCGGTCACGTAGCCCGAAACGAACCCCGCAGGCGTCACGTCGAACGTCGGATTCAGTACAGAAACGTCCGCGTTGCCGTCGTACACCGCCGTCAGGATACCCGATTCCAACACCGGCTCATCCTCGATTCGAACCTTGTCGGTCGCGGTGACGACGAACACGGGCACGGATTCGTGAACTGCCGCCACCGCCGCCGCCCGCGTCCCGGTCTTGTTCACCACGTCGCCATCGGGAAGTACCGAATCCGCACCGACGACCACGCAGTCTACGTCCTCGGTCGCCAGCACGTGCGCCATCGCGGCGTCGGTGTGAATCGTCACGTCCGTCGCCGTAGCGAGCGATTCCGCGACTCCGACACCCTCACGGGCTGGCCGCGATTCCGCGACGAAGACGTGCTCTGTGTCCCGAAGCGCATCGAGCACGGTTCCCGAGCGCGAGAGCGTTAGCACCGTGGAATCCGCGAATCGCTCGCTCGCAGCGTCGGTCGCCTCTTGGTCCACCCGATAGGCTCGCTCGATACCGTCGATGGCCGCCTGCTCGACCGCTTCCAGTGATTTCGCGTCGGTCATCGCTCGGTTCACCCGGTTTGCGAGCGCAGCCATGCTCGGGCGGGCATCGAGCAGGTCACGCGCGACCTCGGCCAACTCGTCCCGCGCACTTCCCAGCCCTTCTCGCTCACCACCGCGTACCGCGAGCAGTCCGGCCCTGTCGCGGAGGACTTCGAGCGCACGAACCGAGATGTACGCGGAGCCGTGTTCGTCGTCGCCCGCGACGGATTCGACCGAGGGTGCAACCTGCTCGTAGGACGTCCATAGGTCGGGCACCGTCTCCCGACGGAGAATGTCGGTCGGCGTAACCCAGGCCGTCTCGGTCGTCTCCCAGTCCGTCGTCGCGTCTCGGCTCGCACAGTCGAACAGAAATGGGTGGACGACCCACCGCGTATCGAGCGATTCGTCGTTCACCTCGAACGAGTCACCTGCTCGCACGAGCGTACAGGCGTCGAGCAGCCCCGTCTCCTCCGCGATCTCCTCGCGTGCGAGCGTGTCCGGGTCACCCTCCGCGTGTCCGGCGACCCCGCCCCACAGTCCAGAGTACGACCCGACCTCGTCGCTCCGCCGGAGGAGCAACACTTCGCCACGGTTCCGGAGAAAGCAGGTGACGACGTGCGTTTCGTCCATGGTCGAATCGTCGTCGTGGCGGTACGTGAACCTGCGGGCAAAAGGGTCGTCGGTGGGCGAATGAATCGGTCGGTGGGTCAGTGAGGTTCGGTCGGTGAGCAGATTACCGGTCGTGTGCGACGATGGTGTTGTCGTCCCCGACGATGACGACATCGTCGTGGAGGATGGGCTTCATCGTCAACCGTCCTGACAGGTCGAACTGCTGTTTGCGTGCGCCACCGACACCGAAGATGGACAGTCGCTCTCGACGTTTCGCGTTGCTTCCCGTCGTTTCGACTCGTTCGACCGATTCGGCGACCACGGCATTCTTCGTCACCGATATTGGGGTGCCGAATTTCACGCGGGTCCGCCACCGTTCTTCACCTGTCTTCCGGTTGTACGCCACCAGATACGTCTCCATCGCGAGTCGCGTCCGACCCCGGTTCGAGTAGAACGACAGCACCGCGTAGACGCTCGAATCGTTCACCTCGGGGATGGTTCCGACCGCCCCGATCCAGTTACTCTCGTTGTGCCAACGCACGGCTCCGTCGGTGGGATCCAACGCCGTGAGACCGTCCGTCGATGCGACGAAGAGAGTCCCGTCGTGATGCGTGAGCAGTGCATCTCCGGCTGTTTTCCATCTCCAGTGTGGCGTTCCGTTTGCTGCGTCGAACGCCCGCACCACGCCCGCTGGAGAACCGGCGAACACGCGGTCACCATCGGTGTCGACAGATGCACGCACGTTCCCGTATCGACGCAGCCATTCGACTCGTCCCGCGTCGAGGTCGAGGGAGAACACGACGTACCGCCCGATGATTTCGCTGTAGCCGATACCGTACATCCGTGCGTTCGAGACCACGGGAGAGTAGCGCCCGAACGCCAGATAAGCGGTTCCGAGGCTCGTCGACTTCTTCTGTGAGAGTGGGACTTCGTGGATGATGCCATCGGCTTCGACGAGTACGCGCTTTCCATCGAGGACGGGTGCCGTGGTGATACGCGAGAGCGTGGCGAGACGTTCGGAGTCGCCGGAAAAGCGAACGTGATCTATTCCACCCTCGGTCGCCAGCGTGGATGCAACGACGAATCCGGTGTCAGTCGTGGCAGACGCTCGGGCGGGCGACCCAGGCAGTTCTACCGTCCAGCGCGAATCCGCTCGAAAGGTACTGCAACCGCTACATAGCCCCAGGACACCGACACCGGTAGCACGAAGGAAATCTCGTCGCGTACCGTGGCCCATACTGTTGAACTTCGAAAGCGAAGAAAAAAGCGTTCTGGGCGATTCGTCCCTCGAACGCTTTTCAACCAGTGTGTCGAAACACCGACCATGCTCCGGGTCGCCATCATCAGCGATACCCACATCCCCTCGCGCGCGAATCGAATCCCCGACTGGGTTCGAACCAGGATCCAGCGCGCAGACCACACGATCCACGCAGGGGACTTCGATTCGGCAGACGCTTTGGCGTCGGTGTCGGAACTGACCGACGGCAACCTCACCACAGTCACCGGAAACACCGACCCCCACTCGCTGCGACTTCCGGAGGTGGCGACGCTCGACATCGGCGGAATCACGTTCGTCGTAACTCACGGGACGGGGCCGAAACGAGGATATCGAGAGCGCATTGCGGAGACGGTTCGCGAAACCGCCGACTCGTCAGCGGTCGGCGTCGCCGGGCACACACACCGGGTGATGGACGAGGTGGTCGATGGCGTCCGGCTACTCAATCCGGGGAGCGCCACCGGCGCAGCACCCGCCCGGAAGGCGACGATGCTCGTTGCGACCATCGACGACGGCACCCTGACCGTCCAGATGCACGAAAGCTGACGCGATTTGCTCGTTCCGGGCGGGTTTTTATCCGGGCGCACCAACGACCGGTCATGAACGTCTTCGCGGTACCGGGGATCCCGGAGGTCGAACCCGGCGACGACATCGCCGGACTCGTCGAGGAGCGCGTCGACCTCGAACCGGGCGACGTACTACTGGTAGCGAGCACCATCGTCTCGAAAGCCGAGGGCCGGATGGCCGACCTCTCGGCGTTTCCGGCGAGTCCGCGTGCGGAGGAACTCGCGGCCCGACTCGCCGACATCTCGGGTGAGGAGAAAGACCCCCGATTCGCACAGGCCGTGCTGGAAGAGAGCACGGAGATAATCGTGGAGGCTCCCTTCCTGCTCACCGCGACGCGCTTCGGTCACATCGGCGTGAACGCGGGGATCGACCGCTCGAACACCGGGGACGCCGACCTCCTCTTGCTCCCGAAACAGCCGAGCGAAAGTGCCGGGCGGATCCGAGCGAACCTCTCGGTGGACGTACCGGTCGTCGTCACCGACACCTGTGGCCGACCGTTTCGGCACGGTCAGCGCGGCGTCGCCCTCGGCTGGGCCGGGATGCCCGCGAGCAGGGACTGGCGCGGCGAGCGCGACAGGGACGGCCACGAACTCGAAGTGACGGTCGAGTCGGTCGTGGACGAACTCGCGTCGACCGCCAACCTCGTGACCGGCGAGGGCGACGACGGCCTGCCGGTCGTCGTCGTCCGGGACTGGGAGTTCGGCAACCACGAGGGTAGCGAGAACCTCTTTCGAGCGGTCGAGGGCGATTTCATCCGGCAGGCACTCCGGGGGTGGGAGTTTGCACGGGATTGAACTCACGCCCGAACATCCCATCGACGAACTGGTCGCGCTCAGTGAGCGGGCGGAAAACGAGGGGTTCGACACGCTGTTCGCCAGCAGTCACTACAACAACCGCGACCCGTTCGTCGTCCTCTCTCAGGTGGCACAGACGACCGAGGACATCCGTCTCGGCCCGGGCGTCGTGAATCCCTACGAAACCCACCCGGTCACTCTCGCCTCCCGTGTCGCCACCATCGACGAAGCCAGCGATGGGCGAGGGGTCTGTGGGTTCGGCGCAGGCGACCGCTCGACCCTGCGAAATCTCGGGATCGACCGTGACCGTCCCTTGCGGCGCGTACTGGAGACGATGAAGGTCTCGAAGCGACTGTGGGCCGGGGAGCGCGTGACCCACGATGGCACCTTCACCGTGCGAGATGCGGGACTGAACTACTCGGCAGGCGAGATTCCGGTGTACGTCGGCGCGCAGGGCCCACACATGCTCCGGATGAGCGCGAAACACGCCGACGGGGCGCTGGTCAACGCATCCCATCCTCGCGATTTCGAGTGGGCCGCCGAGCGAATCGCGGAGGGGTTGGACGAACGACCAGACGAGCGAGGCGACTTCGATTTCGCGGCGTACGCCTGCGTGAGCGTCGCCGAAGACGGAGACGAAGCACGCGAGGCCGCTCGCCCCCCAGTGGCGTTCATCGCGGGCGGTGCGGCAAAACCGGTGCTCGACAGACACGGTCTCGACCACGAACGGGCGGAAGGGATCGGTGAAACGATCGAATCGGGCGACTTCTCGGATGCGTTCGAACAGGTGACGCCGGAGATGATAGATGCCTTCGCCATCGCCGGAACGTCGGAGTCGGTGGCCGACCGAATCAGCCGAGTTCTCGACTACGCGGACAGCTTCGTCGCCGGGTCGCCGCTCGGCCCCGACCGCGAGAAAGCGATCAGCCTCACTGCGGCGGCGCTCGACCGGGCGAGTCGGGGATGAGTGGCGACACGAGGCCGCCGAGGGCGAGGTAGCCGAAGACCAGCACCGGGAGGCCGACGAGTATCGCGCCAGCGAGCACGAGAAGCGCAGTGACGGGACTCGCCGTCGCTATCTCGGTGAACAGACGAATCATCTCGGTGATATTGTGGACGAGGCTTGCCATGGTCGGAAGTCGGTACTGGGGGTACTTGTTTGCTCCGTCACGCTTACGACGAGCGACTTCGTAGGCGGGGACGTGTCAGAAGAGACGTCACTGTCCGATTTCGGCCCGACGGACGCCGACGAGAAGGGTGACGAAGGGGTCGATACGGAAGCCAGCGAGGAAAGGAAGGAGAGCTACAGCGACGAAGAGAAGAGCCACGGTGATGAAACGGGGAGCCACGACGATGAAGAGGAGGTCGAACCGGCACGCGCGACCTACGACTGGACGCCCGACGGGGCGACATGTGCGGGTTGTGGTGAGTCGGTCGAGCGACGGTGGCGGGACGACGACGGGATGGTCTGTGCCGACTGCAAGGAGTGGTGAACGGACAAGTTCGTCGCAGAGATAGTCGACACACCGTCACGTAGACGAGACGCGACCGCTTCCGTTTCTTCGCTCACCAACATATCTCGGGTATCGAGATACCAATGCACAAAGCATTCAAGAGGAATGGCTACACATCTTTGGGTAGCGACAAAAGTTACAAAGGTATGTCCCCCTTGTACGTGTAACGAAGGAGACGGTGAGAGAGCGTCTCCAGAAGGGGCAATTCGAACCCGTACCCAATCGCGTCATTCATAGCATGAAGGAAGCTAACAAAGACCCCGAGCCGACCTCCGTGGAACGCCCGACAGACGAGTTTGCAGACCCACTTTCTATCGAGGACGCTGCGGATCTAGCACAGCGGATCATCGAGAACATCGAACACGTCATCGTCGGGAAACACGACGTAGCTGAACACATTCTGACGACGATCCTCGCCCGTGGTCATCTCCTGCTAGAAGACGTTCCGGGCGTCGGCAAGACGATGTTGGCCCGGTCGTTGGCGCGCTCTATCGACTGTTCGTTCAAGCGAGTGCAGTTCACGCCCGACCTCCTTCCATCGGACGTGACCGGCGTGAACGTCTACAACCAGAAGACCAACGAGTTCGAGTTCCAGCCCGGCCCGATCTTCGGCAACGTCGTCCTCGCGGACGAGATCAACCGGGCACCGCCGAAGACGCAGGCCGCCCTGCTGGAAGCCATGGAAGAAGAGCAGGTCACCATCGACGGGACGACTCACGACGTTCCCAGCCCGTTCACGGTCATCGCCACGCAGAACGCGGTCGAACAAGACCGGGCGTACGAACTGCCCGTCGCCGAGGTCGACCGATTCATGAAGAAACTCACGCTCGGCTATCCGAGTCCGGAGGACGAGTCGGAGGTGCTCCGGCGCATCGTCGGCGAACACCCGATCCGACGACTCGATCCGGTGGCGAGCGCCAGCGACATCCGCCGGGCACGGGCGACCATCACGAAGGTGACCGTCAGACCGCCCGTCCGCGATTACGTCACGCGACTGGCAAACTACACCCGTGACCGCAGTCAACTCGGCGTGAGTCCACGGGGGTCGATCGCCCTGCTCCGTGCGGCACAAGCGCGAGCCGTCCTCGAAGGGCGGGAGTACGTCGTCCCCGACGACGTGAAATCGGAGGCGGTGACGGTGCTGCCCCACCGAATCCGCAGTGAAAGCGGAACGATGGGTGGTGACGAAGGAGACGCTATCGTCCAGGACGCCCTCGACAGCGTTCCGGTGGAGTAAGATGCTGACGCGACGCGGAAAGACGTTCGTCGTCGTCGGCGTGGCAGGTGTCCTACTGGCGTTCGCGTTCGGTGCGCGGTCGCTGAACGCCGTCGTCGGGCCGCTCCTCGTCGCGCTGCTCGTCGGATACGTCCAGTTGAAACGAACCAGCCATCCGAACCTCGTCGTGTCGGCACCGCAGGTCGGCTTTCGCGGCGACGAGGCGACCATCACACTCGATTTCTCGGCCCCCGACCCGTTCGTCGGGAGCGTCTCGTTACAGCTCGCAGACGGAATCGACCATTCGGGCGAACCGGTCGACGCCAGTATCGGCGAGACGACGCTCGAATTCGACGTTGGTCTCGCCGATCGCGGGGAGCAGGCCATCGGTCCCGTGCGCGTCGTCGCAAGCGACGTATTCGGCCTGTTTCAGCGAACGTTCACCCATCAGGTTCGAGAGTCGATCCTCGTCTTCCCGCGAATCCAGCAGGTGAACGACGTGAAGACGGTGACCGCACTCCACGAGAGTCTCGGCATCGCGGCACGGCGCGAGTTCGACCAGTTGCGCGAGTACCAGCGCGGTGACCCACTTCGAGACGTACACTGGAAATCGAGCGCGAAACGACCGGACGAAGACTTGCTCGTCCGGGAGTTCGAATCGGAAGAGGAGCGACAGCGGATCGAGATCAGCGCAGAGGCGGACGGTGGCCGGGTCGATATCGTGGCGGATGCGGCGGCGAGTATCGCCGCCGCCCTGCTCGATGCTGGCGTCGCCGTCGGGATGACGACGCCAGAAGGCCGTGTCGCGCCCGACTTCAGCGATGGCCAACAGACCACCATCCTCACGCTGCTCGCACACATGGAAAGTGGCCGAGTTCACGAACGTGACCGGGAACGAGCAGATATCGTCATCCGGGGGATGACCGAGCGCGAGGACGCCGAGATCGAGTTCCGCGGGCGCACGGTGTCGTTCGACGAGTTCGCGGCTGGTGGGAAACAGAGTAGTCCATCGAGTCGGATGGCGCGGACGGACGGTGGAATGCAAATTCCATCAGAAACCGGACTAGAAAGTGGTGATCGACGATGAGCACGGTACAGAACGACGCGGTTCGGTTCGGTGGAATCAGGATTCCCTACCACTGGTTCGCCGTCGGTTCGACAGCGGTGCTCATCGCATCGTATCTCCGCGTCTTCTATCACATCACGAACGTCGTCGGTGGCAGTGACGACCTGCTCCTGTACGCTGCGGGCGCCCTCGTCGGAGCGACGATATTGGCCCGCAAACTCCCGGCGTGGACTGCGTTCGTCCTCGGCGGAGTGTTGCTCGGTGGCGGATTGTTCAGCTACTATTCGACGGTACCAGGTGCGAATCTCTCACAGACAGGCCGTATCGTCGCTGACAACGTGGCACTGTTGACGGGGCTGTCGATCCTCCAGATGCGAGAGGTCGGAACGTGGGCGCTCGGCGTCGCGCCAGCGACCGTCTTCGTCCCGTGGTATCTCGTCTTCCGGCGGCGATACGTGCTCGCCGCCGTGAGCGGCGGGGCGGCGCTCGGGTTCTTCGTTCTCACGAGTGATGCCGGATCGTTCGTGACGCTCTTCGGAATGGTCGGTATCCTCGGCATCCTCGCTTTCGGGACGATGGCGCAGTACGGCGGAACCGTCGCACAGGTCGACGTGCTGGCCGTGGCGCTGGTCGGGATGATACTCCTCTCGACGACCGTGAGCGTCGTACCGGGTGGGAGCGTGAGTCCGATCTTGCCGAGTGGCGGTGGTGGCTCCGGCGGTGGCGGCGGACTCGTCAGCAATAGCCAAAGCGTTGCCATCCAGGGAAGCATCAAACTCTCGCCGAAAGTGTACTATACGGTGGAGGCGAATCGTGGAAGCTACTGGCGGGTGGCCGCATACGACCGCTACACCGGAACCAACTGGATGCGAACCGAAGGCAGTCGCCCCTACACTGTGCAGTCACCACCGGTGGGTAGTTCGTACGAAGTGCGACAGACGTTCAGGGTCAAGGCGGATCGCGTCAACGCCATGCCCGCCGCGTGGAAACCGATACGGGCCATCGGCAAAGCCAAGAATAACGTTCGAATCGGGAGCGGTGGAAGCTTCTCGCCAAAGAACGTTATGGTGGATGGACAGACGTACAGCGTCGTCAGCCGCGTGCCGGTGAAGAGTCCGAACCGACTGCGGAACGCCGGGACGGACTACCCCTCGTCGGTCGAGCATCGATACACGCAACTCCCCGCAAGCACGTCGAAGCGGCTGAAACAGAAGACCAACCAGATCACGGCCAGGGCGGACAACCCATACGAGAAAGCCCTCTACATCGAACGCTGGCTCGAAGAGAACAAGCGATACTCCCTCGAAGTCGAGAAACCACAGGGTGACGTGGCCGAGAAGTTCGTCTTCCAGATGGAGGAAGGCTACTGCGTCTACTACGCGACGTCGATGGTGACAATGCTCCGGACCCAGGGAATCCCGGCACGGTTCGTCACCGGCTACACGTCGGGACAGCGCGTCGACGAAGACAGGTGGGTCGTCCGTGGTCTCGATTCACACGCGTGGGTCGAGGTGTACTTCCCGAACGCGGGTTGGGTTCGGTTCGACCCGACGCCGAGTGGCCCGCGGCAGGACGCCGAGCAGAACATGGTCGAAGAAGCGCGCGCGAACAACGTCACGGACGTCGACGCGAGCGGAAGCGAAAACGGAACGTGGACACCGGAATCGCCGACCACGACCAGCCCGACCGATTCGACGACCGACGAAAGCGACTCCTCGAATAACACGCGAACTGGGCCGGACGTCGACCAGGGTCGGCGCGGAGATATCGGCATCGGCGACGGGACGAGCGTCGTGACGACGAACACGTCGGCAAACACGACGACCGTCGGCGGTAGCGGGGTTCCGGTCCGGATGCCGTCGACAGAACAACTACTGTACGGTGGGTTACTGGCTTTCGGCTTGTTACTCGTAGCGAGACGAACCGGCACCCTCGGAACCGTCTATCGTGCGGTGTGGGTGCGCTGGCAGCCACGGGACGAACCGGAGACGGACGTCGAACGCGCGTTCGACCGACTGGAGTACCATCTCGCTCGAAAGCATCGGGAGCGACGACCGGGCGAGACGCCGCGAGAGTACATCGCCGCGCTCTCGCACGTCGGTGTGGACGAGCGAGCACAGCGCGTGGGCACACTGTACGAGCGGGCACGCTACGCAGGCGAGGTGACGAGCGAGCAGGCGGACGAGGCGGTGTCGCTCGTGAACGACATCGTCCGAGGGTCCAGGCGACGGAACATGCGTGGCTGATTACCACTCGATATGGCAACATACCCGACAATGTTTAATAGGTTGCTTTCGTAGCCCCATGCGTAATGTCGGAAGTCTGCTCGACGTGCGGGCTGCCTCAGGAGCTTTGCGTCTGTGAAGACGTCGCAAAAGAATCCCAGCAGATCACCATCCGCATCGACGAGCGCCGTTACGGAAAAGAGGTAACGATCATCGAAGGATTCGACCCCAAGGATGTAGACTTGGATAGTCTATCTTCAGATCTAAAGTCGAAATTCGCCTGTGGCGGAACAGTCGAAGATGGCCAGATAGAACTCCAAGGAAACCACACCGGTCGTGTCGAGGATTTCCTCCGAGACAAAGGATTCAACGTCGCCTAACGACGAGCGTCGGTCGGATTTTCTACAGAAAAGCCACGCGCTACTTATTTTTAGCGCATCTCAGTGAGAATAGGAGCGAGACAAACAGCCCCTGATATCGAACCCCGGTGTGATCTTCCCGACGAACTCAGAACGGTGCATCGCACTCGGCGTCGTTCGCCGATTCGAGTGCGTACTCCCAATCTTCCAGTCCGCCAGCCATACTCTCGACCTGTGCATCCGACGGAACGCCCTCGTAGGAGCTGATGAGTCGGGCGGCCTGTACGCTCGACTGGCCGACGGGACAGACGGTGACGATGTGTTCGGCGTCGTCCAGTTCCGAGATTCGTTGCGGGAGTTCGTGAAACGGGATGTTCTCGCTGCCGGGGATGTGACCGTGATCGAACTCGGCTTGCGACCGGATGTCGACGATCCGGACGTCATCTTCCGATTCGACGAGTTCGTGAACCGCTGTCGTGGAGATCTCCGCGTCCATCGACGCAAGCTAAGGTCGCCGCCGGAATAAACGGATTGGTCGCCTGCCAGACCCCCGGCATCTTCGACATCGAAGATACGACCCAGAAGAAGGCAGGAAAAAACGTATCTCACCGGCGGAAGGCTTTTGAGCATCGTTACCATACAGCAATTTCATGACACGAAAAGCGACGGTGGTGACGGCGATTCCGGACCCGACCCAGGAAGAGTCGTCGGAGCCAAAGAGCACGCCGACTCTCCGGGCGATTCGTGCTGGACGATTGGAGTGATGAAGGCGGTCAGAGTAACCCTTCTTCACGAGCGAGGAGCAACGGCGGGAGCGACCAGCCGCAGGTCGGCCCGGCACGAACCGCGTCGATAGCGTCCGAGACGGGGACGGTTCGAACGTCGATGAACTCGTCGGGGTCGAGATGCTGGTCGCCCGGAGTGAGATCGGTTGCGAAGACGACTCCCCGACGCTTTCGCATCCCTGCTGCCGGAAAGTAGGTTTCGAGATGTTCGACCGCACCCGCCTCGTACCCCGTCTCCTCGTGGAGTTCGCGTTTCGCCGCCATCTCGAACGACTCGCCGGGTTCGACGCGGCCTGCCGGACACGACACCATCGTCTCGCCGAGACGCGGGCGATACTCCTCGATGAGCACGATCTCGTCGCCGGTGCGGGCAACGATGGCGACCGAGTCCGGCGGGTCGAACCAGAGGCGCCGAACGCTCTTTCCGTCGGGTCGCTGGAGGGCATCGTACCCCACGGCGTACTTCCCAACCGAGAGGCTCGTCTCCCCGCGACGTTCCCAGTTCATCTGTCGAGCAGGCCAGCCTCACTTGCAAGGAGCAGGGCTTCGATGGTCGCGTCGTTGGCCGGTGCTTCGCGGGCGGCGTCGAGGGCATCTTCGACCGGAAGCGTTCGCACCGAGAGGAACTCGTTGTCGTCCAGTTCGCGCTCGGTCGGGGTCAACCCCTCCGCGAAAACGATGCCGCGTTCGTGGCGCAGAACACCGGTGGCGACCCAGAACGATTCGAGCAGGGCGATCCCGTCGGCCTCGAAGCCGGTCTCTTCGCGGAGTTCCCGCGCTCCGGCGGTGGTGTACGATTCCCCGTCTTCGACGATTCCGGCGGGGCACTCCAGACACAGCTCTCGAATCGGAGGTCGGTACTGTTCGACGAACACGACCTGCCCATCTGCGACGGCCAGAACGACCACCGCTGGTGGGAGTTCCGCCCAGTAGTACTTTTTCGTCGTTCCATCTGGCTGCTCCACGAGATCGTAGCCGCCCGTGTACCAGCCGGTATCGTACTCCACTTCCGATTCGAGCACCGGCCAGTCGTGGTCGCGCCAATCGTCGTCTCGCAGATCATCGGTCATGGTTCGAACTGTGGCGGCGAACGTTTAAAATCGGAAGGAACGAATCGCGATCGGCAGGCGGTGGCGAACAGGTCACGACGAGAGACGGAAACACCCGTTTTCAGGACGTAGCAGACGTGATGACCCCAAAAGTCAGCAGGCGACACGACCGCCAGGGGGCTAGCTCACTCACCGGAAAATCGGAGATTTTCCGGGCCGACGAACCCCCGAAGTGGGGTGAAGAGTGCTTTTGATCGACCTTTTACCAGGGAGGACGGCCAGCGGGCGCGTGCGACGGCACGCGCCCGCTGGCCCCCGACCGCAGCAAAAGGTCGTGGGGAATGATTTATGACTTCGCCACGCGCTAGCTTCTCAGCATGAACGAGGTTTCTGCGAGCGTCGGGCGCTACCTCAGCATGATCCACCTCGTCAGCCAGAGCACTGGCCGCCCGGCGAAAACCGGCGAACTGGCGACGGCCCTCGACGTGAGTGCCGCCAGCGTCACCGAGATGCTCGCCACCCTCGAAACGCGTGACCTCGCGACCTACGAGAAGTACAAGGGTGCAACACTCACCGACGAGGGGGAGGCGACCGCCCGAGAAGTGATGTGGAAACACTGCGTCACGGAGAACTTCTTCGCGGACGACCTCGAACTCGACGATCCCGAGGAAGCCCGCGAGATGGGCAACGCACTCTCCGACGAGGTGGTGGCGCGGCTCCGCGAACGCATCGACCACCCATGTGCCGGACAGTGTAGTGCACCGCAAAACGAGTACAGCGAGTGCCTCGACGACGTACAAGACGAATAGCACCACTGAATTTTCCGGCGAGTCACACTGTCCAGATCGAGGAGCAGGAGTCCCGGCAATCTGCAGAGGTCGTTCAGACGATCGCTCGATACACCCGTCCGAACGCGATTCGCTGAAGCGTCCCGATCGCCGCTTGCTCTTTCTGTTGATACGTAGCTGCGACGACGGTCTCCGTCGCGGGAGCGACGTGCCACGCGACGTGGGCGACGTTCTCGCTTCCCTCTTCGTGAACGTCGAAATCGTTCGGAATCGCCGCTTCGAACTCCTCGCGCGTTCCGGTGTGGACTTCCAGCAGTGACGCAAAGAGTGCGTCGCGGGCGGTTTCGACCACCTCACTCGTCACGCGCTCGCCGTACTCCTCGCGGTCGAAGTGCATCGCTTTCGCCGTCTCCTTGACGACGGTCTGTGCCGCCGGGCCGATGGCCTCGTACTGTTCTCGCACGTCCCCCTCGTCGTCCGGAGCGAGAATACCGTGAGTCTCCATGCGTGGCGGTTCTCGGGGTGGGGACTACTCGCTTTCGTCCTCGTCCTCACCTTCCTCCAGCATCTCCTCGGTCATCCGACGCGCTTCGTCGAGGATCGACTGGGCCTCTGTCCCCATCACACCGCCAGACATCCCGCCACCAGTCCCACTCGTTCGGGTATCCCGTCCGTAGCCACCGGTTTGCTGAAGTTCGTCTTCCAGTTCGTGGCCATGGTCGTGGTCGTGAACCGTGTCGTCGAACACGTGTGGATAGTCCGCTTCCGGTGCCAGCTCGGTGACGCGCGGCGCGAGTTCGTCCGGGCCGTAGTCGTCCCACTCCGGGACGTGCTCGTCCAGCCACGCTTCGTGTTCGTCGTCGCCGAGGATGGCGGCGAACGCGAGATGGTTGGCGAGGTGCTCCCCATCGGACTGTGGCGTCTCGCAGACCGGACACGCGAATCCCATACCCAGGGGTACGAAGTGCGGACAGAAAAACGATTCAGTCGAGTTCGACCACCATCACCATCGCGTCCTCACCGTCGCCGTAGTAGCGTGGCACCGTCCGAAGGTAGCGGAAGCCGAACTGGCGATACAGCGAGATGGCCGGTTCGTTGCTCGCGCGCACTTCCAACTTGACAGAACGGACATCACGAACCTGGAGTCCGGCGAGGGCACGCTCTAACAACTTCCGACCGATGCCCTCGCCGCGACGGGCGGGGTGAACCGCGAGGTCTTTGATGTGCCCGAGCGCCCGCCCGTGGTTCGGGATCAGGTCTGCCACGACGTAGCCGACGACCTTTCCGCCGTTCACCGCGACGAGAAACGTCGGTTCACCCACGTATCGTTCGAACGCCGAGAATGGCCACGGCTGTCTGAACGACGTCTTCTCGATACGAAAGACGGCGAGCAGGTCGGCATCCTCGGCTGGGCGGATGGTGAACGTGTCCGCTTCGCTCGCGGTGGTCGTCACACCATGGAGTTCGGCGTGGGATACTATAGTTTTCATGCCCCACAACCTTTTGTTGCGGTCGGGTGCCGAGATCCGCGCCACGTGGCGTCGGTCGTGGCCTCCCTCCCTGACAAAAGGTCGATCAAAAGCCTCCTCCCTCGCTTCACTGCGTTCCGCTCGGTCGTCGGCCCGGGAAATCTCCGATTTTCCGGGCTAAGGAACCCTCGAAAGAGTGCCGAAAGCAGACGCAAAGCGTCTGCTGAAGGCACGACTGAGGGGGTGACGCCGTGCTTTTGGTCCAGCTTTTACAGGGAGCCAGCAGGAGTGACGACCACGGTGGTCGTCACTCCTGCCTGCGACCATCGTAAAAGGTGGTAGCGAAGAGGGCGGTTCTAGTCGTCCGCAGGAGCCGCGCCGCTTCCGGACTCGGCCTGCTTCTTCGTGTGGGGCAGTTTGCCACCGTCGGCGAGGATACGGCGCTCGCGGTCGGAGGCGTCGAGCGTTGCGGTGAGTTCCCACTCGTCGTTCACGCGAACCGTGAACTCCTCCTGGCCGGAGCGGACTGCTTCGGCCACGTCGTCGACGATCTCGATGTCGTCGCCCTGCTCGATCTGCTCGTAGTCGTCCGCGTCGATTTCGAGCGGGAGGAGACCGAAGTTGAACAGGTTCGCCTTGTGGATGCGGGCGAAGCTCTGTGCGAGGACGCCCTCGACACCGAGGTACATCGGGCACAGTGCGGCGTGCTCGCGCGAGCTACCCTGTCCGTAGTTCTCGCCAGCGACGAGGAACCCGCCGTCGGCGTCGAGTGCGCGCTGTGCGAACGAGTCGTCCACGCGCGAGAGGGTGAACTCGGAGAGCTTCGGGATGTTCGACCGGTACATCAGGATGTCCTGCGTCGCCGGGATGATGTGGTCGGTCGTGATGTTGTCCTGCATCTTGAGCAGGGCCGGGCCTTCGAGGTCGGATTCGAGTTCGTCCTTCAGCGGGACGTCGCCGATGTTCGGCCCTTTGATGAGTTCGTCGTCCACGGCCTCGTCGGGGGAGATGAGGTCGGGATCGTCGGCGCTGGTGCCGTAGTTGTCGCCGAGTTCGAAGCCGGGGTCTTCGAGGTCGCCGAGTTCGTCTGCGAGGTCACGCGGGTCGATGATCTCGCCTTTGATGGCCGCCGCGGTGGCGACTTCGGGCGAACAGAGGTAGACCGAGTCGTCCTCGATACCGGAGCGACCCTCGAAGTTGCGGTTGAACGTTCGGAGCGAGACGGAGTCGGACGCCGGAACGTGACCGATTCCGATACAGGCACCGCAGGTCGCCTCGGAGAAGTTGACGCCTGCCGCCATCAGTTCGGCGACCCAGCCCTCGCGGGCGAGCATCTCGGAGGCCTGCTTGGAGCCGGGTGCGACGATCAGGTCGGTCTTCCGGTTGACCGTGCGACCTTCGAGCATCTTCGCGGCGGGGAGGATGTCCTCGTAGCCACCGTTCGTACAGGAGCCGATGATGACCTGATCGACCGACTGGCCAGCGACTTCGCGGACGGGAACGACGTTGTCCGGCATCGACGGCTTGGCGATGAGCGGTTCGAGGTCGGAGAGGTCGATGACGAGTTCGTCGTCGTACTCCGCGTCCTCGTCGGGCTGGAGGTCGACGTACTCGTCCTTGCGGCCGAGGCGGTCAAGCCAATCCTCGGTCTTCTCGTCCGTCGGGAAGATGGAGGTCGTCGCGCCGAGTTCCGTCCCCATGTTGGTGATGGTCGTGCGCTCGGGAACCGAGAGCGTCTCGACGCCGGGGCCGGTGTATTCGAAGATCTTGCCGACGCCGCCTTTCACGGAGAGACGACGGAGCATCTCGAGGATGACGTCCTTCGCGGTGGCCCACTCGGGGAGTTCACCTTCGAGGCGGACGTTGACGATCTCGGGCATCTCGATGTAGTACGGGCCGCCACCCATGGCGACAGCCACGTCGAGTCCACCGGAACCGATGGCGAGTTCACCGAGACCACCGGGAGTCGGCGTGTGCGAGTCCGACCCGAGCATCGTCTTGCCGGGTGCGGCGAAGTTCTCCTTGTGGACGTTGTGGCAGATACCGTTGCCGGGGCGAGAGTAGTGTGCGCCGAACGTGCCCGCCGCCGAGCGAAGGAACCGGTGGTCGTCCGTGTTCTTGAAGTCGAACTGGTACGTCTGGTGGTCACAGTACTGGGCAGCGATCTCCGTCTGGACTTCGTCCAGTTCGAGCGCCTCGAACTGGAGCCACACGAGCGTCCCTGTCGTGTCCTGTGTGAGAACCTGATCGATCTCGATCCCGATCTCCTCGCCGGTTTCGAGTTCGCCATCGACGAGGTGGTCATCGAGAATCTTTTCCGTCAGTGTCTGTCCCATATCGGTCGATAATCGACTCTCCGGAGGTATAAATCCCGCGTGTTTCTGTTCTATCGTTCGTTGTAAATGGCGCTCTCGCGTGGCAATTTTCGCCATTCAAAAATCGCACGTCGAACTAGATGATGGAGATCCTATGATTAATCAGTCGAACCGAACGTCGGCGATCTCGACGTCGGTCACGGTCGGCGTCCCATCGTCCGCACGACCCCACGAAAGCGCCGGAACGACGTCGTAGGTTTCGGTGCCACCCTGGAGTTCGAGTCGAGCGGACTCGCCCGAGGCGAGACGACGGTTTATCTGTGCTCGCTGATCGTCGGCGAAGCGGTTCGTCGCCGTCGTATCCTTGCCGCGGCGAACGGCGACGACTTCGACGTCGAGGCCGTCGGGACTCGTCCGAAGGTTCACTCGCAGGGGTACCTGCGCGCGCTCGTCGTCGAGAGACGGGAACGATAGGACTGCGTCTTCCGCATCTTCGAGTCGGTCGATCTCGGCGTCGAGTCCCTCCTGAACGGCGTGCATCGATTCCTCGACGGTTTCCATCGACTCCTGTACCGACCGCTGGATCTCCCGGCGAAGGCGGTCGCCGAAATCGGGGTCGAACGGACTGGGATGCTCACCACCCCCACGGGTCGAATCACCACCGTGGGTCGAGACGTGTCGTCCGTGTCCACGCGGGGGGCGCGGTGGACGCGGTGGGCGTGGCGGGCGTCGAGAGCGGTCGCCTCCCCACGCGCTAGACGGTTCTCCGCGTCCGCGTTCCAGACCCCGGCGAAGGGCTTCCTCCCACGAAAGGTCGAGTTCCCGCTTCCGGCGTTTCAGGCGTTCGAACACTTCGTCATCGTCGATGCTGATCCGAATCTCTCGGGCCATATCACTGCGTACCACACCATCTGACATAACTATTGCTACTGAACTCACACAGAACTCACATTGGACTCACATCTAGTGCATAGATTTATGGAGATAGTCGTGGAACGCCAACTGTGATGGAAGCACACACCAACCGAGATGGCGACCGAGACGGAACGATCCGGGTGAGCGGAATAACCAGCTTCGATGAAGTCGATGCAGAACGGTTCGAGGTTTCTGGCGTCGTGACCGTCGAGAGAGATGTCAACGTCGAGAGTGCTTCGTTTGCAGGGCCGACGAACGTCGAGGGAGATCTGCTCGGAGAGACGGCAGACGTATCCGGGGCCACGAACGTCGAAGGAGACGTTCGGATGGATCACCTCGTCGTCTCCGGGTCGATACACGTCGAAGGAACGGTCGTCGCCGATACCCTCGAATGCTCGGGGGCGGCCCACCTCGAAACAGTCGAAGTGGCGACGTTCGAGTCGTCCGGCGCGGTCGAACTGACGACGCTCGACGCCGAGACGGTTCGCGTCCACGGAGCCATCGAAGCGGAGCGAATCGAGGCGGACGACCTCGCCTTCGAACTCGTCTCGGAATCGAACGTCGGGCGACTCGTCGCCGATTCCGTAGTCGTCACCCGAGACAGACCCGATGGATTCCTCCGGGCCGAACACGTCGAAGGAGACGACATCGCACTCGACTACGTGGATGTCGAGACGGTCGTCGGTGGTCACGTCCAGCTTGGCCCCAACGCGAGCGTCGAAACCGTCCGGGCACGCGAACTCGACGCGGCGGACGGCGCATCTCTCGGGTCGGTCGAGTACGTCGAGTGAGAAAGACAACCATTTTGCCTCCGCGCGGAATCCGTTCGAGCATGTTCCAGAGCGGAACGTTCGTTGCCGAGCACATCGCGGAAACCAGGGACGAGCAGGTACAGCCCAACGGCCTCGACCTGACGCTCGAAACCGTCTACGAACAGCGCGATTCAGGCCGTATCGGACGCAACGGGAAGGAGATCGGAGACCGCCAGCAGGTCGAACCCGAAGAGGTGACCGAGAAGTCGCCTGATACCTACTATCTCCCGGAAGGTGGCTACATCGTCCAGTACGCCGAGACCGTCCGGATTCCCGAAGGCCACGTCGGATTCATCTTCCCCCGGTCGTCGCTCATGCGTAACTCCTGTATGCTCAACACGGCAGTCTGGGATGCGGGATACGAGGGCAAAGGCGAAGGCCTGTTGCAGGTTCACCACGACATCGAACTCGAACGCGGGGCACGCATCGCGCAACTCGTCCTCAGCGAGGCAGACCACGACGGAACGTACGACGGCGATTATCAGGGCGAAAATGTCGAGCAACCGACCGTCGAGTAGATGAACTGAGCCGTTCGCCTAATATCACTTTTCTAAATATTACATACTCTATTATTTTTCGAATATCGTTGGAAATTTATTAGTTCTTAGAACATACGATAGGAGATAGAATGGTTGTCAACCAGCCACATGGACGGCGGCGATTTCTGAAAACGACCGGTGCGACGGCTGTCGCATCGACGATACCCTTCAGCGGAACGGCGATGGCAGGGGATGGCGTACTCGACTCTGCGTTCGACCTGACGACGAGCGCCCTGCAAGAGGCACTCGTCGTCTTCGAAAGCAACGACGATGTCGACCGACTCGGCACACTCGACCTCGAAAACGGTCATCACAAGTTCGAGGTGCTGCCCATCGGCTACACTGAACTCTCGGTCAGTCAGTTGGAGACCGTCGCCGACTGGGATTCGGTTCGATACGTCCAGAAGAACGTCGAACTCGACTACTACAACGACGACACGCGCGACGTAACGCGCGTGTCGGAAGTGCAGTCGAAAGGATACACCGGAGAGGGGGTTCACACCGCAGTCATCGACTCGGGCGTGGACGGCGACCATCCGGACCTCGATGCCAGTCTCGTCTCGAACTGGCGCTGGGCGGGCAACCCACTTGGAGAGCCGACGCTCTGGGTTCGGGCGGGCGAACTCGATACCGACGACAACGGGCACGGTACCCACTGTTCTGGAACCATCGCTGGCGACGGAACACAAAGCGACGGCCAGTTCCGAGGGATGGCTCCGGACGCCGACCTCACCGTCTACTCGGCGGGGTTGACCCTCCTCATCGTCAAACCGGTCGCCGCGTTCGACCACCTGCTCGCGCGCCAGCAAGCAGGCGAGACCGACATCTCCATCGTCTCGAACTCCTATGGTTCCTCGAACGGCGAGGCGTTCAACCCGGACGACGCGCTCAACGTCGCCACGTGGGAGGCGTGGACACAGGGGCTCCTGCCGGTGTTCGCGGCGGGCAACTCCGGACCGAACACGAACACGCTCAATCAGTACGCGAAAGCACCGAACGTCCTCGGTGTCGCCGCGACGAAAGACGATAGATCGGTGACCGATTTCTCATCACGAGGTCGTAAACAGAGCGCCGACCCGAGCAACTGGGATCGAAAGACGGCACTCGACAACCTGGAGCAGTATCGCAGTGACGGGTCGGCGTCCGGCCCGCTCGGCATCTACCGGCCCGGTGTCGGTGCGCCCGGCAACGCCATCGTCAGCACGATGGAACCGACCGACCCGCTCAATGCGTCCAGCGGGGACACCCGGCTGTGGTACGCGACCATCAGCGGAACGAGCATGGCCTGCCCGGCAGTCGCCGGAATCGCCACGCTCGTCGTCGACGCCTACCGGCAGAACAACAGCGGGTCGCCGACGCCAGCCGAACTGCTGAACACCGTCTCGGCAGAAGCTGAAGATGCACTCAGTAGCTACACGCCGTGGAATATCGGGTCGGGCTTCGTGGACGCCGCAGACGCCGTGACTCGTGCAGAGAACGGGAATATGGGAACGTATAGCGATGTCACTCTGGTAAACTACTGAAACAGGTTCTACTTCTCCGAAATCGATATCCCTATTCTCATCGGGTTACTACCAGCGAACGAAGCGACGTGACAGCCAGCGACGTACTCAACCAGTGTGACAACTGTGGAGAACAAATGCTCGACGTCTATCTCGAAGATGGGCTGTGCTCGAACTGTCGAGAATAACGGTAACCCCGTTCGAAACGACGTCCCAGTTCGAAACGACGCATCACTCCTCGTCGTTCCCCAGTAGTCGCCGAAGATTCGACCGCACTCGATAGAACGCACTCCCTGTCGCTGCGATCCCGACCGTACCGACCCCCGCCGCAGTGCTCGACGCGGTCGCGCGCAGGGAACCCGCCTCGGTCGGCGAGTTGGCCGACGAACTGGGACGCGACCCGAGCACCGTCACGCATCACCTGAAACGACTGGAAGAAGACGGACTGGTCGAGCGCGAGCGCGACGGGCGCGCGGTCGTGAACCGCCTGTCGCCCGAAGCCAAGACCGCGTTCTCGGGGCAACCCGTGGCCAGTGCGGACGACTGAACTCGTCGCCGAACCGGTTCGAGAACGAGTTGGTTTCGAAACGAAAGGCCTTTTCGACGTTTCTTCGCAGAGAGAGTCGTGCATCGAAACCGGGTTCAGTTCTACGCACTCTATCTCTCGCGGTTCGCCAGCGGCTTCGGGTTCATCACGCTGGCGGCACTCCTCCCGACGTATCTCAACGTTCTCGACCCGAAATCGGGGGTCGTCGTCGGGCTGTTCGTCTCCGGACTCACGGCAGCGCAGTCGGTCGTGGTCGTACCGATGGCGTGGGCGGGCGACCGCTACGACAAGCGAACCGTCCTGCTCGGCAGTCTCGCACTCTCCATCGTGGCATACGCCGCGTTCCCCTTCGTGGAGAGCAGTTTGGGATTCATCACGGCTCGTGCGCTTCAGGGCGTGGCGATCACCGGGACGGGACTCATCACGCTCTCGCTCGTCGGTGAACTCTCGACGACGGGAACGCGGTCGAACCACATCGGCAAGGCCAACGCTGCGCGGTTCGCGGCGTCGATCCTCGGGTCGCTCTCCGCCGCCGCGCTGTACGAACTGTACGGGTTCGGCGTCGTCTTCGGCGTCATCGTCGCCCTGCTCGTTCCGGCACTGCTCGGTGTCCTCGTGTTCGTAGAGCGCGACGAGACGCGCATCGAGGGCTTTCCCTTCTCGAAACTGGCGTTCAATCGTCGGCTCCTGACGCTCACCAGTTTCCGAGCGCAGTATTCCGTGGCGGTGACGATGGTCAGGAGTTGGGTGCTCGTGTTCGCCGGTGTGGAGGCGGCGAAAGGTGGATTGGCCTACGCGACCCTCGCAGTCAGCACCATCCTCATCGCCGAGAAGTTCACGAACATGCTCTTTCAGCCCCACACGGGGCGGCTCTCGGACCACTACGGTCGGGCACTGTTCGTCTTCGCTGGCGGCGGGATGTACGGACTCGTCGCCCTCCTGATCCCGTCCGCACCCGCGATGGGCCGGGCGCTCGCGCTCCCCGCCGCGTTCCCCGTGCTCGGCGACCTCTCGCCCGCGTTCCGCCCGCTGGTCGGTCTGAACGCCCTGCTGGGAGTCGCCGATAGCTTCCGCGAACCTGCCAGCATGGCGCTGTTCGCAGACGAGGGCGCGGATGGCGCGGGCGTCGCCAGTAGCTTCGGGGTTCGAGAACTCGTCTGGCGACCCGGCAGCATCCTCGCGCCGATTCTGGCAGGAATCCTGATGACCGGCCCCGGCATCGAGTGGGTCTTCTACGTCGGTGGACTGGCCTCGATCTCCGGCGTCCTGACCTTTTTCGGCGTACTGTCGTACTCACATGGAGCGAGAGCGTTGACCCAGTGGTGACGAGAGCGAGAGCAGTTTCGTTCGCTGCGAATCAGGAGCGAGAGCAGACTCGGAGATGAACCAACGGCAGTCACGAACGACCGCACTGCTGCCGAACCGAGAGGATTCGCTAGAGCAAAATACCGCAACCGCACCACACCGCACCACAGGTATCCCCAAACCTCCCCGCCAGCGGCGTGGGCGCGCTCGGTACTCGTTTCACTCGCACCTCGCACGCCGTCTGATGGCGCAACCAGTACATTTCAGTAGAAAACAGTACAAAACAACGGAACCAGTCGTTCAGTTCTCGAAGTCGAACGTCCGGGCGGCCTGTTGCTGTCTGGTCGCCGTGCGTAACGTCGTTCACCGCTGCACTCATCAGACGCGACCGCCCAGATACGCGTCGATGACTCGTTCGTCGCGCAACACCGCCTCCGGGGTGTCGTCGGCCAACACTCGACCCTGATTCAGTACGATCAGGCGGTCGACGAGGTCGGCCAGCGTCTCGATCTCGTGCTCGACGATGAGGAATGTCAACCCCTCGTCGTTCATCTGCTCGACGAACGACGTGAGTTTCCGGGTCAGCGTCGGATTCACGCCAGCGAACGGTTCGTCCAGCAACAGGAGAGTCGGGTCGAGCATCAGTGCGCGAGCGAACTCCAGTAGTTTGCGCTGGCCACCCGAGAGGTTGCCCGCGTACTCGTCCGTGAGCGGGCCGAGGTCGAAGAAGTCGATGAGTTCGGTCGCTCGTGCGCGCACCGCCCGCTCCCGCTCGACCGCGGCGTCCGTGCGAACCAGCGCGGGCCACGCACGCTCGCCGGGATGGTCAGCTGCGGGCAATCGCACGTTCTCGGCGACGGTCAGCGTCCGCAGTTCGCGGGTTCGCTGGAACGTCCGAACCATCCCACGAGTGGCCCGGTCGTGGGTCGCCACGTGCGTCACGTCTCGACCCTCGAATCGAACTCGTCCCTCGTCCGGCGACTGGACGCCGGAGAGACAGTCGAACAGGGTCGTCTTCCCCGCACCGTTCGGACCGATGAGACCGACGAGACCGCCTTGATCGACCGTGAGGTCGACCCCATCGAGCGCCTGCACGCCGTCGAAGGACTTCCGCAGGCCATCGGCATCGAGCAGACTCATCGGTTCACCCCCAGCTCGTCCGGGTCGCCCCAGATACCGGCCGGTCGGTAGCGAATGATGAGAACGAGGACTAAGCCGATGAGGACGAGTCGGACGGACGCGAACTGGTCCTGACCGACGAACGGGAGCTGCTGGTTGAGAAAGCGGGTGAGCAATCGAAGCGCCAGCACGATACCGACGCCTGCGAGCACGCCGCGATGGTTGCCGGGGCCGCCGATGAGCATCCCGACCCAGACCAACACCGTAACGTTGAGTCCGAAGAAACCGGGCGCGACCGCGCCGTTGTAGAACGCGAACAGTCCGCCTGCCAAGCCGCCGAGCGCAGCCCCGAAGACGAACGCCTGTAACTTGTAATCGAAGACGTTCTTCCCGAGTGCGGCGGTCACGCGGTCATCTGCGCGAACGGCTCGAAGAACCCGCCCGTACGGGGCATCCGTCAGTCGCCGCAATCCTGCGTAGGACAGGAGCAGGATGCCGACGAGCAGCAGGACGGTTCCGGCGAGTTCCGTATCCGAGTCGGCCGCCAGCGCCGAAACCGGTTGTGGAACGTTCAGGATACCGATATTCGCACCGGTCACGTTCTCGAAGCTCCCCAACAGGTCGTGGAGTATCTCGGCCACGGCGAGCGTGGCGATCGCCAGAAAGTCGTCCCTGAGTCGGAGCGTCGCCACCCCGATGACCGCACCGAGAAGCGACGCCGCGACGACCGCTGCGAGGAGGCCGACCGGCCACGGGAGGCCGAGACCGACGCCGGCGAATGGATTCTGGGCAGTCAGCATGGCGGCGGCGTAGCCGCCGACCGCGAAGAAGGCGACGTGACCGAAGTTGACGAGACCGGTGAATCCGAACTGGAGGTTCAGGCCGAGCACCAACAGCCCGTACAACAGGAACGTCACACCGACTTCCAGAAAGACCAGCGCGAACCCCGGCAGTGGGATCGAAAGCGGAACTGCCAGAAGTACGAGCGTCAGCCCGAGCAACAGAACGCCCGTCGTCCCCGCCGAGAGGGGCAAGCGGTCGAGCGAGAGTCGGTCGGCCACGCTCACGCCCGCACCTCCGTCCCGGCGATACCGCCGGGGCGTACCAGCAGGACCACGATGAGCACCAGAAACGCCATCGTCGTTCCCAGTTGGGTCGCCCAACTCGGCAGGAGACCGATCGACAACGAGACCGTGATTCCGAGGAGGTACGAACCGACGATAGCGCCGTACACGCTTCCCGCACCGCCGAGGATGGCAGCGGTGATTATCAACAGGAGCTGTTCGAAGCCGACCGACGGGCTGGCCGCGCGCTGGACGGCCAGGAGGTAACCCGCCAACCCGGCGAGTCCCGACGAGAGCAGCCAGACGACGCTTCGCATCCGGGTCGTGTTGACGCCGGTGATCCGCGCGAGATCTTCGTTGTCACTCATCGCGCGCAGTGCCGTGCCGAGTTTCGTGTACTGAAGCAGGAGATGCATGGTGACGAACGAGGCGAGCGCGATGCCGACGACGAACAGGTGCTGGCTCGTGACGAATACGTCGAGCGCCTCCGAGCGATAGACGTTCGGCTGCGCGAGCGAGAATCGGCGCGGGTCTGGCCCGGCGACAAGTCGGATGCCGTTCCGAAGAATGAGACCGACACCGATCGAGGTCAGGAGCAGTGGAATCGGCCCAGTCTGGGCGAGCGGTCGGAAGAAGAGGATCGCAAGCCCCCACCCCGCGACTGCCGTGAGCAGGACGACGCCAAGGATGGTCGCGGTGGTCGGGAGCCCCCACTGCTCGGCCAGGCCGAAGCCGACGAACGCGCCGATGGTCACGTACTCGCCGTGGGCGAAGTTGATCATGTTCACCAGTCCGTAGACCAGCGTGAAGCCGATGGCAGCCACGGCGATGTACGACCCGAGCACGACCCCGAACACCACGTCCTGCAAAACCATGCGGTGGTCAGTACGTCTCGACCAGCGGTTTCAACTCGCTCGTCGGGATGGTGTCGATCTGCTCGAACCCCTGCGCAGAGATGCGCTCGACGCCGACCGCACCGAACACGTTGCCGAAGTCGGTGAAGTTGACCGGCGTCGCCGCCCCCTGATAGTTGATCCCCTCGTCGTTCGAGAGCGCCTCCTTCCCCTCCGCGAACGTACTGACTTTCGTTCCACCACCGCGTGAGACGGGGCCGATGTTGCGTTCGATCGCATCACGACTGGCGTCGCCCGCCCGCTCGATGGCGAGTGCGACGACGTTGGTCGCGTCGTAGGCCGCGACACCCCACGGGTGGATGTCGGCGTCACCCGCCTGCTGGAACTTCTGGATGAACGCGTCGTATCCCGGTCCCTGTCCGGTTGCGGCGGCGAGCCACGCACCGCTCGCCTGCTGGCCTGCGCCGTCGATGAGATCCTGGTCGCGCAGTCCGTCCTCCAGCAGCAGTTGTTTGCCGTAGCCTGCGCTCGACCACTCTCGCACGATGGTGACCGCGTCTTCGAGCGCGACCGCCAGCGCCCACGCGCCGAAGTTACCGTTGAACAGTCGGTCGAGTTCGGATTGGTAGGTCGATTTACCCTCCTCGACCTGGACGCGCTGGTCGATCGTTCCGCCGCCGTTCTCGTAGGCGGATTGGAACGCATCGGCCCACGACCGCTCACCCTGGCTGGTGCCGTTCATGATGGCGACGCGGTCGAAGCCTTCGTCGACCATCTTCTTCGCCGCGCCGATGGTGTGGACGGTGTCACCGATGATGGTGCGCCATATCCAGTCGTCGTCGCTCAGGTTCCCCGGCGTCCCCTTGTCGCCGCCCCGTCCGTCGAGCGCGGTACTCCCCGGCCACGGCGTTACGATGGGTACCTGCTGTGACTTGAGGAACTGGAACAACGGCGTGATCTCGCTGGAGAACAGCCCGAGGATGGCGGCGACGTTGTCGTTGTTGTTCATCTGCTGGACGACGGTTCGAGCCTGCTGTGGCTCGACAGCCGTATCCCGCCGCACGAGATTGACCTGCTGATCCAGTGGCCCCCCTGCATCGTTTATCTCGCCGATAGCGAGGTCGGTCGACTGCGACACCGCCGGTTGGAGGAAATCCCACTTCCCCGTCAACGACGCTGGCTGCCCGAATGCGATCTGATTCCCCTGACGCGAACGTGCACCGACACGTCCGCAGAATGCCAGTGTCGTTCCTGCTCCGCCAGTCGCCCGCAGGAACGCTCGGCGACCGATATATGTGTCGTTTGTTGTCATGCCACATATATCGATAAACCCAGAATTCGCATAAGCGTGGTATGTGTAATCGCCGAAATGACAACGTTGGATAAGGTGACGGAAGATGATGAGCTAACGTCTCGCTACCGTTCGGGGAGATCGCGGTTGGCGGGACCGTCGATAACCCCACCGTCGTAGTCGAACCGCGACCCGTGACACGGGCAGTCCCACGTCTGCTCCGCGTCGTTCCACTTTACGAGACATTTCATGTGCGTACAGACCGCCGACACGCGGTGCAGTTCGCCGTCTTCGTCGCGGTGTTCGGCGATGACATTCCCGCTTTCACGGACGATTCGGGCGTCGCCCGGTGCGAGCGACTCTCGTGCCCCATATGGTTTTCTCATCCAGTCGGAGACGAACTTCGTCCCGACGTTCGCGTTCTCCGATAGAAACTCCCGAGCGGTTCCGAGTGGCGGGAGACGTTCTGGGTCGAACACGTCGGCCCACTCGCTTCCATCTCCTGCGATCTCCTCGGCGACGATTCGACCCGCCGCGATACCGTTCGTCATCCCCCAACCGCCGAAGCCAGTGGCGACGAAGACGTTCGAGTGCCACGGGGCGATGGGACCGACGAACGGGACGCGGTCGGTCGAAACGTAATCTTGTGTCGACCAGCGGTACGCGACTTCTTCGATGTCGAACCGACGTCGGGCCTCCCGTTCGACCGCCCGATACCGGTCGCTCGTCGAACCGCCCTGTCCAGTCTTGTGATTCTGGCCGCCACAGAGGACGAACGACTCGCCGTTCGTCTCGTGTGAACGAACCGAGAAGTAGGGGTCGCCCGACCGGTAGTACATCCCTTCCGGTGGTGGGTCACGCGTGCGAACCGCCAGCACGTACGACCGTTTCGGGTACTGCCGGGCGAAGTATCCGGCGGGGTCGACGAACGGGAAGTGGGTCGCAACGACGACGTGGTCTGCGGTCACCGTCCCGCGTTCAGTCTCGACGCGACAGGGGTGTCCCGAGTGGAGGTCGGTTGCCCGCGTCTCTTCGAACACCTCACACCCGTCACCCTGAATCTCGTCTGTGAGGGTGAGCAAGTACTTCCGGGGATGGAACTGCGCCTGGTCGTCGAACCGGACTGCACAGTTCGCATCCACATCGAGTGGAACGCTCTCGACGAACGAAGCCGGAAGCCCCAGACTTCGGGCAGTCTCGACCTCGCGTCGGATTCGACCTCGTTCGCCGGAATCGGTGACGTACGTGTAGGCGGGACGACGACTGAAATCGCAGTCTACCTTCTCGGAACGTTCGGCGACGATCTCGATAGCCGCCTCGTTGGCCGTCGCGTACTGGCGAGCGCGTTCGTGACCGAAGCGCGACAGCAGTTCGCGGTAGACGAGACCGTGTTGGCTCGTCAGCTTCGCCGTCGTTCGCGCCGTAACACCGGAAACTACCCGCTCTGCTTCGAGCACAGCCACCGTCCTTCCGGCGTCTTTCAACTCCGCCGCCGCCGACAGCCCCGCGATTCCACCGCCGACGATCGCCACGTCGACCCGACGATCACCATCGAGCGGGTCGAAGTCGGACGACTGCGTCGTCTCTAGCCAGAGTGATGCATCCATCCCCGGTAATTCGTTTCGTTCCATCGAACCCCAGAACACGGGGTTCGACGCCGTCGTGGATAAGGAAGGTGGCCGTCTACTGCATGTAGCCGAGGTCGGCCAACCGCTCTTCGACGTCCTCTTCTCCCTTCTCGTCCATCGCCATTTCGTCGCTTTCATCGTACTCGGGATAGGACTGAGAGCCGACATCCGCGACGATGGGAATCACGTTCCCGTCCATCCGGTCACTGTACGGGATACCCAACGCGGACATGATGGTCGGAGCGATGTCGAAGATGTGGGCCTTCGTCGGCATCGCTTCGGTGTCGATTCCCGCCCCTTTCGCGGCGACGACGCCCTCCAATTTGTGGTTCCACGGTTCCGTCGGTGGCGCGAAGTAGTCGCCGAGCAGTTGTGCGGAGAGGAACTGACCCATCTCGTTCGGCATCGTCACGATGTCCGGAGCGTTCTCCACGTTCTTCCCGTGGAAGTACTCCTCGCGCGGTGCGACCTCGCCGAAGACGGGTTCGCCGTCGGGCGTCTCGACCGCGCTGAGTTTCGTTATCAGTTCATCGCGCAGTTCGTCGTACTCCTCCGGTGGAACGACGCCGTTCGGTTCCCGTCCCTGAAGATTGATGCGGACGCCCAACTCGGTTCGTGCTCGCATGTACGCGACCGAGTTCGGGAAGTCGACCTGCTCGTTGGCAGTTCGAGCCACGTTCTTCGGCGCGTACTGCTTTGCGATCTCGGCGAGTCCGACCTTCTCCAGTCCGGTTCGGATGCGGTGTGCGGTCAGGCCGAACTGGGCTGCTTTCGCCGCGATACGTTCGACAGTGTTCGGTTCCCACGTTCGGGTGTCTTTCCCTTCGCGCAGTTCCTCCTGGATCGGGTTCCACGACGGCATACCTTTGCCGCCTTTCCTCGCTTTCACGTAGCCTGCGTCGCGCAGGAACTCGTTGACGCGGAACTCGTACTTCTCGTACGGACCCATCCCGTGATCGCTGGCGATGAAGACCGTGTTCGGGTCGCATTCCTCCAAGATCTGGCCGATCTGTCTGTCCGTCTCCTCGTAGACGGTCGTCACCTTCTCCCAGTCGCCGTCGAACTCGTGGAAGACGGTGTCGGGTTTCTGGAACTGGACGAAGCCGAAATCGGGTTCGTGTTTGTCGGCGAGATAGCGGAACGCTTCGCCGCGCATCCGGACGAGTGTCGTGTACTCGTCCATCTTCTGTTCGTCGGTGAAATCGGAGTGTTCGCGCGAGTAGTTCGGATACACTCGGTATTCGCCGATCGCCTCACGTACCTCCTCTAACGCCCCTTCTGGGTGGCAACGTGGGTTCTCGGGACCGATGAATCCCGGAATGAGCGCGCCGTCGAACTCGTCGGGGGGGTGTGTCACCGGGACGTTGACGACGACGCTCGACAGGTCGTGTTCGTCGAACAACGACCAGATAGCGTGTTCTTCGACGTCGTTTCCACTGACCACACGGAAATCGTACCCATCGTAGGTGACGAAGCCACAGACACCGTGTTGTCCGGGGTTGACGCCGGTGTACATCGAGGGCCACGCACTCGGTGTCCACGGCGGCATCTGGGATTCCAACGGAGCAGCGACACCGTCCTCACAGATCGATCTGATATTCGGGACGACGTCATCCTCGTAGAGCCGCTCGAAGACGGGAAGACAGCCCGCGTCGATACCGATAAGAAGGACATCGACGTTGCCGCTCATCGTTTCTCACCTCGGATACAGTTTCGGCCAGCGTATCTCGTGTCGTTCGTCGGACAGGGTAACCCACCCTGTTGCGCGACGCTCGCCAGACTCATTGGAGGCCACTACTGGGTCTACTCATTTTATTATGGCACGCTTAAACCCGGCAGTTGAAAATCAGTCACCATCGCCGTCCGTAAAAGCAACGCCCGGTTCGTCGATAACCGTCTGTTTCCACGTCCCGCGAGTGAACCAGAGCGCCGCCGCGATGGCCCCGACGACGTTTCCGAACGCCATTCCGATCCAGATTCCTTCCGGCCCGAGGTCACGGACGAACGCGAGATAGTACACCGTGGGCACTCGTCCGATCCATAGCGCCACCATCGAGAATCCCATCGCCGTCTTGGTGTTACCCGCCCCGCGATACGCTCCGAGCAGTACCTGTAAGAGCGCCATGAACGCGAACTCGACGGAGCGAATCCGGAGATACTCGCTTCCGAATTCGATGGTTCGGGCCGCGTTCTCGGTCCCGGTCGCCATGAACACCCCAACGATGGGTTCGGAGAACAGGGCTGCGACGATGGCGACGGCGAGCATCACCGCCGACCCGACCTTCGCAGCCAGCCAGACCGCTCGTTCCGCGCGATCCGGTTTCTTCGCCCCGAGATTCTGACCGACCATCGTGTTCGTCGCTCTCCCCAACCCCATCGCCGGGAGGAAAACGAGTGACGCGAGTCGATTACCAAGTCCGTAAGCACTGACGACGGGCGGGGCGAACTGAACCACCATCGTGGTCAGTGTGATCATGGCGAGTGCACTCGTCGACTGTTCGAGCGCGCTGGGCGTTCCGAGGCGGATGATGTCCCAGATGTGACCGAAATCGGGGACGAGGTCGTCGACGCTCACGTCAGGCCCGGCGTGAGCACCGAACAGGACGTACAACCCGAGGACGGTTGCGACACCCCGCGCGATGATCGTGGCCATCGCCGCACCGACGATATCCATCTTCGGGAACGGTCCCACGCCGAAGATGAGGAGCGGGTCGAGTACGACGTTGATGGCGACGCTGACGAGCATGATACGCATGGGTGTCCGGGTGTTGCCGTAGCCGCGCATCAGCGAGTTGAAGACGAAGAAGCCGAACAGGAACGGCATTCCGAGGAAGAACGTCTCCATGTACTGGCGAGCGAGCGGAACGACGTTCTCGGCCGTCGCATCCTGTGTCGGCATGAGCGAGAGCATCGGCTGGGTGAGGAAGTGGCCAGCGACTCCGAGGACGACCGACAGGAACAGCACGAAGACGAGAATCTGGCCTGCGACCTTCCCAGCGGAGGCCTCGCTGTCGGCCCCGGTGTACTGGGCGACGAGGATGCTCCCGGCGGTGGTGAACCCACCCGCGACGGAGATGAGGAAGAAGATGAGCGGGAACGCGATACTCATCGCACCGACCGCATTGGCCGACAGCCGCCCCAGCCAGAAGGTGTCCGCGACGTTGTACATCACCTGCAGGAGTTGGATGACGACGATCGGCCACGCGAGTTCGAACATCGGGCGCACCAGCCCACCCTCCGTGATAGAACTGCGGGGCTGTGTGCTAGTCATCGTCTTTTCGAAACGAAATAGGTCGGTTTCAATATTTCGACTCGTAGATGGGTCGGTGAAATTTGCCGCATCCATTCCCTGTTACGTACACTGCTCCGGACGTCGCCGCCGAAATCACCACCATACGGAGGGAAACGAAGACCAGCAAACGATGATTAGGGACAGCCTAACGCCTCGAAAACCGGCTTACACACGGACGAGTACGGTTTGGCGGCCATCGCGTCGTTCCTCGACATCCGGGAGCATGGCGAGCCACTTCTTCACGGTGCTCGCACGCCGGTTCGCACTCGACCGTGACAGCTCCGACTCGGTTTCGAGTACGTCGACGAGTTGGTCTCGAGTCAACCGTCCCTGTCCGTAAAGGGCGTCCCGAGCCCGTGAGACGATCTCGACGTTCGCGATGGCCGAGACGAGAAGTTCTGTGGCGACCTCGTCGTCGCCTCTTACGAGAAGTTCGAGATACTCCACACCGGAGCGTGTCAGCCCCCATCGACGCTGTTCGCGGCCATCCACGACGACCGGCGTTTCCTTGTGAGCGAACCCGAGCAACCAGCCCGCGGTGGCGTACAGATCGGCATGCCGTGGGGAGAACGAATCACCGGTCGATCCCCGCACATACTCGGTTATCTTGTGTTTCGATCCGTCAGTCGTGTCGATCGCTTCTAGCACTCGCCGAAGCGTGTCGAAACTATCCGCCAGTGGTACTTCGATTGTCGGAACTTGATCGTCGCGTTCCGGTTCCTCGAACACCGCCCAGAACTCTGGATCGAGTTCGCATCCGGTGTGTGTTCGTTCGACACCGATCTCGTGTTCGACCATGAGTTCTGCGAGTCGCTCCCCGTCCACGAGACAAATGTGGGAACTGTCTGCGGCGTCGATAGCGCCACTCGTGTAGGAACTCGTGGTGATGTGTGTCCCAATCTGGTGATTTCCCTGCCTAAGCGCACCGTCGAACCGCTGGATGTAACTCAATCCGACCGAGTTTCCCTCCGCGTATCGTTTGACTTGCACTCCTAGCCGAGCACGGAGTAACTCTTCGTCGATGATTCCCTCGATATCGATACCGGCGTCGTTCTGGAACGCAGTCACCCGAAGCGACTCGGTATCGAGTTTCCGGACGAGCACCATCTTACAGAGCACTTCGAATTCCGACGGGGACACCTCGAACGTCCGGTCTCGAACAGTGTCCCGCATCGCCGCCGTTTGCATACGGGACGATTCGACCACTGGCTGAAATAGATGGGTGAACGGGCGACCAGTTCGACCGGTTCAACGCAGATGCCACGATCCACACAGATGCCGAAACCGAAGTACTCATGACCGTCAGGCCCACCGTTGGAGACGGTAGAAATCGAACATATGATACTGACCGGAACGGTAATCGCCGACGCGACGACGATCATCGACGACGGGGCGGTCGTCGTGGACGGCGATACCATCGAGGCAGTCGGCGAGCGACCGGACGTACTCGACAGCTATCCCGACCACGACGTGGACGAGTACGACGTTCTGATGCCGGGGCTAGTCGGGGGGCACGTCCACTCGGTACAGAGTCTCGGGCGAGGTATCGCCGACGACACCGAACTCCTCGACTGGCTCTTCGAGTACGTCCTCCCGATGGAGGCTGGCCTCGACGCCGACGAGATGGCCGTCGCCGCGAAACTGGGCTACCTCGAACTCGTCGAGAGCGGGACGACCACCTGTATCGACCACCTCTCGGTTCGGCACGCCGACCGGGCCTTCGAGGCCGCCATCGAGATGGGTATCCGGGGTCGCCTCGGGAAGGTGCTGATGGACAAGAACGCCCCCGACGGACTGCGGGAGGACACCGATGCCGGACTTCGGGAGACCGAACGACTCATCGACCGCTATCACGGCACGAACGACGGCTTGATTCGCTACGCCGTGACGCCGCGATTCGCCGTCACCTGTTCGGAAGACTGTCTCCGGGGCGTGCGCCGCCTCGCGGACGACCACGAAGGCGTGCGTATCCACACCCACGCGAGCGAGAACCGCGACGAGGTCGCCACCGTCGAAGCCGAGACGGGTCACCGCAACATCCACTGGCTGGACGAGGTCGGACTGACCGGCGAGGACGTGGTGCTCGCCCACTGCGTCTGGACGGACGAATCGGAGCGCGACGTGCTCGCCGAAACCGGCACGCACGTCACCTACTGCCCCTCCTCGAACATGAAACTCGCCAGTGGCATCGCACCGGTCGTCGAATATCTCGACCGGGGCATCAACGTCGCGCTCGGGAACGACGGCCCGCCCTGCAACAACACGCTCGACCCCTTCACCGAGATGCGACAGGCCAGCCTCCTTCAGAAGGTCGGCGAACTCGACGCGCGGGCAACCCCCACCCAGACCATCTTCGAGATGGCGACGATAAATGGTGCCCGCGCCGCCGGATTCGAGCGCGTCGGGAAGCTTCGCGAGGGCTGGCAGGCCGACATCGTCGGCCTGACGACCGACCTGACTCGTGCCACGCCGCTGTACGACCCCCTCTCGCACGCCGTCTTTGCTGCCCACGGCGACGACGTGGAGTTCACGATGGTCGCCGGAAAGGTGCTCCAGCAGGACGGTGAGGTGGTCGTCGCCGACGCCGACGCGATTCGAGCGGAGGCGAACGAGATCGCCGCAGGACTGGACGTGGCTCCGGAAAGCGGCGTGTTCTGAGTCCGACACTACGGGACCGCAGTGTCGGACTCTTTTCTGAGAATCACTTCCTGAGCGTGGCTATCGCTGCGGCAGGGGTCGAACCGCGTGCGAAGTGTCCGTCAGCGTCTCTGGCGATCCACTCGCCGTCACGTGTCTGGCGAACGGTCGGGCAGTCGGCAGGGTCGCGGATGGGGTACTCGGGGTCTCTCTGCAGGTGCTAGGTGATCGTGTAGGTATGGAATATGTTAGTTACTCACCACCTGTGGAGACGGTAGGGACTGCCTGTCTGGTGTCGTGTGATAGCCGGTGTAGAACGTAACGGGCATGACTGAAGTTCGTCTGTCTGCGATAATACAGAGGTACGGGGATGGTCAGATATCCGCTAGCCCGTCATAGGTAGGTGATTGCAGATGTTGGACGTCGACGAGCGCAAGCCAGAACCAGAGGAAGGGGATCGCAAACGAACCCATGGCGATGCCGTGCCCGAAGACGGTCGTGACGAGCCCCGCCAAGATGACCCGCGCCGACACTGACCACGTCGTTGGTGTGAACGAGCGATTCAGGCGAGCAAGTTCGAAATAGGCCATCGTCAGAGTGATCCCGAACAGGCTCACCCCGATGATCCCCGTTTCAGCGGTGAGCCGCCCGATCAACGTTTTCAGGTTCACGGAGTTTTCCCACGAGACCTTTGCCAGGCGAGCGACGCCGTCCGGCGGGACGATCGCCTGGATGTGGTGATTCGTCCCACCGAGGCCGTAGCCAACGAACCCGTGGATAGACGAGAACGCGGTGATGAAAGGCCCGATCGTCGAATAAAATCGCGTGAGTATCGACGTGCCCCAAGAGCCAGTCACGAGGTTCGTGAGCTGATACGCGAGATACGTCCCAGGGAACGCAAGCACGAATAGCCCTGCACCCAGACCACAGACCACCAGGCCGACACCCATGAGCTTCCAGTTTCCGCTCAGCAGCGTGATCGCCCCCACGAAGACTACGAGGAGGAGGACACCGGATGTCGAGAAGCGTGCCGATGAAAGCCCCGGCGAGCGCGATGAGAGCACCGCCCCACAGTCGGCGGTCATTCGTCGTCTGTGCGCGGTGATATCCGAGCAGGCAGATCGGGAGCAAGAGTGCGATCAGAAAGAACGCGAAGTGCGCGGGCTCGCTCATCAACCTGGAGGTGCGGGTCAACCCGTCGTATCCAGTCGAGGCGAATCCCCGGAACACCAGTGGAATCACAGCGAGCGCGTCGAAGTGGGTCGCCTGCCAGCCGAGAGTAAGCCAGGCAGCGCCGAGGGAGGGAAGCCCACCGACGAGGATGCTTCGCAGTATCGTCTCGGTCTCGACGACCGACAGGGCACGTCTGAGCACGTAGAAGACGGCGACACCGCTACTGAGAGCCACTAGTTGCCGTCCGAACAGCCACACTCGATTCAAGCCAGCACCACCGACGAGGACATCGATGGTCACGGCGAGAAGCGAGAGCACGAACGTATACCCAACGAAGAGCGACAGCGCACCCCACAACGGGGAGGGGCGGAGGGTGCGCTGCCGAGACAACAACAGAGGAAACAGTACAAGCGCGAGCAACGAGGTTGCTGGAGCGATGTAGGGCTGGATGGGGAGGGGAATCGCCTCGATCTAGAGCAGCCCGAGCAGCAGCACGCTGCTGAGGGCGCAGATATCATGTGGTATGCGTAACCTGTCGTCGAGACCTGAAATTCGGAGGGGGACCATTTTCTTACCCATTCTGGACGATACACATAATCCTTTTTCCAACCGTATTTATAAATACGCAGTATAAAATCCGATATATCGGCATTAGATATCGAAATAGCCACAATCAAGAGGAGGATCAGTTTCTGGAGCCCCTGGTCATATTGGTAACACTCATCGGTCGCCCAGTCCCACAGAATAGTACTGCCTCTCCTGTACCTCGAATCCGTTGCGGTGCTCGGTTTCGGCTTACGGGCGCGACGGGATTTGAACCACCGGAAGGGAACCTGAAAACAAGTTTCAGAACCCCTTCCGTGACTCGCGGTTCGCGCCACCGGCGCTGCACCGCTCACCCGCGACATCACGCGGTACTCGGCGCACAGCGCCTGCGCTTCCGCACCGTGGGGAACCAAAGCTCGCGTTCAATCGAGCTACGGGCCAGCCGATACCGTCCCCTCGGTTTGCGAGGCAATCTTGACCACAGACCTCGAACCGATAGCGCCACAGGACGCCGTTGACTGGTACCTGGACGAAAAACGCACCGAACTCTCGACCGCCACTATCTACAGTCACTCATCGCGGCTCGGCCACTTCCTGCGCTGGTGTGACGAGCAGGACATCGACAACCTGAACACGCTCACCGGGCGTGACCTGCACCGCTACAAACTCTGGCGGCGCAACGAAGGTGACCTCCGTCCGGCCACCGTGAAGACCCAGACATAATTAGTTGTTTGAACTCCAAGAGAGTCCAGCCTCCTTCAGGGAGGTCAGTGCGTGCCCATCACCACATAGAATCGTGGGTGCGTCGCTCGTCACCTTTGCTGTCGAATAGTTCTTTTTCGGGTGATGCAGACGGTTGCGCCGCCACCCCCAAAGTTACAGGCGGATGAGTTCGCCGGGGAATGACGTGCATCGTTATACCCGCTGGACGACGAGCCACGTGAGGATGCCAAGGGCGATGAATGCGGTCGCGAGCGTGCGATTCGTCTGCCAGAGGCTGAAACCACCGGCGATGAGTGCTGCAGGGACACCGGCGCTTCGAACACGGTCGGGGACTGCTGGGCGTGGTTTCGATGTCATAGTACTCCTCTCGAGGGCGTGTTGCCCCTCGAGTCACATCTTTACAAATTAATCGTATTCTAATTAAATTAAATCCTTATCCAAAGTGGAAGTGGACGAAGTCGACGACCGGCATACGGAGCGCGAGACAATGGAGTACTGGCTGCAGTTCCTTGACAATGTAGAATTTTCGAATACATTCCACTTAGAGTACGCCAACATACCGGGGACTGGTTCGCAGTGAGCATCAGTCCGGGTGAAAAAGTGGTCTCAGTCGAATCAGGCGTTACGCCCGGTACGCTTGAGAACGTCCTGTTTGGTGAGGTTGAGGGTCGTTTCGAGGAAGCTTGCGAGGCTAAACTTCTCGGGGATGACGCCGAGTTGCTGCATGAGGCCGAGCGAGTCCCAAACCGCCCATCCTTCGACGACCTTCCCGTCCTCGAATCGGTGAACCATGATGCCCGGCACTGGGTTACCCGCCTTCCCAGTCGGGGGAACTCCCATGAATTCCCCCTCGTGGGTGCCGACAACGGTGAATCCAATGGCAATCATGTCCTCCTCGGCGAACATGAACTCGACGGTCATCTCCAAGTCCGGGAACCCGGTCCGCACCGCACGGATGAACTCCTTGAACCCGTCGAGATAGACGGATTCGCCCTCGAAGCCGAACCAATGTCCGACGTATTCTTCAGACATTAGTTCGTCGATGTGGTCGAAGTTGCCCTGGTTCCAGACAAGGAACCCGCCGCAGGCGATTGGATTCGAATCGACCCGCGAGTGCACGGGCGCGACGGGATTTGAACCCGCGACATCTTGGTCCGGAACCAAGAACTCTGTCCACTGAGCTACGCGCCCTCACCCAGTTCTACTCTCCCGGCGGCATTAAGGTTTTGACCCGGTCAATCCTCGACACTGCTCTGTGAACTCGTCGCTGGCTCGCTGATGACGGCTTGCTTCCACGTGCCGCGAGTGAACCACAGGCCCGCGCCGATGGCACCGATGATATGCCCGATAGCGACACCGAGCCAGATACCCGTCGGTCCGAGGTCGCGGACGATGGCGAGATAGTACACCGCAGGCACGCGGCAGAACCACAGCGTCACCATCGAGAACGCCATCGCGGTCTTGGTGTTGCCCGCGCCGCGATACGCACCGACGAGGACGTGGAACAGGCCGATGAACGCGAACTCGACGGTTCGGATGCGGAGATACTCCCCAGCTAATTGGAGCGTCTGGTCGGCGTCCGGCGTTCCGGTGGTCAGGAAGATGCCGACGAACGTATCGGCGAACAGAGCCGCGATGATAGCGACCACGACCATCACTGCACAACCTGCTTTCGCCGCGAGCCAGACCGCCTGTTCTGCCCGGTCGACGTTCCTCGCCCCGAGGTTCTGGCCGACCATCGTGTTGGTCGCCCGGCCCAACTCTACGGCGGGGAGGAAGACGAGCGAGACGACGCGATTACCGAGACCGTAGGCGGCGATGACCGGTGGCGCGAACGTGACGATGATGGCCGTGAGAGTGAGCATCGCCAGCGCGCCGGACGACTCTTCCAGGGCACTCGGTGTCCCGATGCGAACGATATTCCAGATGTTCGATGCATCGGGAACGAGGTGTCGAAGCTGTACGTCCGGGCCGTACGGCGTTCCGAACAGGACGTACACGCCGATGACCGTCGCAACGCCGCGCGAGAGGACGGTCGCTATCGCCGCACCCTGGATCGCCATCCCATCGATCGGCCCCCAGCCGAAGATGAACAGGGGGTCTAAGACGACGTTCAGCAGGACGCTGACGGTCATCACGCGCATCGGGAGGCGCGTGTCGCCGTGGCCGCGCATGAGCGCGGAGAAGACGTGGAAGCCGAAGATGAAGGGCGTCCCGAGGAACAACACCCGGAGGTAGTTGCCCGCCATCGGCACGACCGTCTCGGCGGTCGATTGCTGCGCGGGGTACAACGCCAGGAGGGGATCGACGAGAAAGTAGCCCGCGATCCCGAGAACGATCGCCAGTCCGGCGACGAACGAGATGGTCTGTCCAGCGATCGCCCCGGCGGAGGTGTTGCTATCGGCCCCGGTGTACTGTGCGACGAGTGTACTGCCAGCGACGGTGAAGCCACCGCTGATGGAGATGATGAGCACGCTCACGGGGAGTGCGAGACTGAGCGCACCGACTGCGGAGGTCGAGACCCGGCCCAGCCAGATGGTGTCGGTGATATTGTAGGCGACCTGGAGTAGTTGGGTGATGATGATGGGCCACGCGAGACTGAACAGTGGACGCGAAAGCTTCCCTTCAGTGATAGTGTCCTGCGTTTTATCCACTAGTATTCTACATGATTAGAAGGGATTTCAACGCTTTGACTTACGAATGTTGAATCGAAACAGCGAGAAAAGAAATCGTCAGGGAGTCTCGTTCGTCTCGATGCTGATATCGGCCTTCGGATACGCAGTGCAAGACAGAATGTACCCCTGATCGAGTTCGTCGTCGCTGAGCGTGTCGTTGTTGCTGTGGACGATGTCCTCGGGGTCTCCCTCGGCGATCTTCGCACCACAGGAGAGACACGAGCCTTCACGGCAGGAGTACGGCAGATCCCAACCCTCGTCTTCGCCCGCTTCGAGGAGCGTTTCGTTGTTGGCGACTTCGATCGTCGAGCCTTCTTTGACGTACTCGACCTCGTAGTATTCGACCTCGTCTTCCGGGATGGCAGCAGGGTCGAAGCCTTCCTCTTCTTCCTCAGCCTCCTCGCCTTCGAGTTCGCCTTCCGCACCGGCACCGACGGCGACCCCGCCGCCACCAATGGAGCGATTCATCGGTTCGGGGAAGTCGGTTTCGGGGACACTCGCCGCACGCTTTTCGAGCACTTCCTGGGAGATGTCGTCAGCAACGCGCCATTCGGTTCCCTTGGTGAAGTGCAGAGCCACTGCGGTGAGCGTGAGCAGTAGCCCGAGTCCCAGACCCAGTTCGTTTACCATATGGCGGTGGCTACGGAGTGGTGGTTTAACAGCATTGTGATTGACGCGAGCACGAAGGAGGCTGCCGAACCATCGGCAAGTACGACGGCAACAACCGAATCGGAGGAATCGCTGGAATCACCGAACGACCTCGTTCGCGTGGGAAACGTCATTTTTTCGAAGGAAACGACGACCGTCGAGCAACCTCGTCGTCGTTTTCGCACTGTGAAATATCCCGCAAGCTAGTTTCATAGTAATTCATGATATATCTTCAGAGGTACTATGAGAGACACAGACGAGATTCAACAACCGTCGGACGGCTGGCAGCTTGGGGGCAACAGCGCAGAATCGTACGAACGATACCTCGTTCCGAGGATGTTCGCACCCTGGGCGGACGAACTCGTCGAACGTGCTGGTCTCGAGCCGGGTAACCGTGCGCTCGACGTCGGATGTGGAACCGGAATCGTCGCACGACGTGCGGCTCGAAGAGTAGGGCCCGACGGCTCCGTCATCGGACTCGATCCCAACGAGGCCATGCTCGAAGTGGCGAAAACGATCTCATCGGGCGAGGGCACAGTAGTCGAGTGGCGAGAAGGAGATGCCGTCGACCTCCCGTTTTCTGACGAGACGTTCGACGCGGTGTTCTGCCAGCAAGTTCTCCAGTTCGTGCCGAACCCGTCGACCGCACTACAGAAGATGCACCGCGTCCTCGTGCCCGATGGCCGCCTCGCAGTCAGCGTCTGGCGGCCCATCGAGTTCAATCACAGCTACGTCGTGATGGCGGACGCCCTGGAGCGCCACATCGGCGACGAGGCGGCGGCGATGATGCGCTCACCGTTTCCCTCGTGGGGAATGAACGAATTGCGCGACCTCGTTAGCGACGCCGGATTCCACGACGTCTCCATCACTATCGGTATCGAACCCATGCGATACCCGTCTCCGGAGGAGTTCGTGCGCCGAGAGGCCGCGAGTTCACCGTTAGCCGGGCCACTCGGCGGGCTAGAGCGAGACGTGCGAGAAGCACTGGTTCGGGATGTCGAAGAAACACTCCGAGAGTACACGGACGACGACGGCATCATCTTCCCGATGGAGGCACACGTCGTCGTCGCACGTCGGTGATCGGCGCAAAGTCGCGCACGATTTCGCGATTCCTGTTCTCGCTCACTCTTCGCTGTCCCCGTTCACTCCCGCTGGTCGTTCACGGGAACTGCGTGCTTCCGGTGACTACTCTCGCCTGACCTCGTACCGACCGAAGCGCGTCCACCTTTTCCTGCACGGAGCGACCGATTGCTCGGTCGCTCCGATTACAAAATCTGGACCAAAACCTCGGTGCTCCCCACGGTGCACGCCGAGTCCGCTCGCTCCTCGTTCCACTCGTCGCTCTCGGAAACTACTCTCGTTTAACCTCGTGCCGACCGAATCCGTACCGCAGTCGGTTCGCCAGTCGCCGCGAGAAACGGCCCTCAGTACGACTGCCGTGGCGCTCGGCGAGCGACTGATAGATGAGTGGCACCGGTACTTCCTGCTCCAGTGCCTCCTGTACCGTCCAAGTGCCGGTCGAACCGCCCGCGATGTGGTCGGCAACGTCCCCCAGGTCGGATCCCTCCTCGCGGAACGCTTCTTCACAGAGTTCGAGGAGCCATGAGCGAATGACCGCGCCGTTGTTCCACGTCCGGGCGACAGCTTCCAGATCGAGGTCGTACCGACCTTCGTGGAGGAGTTCGAACCCTTCGCCGTAGGTCTGCATCAGCGCGTATTCGACGCCGTTGTGAACCATCTTCACGTAGTGGCCCGACCCGGCTTCGCCCATGCGGTCGTGACCGTCCGGCCCGGTTGCCACGGCGTCGAAGACCGGCGTCAATTCGTCGTAGGCCCACGCCGGGCCGCCGACCATCAGCGAGAAGCCGAGTTCGGCACCCGCCGGGCCGCCGCTGGTTCCGCAGTCGAGGTAAGCCGCCGGGGTCGTCTCGGCCCGGCGCACGGAATCCTCGAAGTAGGAGTTGCCGCCATCGACCACGATGTCGTCCTCGCCGAGGTAGGGTTCCAGATCTTCCAGTGCGGCGTCCACCGGCTCTCCGGCGGGCACCATGAGCCATATCCGTTTCTCCTCGCCGAGTATCTCCGCGAGGTCGGCCACCGAATCCGCGGGTTCCGCACCCGCCTCTGTCGCCGATTCGATCGCTTGCTCGGCCACGTCGTACGCGACCACGTCGTGTCCGGCGTCGAGGGTTCTGTCCACCACGATTCGTCCCATACGCCCCAGTCCGATGACGCCCAGTTGCATGGCTGAAATCTGCGTGCCAGGGGTGGTAGGGGTTGCGGTTCGGGGCGGAGTCGAGACGCCGACTCGCTACGATGCGACCGTCTCTACCGCGTTCGTCAGCCTATCAGCGTGCTGAATCAACAGCGTCCCGAGGATGCTCATGACGAGGACGTACCCCACCGCGAACGCTGGTATCAGCTCACCGAGCGCGCCCGTATCGACGCTCATGGCGAGCGTTGCCAACACCAGCGAGAACTCGCCCCGAGGAACCATCCCGAGCCCGACGCGAATCGAGCGCCTTCGGTCGAGTTCGTAGAACGCACCCGAGAGCGTCCCGCTCACCAATTTTCCGACGGTCGTAACGACGACACTCACCGTCAGTAACACGGCAACGTCGGCCAAGAGGGTTATTTTGGTCGTCAATCCGATGGAGAAGAAAAAGACCGCGGCGAACAGGTCGCGGGACGGTGCCAGAACCTGCTCGATACGCTGGACGTGGTCGGTTCGACCGAACATCGTCCCGACGAAGAAGGCGGCGACGGCCTCGCTGATGCCCAGTAGCAACGCGACACCAGCGACGAGGACGGTTATGCCCGTCACCCTGAGCAGGAACAGTTCGTTCGACGACACGCTGAAAAGTCGTTCGACGTACTCGGTTCCGTACCACGCGACCGCGACGAGAACAGCGAGGAAGGCGAACGCCGTGCCGACCGAGAGGGCGACATCCGAAACGCTCCCCTCACCCAGCGCAACTGCCGAGAGCAGTGCCAGATAGACGGCGATGAAGATGTCTTCGAAGACGAGGGTTCCGAGGATCGGTTCGCTCTCCGCGTTCGCGATCCATCCCTCGTCGATGAGCGACTTCGTGATCACGGCGCTGGACGAGATGTATACGATACCCGCGAGGAAGAACGCTTCGAGCCACGAGAAGCCGAAGAACAGTCCGAGGCCGAGACCGAGTAGGAAGTTGATACCGAGGTCCACGAGACCGATTCGGACGAGTCTCTCGCGGTTGCTGACGAGTTGTTCGAGGCTGAACTCCAACCCGAGGAAAAAGAGGAGAAAGACGATTCCGAGTTCCGCGAGTACGTCGATGAACTCGTGTGTCTGAACGAGTCGAAGCGAGATACCCCCGATGCTCGTCGGTTCGTTCGGGCCGACGAGGATGCCGACGACGATGTATGCAGGGATGACCGAGAGACCGACGCGAACCGCGAGCGCGCCGACAAGAGCGATGGCCGTCACTGCGATTCCGAACTGGACGAGGAGCGGCTCCGCCATCGTCAGGACTGCGTATCCTCGTCGTCGTTGGCGCTCAGTAGCTCCGTGAGTTCCGCCTGCTCTTCACGGGTTCCGATGGCGACCAGGATATCACCGGGTTCGATCTCCGTCTCGGGGCCCGGGTTCGCAATCGTCTCCTCGCCGCGTTGGATAGCGATGACCGAGACGCCCGTCTGTCGGCGAATCGCGGCCTCCGCCAAGGTTCGTCCGACCAGCGGCGACCCGTCTTTGACTTCGACCCACTCGATGATGGCCTCCCCGAGCGGGACTCTCAGTTCGTCCATCTCGACGGGTTGGAAGTACGCACCTTCGAGGATGGAACCGAGCTGTCGCGCCTTCTTCCCGGTCAGTGAGGCCAGTTTGACGCTGTCCTCGTTCGGCGATGGCCGCCGGTAGAGTTCACGTTTTCCGTCGTGGTGGATGATGACGACGAGTCGCTCTTCGTCATCGAGTTCGAGTTCGAACTTATGCCCGACGCCGGGAATCTCGGACTCGTAGATGGTCATAGTGGATGAGACGGATGGGAGAGTATAAAAATCACGTTACGGAGAGACAATTCGCCGACACGCGATGCACGTCGAACGCGTCCCGACTCTCGCCCCCCTTCGACAGTCCGTGAAGAAAGATGGGCAGTCTCGGATCGACCCGGTACCGAAGCGTCGCCTTTGCCTTCCCCGACTCCGACTCGGGAGTCGGTCGAATCGTGATGACAACGAACCCGGTGGACGTTCGGAACCCGATATCGCCGTCGTTCCGAACCACTCGAAGAGCGTCCACCTCTCTTCGGACGATATCGGTCGCTTCATCTGGCGATATCCGGAGGTCGATGGGCTCGAAGTAAACCATCCCGATACTATGAGGACTCGCACGGCGTTCGTTCTAATTTGGACAGATCGGACGGTTCGAGGTTGTTTTCGAGGCGGCGTCGGACGGGAACCTTTATCAGCGAAGGCGCGCAGAGTCACAGGTATGAGCGCGATGGTGTCGGTAGTACGTCTCTAGTGCAGACGACGAGTTATCCGCATTTCTCGCCGATCGACCATCCAGCGGTAGCGATTTGACATGACTGACGTTCCAACCGACTACGAACCCGACCGTATCGAACGAAAATGGCGCGACGAGTGGCAAGACTCGGACGTGTACACCCCCGATGGCGACCTGGACTACGTCATCGACACACCACCACCGTACCCGACAGGAAACCTCCACATCGGGCACGGTCTCCAGTGGAGTTACATCGACTTCGCAGCGCGGTACCAGCGTCTTCAGGGGAAGCAGGTTCTCTTCCCACAGGGCTGGGACTGCCACGGTCTGCCGACCGAAGTGAAAGTCGAAGAGGATCACGACATTCACCGAACCGACGTGTCACGCGAGGAGTTCCGCGAACTCTGCATCGAGCACACCGAAGAGCAGATCGACTCGATGAAAGAGACGATGAACGAGCTGGGCTTCTCTATCGACTGGAACGCCGAGTTCCGGACGATGGATTCCGAATACTGGGCGAAGACCCAGCAATCGTTCGTCGAGATGGAAGAGTACGTCTACCGCGACGAACACCCCGTCAACTGGTGTCCACGATGTGAGACCGCCATCGCCGACGCGGAAGTCGAGAACGAAGACCGGACGGGGACTCTCTACTACATCACGTTCGAGGGCGTCGATAACGAAGAGATAGAAATCGCAACGACGCGCCCCGAACTGCTCTCGGCCTGCGTCGGCATGGCCGTCGATCCCGAGGACGAACGCTACGAAGACCGGATCGGCGAGACGTTCGAGGTTCCCCTGTTCGGGCAGGAAGTCGAACTCGTCGGCGACGACGACGTCGATGGCGACTTCGGAACCGGTGCGGTGATGATCTGTACCTTCGGCGACAAACAGGACGTCGACTGGTGGGTCGAACACGACCTCGACCTGCGTCCGGTGTTCACCGAGGACGGTCGCCTGAACGAACTCGCAAACGAGTTCGAGGGACTGACCATCGAAGAAGCGAAAGGAGAAGTCGCCGAGACGCTGGACGAGGAGGGGTATCTGAACGACTCCGAACCGACAGAGCAGTCCGTCGGCACCTGCTGGCGCTGTGATACACCCATCGAGATCCTCTCGAAAGAGCAGTGGTTCGTCGAGGTTCACCCCGACGAGATTCTGGAGAAGGCAGCAGAGGTCGAGTGGATTCCCGACCACATGCACTCGCGTCTCGAAGAGTGGACCGAGGGCATGGGATGGGACTGGGTCATCTCCCGCCAGCGCGTGTTCGCCACGCCGATCCCCGCGTGGGAGTGTGAAGAGTGCGGCCACTGGCACATCGCCGAGGTCGACGAACTCCCCGTCGATCCGACTGAAACCGGCCCGGAAATCGGTGACTGTCCCGAGTGCGGGGCTGACTCGTGGACAGGCGAGACGGACGTGATGGATACGTGGATGGACTCCTCTATCACCCCGCTCCACATCTCCGGGTGGCCCGACCACCTCGACCTGGACGAGTTCGAACCCGTGGCGCTCCGCCCACAGGGACACGACATCATCCGAACGTGGGCGTTCTACACCCTCCTCCGTGTGGGGAAACTCACGGGCAAGCGCCCGTGGGACAGCATCCTCATCAACGGGATGGTGTTCGGTCCGGACGGGAACAAGATGAGCAAATCCCAAGGGAACGTCGTTGCGCCGACCGAAGCGGTCGAGAAACATAGCGCGGACGCCTTCCGACAGTCGCTCGCACTCGGCGGGCAACCGGGTAGCGACATCCAGTTCCAGTGGAAGGAGGTCAAATCCGCCTCCCGCTTCCTGACGAAGGTGTGGAACATCTTCCAGTTCTCCGCGAATCACTTCGACGAGAACACACCGAACGTCACCGATCCGGCGTACCGTGACGCAGACCGTTGGGTGCTGTCGCGGTTGTCCCAGACGGCCCAGAAAGTGAGCGAGGACATGGAGGCGTACCGCTTCGACTCCGCACTCCGCACGCTCCGTGAGTTCGTCTGGGAGGACCTCGCAGACGATTACCTCGAACTCGTCAAGGGACGACTATACGAAGGTCGACCCGGAGAACGAAACGCTGCCCGCCACGCACTCTACACCTGTGTCTCGGCGGTCGCTCGGATGCTCTCACCGTTCTCGCCGTTCCTCACCGAGGAGATCTACAGCCACCTCCCCGGAACCGAGGGAAGCGTCCACCGGGCCGAGTGGCCCGACGTGGAGATGCACGACGAGGAAGCCGAGCTCGCTGGCGAGATCATCGCCGAGGTTGCGAGCGAAATTCGAGCGTGGAAATCCGACGAGGGGATGGCGCTCAATCAGGAACTCGACCGTATCGAACTGTACGCTGACGCGGAACGTAACCCCGACACGTACGACCTGAGCGAGGCGGTGAACGGCCCGGTCTACCTCGAAGCGGGCAGACCGAACGTCGAACTCGCTCCTGTCGGGGTCTCTCCCGACCACGCATCTATCGGGCCGAAGTTCCGTGATAAAGCAGGCGCAGTCATCGGTGCACTGGAATCGACCGACCCTGCCGAACTCAAAGCTCAGTTGGACACCCACGGCGAGATCACGCTGGACGCGGCGGGCGAAGAGGTCACCCTCGACGGCGACTGGGTGGAGATCGAAGAAGAGTACCGCGCGGAGAGCGGCGAAGAGGTCGAAGTGCTCGAAACCGAGCACGCGACCGTGCTCGTCTTCCCCTGAAACGTCCCTCGAACGACTGCCGTTCTGTTTTTTCGACGCACGACAGACCAACGTGACGCCACCGAACCAGAGGCGATGCTCGACATTCGTGCTATTCGAGCGAGCGAACAGCGGATTAACAACTCATAGACACTATATAGCAGTATTTATTAATTATGGTGTCGAAGTTAGTAATATTCAGATGACGAAACTCGCTCGAAGACACGCGATCAAGATCGGGGCTGCGATGTTTGCAAGTGGAACCGTTGGTGGCTGTCTCGGTTCCTCAACCGGAAAAAACGCGGATGGTTCTACCACGATACGCACGTCGTTTTTCGTCTTGACCGATTTTGTCCGAAACGTCGAGAGAGATGCCAAAACCGTCGAGAGTTTGGTGCCGATCGGTCAGCATGGACACGGATGGGAACCGTCAGCACGGGTACAGCGGGATGCACTCGAATCCGATGCACTCGTCTACATGGGCGAGGGGTTCCAACCGTGGGCCGACAAGATGGTGAAGAACGTAAGAGAAGAACGGCCCGAGATCACCATCGTCGAGGCCAGACACGGGATCGACTTCCTACCCGCACCGGGCCACGTCGGGGGCGGCGCAGACGAACATCACGAAGGGGGTGAGAACCACGGAGAAGGAAACGAGCACAGTGGGGGAAATCACGGGGACGAAACCGATACCGACCACGAAAAGGACGAAGGGGGACACGACCACGAAGCGAGTGACCCTCACTTCTGGCTCGACCCACAGAGAGCGAAACAGGCCGTTTCGACCATCGAAGATGATCTTTCGGGAACGGACGGCGTTTCCGACGATGCAATCGCTGAGAACGCGGCGAACTATCGAAACCGACTGGACGAACTCGACGCAACGTTCGAGTCCGAGCTCGAATCGAGGAACAGAGACGCGGTTCTCGTCGCGGGCCACAACGCCTTCCAGTATCTCGGAGCGCGATACGGATTCGAGATTCACGCGCTGACCGGACTCGCACCGGATGCCTCGCCGAGTCCGAAGGACGTGCAGCGCGCGCAGAATATCATCGAAGAGCACGACATCGAACACGTTCTCGCACCGGTGTTCGAATCCGACAGGGCTGCAACGCAACTCGTCGCCGAAACCGACGCGAAAGACCACCTCCCCATCACGCCGATCCCCGGCGTGACGAAGGAGTGGAACCGAAAAGACTGGGGCTACGTCGAAATCATGGAACGAGTGAACCGCCCCTCCCTGAAGACGGCATTGGGGGCGAAATGACGGTCGTCGAAGTCGACTCGGTGACGTTCGGATACGGCGACCAACCGGTTCTTTCGGACGTTTCACTGGCGGTGAAAGACGGCGAATTTATCGGACTCGTCGGACCGAACGGGTCCGGTAAGAGCACACTTCTCGAACTCGTCCTCGGTCTACGCGACCCTGACGAAGGGACGGTTCGACTGTTCGGCGAACCGCCCCGAAAGGGCAGAAAGGGCGGACGGGTCGGCTACGTCGCACAGAACGTGGCGGCGGTTTCGGGGATGCCCGTGACAGTGGAAGAAGTCGTCTCTGCGGGTCGAAGTTCCCACCTCGGATTCGGATTCGTCGGAGAGCAAGACCGCGACGCCATCGAGCATGCGATGGAAACGGTCGGAATCGCCAATCTTGCTAACCGCCGTGTCGCCCGACTCTCAGGCGGACAGCAACAGCGCGTGTTCATCGCCCGCGCGCTGGCCGCCGATGCGGAGATACTCGTGCTGGACGAGCCGACCGTCGGCGTCGATGCTGAATCACGAGAGGCGTTTTATAGACTGCTACACGACCTAAATCGGAACGGATTGGCCGTCGTTCTCGTCGAGCACGATATCGGCGTCGTCACCGAACACGCGGACAGGATCGCCTGTCTAAACAGAAAGCTGTACTTCCACGGCAGTACCGACGAGTTCGAAGCTAGCGACGTACTGGCGGATGCCTACGGCGCGAATCAGCGACAACTCCTCCACGACCATGATTGATCTCACGGAGATGCTCGGCTATCGGTTCATGCGCCTCGCGTTCGTCGCGGGACTCTGCGTGGGTCTCGTCGCACCACTCGTCGGGTCGTTTCTCGTCCACCGAGGAATGGCTCTCATCGGAGATACGTTGGCTCACTCGGCGTTCGCTGGTGTCGCGGTCGGACTGTTTCTCGGAAGCGTGAACGTCGTGGTTTCGCCGTATCTCACCGCACTCGTGGTCTCGGTGATCGCAGCACTGGCGATACAGGCGCTTGCAGAGCACACTGACGCCTACGGTGACGTGCCGATGGCTATCGTGCTGTCGGGCGGGTTCGCTCTCGGAAGCGTGCTCATCAGTCTCTCCGATGGTGGAATCGCGGTGGGTATCGACCAGTATCTATTCGGAAGTTTGGCGACGGTTACATCGGAGAACGTCTCGGTGATGATCGCACTCTCGACACTCGTCGTCGGTATCGTCGGTCTAACGCGACGACAACTGTTCGCCGTTACATTCGACGAAACAGCGGCCCGAGTTTCGGGTATCCCGGTACGGCGGTACAACCGTTTGCTCGTCGTGCTGACCGCATTGGTCGTCGTCGCGGCCATGCAAATCATGGGCGTCATCCTCGTTGCGGCGATGTTGGTGGTTCCCGTCGCCACAGCGTCGCAAGTCGCTCGCAGTTTCCGACAGTCGCTCGTCCTGGGTGTCGTCGTCGGAGAAATAGCCGTCGTCGTCGGAATCACGCTGTCGTACGCCCACGGACTGGCCGCTGGCGGAACTATCGTACTGGCAGCAATCGCTGCGTATGCGATGGTGGCCGTCGTCTTTAGGTGATTTCCCGTCGATTCCCGTCCGGGGGAACAATGCCAGTTACCGATATCGCAACGACGGACGTAGTGACAGCTACCGAAGACAGCACGCTCCCGGATATCGCCACGACGATGGCCGACGAGAACGTCGGTTGCGTTCCCATCGTCGATGGTGACCAACCGGTCGGAATCGTCACCGATCGACAGATAGCACTCTCGTTGAGAGATGAAGCCGACGCATCGAGTCGGACGGTCGGCGACGTGATGACCCGCGATCCGATAACCATCGAATCTGACGCGAGCGTTCACGACCTGGTCGAGCGGATGGACGACGCCGCGATTCGGCGGGTGCCGGTCGTCGAAGGTGGACGGCTCACCGGTATCGTCACGCTCGACGACGTGCTCGTTACGTTGGCCGACGAGTTGGACGAAGTCGCAGATGTCGTCGAAGAGCAATCGCCGCGGTTCTGAATCGCGGGGACTTTTCTTCCGGCCTTCGACTGTCGGGTATGGACGAACGGATCCACAAACATGCCGAGGTGCTGGTCGACTGGAGCGCGCGGGTCGAGGCAGGTGACGATGTCGTCGTTCTCGTCGACGAGGGCGCACATGACCTCGCGGTCGCGGTCGGCGAGAAGGTCGGCGAGCACGATGCGAATCTACTGACGGTGTACAAATCGGAGGAGGTCGAGCGAGCATATCTCCGGGCACACGAGGGAGATTTCGACGAAGACCCTGCACACGAACTGGCGATGTACGAGAACGCCGACGTGGTGCTTCGACTCGGGGGGAGCACGAACACGATGGCGGAGGCCGACGTTCCCGGAGCGGTACAGCAGGAACACTCGAAGGCCCGGACGGGAATTCGAGGAGCGTGGCTCGAAACCGATTGGGTTGCAACGCTGCATCCCACACGTGCCCACGCACAGCAGGCGGGGATGGCCTACGAAGAGTACCAGGATTTCGTGTACGACGCCGTCCTCCACGATTGGGAATCGCTCGCCGACGAGATGGAGAAGATGAAGACGATACTGGACGAGGGAAGCGAGGTCCGAATCGTCAAGGAGAACACCGACATCACGATGTCCATCGAGGACCGAACCGCTGTCAACAGCTGTGCGTCGGTCGCCTACGACTCGCACAACCTCCCCAGTGGCGAGGTGTTCACTGCCCCCTACGCCACCGAGGGAGAGGTGTTCTTCGACGTGCCGATGACCCATCAGGGCAGGCGCATCCAGAACGTCCACCTCACCTTCGAAGACGGTGAAGTGGTCGATTTCAGTGCCGAGATCGGCGAAGACATACTGGCAGAGATCCTCGACGCAGACGATGGCGCACGCAGACTCGGCGAACTCGGCATCGGGATGAATCGGGGTATCGACCGCTTCACCGACAACATCCTCTTCGACGAGAAGATGGGCGACACCATCCACCTCGCGGTCGGTCGGGCCTACGATTCCTGCCTGCCGGAGGGAGAGTCGGGCAACGACAGCGCAGTACACGTCGATATGATCACCGACGTGAGCGAGAGTTCGCGGTTGGAAGTGGACGGTCAGGTCGTCCAGCGCGACGGAACGTTCCGGTTCGAAGACGGGTTCGAGAACTGATTTCAGCTGGGCGAAACGAGCGGTTGGATATACGCATTTCGACACAAAATCACGATCACACCGAAGAGCGAGTATATCTGCAGAATCAGCCAGTATCTCCGAATGGACCCCATATTTATGCAGTTTCGAACGTATAAGGATATTTGCTATCTACACATGATTTATAAATAATCGTGTACAAACAACAGTCGTGGTTAAAGAAATGAGATACGACAGACGAGATTTCTTGAAGCAGATTGCAGTGGCAGGAACAACACTGACGGTGGCAGGGCCGGTATCGGCAGGAGGTGGCTCTCGATACATCGTCGTCGGAAGCGGAAGTGGCGTCCGTGACAACATCGTAGACGCGGGATTCTCCGTCCAGCACGAACTGGGTGGCAACGTCTTCCTGGTCATCGCCGACGACCGGACTGCACTGGAGAGCGTCTCCGGCGTCTCCGAAGTGGCGGCAGACCAGCAGCTCGAACTCAACGCGCCCGAGCGCGAGGAAGATACCACCGACGAAGACCTGTACCCGCTCCAGTGGGATAAACAGGTCACCGACGTATCCGAGGCTCACACACAGGCGACCGGACAGGGCACGCGACTCGCCATCATCGACACGGGTGTCGACTTCGACCACCCCGACCTCGCGGAGAACACCAACGAATCGCTGAGCAAGCTGTTCAAGTTCGGCGACGTGACGGACGACACACAGGACGTGTACGGCCACGGTACTCACGTCGCGGGCATCGCGGCGGCGAGCAACGAGGGAATGCAGGGCGTCGCCGGGACGGCACCAGACGCCGAGATCGTCTCGCTCCGCGTTTTCTACTACGTCGATGGCGGCCTGTACACGACGCGCGGAGACATCCTGAAGGCGATCGACTACGCCGCGGAGATCGGTGCAGACGCGGCGAACATGAGCCTCGGCACGTCACCCATCCCGCCGGAGTACAACGCGGGTGGCCTCCGAACGGGCTACGAGCGCGTCATCCAGAGCGCGACCCGTCGCGGAACGCTGGTCGTCGCCAGCGCCGGAAACTCCGGGGCGAACCTCCAGCAGGGCGGCTACTTCACGCTCCCGAACAGCGTCGCAGGTGCGATGAGCATCAGCGCGACCGGGCCGAACGACAAGCGCGTCTTCTACTCCAACTACGGGACGGACGAGATCGACGTCGGTGCGCCCGGCGGCGGCTACGAGACGCTCGAAAAGACGCTCGCGTCGGACACCGAATGGCCGTACCCGACGAATCTGGTCGTGTCGTCGGTGCCGCCGGAAATCTACGGCGCGTACTACGCCTACTTCGCAGGCACCTCGATGGCGGCACCGCAGGTGACCGGTGTGGCAGCACTCGTGCGCGAGACCGACCCGAGCACGACCGCGAAGCAGATCGAATCCGCTATCAAACACGGTGCTGACGGTGTTGCCGGACAGAGCGACGCCGACCTCGGTGCGGGGCGACTCAACGCGAAGGGCGCGCTGGATTCGCTCTAAGTCCACCACTTACTTCGCCGTTCTTTGGGCGAGGCGTCTTTGAACGGCGGTGCGAGTTCCGATTCTTCGAGGGCGAAACCGTACCCCAACCAGTAGCCGACGTACCAGCCGACGGCATCGGTTTCGACGCCACTGATGGAGATGAGCAGACGGTCGTACTCTTCCAGCGCCCCGTCACCATCGGGATCGATTCCACGCACGCCACCGCAGGAACCACTCGCCTCCGGATTGCAGGGGAGTTCGTCGGGGAAGCGCACGATGATATCGGCCTCCGATCGAGTCTGTGTGAACGAGAGCGTGACGTTCGCGGGGACGGTTCCCGCTGCGCCCCGGTTGTAGTAGTCGAGGGCGTGTTGTACCTGTTCTTTCACGGCGTCTCTGTCGTCGGTCGGGCCGAGGTAGACGGTGAGATTCGAGTTCGACCACGGGAGTGACCGATCTGTCGCGTTCGTCATCGGTTTGCGCGAAAGGGCCGCCGCGTCGGACATGACGGACTGCGGGGCGGAACTGTGGTTCAACCCGAGCGTGTGGCCGAGTTCGTGTTTCAGGATGAGGACGGTCGAATTGCTCGAAAAGGCATCGTCGATCTCCATGCGCATCGGACGGGAGATCTGTGACGATTTCGTGATATATGGTGCACAGCCCGCAGCGTGATCGATTCCGGGACAACTCTGAACCTCCTCGACGAAGTTGATGATCAGATCCGGATTCTCGGCGTTCGGAACGAGTTCGTACTCGAGCGCGTAGCCCGCGTACTGCTCGCTATGTTGCTCCCAGTAGTCGAGCGCCTGCCGAACTTCGTCGGTGTAGTCACGCGATCCGTTCGCACTACCGTTGATGGCGACCGTCAACTCCGACTCTCCCCACGGATTAGACCGGTCGACGACCGTTCCAGTGGTTTGGGTCGTCGGTTCCGTCGTCTGGAGGTCTGTCGTTTGGGGTGTCGTCGATCGGTCGAATTGTGCTCCAGCACAGCCAGCGAGGACGAGACAGACTGCGAGCGACAGCGCGCGCCACGTCATTATCCTTCTTTCCGTCGTTCGTAGTATCAAGCCTTGCGGTCCCGGAAGTAGCAGTCGAAATCGAAAGTGTGGCTGAACGACCCCGATTCGACCTGGATGGTCGCGTGGTCGATGCCGAATCGGTTCGCCAGTTCGACCTGGCAATGCCGGAGCACCGCGTCCGGGTCGGCGTCGTCTTCGACCACGACGTGTGCCGAGAGGGCGTACTGCGTCGAACTGAGCGACCAGACGTGAACGTCGTGGGACTCCACGACCCCCGGCAGTCCGTCGAGATAGTCGCGTACCTCGTCCACCGCGATTTCCGATGGTGTTCCCTGGAGGAGGATGTTCATACTCTCCACGAAGAGATCTTTCGCGGAGTACAGCACCAGCGCGGCGACCAGCACGGCGAACAGTGGGTCGAGGACGTACAGGTCGGTGAAGACGAGCGCAACACCGACCGAGATGGCCGCCACGCTCCCGGCGGCATCCGAGAGCAGATGGAGGAACGCTCCTTCGACGTTGAGGATCTCACGGTGGCCCGACAGCACCCACGCCGCGGCGAGGTTCGCCAGCAATCCGAGCACACCCACCAGGATGACCAGTTCGGCGTCCACCGGTTGCGGGTTCTGAAACCGGCGAAGCGCGTCGAAGAGGACGTAGCCGACCGCGGCGAGCAAGAGGACTCCGTTTCCGAGCGCACCGAGCACCTCCGCGCGCTGGTAGCCGTAGGTTCGTTTGGCGTCGGCAGGCCGGGCAGATATCCACGCCGCGACCAGCGCGAGCGCGAGACTAGCGCTGTCGGCGAGCATGTGAACCGCGTCGGCGAGGAGAGTGAGCGACCCGGCGAATATCGCACCGACGAGTTCGACGACGAAGAAGACGGTGTTGATCGCCAGCGCGAGCGTCAGCGGGCGGATGGTGGTATCGTCGTCACCGTGGTCGTGCGCCATCGGGCGAGATACGGGCTGAAGGGTATCGTAGTTGGTGGCGTGGTCGATCAGCAGATAGCGTAGACGACCTGAACCTCGTCGTCGCGAACCGTCACGTGGGCATCTCCGTAGCACTGACTCGTTCTGATGGTCGCACAGCCACGGCGGGGGGAATCGGACTTGTCCGATTCCCCGCGTGAACTCGACGTGTGGGTTTCGGTCGCGGTCAGCGCGTCACCGACTAGCTCTCCGCAGACCGAGAACGCTTCGACACCGTCGGGGTCGGCCTGCTTCAGGTTGTACGCGTGGACGCCGCCTCCCGCCGAGAGTTCGTGCGTCTTGTCGTAAACCGTCTTGCCAGTCGCCTCTCGAACGATCCGGAGGCGGACAATTTTGATTTCGTCGTTCTCGTTTCGGAGGGTAATCGAATGGTCAGGGTTGGGCGTGTTCGATGCGTGTGATATCCAGTCGCCTGTCGTGGACGTCTCGTCGGTGGTGGTCTTCTCATCGAGATCGGTGGTCTGGGTCGTCCCCTGACGGTGATCGGTGGTCGATTCGTCGGAGCCACGCCCTCCATTCGAGTCACTTACACATCCCCCAGTTACGAGAGCACCCCCGAGCGCAGCGAGAACGGAGCGGCGTTTCAGTTCGCACATACGTCGTGGAAACTATCACTTCCGTATAAGTCTTCTAGAGAATCGAACGGGTCTTCGAGCTATCTCGACGGGAGCAACCCGACAGCGCGACTACGAGTGTAAATCGACGGCGTGGCTCACTCGTCGTCGGGAGAGATTCCCGCCAGTCGCATAGCGTTGGTCGTCACGCCGAGGCTCATCCCCATGTCGCCGATGACGATCGCGTGGACGACCTGCACGAGGCCGAGGGGTGCGCCGACCGCGAGGACACCTTTCACTGCGAGACTCGCCCAGATGTTCTGCCGGATGACGCGGTTCGCCTTCCGGGCGAGATTTCGGAGGTAGGGGAGTTTCTCGATGTCGTCACCCATCAGCGCCACGTCGGCGGTCTCGATGGCGGTGTCGGTTCCCGCCGCACCCATGGCGATTCCGACCGTTGCGGCGGCCATCGCGGGGGCGTCGTTGATGCCGTCGCCGACCATCGCAACGCCGTCGTCCGCGAGGGATTCGACCACCTCGACCTTGTCCTCCGGGAGGAGTTCGGCGCGGTACTCGTCTACGCCGACCTCCTCCGCGATGGCGCGCGCCGTGCCCTCGTTGTCGCCCGTGAGCATGACGACGCGGGAGATGGCGAGGTCGTGGAGTCGAGCGACCGTCTCGCTCGCGCCGGGGCGTACCTCGTCAGCGACGGCGACGACGCCTTCCAGTTCGTCTTCGGTGCCGACGAGAACGATGGTCTTGCCCTCCTGCTCGAAGCGCGGGACGACTTCGGAGAGGAGGTCGAGGCAGTCGTCGCGGTGGTCACAGATGCTTTCGGTCTCGACCGTCGCATCCTCGGCTACGTCGTCGTCCATGACCATCCCCCCGTCCGTACTGACGTGCGTGTGTTCGAGGTCGAAACCCAACTCAGCGAACAGCGCGGGTTTCCCGGCGTAGTGGGTTACTCCGTCGAGGTCGGCTCGGACGCCCTTCCCCGTTAGGCTCTCGAAATCAGAGACTTCGCGCTCTTCGACGCCTCGTTCGTGAGCGTGATCCACGATAGCCTCGGCGATGGGGTGTTCGCTCCGGCGTTCGAGGCTGTGCGCACAGCGGAGCACGTCGTCTTCGCTGTTGCCGTTGAGCGAGATGACGTCGGTGACCGCCAGCTCGCCTTTCGTCAGCGTGCCGGTCTTGTCGAACGCGACGGTGTCTACTTCGCCCATCGCTTCGAGGTGGTCGCCACCTTTGACGAGGACGCCGTTTCGCGCCGCGCTGGTGATGCCAGAGACGACACTGACGGGCGTGCTGATGACGAACGCGCAGGGACAGGCCACGACGAGCAGGGTGAGACCGCGGACGAACCACACCTCGAACGTCCTGCCGAACAGGAGCGGTGGGACTGCGGCGGTGAGGATGGCTGCTGTCACGACGACGGGCGTGTAGTAGCTCGCGAATCGGTCGACGAACTGTTCGTGCTCGGTCTGGTTGCTCTCGGCATCCTCCACCAGTTCCACGATGTGTGAGAGGGTCGAATCGCCCGCCTCCGCGGTCGCTTCGACTTCGAGGTACCCTTCCCCGTTCACCGTCCCGGCGAACACCTCGTCGCCCTCGCTCTTCTCGACCGGAACGCTTTCGCCCGTGATGGGGGCCTGATTGACCGAACTCGTGCCGTCACGGACGTCGCCATCGACCGGGATCTTCTCGCCGGGGCGGACGACAACGGTGTCGCCGACGTGAACCTCTTCGACGGGGAGCGTCTCCTCGTCGCTATCTCTCCGTACCGTCGCAGTGTCGGGCGAGAGGTCGATGAGTTCGCGCAACGAGTTGCGGGCGCGATCCATCGAGAAGCGTTCCAGCAGTTCGGCGATGCTGAAAAGCACTGCGAGCGTCGCGGCTTCGAAGTATAGACCGACCGCGAGCGCACCCAGGATTCCGGCACCCATCAATAGGTCGATGTCGAGGCTGGCGTTCTTCGCGGAGTAGTAGCCGTTGCGAACGATCACCTGACCGCTGATAGCGGTGGCGGCGAGAAAGCCCAGATCGGCGACGGTGAACTCCCGACCGAGGGCATCGAAGAGAGTTGGATTCACGGCGGGAACCAAGAAGTGGAGAACCAGTCCGGCGACGAGGAAGGCCGCTCCCGTCCACGTCTTCAGCGCGCGCGGGCTCGTCCACACCTCGCGTGGCGATCCCACTGCCTGCCCGTCGTCGCTCGCTACGTCAGCGACTTCGTAGCCTGCGCCCTCAACCGCCTTCACGAGGTCGTCACGAGAGGTTTCGGTGGCGGTGACGACGACGCGCCCCGACGTAGGTTGTGTGTCGTACTCCGTGACACCAACCACGTCGTCCAGCGCGTTTTCGACCTTTCCAGCACAGGAGGGACAGTCCATATCGGGAACCGAGAGGGTCTCGGTGCGTGTGTCGTCCACTTCGTAGCCCGCGCTCTCGACCGCAGTTCGAACGTCCTCGGCGTCGGCTCGCTCGGAATCGTACGAGACGACGAGTCGTCCGGCGGCGACCTGTGCGTCGGTCTCGGTGACTCCATCGACGGACTCGACGCTCGCGGTGACCTTTCCGGCGCAGGACGGGCAGTCCATGCCGGGTACAGAGAGGCGAAGCGTCTCCGTCCGATTGTTACTCATCAGCCGATGCTAGCAACTGGATAGTTATTAATTGCCCTGTCAGGAAGTCGGGTCCAGTTACGAAATTCTAGTAAATATGGGGTCGTTAGTTACTAGATAGAAGGTGCATATCAGCTGTTAGCGGGAGTATATCAGATGTGTATAACCGTTCAACGGTCGTTTATGGTACCATATCTGTCAATTCAAACCGTTCAATCGGTTAATGCACCATTGAAAACGGAAACGGTAGCGAACCATCGTTCTCACTTATTGAGTGTGGTGTCGATGGTGAAACCGGGCAGCATGAGGCACATCAAAGCAGGCGCGGGCCTGGCAGTGGTTCTCCTCGAACTACTCGCTCTGGTCGCGTTACTGGCTCTCGCGTTCGGCATCTGAAAAGCGGCTGAGGGGAGTAAGCCCCCTTCTGTTCGGCCCGGCATTCGGCTAAGCGTCCACGCCGTCTCCGGATTCCATCCGGAGGCTCGTCGGATTGCTCCGACAGCGTGTCCGGGCTACCATTATGGCGTGGACTTGCACCGGCAAGGATTCGCCGTTCCATCCATTCTCCGCGTTCATTCCTCGGTGGGTTAACTCCCTTCCCTCACGGGTCGGTTCGCACACTGCATCGGTCACGCGGAGTGGTCTCGTTTCTGTTCCAGAGCCAGCGGTCTCCCACTCCGGACTTGCGTCCGGTTGCCTGCCCGGACGGTGGGGGGACTTTCCTCACGTGGGTTCCGACAACCGTCGGTACCGTCTACCGCGGGAACCGGGCTCCCTCTGCCGTAGTAAGCTAGCCCACAGACGCGTTTAAGCCGTTCGGTCTGGACAGTCATGGGGGCTTAAAGCCAGCCAGATTGAAGGGAAGCGTTGAAGACGCTTCTATGCATACAAGTAGTTTGTATGTCTGAGGCACAGGCAGTTACCCTCACCTACGAGGATGGCACGCGCGCGGTCGAACTCGCACGGGAGGCGGTTACGTCGTACGTAATCAATGGACAGCGCGAACAACCCGGCAGTATGCGTGAGGCGTTCTACGCTCGAACGGGCGTCTTCGTTCGACTGGAATCGACCCGTGGGCGTGGAAGCCTGCGCGGTTGTGCCGGTGCCTACGAAACGAGCGAGCAGCTAGGGCACGCGATCGTCGATTCGGCTATCGAGGCAGCCAGCGGCGACTCCTGCGGTTCGGAGATCGAACCTGCCGAGCTATCGAATCTCAACATCTCTGTATTCATCGTCGAGAATACGATGTTGACCGACGACCCCGCGAACGACATCAAAGTGGGTCGACACGGCCTCGCGGTCGAAGGCCACGGCAACCAGGCGTGGATGTACCCCACCCTGCCGGTCGAACACAACTGGAGTACGTTCGAGTATCTCGATAGAACCTGTCGCAAAGCTGGACTTCCCAACGGCGCGTGGGAGCAAGACGACGTGTTCGTCACCCTCGTCGAAGGGCCAGTGTTCCGCGAGCGAGAACCGGAAGGCAGTATCGAACGCCTTTAATCCCGAAACCCGACTGCTGCTGCGTCGTCGTTGGCACGCCGAGCCGCCGCTTCTACGATGAACTCCCGAACGAGTTCGCCGTCGCGGAGCAACGGTTGTAACAGTGGTTCGCCGTCCGCGTCGTGACGCGCGAGACTGACGTGATGGCCACCGTCCGTCGTTCGATACACCTGCTTCTTCCCCGAGAGTTTCCCGCGTTTCGACACCGGTTCGCCATCGATCTCCACGATATCGAGCGCGAAGTCGACGGGGTTCGCATTGCTGATGTGACTTCCGACGCCGAAGCCATCGGCCACGTCGCGCAGGTCGCGCAGTTCCTCCGGGCCGAGACCGCCGCTGGCGAAGATATCGACGTCCTCGAAACCGTGTGAATCGAGTTCCCAGCGCAGTTCGCGGAGGATATGGCGGAAGTTCCCTCGGCGCGACCCGGTCGTGTCGATGCGGACGCTGTCGAGTGCGTCACCGAGCGTGTCGGCCGCACGAAGCACCTCGTCTTTCTCGTCGGAGAAAGTGTCACAGAGCGCGACCCGTGGAACGTCCTCGCCGACCGCGTCGTCGAACGCCCGCCACGCGTCCTCCTGATTTCCGCTGCCGAAACAGATGAGCAGTGCGTGGGGCATCGTCCCACTGGCCTCCTTCCCGACGATCTTACCCGCCGCGACGTGGGAGATACCGTCGAGTCCAGCGACGAGCGCGGATCGCTCCACGACCGCGGCGATAGATGGGTGGACGTGACGCGCGCCGAAACTCAACACGGTCGAGTCCGGGGCGGCGAGTCGCGTTTCGAGCGCGTTGGTCGCCATCCCGGAGGCGTGTGAGAGAAAGCCCAGAAGTGAGGTTTCGTACCGGGCGAAATCGAGGTAGTTTCCTTCGATGGTGAGCACCGGCCCGCCATCGAACAGTCGGCCCTCGGCCATCGCGTCAACGTCGATGGGAAGCCCTTCGAGGAGGTGGGCTGCGTCTTTCACGCCCGAGAGCAGTTCGAACTCACCGGTCGGGAACTGGTCGGCGGTCACCTCGGCGACGACGTGGGGATCTCTCCCCGCAGATTCGAGCGTCGTCTCGGTGCGAAGGAAGTAGGCGTCCGTCGCGGTTCCGTCGCGGATGGACGCCTCGGGAACCACGTCGAATCGGTCGCTCACGCGAACCACCTGTCGTTCATGCGCGAAAGGTACTCACACGAGAGCGAAAAAGCTCCGGATTTATCGCCGACTGAAAAGGGGGTCGTCGAGATTACGCCTTCGGTGCAGACCCGTTCCGCACGTCCGAGAGGTCGGAGACGGTCGGCGCGTTCACGATGACGACGGTGTTGCCCTGCTGTTGGATGTAGAAGGCGTCACCGAACTTGGTGCTGTCCGGCACCGTCCACGTGTTCTTCCGACCATCGACCTGCTTGCCGTTGCGATACTTGAGCAGTTTCTCGTAGGCCGAGGCGAACTCCTTGGCGTCTTTCGTGGAGTCCCACTTCGTCTTGAAGACGTAGCCCGTCTCGTTTTGCTTGGCGTCGTTGTTCGTGTAGACGACGATCTTGTCACCGTCCCAGCCTTCGGTCGGCGTGCTCCGGTAGTTCAGTGGGTCGAACTCCTTGAGGCTCTCGCCGTCCGACTTCATGTTGAAGAACTGCTGGGCGGGGATGATCTGTTGTTTCCCCTGAGTCTCGTAGTAGGGATACATGAACATCGCAAAGATGCCAGCCTCCCCGACTTCGCCGAAGTTCGGACGCCCCTCCGGCTTCAGACGCTGCCAGCCATTGCTCGTCTTGTCCCGAACCGTTATCTGGGCCGGTTTTTCGTCGGGATACTTCTCGGGGTGGATAACCTGCTCGGTGCTCGCAGGCGGGTTCTTGTAGAGGTCGTTGACAGCCTTCCAGCCATTCTTCTCGCGGATCTGTTTCACGAACGGCGGGCCGTCGCTGTACGGCTGGTACTTGATCAGATACGGGCCGATGTTGGCGAGCTTGCCGCCACCGACGCTCTCGCTGTCGTCGGGCATTAGACAGGTGCCTTTCCACTGGTTGTTACACCGCTTCTCGTAGAGATAGTCGAGATAGTTCCCATCGCCCTCGATGACGCCGTCGATGGCGTTGTGGCGCTCACGAGTGTTCTGCTTGAACGAATCGAAGCCGAACTTCTGATCCTGGAGCGCGTGGAACAGCTCCTGTGAGAGCGTGATCTCGTTCATCTTGGGCGCGCTCTCGTTGTTCGAGATGATGACGATGGACTGCTTGCTCGGGCTGTAGTAGCCGCCGACGGACGACCCGGAGTTCTGGTTCTGCACGGCGATAGAGTCGGTCGATTCGCCGATCATCATCAGCGCCTCGTATTTGACGTTGTCGAACAGTTTGCGCTTCTCGGGCGTCTTCCGATTCGACTGCTCCTTGCGGAACTGTTTGCGCGAGATGACCTTTACCGGAACCTTCTTGTCGAACTCCAGCCGCCGAATCTTCTCGACGCGGGCCATCGACCGACTGACGACGGCGTCCATCTCGGAGTCGTTCAGACCGTCACTCCGAGTGACGTTGACCGTCTCGTTGTACCAGTAGCCCTCCTCCCAGCCGAGCACGTCCGAGTCCGGATCTGGCGGATGAACCGCCTTCTTCTGGGCCGGGCCATCGGTCGTGGTACCGGGGGACTGGGTCGTTTGCGTTGTGTCGGTGTTGCTCGTCGTATCGTTCGCACCAGGGGCCTGCGAACAGCCAGCCAGCACGAGCATCAGAGCAACCGCGACGACGGTAATCGTTCGCATTCTGTAGGTGACAACAAGAACTGCTGTGTAAAAAAGCTCTTGAAAGTGACGAGTGGTAACACGTCAGAAGAGACACGTTGACTATCTGCGAAACCGTTTCCTACAGACCGACCATAGCGTCGGGTATGAACTTCGAACCCGACTCGACGGCTGTCGTCGTCGTCGATATGCAAAACGGCTTCTGTCACCCAGATGGGAGCCTCCACGCACCCGGAAGCGAAGCGGTCATCGAACACATCCAGCGACTCCTCGCGCGAGCACGCGAAGCGGGCGCGTCGGTCGTGTTCACGCGCGACGTCCACCCGCCGGAGCAGTTCGAGGACACCCACTACTACGACGAGTTCGACCGCTGGGGTGAGCACGTCGTGGAAGGCTCGTGGGAGGCGGAGATAATCGACGACCTCGACGTACACGAAGACGACCACGTCGTGACGAAACACACCTACGACGCCTTCTACCGTACCGACCTCGAAGGCTACCTCGACACCCACGGCATCAAAGACCTGCTCATCTGCGGGACGCTGGCCAACGTCTGTGTACTCCACACCGCCGGAAGCGCCGGACTGCGCGATTTCAAGCCCGTCATCGTAGAAGACGCCGTCGGCTACATCGACGAAGGCCACAAGGAGTACGCGGTCGATCACGCCGCGTGGTTGTTCGGCGAAGGCGTGGAACTGGACGACGTGACGTTCGAGTAGCGCAGGAGGAACTTCGCAGCGATGGTGAACCACCTCGGGATCAAGCCCCGGGGCATTCGCCTCGACCGCCTGTAAAATATGGTTATTGGGTTCTGAGAGGTGGCTATAACCGTTTAAACCGAGACATACTGAAATGTACTAATTTGTACTGTTTATATAGTCGAGGTCGCGCAACCGCGCAAGCACTGCTGCGACGAGTCGGAAAGACGGATTTGGATAGAGGAGTGCTGGTCACCGACGCTGGTGGAGTCGAGTTCGGTGGTGGCGCTTGAGCAAAACCACGCCCTCACTCGGGCGCTCGCTCGCAGACGTTTCGCGTCTGCTCCCGGACTCCCTCGTTCGCCCGTCACCACCAGGCCCGCAAGTGACCTTACTGCGTCGAGGATGTTCCCGACCGAATCCGAAATAGCCCCACGTCGTGCCGAATGTTTATGACCGAAGACGGAACCAGAGTCGCCACGATGTGACGACAGACAACCGAAAACTAAGCGGTTCTTGTACGCAAGAACGGGCAAAATCGCACGCCGAAACTCGATGGCGAATCAGTGAACGCTGACCGAAACTGCGTCACCGACTTCGAAATCGTGGCCCGGACAGACCAGTTTCGCGCCGAACTGCTCGCGCGAGAGGAAAAGCGAGACGCCCGTGATCGGAGTTCCGTTCGCGCGAACCTCCACGTCGTCCCACGTTACGGTTCGCCCGTCGGCTACGCCCACGCGCGCACCAGCGAGCGAGACGGAATCCAGAGGCCTGTCCACATCCGATGGACGAGTCGAATCCGATGGGGTTCCCGCACCGAGAACGCCCCCGCCTTCGTAGTGGGGTAGCCCACCGTCCAGCACTCGCCCATCGCCATCCGCGATTCCGACGAATCGCTCGCCGGGTGCGGGGTGAGCGGGCGCATCTAGCACGACGAACGTCTCGGCAGTCTCGACTACGCGACCCGACCCACCCCACGAGAGCGGTTCGATCTCGACATCGAGGTCGAGTGGAAGCGACCCGGAGGCACGCACCGGGTTCGCGCCACGCTCTCGAAAACCGAGGTGGATGTGGTTTGCGACCCACGGTGCGAAGAATCCCGAGCGAACCAGCTCGCCCAGCGAGTCACCGACCGCTACCTGGTCTCCGGGTTCGACGCCGGGGTCGACGTGGAGCATCCGGGCCAGATAGTCGCCGGTATCGACCACGATGAGGTGATCGTCGGGGACGGCGTAGGGTTTCGACGGTGCCGTCACCGACCGCACCGCGACCACCTCGCCAGCGACGGGGCTGGGCGCGAGTTCGGTTCGCGAGCCGCGGTCTGCGCTATCCGGATAGAGGTCGATGGCACATCCCTCGTCGTGTGCGATGTACGGCGAGTTGTAGAGCGAAAAGCGCGGATAGCGCGCGAGCACCTCCGACGGAAAGACGACCATGTGTTCACTCTGGACCGGGAGCGTTTACATACGTCGGGTCCAATGGGGTGCTATGCGCGTGCTCCGTGGTCGGGCCGAAAGTCGAAACGACGACCGGGAGGTCACAGCTGCGATGCTCGCGGAGACGGCAGCGACCGGCGAACCGGCGGTTCGCGTCTGGACGCCACACCGGCAGATCGCATTCGGGCGTCGAGATGCACGATCCGAGAGCTTCGAAGTGGCGAAGTCAATCGCTCGAACGTGCGAGTTCGAACCCGTCGAGCGAAGCGTCGGTGGACGCGCGGTCGCCTACACCGGAACGACGGTCGCGTTCGCTCACACCGTTCCGCTCGAAGATATGCGAACCGGGATGGAAGAACGATACGCCGAGACGACCGAGGCGATACAACGTGCCTTCTGGCGACTCGGCGTTCCGGCACAGCGCGGGGAACCACCCCGGTCGTTCTGCCCCGGAGACTACTCGCTCCAGTGGAAAGGCAAACTCGCAGGGGTCGCACAGCGGGTTCAATCCGGCGCGGCGCTCGTCTCCGGTGTGGTCATCGTCGATGGCCACAAAGAGATTGCGGGCGTGCTCGACCCCATCTACGCTGCTCTCGACGTCCCGTTCGACCAGGAGTCGGTGGGGAGTATCGCCAATGTAGACAGCGATGCAGACCCGGATCTCGTGATCGAAACCATCGAAGAGTTGCTGGTCGGCGATGCGGACACGACGGTCGAATACGTCGACGGAGACGAGAAGACCGAACAGGCAAACGTGGACGCACAGGCCGACATGGACACACAGGCCGAGCTCGTCGAGGGAGACAGCGGCTCCGAACACGCTGGCGACCGGGACACTTAGGACGATTCCCGAAACAGTGGCGGATATGCTCACTATCCGGGATGCGACGCTCGCTGACGGGAGCCGACGCGACGTCCGAATCGACACCGACGCGGGGCGGATCGCTGCGGTCGGATCTTCGCTTACCGAGTCCGGTGAGGTCATCGATGCGACAGGGAAACTGCTTCTACCGGGGGCCATCGACGCTCACGTTCACTTTCGGCAACCCGGATTTCCGCACAAGGAGACGTGGAAGACCGGCAGCAAGAGCGCCGCCGCAGGTGGCGTAACCACGGTCGTCGACCAACCGAACACGAACCCGCCGACGGTCGATGGTGACGGGTTCGACGAGAAGGCCGAACTGGCCGAAGGCTCCTACGTCGATTACGGCATCAACGGTGGGGTCACACCCGATTGGAAGCCCGAGGAGTTGTTCGACCGACCCATCCTCGCACTTGGCGAGGTGTTCCTTGCCGACTCGACGGGGAAGATGGGGATCGAAGAAGACCTGTTTCGCACGGCGGTCGAACGCGCAACGGACGACTACGTCGTCGTGACGGTTCACGCGGAGAACGCGGATCTCTTCGACCAGGACGCGAAATCACGCGACGACGCTGATGCGTGGAGTGCCTACCGCACGGCAGAAGCCGAGGCCGATGCCGTCGCACGCGCCTGCGAGGTCGGCGATGAACTCGATGCCCGACTCCACATCGCACACACGAGCACGCCGGAAGGTATCGACGCCGCCCACGATGCGGGCGCGACCTGTGAGGTGACTCCCCACCACCTGTTCCTCTCGCGTGACGACCTCGCCGAACTCGGGACGTTCGGGCGGATGAACCCGCCCCTGCGGAGCGAGACGCGACGGGAGGAGGTCTTTGCGCGCGTGGCGAACGGGATAGTCGATATCATCGCAACCGACCATGCACCGCACACCCGCGAAGAGAAAGATGCGGACATCTGGAACGCACCGAGCGGCGTCCCCGGCGTCGAGACGATGCTTCCCCTTCTGCTGGAACAGGCCCGAAAAGATAATCTGAGCTACGACCGCGTGGCCGACCTCACCGCCCGCAACCCTTCGAAGGTGTTCGGAATGCCACGAAAGGGTCGCATCGAGGAGGGGCGCATGGCCGACGTCGTGCTGGTCGACCCCGACGAAACCCGCGAGATTCGCGGTGACGACCTCCACTCGAAATGCGGCTGGACGCCGTTCGAGGGCTGGACGGGTGTCTTCCCTGAGTTGACGATGGTGCGAGGCAACATCGTCTTCGAGGATGGCGAGTTCGGCGACCCGATCGGCGAGAACGTCCGGGCATAGGCCCAAAGCGATTTTTCGTTTCAACTGGACAGGACGAACATGCAAGCAGTCGTCCTCGCCGCAGGAGAAGGTACCCGCCTCCGACCGCTGACCGCAGAGAAGCCGAAAGCGTTGGTCGAGGTCGCCGGAAAACCCATCCTCACTCGCTGTTTCGAGACAGTCGTCGGTCTCGGGGCGGACGAACTGGTCGTCGTCGTCGGCTATCAGGGCGACCAGATACAGGAATACTACGGGGAAACGTTCGACGGCGTGCCGATAACCTACGCCTGGCAAGACGAACAGTTGGGGATGGCACACGCACTCTTGCAGGCCGAACCGTGCGTCGAAGGTGATTTCATGTGTCTGGACGGGGATTGCGTGATCCGATCCGACCTTCGCCCGCTGGTTGAACGCCAGCGCGAAGTGGGTATCGACGCGGTACAACACGCCGAAGGGGTTCCGGTCGAGGCGGCGCGCGTGAAAGCCATCTGCGACGTGACCGAGGAGGGAGAACTGCTCGGAATCGAGAAAGAGCCCGACGATCCGCCAGAACCGAGTCTCGTCGCGGCGGGATTCGCCGTCTACAGTCCACACATCTTCGACGCCTGTTCGGAGACGGAGCTGTCGGTTCGAGGCGAGTACGAACTCGCGGAGTCGATCCAGCGATTCGTGGACGACCACACGATGCACGTGATGACGACCGAGGGCTGGTCGGTGAACGTCAACACGCCAGAAGAACGCGATGCGGCGGAACGGCGACTTCGCCAATGATGTGGCTCGCCACCTGACTCGGGTCGCCACCCGACCCTGGGCGCTACAGTTACCGGCCTGCACGTCGAAACTCGATTCGGTATGGTGGGGGAGCAAAACACTGTAGTCGAGATACCGGTCGATGGCATCCGACTCGAAGGCGACCTGCAGATTCCACATGATGCGACGGGATTGGTCGTGTTCGCACACGGAAGCGGTAGCAGTCGGAAGAGTCCGCGAAACAACTTCGTCGCCGAGCGATTGCGTGCGTTCGGACTCGGTACTCTGTTGTTCGACCTGCTCACCGAGCAAGAGGACGCGACGTACGAGAATCGATTCGACATCGCCCTGTTGACCGACCGACTCGTCGCCGTGACGGAGTGGGTCGAGAGCCGTGAGGAGACGTCCGACTATCGTGTCGGCTACTTCGGGTCGAGTACGGGGGCCGCCGCCGCGCTCCGCGCAGCGGCACGCCGCCACGAAGTGGGTGCGGTCGTCTCGCGCGGCGGGCGCGTCGACCTCGCTACGGACGTGCTCGGCGACGTTCGAGCACCCACCCTGTTCGTCGTGGGCGGGCGCGACACGCAAGTGCTCGAACTGAATCGTGAGGCGTACGCCCAACTGACCGGTGAGAAACGATTGGAGGTCGTCGACGGTGCCGGACACCTGTTCGAAGAGCCTGGCGCGTTAGAGACGGTCGCCGACCTCACGGGAGACTGGTTCGCGTCGCATCTATAGCTGACAACGGGTACCTGTCGTCAACGCCTCGTCCTCGATGTGCGCTGACAGACAGGCGTAGTTACAGAACTGGCCAGTCTGTCGTCTCGCTCCGTCGATACGCTCGGAGACGAACACGGGTTGGTGGTCGTCGATATCGCATCCACAGTAGGAACACGCGTTCATAGGAAGATAGAAGGCCCGTAGGTCGGAATGTGTTTCGCCGCTACGGCAGGAAGAACGGAACGAGTACCATCAGCAGCCCCACGAGCACGCACACCAGCCCATAGAGCTGATATCGTGCGACACCGAACCCACCAGGATCGGCTGCTGAGACGACGCCCATCGATTGTCGGATGTAGAATATTTCTCGCGGTCGTGTCACTATCGCGATGCCGATACCTGCGAGGAGAAGACCTACGAGCGTCGATTCGAGGAGTGGCATACCATTCTTAACTATGATAGGTGACCAAAAATCTTACGGCTCAGTATGCCACACGCAAGACGAGCGTCATCACGCTCGTTCCGAGCATGCCGCCAGCGCCGAGACTTCCGATGACGGTCATCGCTCGTCGGGAGTCGGCCTCCGTCCAGTCGCTGTTCGAATCGAGGTACTCCTGCATGTTCTCGACGGCCTGGCCAGCGAACACCGACCCCGACCAACCGAGCACACCGAAGCCGAGCGCGAGCGCGGCGACGGCGAACACCTTCCGACTGGCGAACGTTACCGTCTCGCCCGCGGCGACGACGAGCAAGACACCCACGCCACCGAGCACGAGTCCGTATAGTCCGAACCGCGAGACGAGACGAACCCGAGGGAGCAGATAACCGGTTAGATCCATCAGTCCACGGTCTCTCGCATCCGTGGGTCGAGCGCGTCGCGCATCCCGTCACCGAGCAGGTTGAAGCCGAGCACCGTCACGGCGAGGAACAGGCCGGGGAAGAACGACCACCACCACGCGCTGGGGACGCTGAACAGCCCGTGCTTGACGCCGTTCGACAGCATCAGCCCCCACGACGGCGTTCCGGCCTCGGCACCGAAGCCGAGGAACGACAGTGCCGCGATGTCGATGATGGCGAGACCGAAGTTGAGCGTACTCTGCACCGTGATCGGGGCGAGACAGTTCGGCAAGACGTGACGAACGAGGACGCGAGGATCTTTGGCACCGAGCGCCACCGTCGCGTCGATGTACTCGTCTTCGAGCACCTTGAGCGCCGCACCACGGACGACACGAGCGAACCGTGGCGTGTAGACGAGCGTCAGTGCGCCGACCGCGCGCCAGAGACCCCACTCGTCGGGGAAGATGGCGACCAGCGCCAGCGACAGCAGAAGCGCCGGAAACGCGAGGAGCACATCCATCGTCCGCATGATGACGTTGTCCGTCATGTCACTGTAGTACGCAGCGACGATGCCGAGTCCGACGCCGAGAAAGGTCGAGGCACTGACCGTGACCGTCCCGAACAGCATGGCGTACCACGCGCCGTACAGAACTCGGGGGAAGAGGTCTTGTGCCTGCAGGTTCGTCCCGAAGAAGTACTCGCCACTCGGTCGTGCGAGACTCGGGTTGGTGCCGATCTGGGTCTGCTTGATAGCCGCAAGGTCGATGGTCAGTCGGGCGTAGATGGCGACGATCACCATGAACGCGATGATGACCAACCCGGTGACTGCGAGGCGATTCGACAGGAGTTCGGAGAGAAACGGCGACGCCCGCAGGCGTTCGACGAAGCCACGGGAGGCCGTCTCGCTGGTTTCGGTTTGCGTGCTCATTGTTCGATCCTCGGGTCAAGGTAGGAGTAGGTGATGTCGACGAACAGGTTGACCACCGTGAACAGGAACGCGAAGGTCAACACGGTTCCCTGTACCACTGGGAAGTCACCGACTTCGATGGCGGACACGAGCATCGTGCCGATACCGGGGATACCGAAGACGGTTTCCGTCAGCACGGCCCCACCGAGGAGGGTGCCGAACTGGATGCCGATGACGGTGACGACCGGAATCATCGCGTTACGGAAGCCATGTTTCATGATGGTGATCTTCGCGCCCTGTCCCTTCGCGCGGGCAGTTCGAATGTAATCCTGCCGGATGACTTCCAGCATCGACGAGCGCATCATCCGCGAGATGAGCGCCATCGAATAGATCCCGATGACCGCTGCCGGGAGCAGTAGGTGCAGCGACGCAGACTGGAATGCCGCGAAGTTCCCTCTCAACAGGGTATCGACCGTGATGAGACCGGTTATCGGATTGATGCTGTGCGCCGAACCGATGCGCCCACTCGGCGGGAGAAGGCTGAGGTACTGAGCGAACAGCAGGATGAGCAACGGCCCACTCCAGTAGATGGGGATGCTGATTCCCGCGAGCGCACCGACGCGAGTGAGGTGGTCGGTCAGGGAGTCTTGCTTGATGGCCGAGAGCACCCCGAGCGGAATCCCGAAGAGGATGCCGAAGAGCTGGCCGTAAAGTGCCATCTCGACGGTCACCGGAAGCCGGTTCTGAAGGATCTCGGTGACCGGAACTCCTTTTCGAATCTGATAGGACTGCCCGAAGTTGAGCTGCACCGCATCCATCAGAAATCGTCCATACTGTACCCATATCGGGTCGTCGAGTCCGAGTTCGTGGCGAACTTGCCGAACGAACTCCTCCGACGCACGCTGCCCCGCGACCACGCGCGCAGGATCTCCCGGTGCGAGTTGGAGAATAGCGAACACGAACGTCGCCACCCCGAATAGCACGGGAATAAGTAACAACAGTCGTTTGACAACGAACCGCTTGGAGATCATCACCCGGAACTGAAACCTCAGGGGTGAAAAAAGCCTCGTTAGCTAAGTTTCACGAGCCGCAGGAACGGGCCGCTGATGGGTGCAAGTTTGAAGTTCTTGACGGAGTTGTGAACACCGCGAAGGTCTTTCGCGTGATCCATGAACACCCACGGCGCTTCGTCGTGTGCGATCTTGCCAGCTTTCTTGTACTTCTCTTTACGGGTAGCATCGTCGTAGGAAGCCTGCGCCTCTTCGACGAGTTTCATGAAGTCCTTGTTGGCCCACGCCGCTGCATCCAGCGTGTTGATCTCGTGCTTGCCCGGGTCGACCCAGTCCTGGCCGCTCGGCACTTTGTCCGTGGAGACGCCGGGGTGGAGCAGTGCGTAGTAGAAGTTGTCCGGGTCGGCGTTGTCCGTCATCCAGCCGAGGAAACACGCGTCGTGTTTGTACGAGTCCGTGTAGTCGAGGAACGGATCGAACGCCATCTGTTTGATGCTGACGTTGATGCCGATGTCGTTCAGGTTCGACTTGACCGTCTGCGCCGCCTGAATCGGGCTCGGGTTGTAGGTCCGCGGGTTCTTGAACGTCGCCAGTTCGAACGAGAAGCCGCTCTCGTAGCCCGCTTCCTTGAGGAGTTTCTTCGCCTTCTCCTTGTCGTACTTGTACGGGCTGAGACTGTCGTTGTATCCCATCACGCTGCTCGGGATCGGCTGACTGGCCTGCTTTGCGATGCCCTTGTAGATGGTCTCGACGATGGACTTCGTGTCGATCGCGTGGCTGATAGCCTGTCGAACCTTCTTCTTGCGGAAGGCTTCGACCTTCGCCATGTTGAACGCCATGTAACCGACGTTGATACCGGCGTCCGAGACGAGTTTTGCCTTCCCGGACTTCTCGACCTGCTGGGACGACTGCGCGCCGAGACCGTCGATGATGTCGGCGTCGCCCGCGTCGAGCGTCTGTGCGCGCGAGGTGTTGTTTCCGACGACCGTGAACACGACCTCGTCCACGTAGGGACCTTCGCCCCAGTAGTCGTCGTTCTTTTCGAGACGGACACGGTTGTTGTTCCGGTCCCAGTTCTTCAGCTTGAACGGACCAGTACCGACCGGCTGCTTGGCCAGCTTCTTGCCCTTCGCCTTGATCTCCTTCTCCGAGTGAACTCCGGAGACGAACATCGCGAGGTTGGCGAGCATGGGCGCGTACTTCTTGTTCAGCGTGATCTCCAGCTTGTATTCGGCGGCAGCTTTCACGTCTTTGACGACGCCGAACGTGTACGGACCGTAGCCGGACGCGTAGTCCTTGCCGGGGTAGTGCTTGTATTCCTCGTCGACGAATCGGCGGAACGTCGCGACGAAGTCGGACGCGGTGAACTCCTCACCGTTGTGGAACTTCACGCCCTTGCGGAGGTCGAGCGTGACCTTCTTTCCGTTGACGTTCCACTTCTTCGCAAGTCCTTCCGTCAGGGAGGTCTTGCCCGGTTTGAACGCGATGAGGGTGTCGTAGATCTGGTTCGTGACCTTCGCGTCCTCACCGCTGGTCGTGTTCTGGAAGTCGAGCGTCTTGGAGTTGCTCCCGCGGGCGAAGGTGAGCGTGCCACCTTTCTTCCCACCGTTGCCGTCGCCATCGTTACCGCCATCGCCGCTATCACTCGTACAGCCCGCCAGTGCCGCCGCGGCAGCAGCACCGCCAGCCGCTTTGAGGAAACTACGCCTATCTGTTAACCTGTCGCGTGACGCCATACGCCAGTGTGGTCACATGTTCTATATAAACATACCGAACCCAAATTAGGAAGAGTACGCAGGAAACAAAGCCTTAAATTGGGCTTCGATGGCGATTTGTTATCCAGATATACGTCGAAAATTGAGAGTATAAGGAAGTTAGCGACTATCCTTTCAATGAAACGAGATTTAGGAATGGACCGGAAATGAGTTCGACAACGAAGCCATCGACCTGGTTACTCACGCCGCGAAGCTCCTTCGCGTGGTCCATGAACACCCACGGCGCTTCGTCGTGGGCGAGTTTTCCGGCCTGTCGGTAGAGGTTCGTTCGTTGCTGTTCGTTGTAGGTCGACTGTGCGTCTTCGACGAGTTGCATGAAGTCACGATTCGCCCACGCCGCCACGTCCAGCGTGTTGAATCCATCGGTGTCGAAGCTGACCCAGTCTTGCCCTTGCGGCACCTGATCCTGCGAGATTCCCGGATGCAACAGCGCGAAGTAGAAGTTGTCCGGGTCGGCGTTGTCCGTCATCCAGCCGAGGAAACACGCGTCGTGATTCCCCTGGTCGGTGTAATCGAGGAACGGGTTGAACGGCATCTGGTTGATGGACACGTCGATGCCGACGTCGTTCAGGTTCGACTGCACGACCTGTGCCGCCTGCAACGGACTCGGGTTGTAGGTGCGTGGATTCTGGAACGTCGCCAGTTCGAACGAGAAGCCGTCACCAACGCCAGCCTCGTTCAGCAGTTGCCGTGCGCGATCCGGATTGTACGGATACGGATCGAGGTTGTCGTTGTACCCCAGCACGTTCGACGGAATCGGCTGACTCGCTTGCTCAGCGATCCCCTCGAAGATCGTATCCACGATGGCTTTCGTGTTGATGGCGTGACTGATAGCCCGGCGCACGCGCCGGTCGCGGAACGCTTCGACCTTCGCCATGTTGAACGCCATGTAGCCGACGTTGATACCCTCCTTTTCGAGGAGTTCGGCGTTGTTCGACTGGCGGACGATCTGCGACGATTGCGCACCGAGACCGTCGATGATGTCGGCGTCACCTGCATCGAGCGTCTGTGCGCGTGTCGAGTTCGAACCGATTGCCGTGAACAGGACTTCGTCTACCTGTGGCCCGTCACCCCAGTAGTTTTGGTTCGCCGAGAGCCGGATGCGCTGGTTCCCCTGATCCCAGTTCTCGAACTGGAACGGGCCGGTGCCCACCGGCTGACTCGACAGATCCTGACCGAGGTTCTGGATGGCCTGCTCAGAGAGCACGCTCGATGCGAACATCGCGAGGTTACGCAGGAACGGAGCGTAGCGTTGCTGTAACTCGATGGTGAGGTTGAAATCCCCATCTTTGCTGACGTTTTGCACCCAGTTCCCGAGCGTGAACGGCCCGTACGCGGAGACGTAATCGTCTCCGGGATAGTACTGGTAATCCGAATCCGTGAACCGCCGATACGTGGCGATGAAGTCGTCCGCAGTGAACTGGTCGCCGTTGTGGAACTGCACGCCTTCACGGAGCGTCAGCGTCGTCGTCGTCCCCTCCAGATTCCACTCGGTGGCGAGCCCCTGCGTGAGCGACGTTTCGCCCGGTTTGAACGCGATGAGGGTGTCGTACACCTGGTTCGTGACCTTCACGTCCTCACCGCTGGTCGTGTTCTGCGGGTCGAGGGTACCCGAATCGTTACCACGGGCGTAAGTGAGTAAGCCGCCTTGCTGGTTCTGCTGTGCTTCGTTCGACCCCACCCCCGAAACTGGGTCGGCGATCGTGGCGGCGGCGGTCGCCCCACCTGCCGCCTTCAGGAACGTTCGTCTGGAAACGGTCGTGTCGTTTGATGACATCACGCAGAAACGTCAACGATTATAGTGATAATACTGCCGGACGGAACCGCTGTCCTGTGGATTTGGTTCAACAACAGTATCTGTCAGGAACATTTCTCGGGCAGATAGAAATAGCGGTAGGTGGAGAGTACTATTCGGGCTGGTCGTAGAGATGGCAGGCGGACGGATGCGCTGTGTCCTGCAGAACGGGGTCTTTCCGTTCACAGACGCTCGTGAAGTGTTCGCGGAGGAGCGACTCGGCACCCTCCCAGTCGTCGTCTGCGAGGTGGTCGAACGACTGCGCGACGATCTCGCGGGGTTCGCCGGTCGGGTCCGTCTCGAACAGACGATTCCAGAGCGTGGCGCGGAACGCGTTGCTGGGCGGCGTTCCGCCATCCGCGGCGGTCGCCTCCTGTGCCGGCGCATCAGCTTCCATGGCCTCCTCGCGCACCGATTCGAGGTTGATGGCGCGGTCTTCGACGCGTTCGCGGTAGTCCATCACTTCGCGGAAGGCTCGCTGGTCGATCTCCATCCCCTCGGGCGGAATGATCTTCGGACAGCGAGTCCGGAAGTGACAGCCACTCGGCGGGTCGATGGGCGACGGCACGTCACCTTCGAGGATGATGCGGTCATCGGTGTCCGCTCTGGGGTCGGGTTCCGGAATCGCCGAGAGGAGCGCCTGCGTGTAGGGGTGTTTCGGGTCGGCGAACAGTTCGTCCGTGTCCGCGACCTCGACGATCTCGCCGAGGTACATCACCGCGATTCTATCGGAGATGTGCCGCACGACAGAGAGGTCGTGGGCGATGAACAGGAACGTCAGGCCGAACTCGTCCTGCAGGTCTTCGAGCAGGTTGATGATCTGAGCCTGCACGGACACGTCCAGCGCCGACACGGGTTCGTCGGCGACGATGAAGTCGGGATCCACCGCCAGTGCGCGGGCGATACCCACGCGCTGACGCTGGCCACCCGAGATCTCGTGGGGATAGCGGTCGCGCTGACCGGGTTCGAGACCGACCGCCTCCATCAACTCCGTGACGCGCTCGCGTCGGTTCCCCTTCGACAGTCCGTGAACCTTCAGTGGTTCGGTAATGATCTGCTCGACGGTCATCCGGGGATCGAGACTCGATAGTGGATCCTGAAAGATCATCTGCATGTCCTTGCGCAACTCCCGGAGTTCGTCGTCGTCCAGGCCACCGAGATCGGTTCCGGCGAAGACGACTTTTCCGTCGGTCAGTTGTTCGAGACGGAGGAGCGAGCGACCGGCGGTCGATTTTCCACAGCCGGATTCACCGACGAGTCCGAGCGTCTCGCCTTCGTAGATATCGAACGAGATGCCATCGACCGCTTTCACGCTCTGTTCCTCCTCGGAGAGCCACTTGTCGAGGAGGTCGTCGGCACGTGAGTAGTGCTTTTTCAGTTCGTCGACGGCCACCAGCGTCTCGCCGATATCGTGGTCGATGATCGTGACACCCTCGTACTCCTCGACGTACTCGCTCTCGTCGAAGTCTTCGAGGATACATTTCGCACGGTGATCGACGTCCTCGGGGCCGTGCTGGAGGTTCGGGATCGCCCCCTCCGTACACTCCGGTTGCGCCCACGGACACCGCGATGCGAAGTGGCATCCCTCGGGCATGTCGATGAGGTCGGGGACGTTCCCCTTGATCGGCGTCAGTCGCTCTTTGTCCTCACGCGGGATGGATTCGAGCAGGGCGTAGGTGTAGGGGTGGCTCGGATTGTGGAAGATCTCGTCCACCGGCCCAACCTCCACGAGGTCGCCCGCGTACATCACGGCGACCCGGTCGCAGGTTTCGGCGACGACGCCGAGATCGTGCGTGATCATGAAGACGGACATGCCCATCTCCTCTTGCAGGTCGTTGATGAGGTCGAGGATCTGCGCCTGGATCGTCACGTCGAGCGCGGTCGTCGGCTCGTCCGCGATGAGCAGTTTCGGGCGGCAGGCCAGTGCGATGGCGATGAGCACGCGCTGGCGCATCCCGCCGGAGAACTCGTGGGGGTACTCATCGACGCGGGATTCCGGCTCCGAGATGCCGACCTCTTCCAAGATGTCGATGGTGTCCTGGAGAAGCTCCCCGTCGATCTCGCCACCGCCGACCTTCGGGGCGATCTCTCGCACCGCGTTCCACCAGTTGTCCTTCTTCTTCCCACCGTACTGGTGGAGACGCAGGCTCTCCGAAACCTGTTCGCCGACCGTGAGCGCGGGATTGAGCGAGGTCATCGGATCCTGGAAGATCATCCCCATCTCGCCGCCGCGGATGTCCCGCATGACGGATTCCGGTGCCGACATGAGGTCGACGTAGCCCTCGTCGGGGAAGACGTACTTTCCGACGCCCTTCGGGTATTTCTCGGCGAACTGTGCTGCGACGTCGTCGTGGTGGAACTCGATATCTCCGGCGGCGACTTCACCTGGATTGTCGATGAGCTGCATCGCCGAGAGTGCGGTGACGCTTTTCCCGGAGCCGGATTCGCCGACGAGTCCGACGGTCTCACCTTCTCGGATAGACAGGTCGAAGTCGTCCACCGCCTTGACAGTTCCCCGTTCGGTGTGGAACTGCGTCTTGAGATTCGAGATGGACAGTAGATCGGTCACGATTACGCGGCAATGATAGGCGCGTGAGCAAAAATCGTTCGGTCGGATGGAGCACGAGACACGGAAAAATCGACTTCAACGGTCGGTCACAACCGCAGCACCATCTCCAGTTCGAAGCTCTCCGCGTCAGCTGTCTCGAAGCCGACATTTCGATAGAGGTTCACTGCGGCACGGTTCCACCGTTCGACGGTCAACCACACCTTCTCGATACCCTCTTCCCGACCGTAGCCGAGCAAGGTGCGGATGAGATGTGAACCGATACCGGCCCGCTGGTAATCCTGATGGACGAAGATGGCGAGTTCGGAGGAGTCGTTGCCGTCCGGGACGAGCGTCGCGTGGCCTGCGACGTGGTCGCCGTGCCACGCGACGACGTTCAGCCCCTCGGTCAAGGTGTCCACCCAGTCGCGCACCCGTGGCTCCGTGGCTGGCGGAATCCCCTGTGCGCGGTCGGCGGGGTCGAAATCGACGTACATCGAGACGAGAGGTTCCTCGTCGTCGTCCTCGTAGGGGCGAATCTCTATCTCGCGGTCTTCGCGGTCGGTGAACGAAAGCGGCGGTTCCGGAAACGGACCCGCAGGTTCGTCCGGGAAACGTCGATGCTCGCTCATCGTACCAGCTTCACCGTGACGTGTGAGTTCAACAGGACGAACTCGGCGATGTGACCGAGTCGAATCTTCCCCATCGGACTGCGCTGGCCGCCACCGAGGACGATCTGGTCGAATCCTTCACTTTCGGCGATGTCGAGCAGTCGGCTTCCGGGGTCACCGGAGACGTCCCGAACGCCCGCGTCGAGACCCGCCTCCGCCAGCACGTCCTCTACTTTCTCGCCGATGTCGTCTTTCGACCGGTCGCTCTCGGGGTTATCGAGGATCGCGACTGTCAGGTCGTCCTCGGCCGCCAGTGCGCGCGAAACGGTCTGTTCGAGCGCCGTGAGGGAGTCGTCGCTCCCACCGATTCCCAGCAGTACTTTCATACCACCCCTATTCCCGCCGGATGTGAAAAACGGTTGGGTGCGATACGCTTTTGCACTCCCCTTGGTAACGACGGCGTATGTCGAACGACCCCTCCCCGCCTGAGCCAGAGACGGAGGACGAACGAGACGACACGCCGAGCAACGAACACGACACGCCGAGCGACGATTCTGACATGTCCGTCGGCACGCGACAGGAAGCGACCGACGCTCCATATGACGCCCCCGAACCCGCTCCGGACGCACAAGAGAGGACACCGGATACCGCCGACCGCGCGTCAGAAACACACGATCCTACTTCGAACGCGCCCGATGCCACATCGGACACAGCCGATTCCACTTCGAACGAACCCGGCTCCGCCTCGGATGCCGCCGACTCCGTGCCCGAACTTCCGCCGGACGTGCAGAAGTACGCCCGTTTCAAGAAGATGGACGGCGCGCAGTACGAGCGCGTCAACGAGTTCCTGCGCGACCGCACGTACATCACCGCCCGCGAGTGGGCGATCGCCCGACTCTGTGCAGACTTCCGAACCGAGACTGGCGTCGAGATGACGAAGATCGGTGACAACCTTCCCTATCTCATCCCGTTCATGACCGACACCTACACGCCACAGGCGGTCAATCAGGCGCGATCTGCGTTCGAGGAGAAGGTTCGAAAAGCGGGTGCGACCTTCCTCTATGGCGCGATGTCCAGTTTCTTCACCGCCGAGGAACTCGACGACGTGATGTACGAGGTAACCGAAGTGGCCAAATTCCTGCTCGAAGTGGAAGGCGTCGATCTCTCCGTCGACGAAGAACTCGCCGCGGAAGACAGGATCTCGAACGTGATGCGCGAGGTGCGCGAATCGAGCGAACAGTTGCGCCACGACGAGATGGAGTGTCCCCACTGCGGGCGCGAGATCGGCGACGAAGAGTAGTTATTCGTCTTCGACGTTCGTTTCGTCTGTGTCCGAATCCTCCGGTTCCGGTGGCTGGAACACCGCCGGGTCGTCGTGAGCAAACTGGATGCGGTCTTCGCTCAGCGTCCGGATGTAGGTGTACATCATCCCTTCGTCCATCGCGTCTTCCAGCATCTTCTCGGCACCTTGCACGTCGTAGTACGCCGGGTAGCAGACCGCCGTCTCGGTGTCGTGGTCTTCCATGACGACGACGACGAAGACGATACGGTCTCCCATCGCCCGGTAGGCTTCGAAAGCATCGAACTCGATACCGTCGTCCAGCAGTGCTTCGACCTCTTCGAACTCGTTGTCCGGTACGAGCACGTCTAGTCCGAACTCGTCGTCTTCGTCTGTCCAGAGAGGGGTCACGTCGCCCGGATGGAGTTGCAACGTGGCCCATCCCGACTCCTCGTACTCCACCGCGGTCGCTTCCATATCGGAGAGTACGTCCTCCCAAAACGGCATCGCGCGTGAGTGTGCCGTGGCATTCGGCGTCGTCCCGTCCATACACTGACAGGCGGCCTTTTCGGGTAAAAGCGTTGTGTCATCACGATTCGCCGAGACCTATGATAGCCGAACCCATCGTCTCTCGAACTCCTCAATTTCTGGCGATACGGGGGGAGACGATATACTCGACAGACCCCGCACCCTCGGCAAACTCGTAGCGAAGTGCGAGCGGCAGGTCGGTTCCGAGTTCGAGGTCGATCTCGATGTCGCGGGGCATCGCCCTGTCGATCGCTTTCAGATAGTCGATCGAGAACAGTGAATGTGCCTCACCGGACGTGAATTCGACGAGTTCGTCCGCGGACAACGCGAGCGAGACGTCGTCGGTGTCGCCCGCCGCCTCGACGTAGAACACCTCTTCGTCTTCGTCGATGCCGAGCGTGACGTGATCCGAGACCATATCCGCCGCTTTCACTGCGCGATCGAAATCTGCGGCGTCGGTGACGAGTCCACCCGGAAATTCGAAATCGAGCTTCGTCTGGTCGGGGGGTGACCGAACCGTGTCCGGGTCGAGGAGTGCGAGCGTGTACGTGAGTTCGCCGATACGGATCTCGAGTTTACGCGTCTCGGAATCGAGCGCGAAGGATACGAGCTGGTCGCGATCGGCCATCCCCACGATATCACCGAGCCGTGAAAGGTCGACACCGACGTGGGCATCGTTTGCCTCGTACGACTCGAACGCACCACCGTCCAACGTCAGTTCGACCGCCGCGACGGTCGCAGGATCCATCGCCGGAATTCGAATCCCGTCCTCATCGAGATAGAGATGACACTCGTCGACCACCGCATCGACGAGATCGACGGTCGTCTGGATCGCGTCAGCGTTCACCACTGCTTCGAACAACTGGTTTCCGGCACCGTTGGAACGGACTGCCGAACCTGATTCACTCATTGTTTTCCAAGTAACCTATCAGGTATCAATCTCATAAGCATTTTGTTAAGAAAGCAGATAGATAACCCAAAATGGGTTACAGCTATATACGATAAGAGTAAAACATAACCTGTTACAAGTTATGTCGAGTGACGAACGACCACGTGGAATTCTGAGTCAGGCAGACCGAGCGTACCTTCGTGGCGAGACGAACCTCGCGAGCACGCAATCGGAGCGAAACACTCGGGCACGAATTCGTGACCGGATCTACAACTCGATTCTCGATTTCGAACTCCTCGTCGAGTGTCTCTCGGATCACGACCGCGAACTCGTCTTCGAGAAGCGATTCGAGGAGATAGACGGTACCGAAGCGTTCGATGCCCTCGTCTCTGCGGTTTCCTTCCTCTATCGAGCGACCAGAGACACGAGCCTCGAATTCGAGACGGTGCTGAACGAAGGGATCAACGTGGCCGAGGTGAAAGACGACCGAGCCGCGACCGTGCAGCTCGATCTGACCTTCCAGTCGCTCACCGCAGAGCAGATGCTGTACAAATTAGAGTCGGGTGAAACGCTCTCGCTCACCGAGATCGCGTACCTACACGACAGCGACGAGGTGCGGATGAACGAGTTGGCTCGATATTTCAGAGATGCCGAAGAAGCGACCTCGGAGATCGACGACGGACGGATTCAATCAAAAGTGACTAATTTCTGAGAACAACAGATAGAAAACGCAGTGAGACGACTCAGACCGAAAGCACGGGTTGGCTCGCGTACAACAGGACGTACTCCGCCGCCTTCTCCAGCACCTCGCCGGGTTCGCCGGAGAGCGGTTCTCTCGGGATGACGATGAAGTCGGCGTCGATCTCCTCCGCACAATCGAGGACGGCGCTGCCGGGATGCTGGAGCTTTCGAACGGTCGAGAAACCGTAGGCGATGGAGTTTCGTAGTTCGACGTCCGCCTCGTCCGCGATGGCGCGGGCGTTTTCGATGAACGATTCGGTATCGACGACGACATCCTCTTCATCGACGGCACCCGTCTCTATCGCACGGGACATCTCCTCGCCGAGGACATAGAGCGCATGGACGTCGGCGCCGTACTTCTCCGCGATGCCGACCGCGTACTCGATAGCCCGTGCCGATTCGTCACTTCCGTCGATCGGAACGAGCACCGTATTCACTTCGACTGGCGACTGGGTCATATGCGTGGGTGTGCGGAGATGAGCAAAAAACCTTCTCCCGTCGCTTCGACAAACCGCAATCGGGATGATTGCGGTCTGGGTGCAACCTTGCCCCGTCGGGCATCTTGATAACATACACCATAGGGACTTAGCCGTTTGGATTGCCGCAATTTGCTATCGAAGCAAAAAAAAACCAGTGTGTAAATCTCCCATCGGTACGAGCGAACCCAATCGATGATGGCGACGACATGGACGCTCACCTCGACGACTGGGACGCTCACCCCTTAGAGTTTAAGACCGATGGAACGAGAAAGGAGAACGATGCTAGATACCGTCGTCATCGCAACCGATGGCTCCGAGAGCGTCACGCGCGCGGTCACCATCTCGCTCGACCTCGCGCGCCGGTTCGACGCCGAAGTACACGCCCTCTACGTCGTGGACAGTGGCGAGGTCGAATCCTCACCCGAGAAACTCCGCGAGGAACTGCACGCAGCCCTCGAATCGCAGGGTGAGAAGGCACTCGAAGCAGTCCGCGAGCACGCCGACCGCGATGTCGTCACCGCCGTCTGCGAAGGCGACCCGGCAGCCGAGATTCGAGAGTACGCCCGCGAACACGATGCCGACGTCGTCGCAACCGGTACCCGAGGTCGCCACGGCGAGAATCGATTCCTCATCGGAAGCGTCGCAGAGCGCGTCGTTCGGACGTGCCCGACGCCCGTGCTGACGGTGCGGCAACTCGACACAGACGAGATGTGAAAAAGATTTCACTACTCGCGGGGAAGAAAGCATATATCAATCCACTACGATGTTTCCGGCATGGCCGCCATCGAACTGGACGGCGTAACCAAGCGTTTTGGAAGCGTCGTCGCCCTCCGCAACATCTCGTTGCAGGTCGAGGAAGGCGAAGTGTTCGGCTTCCTCGGCCCGAACGGAGCGGGCAAGTCGACGACCATCGACATCCTGCTCGATTACGTTCGTCCGACGACCGGAACCGCCCGCGTCTTCGGGCACGACGTACAGCGTGAGACGCGTACCGTCCACGAGCACGTCGGGGTGCTCCCCGACGCCTACCACGCCTACGACCACCTGACTGCCCGCCAGCATATCGCGTTCGTCGTCGAATCCCGTGGCGCGGACGACGACCCCGACGAACTCCTCCAGCGTGTCGGTATCCTCGACGCCGCAGACAGACGTGTAGAGGGGTTCTCGAAGGGGATGCGCCAGCGCCTCGTCCTCGGGATGGCACTCGTCGGTGACCCCGACCTGCTCGTACTTGACGAACCAACGACGGGACTCGACCCGAACGGCGCACTGGCGATGCGCGAAATCATCCACCAGGAGCGCGACCGCGGCACGACCGTCTTCTTCTCCAGTCACATCTTAGAGCAGGTCGAAGCCGTCTGTGACCGCGTCGGCATCCTCAGCGATGGCGAGCTCGTCGCCGTCGATTCCATCGATGGCCTCCGAGAGACCGCCGGGGCCGGTTCCACGCTGACGGTTCGAGTAAACCGGACTCCGTCGGGGATACTCGACCGCGTTCGGTCGGTCGAGGGGGTCGCCTACGCCTCCGCAAACGGAGCGACCATCACTGTCGCCTGCTCCGACCGGGCGAAGAAGGCCGCCCTCGACGCGGTCGAACGGGCAGGCGCGACCATCGAGGACTTCGACACCGACGAGACCTCGCTCGAAGAACTGTTCGCCACCTACACGACGGAGGTGCCAGCATGAACTGGCGCGTGATGGCGAAGAAGGATCTGCTCGACGCCTACCGAAAGTGGACGCTCGGAACCATCATTGTCTTCTTCGTCCTCTTTTTCGGCGTCCCTACCTACTTCCGGGTCAGCAACGTCGTCGACACCGCCACCGTCGACTTCTTCGCCGGGATGGGACTCGTGCTCTTTCTCGTTCCGCTGGTCGGACTGTTGCAGAGCTACGACGCCATCGCCGGGGAGCGCGAACTGGGAAGCCTGAAACTCCTGCTTGGGCTGCCCTACACCCGGCGCGACGTAGTGATGGGGATGGCGGTTGGACGGGTGACGCTTATCAGTGTGGCGACGGTGACGGGGATTCTCGTCGCAGCACTCGTCTTCATCGCGTTCGGTGGATTGGTTCCGCCAGCCGATTTCGCCGTCTTCCTCGTGCTCGCCGTCCTCCTCGGAGGGGCCTATGCCGGGGCTGGTGTCGGTATCTCCGCCGCGTCGAAGACGAAAAATCGCGCGATGGTCGGGAGCGTCGTCTTCTACCTCATGACGGTCGTGGGGTGGTTCGCCATCCCGACCACTTTCCAGTACGTGCTCAACGGCTTCTCGATGCCTCAAGGGGCACAACCCGAGTGGGTCATCTTCATCGACAGACTCGGCCCGGTAAAAGCGTACCAGACCGCGACGAACGCGTTGATGGAGTCGGGCGGGATGTGGGTGCCGCCGGGCGACGCCTTCTACTACTCCGGCTGGTTCGCCATCGTCGTCCTCGTCTGCTGGGCCGTGGTGCCGGTGACACTCGGCTATCGTCGCTTTCGAAGCGTCGATTTGTAACCGAGGCCTCTTTGCCACCGACGCCGGAGTAGACGTATGAAAGATTGGGTCATCGACGACGATAATCTCTCGATCGAACGAAAATCGTTGTTGCCGGGCGAGGGCTTCTTCATCCCCGATTCCGTCGAAGAGCAGAAAGAAGAACAGGAAGCACAGGAGACGCTCACCGGTGCGGACGTGGCGGTCGTCGCCGACCCCGACTCCGACGGACTGGCCGCGACGGCACTCATCCGCGAAGCATACGGCGAAGGCGCACTCATCGACGCAGGCCCGCACGACCTGGACGATGCGCTGGAGCGCGTCGTCGCCTACAGCGAACCCGGTGCGACGGTCTTCGTCTGTGACCTCTGCCCGGATGCCTACGAACCGATCGCCGAAGAACTGACGACCCTCGTCGCCGAGGCGGACGAAGTGCACTGGTTCGACCACCACCAGTGGGACGACACCGTGGCCGACGCAGTCCGTGATGCTGGCGTCGAACTCGTCGTCGGCGAGTCGGACGAAGAGTGTACCGCCGACGTGGTGGCGCGGTCGCTCGATTACGATTTCCCGGACTACCTCGTCGAACTCGCCGCCGTCACGCGCGACCACGACCTCTGGCTCCGCGAAGACCCGCGGAGCGACGACCTCGCGGACTACTCCTACTGGTCCGAACCCGAGGAGTACATGGAAGTCATCCAGGAACACGGCGCAGACCTCCCCGAGGAAGTACAGACGTTCCTCGCCGAACAGCGCGTCGAGAAAGATGCACTCATCGAGCGGGCAGTCGAGCGCGCCGACCTGAAGAAGATCGGCGACTGGACGGTCGGCGTCACCTACGGGCGCTGTTCCCAGAACGAAGTCGCCGAAGCGATGCGTGAACAGGGCGCGGACGCCTCCGTCGTCGTCAAACCCGCCGGAAGCGCGAGCATCCGCGGCACCGACGAGTTCGAACGCTGCCACGAGGTCGCCCGGCAAGTCAACGGTGGCGGCCACCCGAAAGCCGCGGGGTGCAAACCCGACATCTACGACGACATGCTCGACTACGCCTACCACTGGACGACGCAGGGCGCGGTGGCGAAGCAGGTCATTCTCGACGGCTTCCAGAAACTGGCACGCGAGGAAGCCGACGAGAGCGAATAGCAACGAGGACGAATAGGCGGTCGAGAGCGGCTAGCGATCGCGAATAGAACGATTACGGCAGAAGCGACCGAACGAGTTCTTTCTGCCGACTCGCTATCTTCTCTGGGTTGTCGCTCTCGCCGTACCAGAGGTCGAACCACGCGAGCGGTGACAGTTGTGCGACGAAGAGGTACGCCTGTCGGCGGCGGCGAAACGCATCGTCCCGAGTCAGGTCGTTGGTCTCCGAATAGCCCGCCAGCAGTGCGTCGCGAACGAGGTGGCGACGGTCGGCGTCGAGGCGGCGGCGACCACAGAGATAGTGTTCGGTCGCTGCAAGGTCGAACTCACCGTGACCGGTGTGAAGGTTGCCCCAGTCGAGAACCGTCCGAACGGCACCCGTCTCGGCATCGGCGAGGAGGTTCCCGAATCGATAGTCCCCGTGAACGATGACGGGGTCAGGAGACGAGGGAACCGCTTCGAGGTGGGTATCGAGACCGGCGCGGAGTTCGTCGAGCATCTCAGCGAATCGCGTGTCGGCGATGAGATCGAACTCGAATTCGGCGCGAGCGCGGAGTTGCGACGGCCAATCGGCATCGGGGTCGGGGACGGCGAGGTCGCCGACGGTTGGCTCGCAGTCCACATCCGGGTCTGCGCGAAGTCCCCCACACTCCGCGAACGAGGCAGCGGCGTGGAGTTCGCCGAGATGGCGGCCCGCGTCGTGAGCAGTGCGTTCGAGGGCGGCGTCGTCGAGCGAATCCATGTCGGTGATCTGCTCGCCGGACGCGCGCTCCATCAGGAAGAACGGCGCGGGCAGGTCCTCGTGATCGTCCACGTAGCCGAGAACGTCCGGAACGGGGATGTCGGTTCGGCGACCGACGAGGTCGAGGGCACGCGGTTCGACCCGAAACGACGGCGGGTTCACGAACGAACACGCTTTCAAGACACAATCTTGATCTCCATCGGGCATCTCGACAGTGACGAAGAAAACGTCGTCAGTGCCCTCGTCCACCCGAGTCACGTCCGCGGCCGTTCGGTCTCCGACGATCTCTCGAACCATTCGCGGAACGCACTCGACAGCCAACTCGTCGTCCAGACTCGTGCCGGTCATAGCAACGGTGAGTCACTTTTCGACACGGTGATAGAAGTTTTGTGGTGTCGAATAGGAGACAATACGGTGCGACGATTCGGGTTACACCAGCGCGCCGACTCGGGTCGCTTAATTCGGGGCGCACCGACATCCCTCTATGAACATCTTCGGCACCGACGACGCCATCGTCGGCATGGTTCACCTGCCAGCCCTGCCGGGCGCACCTGGCTACGACGGGAACTTCGACGTCCTACGCACTCGCGCGCTCACCGACGCGCACGCGCTCGAAACAGGGGGCGTGGACGCTATCATGGTGGAGAACTTCGGTGATTCGCCGTTCTATCGCGACGACGTGCCGAAGCACGTCGTCGCGTCGATGACCCGCATCACGACCGAACTCCGACAGGCGGTGGACTGCCCGCTCGGTGTGAACGTCCTCCGGAACGATGCCGCGGCGGCCCTGTCGATTGCGACCGCCGCCGGAGCCGAGTTCGTGCGCGTGAACGTCCACACAGGCGCGCGCCTGACCGATCAGGGGATCGTCGAAGGGAGAGCACACGAGACGCTCCGCCTCCGCGACGAACTCGATTCCGACGTGGCAATCCTCGCCGACGTGGACGTGAAACACTCCGCCCCGCTCGCCGACCGACCCACTACCGAACTGGTCGCCGAAACCCTCGAACGCGGGCGGGCAGACAGCCTCGTCGTCAGCGGCGTCGGAACCGGCCACGAAGTCGATACCGACCTGCTCGAATCGGTCGTCGCCTGCCGGGACGACCTCGAATCGGACGCCCCCGTGCTTGTCGGCAGCGGCACGACCCCCGAGAACGTCACCGACCTGCTCAACGTGGCGGATGGGGCAATCGTCGGCACTGCGTTGAAAGACGGCGGCGAGACGACGAACCCAGTGGACGAATCGCGGGTCGCAAAACTCGTTTCGCGGGTGTAGGAGGAGTACGACGAGAGGCCGAATCGCGTGTATCGTCCCGAGTTCTCTGAATGTACTGTTTTGTACTGAAATATACTGTTTTGTACTGCCCTCGATGGGGTGCGCCCACCGCCAAAGCGTGTCGGTGAGGGCCATCCGTCATCTGAACGCTTCGACTTCCTCGCTCATCGGAAGCCCGCCTCTCGCACCTTCTTCCGTGCAGTTCAGCGCCGCCACAGCGGCGGCGAACTCCCCGGCCTCCGCAGGGTCGCTCCCTCGAAGGAGCCACTCGTGGATCAGTCCGGCGGTGTGTGCGTCCCCCGCACCGGTGGTATCGACCGCTGGAACGTCGAACGCCGGAACCTCGGTGACGCCCGACCGGTCGAACAGGAATGCACCGTCCGCGCCCCGCGTGACCGCTCCGCGCTCGAGGCCCCGCTCGCGCAGTTCGGCGACCGCCTCGCGCGGTCCGACACCGAGGTACGACCGGGCGGGCACCTCGCTCGTGACGAACAGGTCGAACGCGGGGAGCGCGTCGTCCAGCGTCTCGCGGGTGACGGCCCGGCCGTCGAGTTCCGAGAGCGGCCCGGTGAGGTCGAAGACGAGCGGTGGGAGGTCGCCAGCGCGGCGGGCGACGACAAGCCGCGAGACGACCGGGTCGGGGGCGTACGCGCTCGTGAAGACGACGCGGGCCTGTCGAAGGAAGTCCATGTCGGCGTCGGAGAGGCGGAGCGCGGGAACACTATCGCCGCCCGCGATTATCATGCGCTCGCCGTCGGGATCGCGGAGGATGAGACAGTACGAAGAGTCCTCGTCACCCCTGCGGACGCGGGCGGTGTCGATGCCGCGCTCTCGGAGGTCGCGGGTGACGAACTTCCCGTCCTCGTCGTCGCCGACTCGGGCGACCACTCCCGTCTCGCGTCCGAGGCGCGTCAACGCGGTGGCGACGTTGGCGGCCACGCCGCCCGCGGACCTGGATTCACCGTGGACGAACGCCCCGCCATCGGGTTCCGGGAGGTTCGAGAGCGAGTAGACGTGATCGACCAGCGCGCTCCCGACCGTCACCGCATCGAATGCCATTGCCAGACGCTCGAAGGGAGCGCAGAAGTCGCTTGCGCTACGGTCTGCGGAACACGTAGGTCGAGCCCGCTCGTTCGATTCGAATCGCGCCCCGGTTGTGGTCGAAGATCAGTGAGTCGGCGCGCCCGTCGAAATCGTGCAGAGGCATCCCGGCGGTCACCCGGCCATCGCGCGTGACGGCGAACCGGGCCACACCCATCCTGGAGACGAGTTTCGAATCGGACGCATCGACGTTCCCGGCGAATCGGCGGAGATGCGACTCGACGGCATCCCAATCGGAGAGAGGCACGCGCTCTACCATACAGAAATCCTCGCCGGGAGCGAGCAAAGCAGTGACGGTCAGAACGTTCGTGCAGTCAGCACTCGGCGACGTTTGAATCCGTTAGCGGTCGCCGACGACCCACTTCTGCGTGAAGGCGGTTCCGCACTCGCAGTAGGCGTAGGCGTGGATAACGTCGCCCTCGGCGTAGAGACCGCCCACCTCTTCGTTCTGTTCCTCGGCGAACGCGAAGACGAACTCCACGTCGTGGTCGCCTTTGGGACAGTCGCCGCCCGAAAGATCGGATGCGATCTCACCCTCGGTGTCCATCGCTTGCTTGGCGAAGCCCATCGCATCCATCCCGGTCGCCTTCTTGAAAACGCTTCGCCCCGTCTCGCCGGAGACGACGAGGAGGGTGCCGCCGGGAACCGAATCGCCGTAGTCGGCCAGCGTGTCACCGGAGACGAACGAATCGGCGAGGAACAGTGCGACGTCGTCCGGGCGCTCACCGGCCAGGAACTCGTCTCGCTTGCTCATCAGTCTTCCACCTGTTTTGCGATGTCGGCGAGGCTCTCGCTCGGTTTCTCGGTCACCACGTACACCGCGCGCTCGCCGGGTGCGCGGAGTCCGTACTGGAATCCCTCCTCGACCACGTCGATGAGCACCGACTGGCCGAACTCGCGGTTGCTCCCGGCGAACCACCCGGAGAGCCGATTCTCGCCCTCGCCCGGATTGCGGGCGAGTCGTGGCGTGTCGTACGCGCCGCGGATGAGCCGACCGTCGCCGGTCAGTGGGCGCTCGATCTGGGCGCGGTACTCCGTGTCGCCGATGACGAGTCGGACGAGTTCGTCCGCCGGAAAAGCGTCTGCGTCGTCCGCCGCGATCTCGATACGTGGGCGATTTGTCGCGCCTGCCTGCGCTACCGTCGCACGGACAGTGTCAGTGGTGTCGCTCGAAACCCGCTGGGTCATGATGATGAAAAGACTATGAACGTGTTTGAATGCTGTGTAGCGTTACTCGTCGTCTTCGCTTTCGTCGCCTTCGCCGTACAATTCTTCGACCGACTGGTCACCGCGCTCGGTGATCGTGACGTTCAGTTGCGCGACCTCTTCGCTGACTTCCTTGCCGCGAACCGAGATTCGGCGTCGCTCGCCGTCTCGCTTCGGGTTGTAACCCGTGCCGCCTTCGAGGAGCACGTCTTTGAGGTTCGGGCCAGCGACGTCGCTGCGCATTGGGCGACCGGCCTTGTCGGAACCGCCCGTGATCTCGACCGTGTAGCCGTCGAGACCGACGGCACCAGCGTCTACGTCGTCTCCGATAGACCTACCGAGGAAGCGGTTCGCATCCTGTCCTTCGATCTCGCGCTGATACGCCGTCCCGGAGTCTGGATCCGCGACGACGACCTGAAAGTTTGCCATACGGGGAAAATATCGGGCGCTCCCTAAAAGGACATCGAAAGCGACCGTCTTCCGGACGAAACCACTTTCGCCTACGCAACCGTGCTGTCAGCAAAGGGGAAGGGAATGGCCGAGGTGTACTACTTCGTTAGCGACCTTCACGTCGGTGGCGACGAGCAGTTACAGACGTGCGAGTTCGAAGACGAGTTTGTCGAGTTTCTCGAGGGGCTTGAAACGACGGACGAAGACGCAGAGCTGATAATCCTCGGTGATGCATTCGGCCTCTGGGAGTTCACCGAATCAGAGGGGATGGAGAAGTTCGACCTTCTCGTCGAGCACCATCCGAAGCTGTTCGAGCAGTTCCGCGCGACCGGCGAGAACGTCACCATCACGCTCATCCCCGGCAACCACGACGCTGAACTCGCGGGATATTCGGAGTACGTCGAGCGCCTGCGCGAGTACAACGTCGAACTCGACTCGACGCTCTCGCTGGTCAGACACGTTGCCGGGCGCGAGATCTGGATCGAGCACGGGATGCAGCGTGATGCAAACAACCGGATGCCAGATTTCGGCAATCCACGGGCGAACCCGCTGGGTTATTTCGTGAACCGTCACGTCACGAGCAAGGCCGGACAGCTCTCGGGACGCGGTAAGTACAACTGGCTCAAAGATATCCAGTCTGTGACGCCACTCGAAGAGATTCCGGACTGGATCGCCTCGAACTACTTCTACCGGGAGATGAGTCCCTTCCTCCGGTACGCCGCGCTCCCGTTTCTGTTGCTGTTCCAGATGAGCCTCGTCTATCTGGTCGTCCTCGTGCTGGAGGCGACGGGCGTCCTCGGGACGAGCGTCGTCTCGAACCTCACCGCGGCGTTCCTTCGTCAGTTCGGACTCGTCGGCGACCTCGTCGAGTTCGTCATATACGTCAACCTCGTCATCGTCGGACTGCTGTTCGTCCTCTCGATCCCGCTCTATTTCTTCGTGCGCGACGTGCGACGAACCCTCGAAAGGTTCGATATCGTCTCGTCAGAACGGGACACGAAACCGCCGGACACACCCTATGTCGAGGCCGCACTCGAGGTGTTCGAAACCGAACTGGACGTCGCAGTGTTCGTCTACGGTCACACCCATCGCGTGTCACTATCAAGGGTGGGCAAGCGCGTCATCATCAACACCGGCACGTGGCTCAAGCGACTGCACCGGACGCCGACATGGGTCGGCATCTTTCCCCCGGTGTACTACCCCTCGTTCCGACTGAACTACTTTCGAATCAGCGAGGAGGCGGGGAACGTCCTTGTCGAATATCACACCATCGAGAAGGCTCCGCCGAAGGAACTCACACTGCTCCAGCGACTGCTGACCCGCCGACCGACACTCGACCCCGAGATTCCAGACCGAACCATCATCGAGACGCCGGAGAAGGAGGTCGTCGAATCGCCGTCGCACGTGGATGGTGGAGAATAGCGGGGGTAGTTTCCGAGACGTGGTGCGTGAATCATCGCCATCGCTTCGAAGGGACGAGAAATGTACATTCAAACGAGAGCGACAGCAAGGTTATGGATTCGGCTGACAGACAGTTCAAACACGTGTCCGATACCGTTCGTTTCCGACCACGAGCAGAACACAACTGGCCGCCTGTTGACCGTCGTCGTCCTCACAAGCCCGGTCAGACTCCGGAGTCGCATCGTTCGGAATCTTTCTTGAGGTATGAAGAAGCGACAATATAACGAGTTTCAAATCAGCATCGGTTTTAGTAATATTGCTTTAATTTTCACATTACGATGAAAAGGTTCTATGACGGGGTAAGGAGTACACTACCGACATGAGGGTTGAGAAACGATGACGCTGGAAGACCGTCGGGCGTCCTCCACGACGCTTCCGGTAAACCCGTTCCAGCACGGTTACTTCCCACTTGCGCTCGTACAGCTCCTTCTGATCCCTCTCCTCTTCTCCGACGTACTCCTTCGTGCGACGAACAGCCCCGAATGGTTCACCGCGTTTCACATCAATCTCCTGTACGTCATCTTCGCCCCGGTTCTCCTGTTCGCCCACGGCTACTACCGCAGGGACCGGAACCTCTGGCTCCACGTCGCACAGCTGGCAATCATGATACTGCTGACGTTCGCTCTGCTACGTCAGGAGTACAAGTACATCCCGCCCGCCGACGAGGGGCGTACCGTCCACGTCGCTATCGTCTACCTCTACTATCTGGCGTACCCGCTGCTCGGATACAACCTCGTCGAATTCCTCCGGGAACGGGCAGTCTACATCGCGGCGTACGCGACCGTTCTCGGCGTGTACTTTTTCCATGTGGATGGGATGGCTGCCGGATCGGGAAGAGCAAGTTTCGTCGTTTTTGTCGGGCTACTCTTCGGGATGAATCTGTTTTTCATCCCGCGACACGTCTCCCGTGACATTTTCCTCTGGGGAGCGAGCCTCGCGTCGACGTTCGCAGTCGGACTTGGGCTCCTGGCGTACGTGCTCGGGGAGTATCAGATCTCGTGGTTCCAGATACGGTTGTTTGGAGCTCAATTCAGTCTACCACTACTCGGTACAAAGCTCCACTTTCTACAATCGATCTTCGCGAATCCAAACACGCTTGGCGGGCTCGCGTTTGCAGGTGCGTTTGCGGCACTCGTACTCACAGGTGAGGCCTTACGGCGGCGGTCGTTCCTGCTCGTTCCGTTTGCAGGCGCGATGTTCGTGTTGAACAGCATCGGTGTGTATGCGAGTTACTCTCGGGCGAGTTGGCTCGCTCTAGCGCTCGCAGCGACGGTATACGTCACCTACGTCGGATTAGGTCGACGAGCTGCCGCCTACACCACCATCGCACTTGGTGGACTGACTGTACTCTTTTTCGTTGGAATGTTCTTTTCGATCGTTCCGATCAACCCCCACGGCCGGTTCGCACTCTGGGAGGGTGGTTTTCGAGCTATACTAAACGCCCCAGGATCGTTCGGCTATGGCGTTGTCTCTGAAGACAAGGTCATCGCGCCGTTCGTGCCAGATCCACAATTACGTGGGTATTCACCCCATAATTCCTACGTGGAGATATTCATTAACGTCGGAATTGTCGGTGGGCTCGCGTACCTCGTGTTGACGCTTGGAAGCATTGCTGAAGGGTTGTTCAGATACGAAACCGTCGACGTTCCAATGCTTGCTTTTGCGTTTGGCTTCTCGGTTCACCACATGTTCGAAAAGTACACGATGTTCAATATCGCTATCGCAACGATCATCTCCGCGCTGGTCTTCGGTTATCTCATCAACGGCTATCGACAGTAGGCCAGCGACGACAGACCACCGACGACAGGCCAGCGGTGAAAGCTCTCGAATCGTCGTTCTCGAACCGTCGATTACTTCGCAACCCGACGCGCGACCTGCTTCGCGCCTTCGAGGTCGATGCCGAATCGGTCTTCGAAGCTCTCGACGAGTGCGAGTTCCTCTTCCTCGATGCCACCGAGTGCGAGTATCATCGCGACGTAGATGGCACAGAACAGCGCGAACGCGCCGATAAGGGAGACGATGGTGACGTCTATCAGAAGCGACGTGCCACCGTAAGCGACTCCGGCGGCGATGGCTGCTGCGGCCGCAGTCCGGAAGAACGTTCCTCTGAACGGGTGGATGCCGACGGTGCGGTAGAGCTGTGTGAGATACAGGGTGTTCATCAGCAGATAGCCGACGGTGGTTGCGACGGCAGCACCGACGTACGAGTAGCGAGGGATCAAAACGAGGTTGAGTGCGACGTTCACGATGGCGACGGCCACGTTGTCGTACATGATGAGCTTCGTTTTCCCGACCGACGTGAGCGTATTTCCGGATGGACCGGCGATGGCGTGTGCGAGGAATCCGACCGCGAGGAGCGAGAGGGTGAACGCACCTGCGGAGTACTCCGCGCCGAACGTGTTTCGAATCACGATGTCGGGGAAGAGCACGACGACGAGGAAGACGGGAACCGTCGCCAGAAACACCCATTTGGAGACGAGCTGGTACATCCGCCGCATCTCGCCGTGTTCGTCGTTCGAGTGGAGCTTCGAGATGACGGGCATGAAGATGAAACCGAACGACGTAAGCACGACCGTCAGCATGGCGGCGAGCGGATACACCGAATTGTAGATACCGATACCACCGGTTCCGTCGGAGAACACGCCGAGCATGAAGATGTCGATGTTCCCCAGAATCATGTTCATCGTCGCGGTGATCATGATCGGTGCCGAGAATGCGAGCAGTTCGCCGTGCATCCGTACCGGTTCGACGCGCTCTAAGAGCGGCGTGTGACGAGCGAGATAGTAGAGGCCGAGCAGCGCCGCGATTCCATAGGAGATGGCGTATGCCCACGCGACACCGGTCGTTCCGAGGCCGAGAACGAGTGCCCCGGCGATGAACGCGAACCGCGAGACGGGGACGGCGATGTTCTGGAGATACACTTTCGGAAGCGAATCTTCCATTCCCCGGATACCACCGATGGTGAGTTTGACGAACGCCATGAACGGCACGCCGAGTCCGAAGATACGGATGATGGGTGTGAGCGAGGAGTCGCTGAACACCACGGTCGCTATCGGGTCGGCGAGGAGGGCGATGCCGATACCGACCGCGAGGGCGATCGGAACGACGATCTGGAACGCGGAGATGAGCACACCGCGCCTGCGTTCCTGCTCTTCGAATCGAGGGAGATACCGACCGATACCCGTGTCGGTGCCGACCAGCGTGAGCACCGAGAGCATCGTCATCATCGTGATGCCGAGCGAGACACCGCCGTAATCCACTTTCCCGAGGGTACGAGCGATGAGGAGCTTCGAGCCGAAGTTGATCCCGAGCTGGAGAACCATCCCGCCGAAGAGGATCGCCCCCGACGACGCGAGCGTCTGCGAGAACTTCTTAGCTTTTTCTGACATTTATATGGAGATGGAGTAGGCGGCAGTTGCTTGCAGGCGGGTTATGCGTAGCCCAGATCTTCCAGTCGGTCTTTGATCTCGTCCGGAACGTCGTTGTTCCGCTCGACGTCGCGCGTGTCAAGGTCGTCCTGAAGCCGCTGGATTCGGTCGGTGACGTCCGGTACGTCCTCGGAACCGACACTCTCGATGCCGTCTACCGTTTCGTACCCGTAGTAATCGCGGCGAGCGACGTAGCCGTATAGCTTCCGGTCGTACGTCTCGGCCTCCCTCTCGTAGCCGTTCTCCCGGAGTTTACTCTCGCTCCACGAGGTGAGACCCCGATACTCCGCGAGGAACTCCTCGCCCGATGGGTTTTCGAGGAGGTTCCGCCCGCGCGATCTCCCGTCGATGCCCGCCATGGCCTGTATCGTCCGATGCACGTCGAGAAGACTCACAGCGTTCGAACTGCTGCCCGACAACCCATCGCCGGAAATGATGAGAGGAACGTGGGTCAACTCGGGATAGACGCCGTGCTCGTGGCCCCACGCGTCGTATTCGCCGAGGAGTTCGCCGTGGTCGGAGAGGGTGATGACGTAATCGAACTTCGCTTCAAGGCGGTCGAATATCTTTCGGTAAATGTCCGAGAGATACCGGGAACAATCTTTGTAAGCTTGTATCGTCTGTTCGCCGTCGACCTCTCCGATGCTGATATCCCCGACGGAGTCGGTGAGGTCGGGTTCGTCCACCGTTTGATACTCCGGCGGCACGCGATACGGTTCGTGTGCCTCCATGAGGTTCAAGAAGAGGAACTCCTGGTCACCGAACTGGGTCTCACGGATAAGGTCGAGCGCGTCGGCGGCCCCACCGTACTCCGTCGGGTTGCCACCCTTCCGGATGAGATTGAGACCGGTCATCAGCGACGGAATGGTCGCGGAATCGTCTCGAAGGCAAGCAACGAGCGCCTTGAGATACTTCTCGACGCCTTCGCTGCCAGTGGATCGGTTGAACTCCCGCCAGTCGAACTGGTCGTCGTCGTTCAAGTGTTCGATCCCCTTCGGCGCGTCGAACGAATCGAACCCTCTATCGAAGTCGAAATGGCCCGAGACGTTGGTGTTCGCGCTGAACGCCCGCGTCGTGTAGCCAGCATCGTGGAGCTGTTCTGCGAGTGCGGGCGTCTCACAGTCGAAGTACATGTTCTTCGCGTGGACGCCGACTTCGCTCGCGTACTGGCCGGTAAAGAGCGAGGCGTGGGCTGGCACGGTCCAGTTGGAGGTGGAGTACGCCCGGTCAAATCGCCTGCCGGGGAGCCAGTCGAAGTGGCGGTCGAACGCATCTTTTCGCAGCGTGTCGAGGACGACGAGTGCAACGTTTGTCATTTTGTATCTGCCTCGTTACTTGTATCCGAGAGATTCCAATCGTTCGTCGAGCGTTTCCTGTTCGACCGCATCGTACTCGTGGGCGGTCGGTGGTTCGCTGGTGATCGCCCGCCGGTTTCGAGACGGGCACACGAGCCACGGAACCTTCACCAGCGGATCGGCGGTCGCGTACTTCGGGTGGGCGTAGCGATGCGGACTGGCCGAGAGCACGCCGTACGCCGATTCGTCGAGGAGATTTCCGTGGTCGGAGGTGACGACCGTCTTGCCGTCCAGCCGTTCGCACAGTTCTTCGATGATGGGAAGAATGATCTCCAAATTCTCGTCGTACGCGCGCTTCAGCGTCTCTGGGGAGAGGTCGCCGTTTCGAACCTGGTGCCAGACCTTCTGTGCATCGTCCGTATCGGTGTCCTCGCCGAGCGCTCGTTGTCGAGCGGAATTGTTCCCGTTCATTGTGCCGATCGTCTCCTTCGCAGTCGGCCCGATGAAGGGGTGGTGAGGTTGCATGAAGTGAGCGACGAATCGCTTGTCGGGATATCGGTCGACGGCACGGAGCGTCGCATCCCGGATGCTCCCGGGGAGCACCGTCCCGTGTTCGTCGTCCCACTGGCTCTTCCACACCTCTTCGAGGGCGTGAAACGAGTCGCCAGCGTCCATCGACACGAATGGGTTCCCCGTCACGTAGACGGTATCGTAGAACTCCTTTCCGGCGAAGTTGTTGGTGACGAACTCGCGGGTCGCCGACCCCTTCGACCGTCGTGACTGAAGGTCGCCGGGGAGATCCGATAAGCGTTCGAACATATCGTACCGACACGCATCGAGAATCAGAAGATTGTCCCAGTCCTCGGCCATTACGTCGCAACCGAGTATCCGGTTTTCCACTCGCCCGACATACTGTCGAGTTTTATACATTAGTTTTGCAGGATCGTCAATTACTTTTTTTACTTTATTCATATTTTCTACAATATCGGTGAAGGGATTGGATTCTATTTCGGATAGATTGGGTAGAAGCATAATACTTGTTGAAGGCGAACCGGGAGGTTACTTATACTAACGGAAAATTTGCACTCCACATGGCTCGAATCACTGTCGTCCACCCCGACTTCTCTGTCAAGGGCGGTGCGGAAGCCGTCTCGATGAACGTCCTCGAAGCCCTCCAGACCGAACACGACATCACTCTCTTCACGACGGCACGCCCGGATTTCGACGCGCTGAACGCCTACTACAACACTGAGGTCGGCGACGTTTCGGTGGTGGTGCCGACGGCCAACGTGGTCGCACAGCGACTCCTCGGGTCGGGGCTCGGCCTACTGAAGTACGCCCTCCTCAATCGCGCGATCCGGTCGAAAACTGAGTCGTTCGACCTCGTCGTCGGGACGTACAACGAACTTGCGGTCGATAGCCCCTGCGTGATGTACGTCCACCATCCCGTCTATCGCCAACCTGCGGAGTCGCTTGACGCGCGCGAGCAGACGAGCGGGCGACGGGCGTACAAGCGCGTCTGCGCTGCGGTCGCGGGCGTGACCGACGACCACCTCCGGAAGAGTGCCGTGTTCGCCAACTCTCGGTGGATGGCCGACCTGGTCGATCGAGTGTACGACACCGACGCGCAGCCACTCTACCCTCCGGTAGATACGGAGGAATTCAACCCCGTTCCGCACGACGAACAAGAAAACGGCTTCGTTTCGATCGGTCGCTTTGCACCCGACAAGAACATCCTTCGAAACATCGAAATCATCACTCGACTTCACAAACGTGGTCACGACGTTCACCTCCACTTGATCGGACCACCACATATGTCCGACTATCAGCAACAAATAGAAGCGAGAGCTGAGAAACACGACTTCATTCATATAGAGAACGAAGTTAGTCGTAAAGAGCTAGTTCAACTGGTTAACACGCACCGATACGGACTGCATGGGAAGAACAACGAGCATTTTGGGATGGTCGTTGCAGAAATGGTTGCCGGAGATGCCCTTCCCTTTGTACCCAATAGCGGTGGTCAACGAGAAATCGTCAATAATCAGTCCACCCTCCTCTACGATACTGTTTCGGAGGCCGTGGAAAACATCGACACTGTTCTCTCGAATCCAGACCTCGAACGAGAGCTTCGAACGAACCTCCCGTCGATTACCGAGCGATTCAGTCGGAATCGTTTTCGAACGGAAATTCGAGCCGTTGTGGAAGAGAAACTCGCCGAGACATCCCCACGTACGATCAAGGCGAAGTAATCCATACTATAGGAACTACTGACTTTTCGATTTGAAGGCGGAATCTATTATAGAACCAGATTAGAAAAAGGGAACTGATGAAGATCGGGCTCGACGCACGAACGCTAGTTGGAAATATCTCGGGAGTTGGCAACTATCTTGCGAATATCATAGAGTCGGGTGCCTTCGCAGGGCATACGCTTTACGCATATTACGACGACCGCGCGAACGAATCCCCTGCATCGATCGAAACCCCAGAGAGCACCACGCTCGTTTGGCGACCAATACGCTCTCCCAGTTTCGTAGACGACCTGCTTGGGCCTGCTGCACCGGCTTGGTGGGTGAACATAACCCTGCTAAGGGCGCTAAAAGAAGACCGGATAGACGCGTTCTTCGGACCGAACTTTGTTCAGCCCATTTTGTTCGATGGACCGAGTGCGATCATCGTCCATGATATGATTCATCGAACTTATCCGGATGCACACCCTCGGTTGTATCGTATCTACCTTCAAGCGTTTCTCGGCAGAGCAGTCAAGAAGGCAGATCAGATCATTACTGTCTCAAGCCACTCGGAACAGGACCTCCAAAAATACCGCGACGTGCAACCCGAACGAGTCTCGGTAGCACCGGGTGCAGCCAACGAGCGCTATCGACCGCGCAAACTCTCGTCGAATACACGTGAACGACTACGAGAAGAATACGATTTACCCGACCAGTTTCTCCTCTATGTCGGAAACATCGAACCACGGAAAAATCTAGTAACGGTTATCGAAGCGCTATCCTTGCTAAACGAAGAGGAGCGACCCCCGCTCGTAATCGTTGGTAAAGAGCAACTCGCGGATGAAACGTTTAAAACGGTATACCAACAGTGTCGCTTCAAGGATCAGATCACGTTTACCGGCTATGTTGCGGAAGAAGACCTCCCGCTGCTCTATAATATGGCCCGCATTTTCGTATTTCCATCTCTCTATGAAGGATTTGGTCTCCCCGTCTTGGAGGCGATACAGTCCGGCACGCCCGTCATTACATCGAACACCTCGTCGCTCCCGGAAGTGGTCGGTGACGCGGCAGTAACGGTCGATCCCCAGGACGTATCCTCAATCAGCCAAGAGATCAGCGAACTGTGGACAAACGAGCACGCACGAGACGAGTATCGAGAACTCGGGTACGAACGAGCAACCGAATTCTCGTGGCAACAGACGGCAAAGAAGATCGCGGAAACCTGGGATTCGATGTTCTGAATCGAAATCACTATCACCAACTCTTATTTCCTCTCTCGATAACTGTCGAACGATGATCGCTCTTCTGGTGACACTCGTTTTTATAATCGGCTTATCAACAATACTATACACCTACGTCGGGTATCCGCTCGCCCTTCTCATGTTATCGAAATTCATGCAACAGGATGAGGAGAGTTACTCTGGTTTCCGTCCATCGGTTACGATGATCGTCGCTGCTCACAACGAAGAAGCGATTATGAAGGAAAAGCTCGAGAACACACGGGCCATCGAGTACGACGGTCGATTCGATTGCATCGTTGTCTCGGATTCAACTGATACGACGGACGCTCTCGTCGAGCAATACGCTGGATCTCGAACGCGACTCCTCTCGTTAGAAGAACGACGAGGAAAGAGTTACGCCCTCAACCGAGCAGTTGCCAAAGCAACCGGAGACGTACTCGTGTTTTCCGATGCAAACACAATGTACGACTCCAACGCGATAACCGAACTGGTCGCCCCACTCGCCGACGACACTGTGGGATTGACAACAGGGTCACTTCGGTTGGTAGATGCTGAGGGGAAGAGTACCGAGAGTTCTTATTGGAAATACGAATTGGGAATCCGAAAACTCGAATCAAAGCTAGGAACGACGGTGAGCGCCAATGGTGGCATGCTCGCGCTACGACAGAAGGATTTCGACCAGATTCCGGAAGCAGCACTCACAGACGATTTTATCGTTGTACTACAGCAGGCAATAAGCGGTCGTCGGATCGTTTTTGTTGATTCAGCAAAAGCGACCGAACAGACAACAGGGGATCTCTGGCAGGAATACAAACGACGGATCAGAATCGGAGCCGGAAACTATCAGTCCCTCGTATGGTATCGAACGCTACTCTCCCCTCGACACGGGTTGATCGCATTCGAGTTTTTCTCACACAAAGTTCTCAGATGGTGTTTACCTGCAGTGTTATTGCTTGTCCTTCTGTCGAACGCAGTGCTTGCATTGCTTGTGCCGTCTTTGCTTGTGACTACACTACTGGTCGGACAACTCGCGTGCTATATCGCAGCAGTAGTAGGAATGATGAGTCCGCGCGCGCGGTCGTTAACACTGTTTGGAATTCCGGCATACTTCCTCAGTATGAACCTTGCTTTCGCATCCGGATTTATGCGGTTCTTATCAGGTGCTTCTATCGATATCTGGACCTCTACCAGAGACCTCAGTTAAGAACGCATCCGATGGAATCAATTGATGATAGATTGCAAACCTTCGTGCAATGAGATAGTCGGCTCATAACCCAGATTTTTCCTTGCTTTTGAGATGTCTGCTTCGCTTTCTTGGATGTCCCCCGGGCGGGGATCCGTATGGACGATCTCCGACGACGACCCGGAGACATCACGAATCGTCTCGGCTAGTTCGTTTATCGTAACGCTCTCACCAGTACCGACGTTGTATGCTTCTCCAACGTGGTCGGTCGTTGCTGCCAGCAAATTAGCCCGCACGACGTCGTCGATGTGGACGAAATCGCGCGTCTGCTTTCCATCGCCGTCGACGGTGATCGGCTCGTCGTTCGTTGCTTGGCGTTTGAAGATGCTGATAACGCCACTGTAATCGCCGCTCGATTGCCGAGGGCCATAGATGTTGAAGTACCTGAGAGCGACCGTCTCTAGTCCGTACAGTTCCTCATAGAGGTGGGCGTAGTGGTCAAGCGCAGATTTCTGTAACCCATACGGAGACGAGGGAGAAAATGGTTCGTCCTCCGAAATCGGAACGTCAGTCGGTTGTCCGTAAATCGCACAGCTCGACGCCAAGACGACGCGAGCGTCGAGGTTCCGTGCTCTCTCTAAGAGTGCGAGCGTCGCATCCAGATTGACTTCGTTCGAGCGCACTGGATCTTCGACGGATTTTTCGACACTTACGACACCTGCCTCGTGAAAAATCAGATCTACGTTCGCCGTTGCACGGTCTAGGGTCTCTGAATCACAAATATCCCCTTCGATCACCGTCGCGTTTTCGTTCACGTTTGAACGTTTCCCGGTAGTAAAATTGTCAAGGATTCGAACATCGTTATCCGGGACGAGTACATCGGCGAGATGACTTCCGACGAATCCCGCTCCACCGGTGACAAGGATTGTTTGGGCGACTGGTGTTTGTACCATTCGTCTTCCTTGTGGAGAGCCCTCGATTAAATCTGTTTCTACTGGCGGAATAGTTGGGTGTGTTACAATCTCTCGAACCCATGATAGTGACCACTCTCGCATTCGGCCTTGAATACGATCAGGGTCGATGACTCAATCGTCGATTAACTCCGTATTCTCACGATAAATAGCTTCGTCAACAGCCTCAGGAAATCTTGAAATGAGAACTATGGAGACGGCTAGTTGTTATGAATGTAATTGGTATTAACAACATGTCGCTGAACAATTCCTCTTCAGTAAATCAGATTCTCAAAGATGCCTTCTGAAACGATTGTTTCGAGAGCCGGCAATGGACAGACCACATCGATCTCAACCGATCTACGCCTATTCGTCTGGTACATTCTCTATCTTGAGCAGCGTAATATTTTCCGAAGTAGGTTTTGACGCAAATTACAAAATTGAGCAAGCGGCACTGTCTAGATAAGCGAATCCACCAGACTGCGGTCGGATAAATGTGTCTCAAAGGAGGTGAACGAGTAACTATTCGGTGAAATGAAGGATTGGTGAACTATGAATGCCGCGAATTCGCAGACCTCACCAAGAGTTCACAAAAATTCATGAGATTTTCAGATCAACAAAGGCTGGAGAAGCGCTGTACAGCCAGCATATTCCAGAATCGCTTAACTAAACAGTGCCGAGCAAGCTAAATGGTGTCTTTACTCCACTTTGTCTTCGTCGCGGACGAGATACCCGACGTCCCGCACCACTTGCCAGATTTGTCTTGTCACGATCTGGATGTCGAACCAGAACGATTGTCGGCGGATATACTCGATGTCGTACCGCAGTTTTTTGGCCGGTTCGTGGCCGGTCGCGTCACTGATTTGGGCGAGGCCGGTCAGGCCGGGCTTGATGAACCAGCGCTTTCGCCACTCGACAACACCAGTTTCGATGTCGGAATCCAGTTCCGGTCGCTCTGGGCGTGGCCCGACAACGCTCATGTCCCCCATGAGGATAGACCACAGCTGTGGTATTTCGTCCAAATGGGTTCGCCTGAGAATCCGGCCGACGCGCGTCACGCGTGGGTCAACTTCACCCTTGTCTTCCTCGCTCACCTTCGCTCCAGTTTCGGCTTCTGCATCCGTAACCATACTCCGGAATTTGTACACTTGGAATGTCCCACCGAATTCTGCAGTTCGGGCCTGGCTGTAGAAGACGGTACCAGGACTGTCGAGTTTGATAGACAATGCAATGACGCCGAGAAGCGGGGCAAGCGCGAGGAGGCTGACTGTTGCGAATAGTACGTCGAACGTCCGCTTGAAGAGATAATCCTGCCAATCCCACGGTTCTAATGCGATTTCGACGAGTTTGTCGTCCGCCGTTGCTTCGGTTTTGGTGAGGACGCTATCGATATGTCGACTTGGAGCCTGCGCAGTCACACCGTGCTTGTGGCAGGTGTCGAGCGCACCGAAAAACTCAGCTCGATCGGTGGTCGAGAAGGCGAGAATCGCGGTATCGATGTCGTTTTCGAGCAGCACTTCCTCTAGCCGGGAGAGACCACCAAGTCGGTGGGCTCCGGACAGCGGTTGCTCGCCCCCTCCGTCGGCGACGAGGGGGGTGCCGTGCTCTGATTTGATTCCGCGTCCGATCGGCGGCGAGACGTACCCTAGCACTGGGATCGAGGTGGTTTCGAGAACGGAGTCGATAGCCTCGATATCGTCGCCGACGACGACGGCACGCGCGTGCTCGTCAATCGGTTGCCGGCGAATCACGATGAACAGGAGCGGAAGGCCGAGACCCAATAGCGCCGTGACGACGATGAGCGTCGAACGCGGCAGGCGGTAGCTGTAATCGAAGTAGCCGATGGTCGCGAGCGCGAAACACGCTACCAACACCCGTTTTTCTGTGAGGAAGATGGTGTCAAGGATGCGCCGCGGCCGTGGCTTGTATATCGGTACGAGGCTGGCAGTCACGACCGTCGCAGTAATCAGCGTCGTGAACATAAAGCGCTCTCCGGTAAGTACCTGTCCCGGAAGTTGGCTGACCACAGGAACAAGTGTCGTGACCGACTGCTGAACGGGGGGGAGGTTCGCGATAACGACGACGAGCATGGCGGTCAAGGTCGTACCGCCGATACTCGCCAGTCGATAGCGGAGGCCAGAGACCATTAGCTGAGTAAGGGAGAGTAGACTTCATAAAGGCTGTGCCTCGTTAATATTAATAACTATATTGAAATGGCCTTCAAAATGTAGAATAAACTACTATGCTAAACTTAGGTCATACAACCAATAAAATCCATCACAACCTAGTTGCATCCGCGTCATATAGACCGTACACCGGCAATCTCCACACCAAATTGGTCTCCGCGTTCGTTTCAGAGCGTTAGAACGTCGTCACGAACTGTGAAAGAATATGCAGTAGGCGGGTCGGGATACTGTTACAGTGCCAATAAGACGATACTCCAGACGAGTATGGAGAGGAAAAGCCGCGATACAGATTCCTTTCTAGAGATCGGCAAATTCGGGTATCGTCCGATTGAATTTCAGCCCTATACATTACTAATGATCAATTTGTACTTAAGTACTTTTGGGTTAAATGACGCAGATTTTATATGGAGTTCGCTGTCTGCCGAGAAAGACTGAATACCCCCCGTTAAAAGTGCGCTATCTCTGGTACTTTCGATACTCGCCCGAGATGGTCGCGGCGAGTATCCAGAAGACGAAGGTGACCTTCGCGTTGTAGAGTTGCGGGTTCCAGAACGAGAACGCCGCGATGCCGAGCCCACCAGCGAGAAGGCCAGCGACGAGGATCGCATCGGACGACCGCTCGTGTAAGAGTCGCCAGCCGTAGAAGCCGATCGCCGTGATCGCCCCCACGTACATCGTGAAGCCGACCAGGCCGGTCTCGGTGAGCAACGCGAGGTAGGTGTTGTGGATGAGACGCGGATACTCGTATCCGTCAGGGACTGGAAGGTCGTACTCACCCGCAACGTGGACGAAGTTCATCCCCCCGATGCCGAAGATGGGGTGGGATGCGAACACGTCGAGTGCGACGGCGTACTGGCGCAACCGAGTCCCCAGATTGGCCGTCGAGAACAACGGAATCGAGACCTCTTTACCGCCACCATCCGATTCCGCTGCATTCCGAGCCGTCTCGTTCGAGGTCGTGGTGGCAGTCGTTGTCGATTCCGTCGTCGATGTCTCTTCTGTCGTGGTCTCTGTAGTCGTAACCGAATCGGTCGTCATCTGTGCGGATGCTGCGCCCTCGGATGACGGGTCGGAGCCGCCTGGAACGGAGAACGACGTATCGGACGCCATCGACGGCAGGGCGACGATGGAGACGAGAACGAGGACGAGACAGACGGCCCCGATGGTCTTTCCCCTCGACGGGCGGAACGAGACCGAAGACCGCCACGCGAGGTACGCGAGCAAGCCGCTGAAGACCACCAGCGTCAGAAAGAGCGCGCCCCGCACCGAGTCGGCAGCCGAGAATCGGACGATGACGGCCAGCAGGACGAGGGCTGCCGCGAGCGCGTACCGCCGCCAGCCGCGCACTCGAAGTGCCATCCCGGCAGCGAGTGGCATCGCGGCGGTACAGAAGATGGCGAGCGTGAACGACATGCCCGTGAATCCGGCCACGAAGGGACCGATACTGAACCGCCCGAGGAGGGGGAGTGTCAGCCACGTCCGCATGCGTGGACCACCTTCTCCGAGGTACGTCAGCCCGAACGGATCCTGGTGGGCGAACTGTGCGAGACCGACGAGCGAGTGGCCGACGATCGTGAGAAGGAAGACCGCTGCAAGTTGACGAGACGTGATGAGTCGGCGCGCGATCGCAGTCTCGACGAACCAGAGGATCAGGGCGAGTTCTGCCGCGTAGATGACGAAGAATCCCGCCGGAACGAGTTTTGGCCGGACACCGAGGAGGGCCGCGAGCAGGGCCGCCACGACGAACCCGCCCAGCAGGTAGATCGGACGACTCGCCGACTCTCGATGCCAGCCCTTCACGACCGCTACCACGCAGAGATACGCGAGTGGCAGTTGGGCGAGGAGGAGCCGACCGACCACGTCTTTCGGATACTGATGTGCCGCTGCCATGAACGGAACGTCGGCGTTGAAGGTTGCGAGGACGACCAGCCCGATGATGCCACCGAGAAGCCACGCACGTTCGTAAGCGACGACCGCCGCGAAGGCGAGCCCGGTGAATCCGACACCCCACAGCAACGGGAGTGGGAGGGGCAATCCGGAAAGCTGAACCAGGGTGCGGAAGAGGGGGGCAAACAACGTGAGACCCAGTACGAGAACGAGGGTGAGAAGAATCACTTGAGACCACGAGCTAGGAGTAGCTCTCGCATCGTTCGATGCAATCACGTCCATACCAATATCACACTTGAGGGTGTGCTATAAGAGTATTCTAAGTTGTAAAAATATGTTCACCAAGTGCGACTCTTAGCAGAAACGTAATGATAACTGATAGTGGAAACGCGAAGACAACGTTCCGGCGACGAATTCTTTCAATCGAACGGACACAACAGCTAAGTATGTTATCGACTCGTTTTTCGATATATGATCGGCCGCGTTTTGGATCGAGCGAAACGGGGAGACATCCCCGATAGATATGCACTCGGTCGGCAGCTCAGTCGTCTCTACTACTCGCTACAGACAGACGGCCAGTACAACGACGGAATCGATGTGTTCGGCGAGGACTGGGACAACCTCGTCATCCTCGATGCCTGTCGCTACGACACGTTTGCCGCCAGAGCAGGGCGGTTAGACGGAACCCTCGAATCGCGCATCTCCCGTGGAAGTATGACCCGCGAGTGGGTTCGGGCCAACTTCACCGGGCGCGAGCTACACGACGTGGTCTACGTCACCGCGAACGGCAACTACGTCCACATCCGGGACGACATCGAGTCCGAACTACACGCCCACATCGGCGTCTGGCAGGACGAGTATCGGGAGGGGGAGGAAAACACCATCGCGCGACCGGAGACGCTGACCGAGGCCGCACTCGACGCGGCAGAGAAGTATCCGGACAAGCGACTCCTCATTCACTACGTCCAGCCACACTACCCGTTCATCGGCCCGCTCGGTCGAGAACACTTCGATGCGACGGACGAACTCCACGAGATAGGCGAGAAGTACGGCCTCCAAAACGGACTGGTTCGGCGAGCCTACGAGGAGAACCTCGACCTCGTCCTGGACGAAGTCGAGACGCTCCTGACCGAACTACAGGGGAAGACGGTTATCTCTGCCGACCACGGCGAACTCCTCGGCGAGCGCATGTTCCCGACGCCGATCCGCACCTACGGTCATCCGGACGGCGTCTACATGGACGAACTCGTGAAGGTTCCCTGGTTCGTCACGCAGAACGGCGAGCGGAAGACGATCCGGTCGGAACCGCCCGAGGAGGTCGAGGAATACGAGGATTCCGCCGTCGAACAGCAGCTCCGCGACCTCGGCTACACGATGTAAGCAGTGATGTGAAGTCCAGAATTGGCGAAACGAGCAGGTAAACACACCGAGAAGACGATTCGCTAACAAGAGGACTGGAAAACCGAATCACCTTTCTGCCCCGCACGACCCCGCTTTGACATGGCCGACCGCACTCTCCTGATCGCGCTCCTCGCCGGAATCCTCCAAGGTGTCTTCGAGTGGCTTCCCATCTCCAGCGAAGGGAACATTACCCTCTTTCTGACCGCCACCGGAACCGCCCCCGAGGCGGCACTGCGATTCTCGCTGTTCTTGCACGCCGGAACCGCCATCGCCGCAGCGGGATACTATCGGGGGGAACTCGGGGCTGTCCTCCGGGAATTACCACATTGGCGGCCCGCCTCGGCCTTCGATGGTGACTGCGCCGATCTCACGTTTTTCGCCGTCGCCACTGTGGCCTCGGGCGTCGTCGGCCTTCTTGCGTATTTCACGCTCGATGCGGTCGTCACCGAACTCGCCGGTGGCGGCTTCGTCGCGCTCATCGGCGTTTTGCTGATCGGCACCGGCGTCCTCCTCCGGACAGTAAATAGTCTCGACATGGGTGGCCGTGACTCCCCCGACCTCGTCGACGCCGTGCTCGTCGGGGCGATGCAGGGGTTGGCCATCCTCCCTGGCGTCTCGCGTTCCGGAACGACCGCAAGTGCACTCCTCTTTCGTGGACACGACGGTCCGAACGCGTTCCGACTGTCATTTCTCCTCAGTATCCCTGCCGCCGCCGGGGCGGGTGTGCTGGTCGTCCTGGAAACCGGCGGGCTTCCGGCCGTCGAACCCGACTCGGCGCTCGTAGCACTCGCGGCCAGTGCATTCGTGGGGTACTTGACGATAGACGCACTGATGCGGGTCGTCGAGCGCGTCTCCTTTTGGGCTGTCTGCGTCGGTCTCGGTTCGTTGGCGGTAGTCGGCGGGGTCGCCCTGCTCGTCGTCTGATTCGGGTCACGACGCCGGTTTCGTCCCTGGCGAAGGTTTCGACCCCCCGACTATTATGTCCCAAGTATTCCAGCACACTTATTTACAACATTGTCATCACATAACGTATGACTGCAGCGATCCGGTTTCGCGAAGATGGCGACTGTGTTACCTTCCAACCCTGGCTTCGAAAGCTGAAACAGCGCGGAAGCAATATCCTCGTCACCGGAAACGTTCCGGATACCGTATCGGCTCGGGCCGCGCGAACTCTCTTCGGACGTGTCCACCGCAGATATCGCATCCTGGCCCTCATCGACCGGACGATTCACGATCCCGAAACTCGCCTTCCGGACTACGCATCAGTCGAGGATTCAACGACGTGGCTCATCGACCAACGACACGGCGAACGGTCGGTTCCCGCTGCGGCGACGGCAGTTACGTCCTATCTCAACCCACCGCAGAAAAACGATATCCATCAACTCCGCGACGAGATTCAGACCGCGATTAGCTTCTTCGAAGATCATGATGGTGGACTGGAACCCGCAGAGTTGCGTGTCGGCGTCGACTCTCTGTTTCCGTTCGTCCAACGTGAGATGGCGGCAACCAAGCGGGCGCTGCGAACCATCACCGCCACCGTCCGCGGCGTTCACGGGATGGCACACTACCACCTCCGCGTTTCCGACGACGACGACGTCGTAGACGAGCTCGACCCACTGTTCGACGCGCGCATCGAACTCAGGAAGCGACCGGGGTTGAAGCCCGAACAGCGCTGGCACGCGCCTGAACTCGACGTGACGACAGTGTGGGTAGAACTATAAGCCTGACAGAAATAGAGCGAACGAGCAATGGAGTTCGACACACTCGACCGGCGTCCGGGACTCGCCATCTTCGACCCCATCGAAAACGCCCGGTTCGAACTCTATACCTCCGAATCCATCACGCTGAAGTCGACGACGACGGCCGATTTCTACTTCCCTGTCGATACTGGGGTTCAGTTCGACGCTGCGGTTATCGAGATTCCGAAACTCGTCTCGACGATCGTGAGAACACAGGACGGCACGATGATTACCGACGCGACGACGAGTGGCAACCAGACGCTTTCCAACGGAGCGTACCTGCTCGAACTCAGCAGCACGCCGATGAAACTCTACATCGCCGTCGAAGGGGCACTCGAACTGTGTCCCGGCGAGACGTCCGTTACGGTTCGATTCGACGGCTTCCATCCAGTTCAAATCGGCGCGCGGTCGTTTCACGAGCGCCCGGTCGGGACGATAACCGTCACCGACGACGTCGAGGATGCGATGCGAGCACTCTCGCTGCTCGGGTCGGCATTGAAAACGACCTCTTGCGAGCGATCGTTTCCCACCCTGCGTGGACATCCACCGCTCATCGAGCGTGGTGACGAGTTCACGGTTCCAGACGGTATCGAACGACCGGAGACGGGTGTCGAACTCGTGCTGCCACCCGAACGGGAGTTCGTCTACCCGACAGCGTCGCTCGCATACTACCTCGGCGCGAAACTCGTCGCCGGGGACGACCCTCGACTCGTTGCGAACGAGTTCGAATATCCACTCGACTCGTCGAGTGGATACGAAGCGACGGTCAATCGCGTGCTCCAGCAGGTGCTCTTCCTCGACTGTCTCACTCGGACCGAGGGCTACTACAAGGTCGGACTCCACGAGCGCACGCAGATCGAACCGCTGGTAGACCTCGATTTCACCGACCTGTACGGAAGACCGCTCCCCGAACAACTGGAGGCGTACCTTTCGGTACCGTTCGAGACGCTCGACCCGCACGTTCTGGACTGGCACCTGACAACCGACGTCGTCCCGACCGTCGAGAACCTCCCTGCACTCCCGTACTTCGCCGACGAGCTGTCGCTCCTGCGAACGCCCCGGGACCCGACGCGACACACCTCACAGCCGACACCGGAGATGTTCGACGAGTTCACGCGGTCGGCCCTCGCCGACGGCGATTTCACCCGTGGTGCGAGCGAATCGTGGGCGTGGGACGACGACGAGATGTTCCAGATCGAATCGGCGAACACCATCGAACACGCGTGGGTCGGAAACGGGTATCCAATCGGTGCCAACAAAGTCACGCTGGACTCGCTCCGTCGGGAGGTCGAACGAACGCCACCCGACGACTCGGCGCTAAAGATTCACGTCGTCTGCAACGACCACGAGATGGCCGAGGAGAACGTCGTCAGCGAATTCTACGGTCTCCGCGATTTCATCACCTTCGACGTGTCGATCCACGAGGAGACGACGGCGGCCGACCTAGCCGCGCTGTTCGCGGCCGACGCCGATTTCATCCACTACATCGGCCACGTCGACGAAGACGGATTCCAGTGTGTCGACGGCTATCTCGACGCACGCTCGCTCGACGAGGTGAACGTCGACGCGTTCTTATTGAATGCCTGTCACTCCTACGAGCAGGGCGCGACGCTCATCGAAAAGGGCAGTCGCGGCGGCGTCGTGACGCTGGCGGAGGTCATCAACTCCTCCGCGACGAAAGTCGGTCGCGCACTCGCTCGCCTGCTCAACTCGGGATTCTCACTTCGTGCAGCGCTCTCACTCGCGAAAGACGAAGTCGTCGTCGGAACCGAATACATCACCATTGGAGATGGTGGGTTGACGCTTTGTCAAAGCGACAGTGGTGTTCCGATGATGTATCGAGTCGAACGCGCTGGCGATAAGTTCGTACTCGAACACTGCGCGTTTCCTACGTCGGTCTACAGTCTTGGAACCCTGTGTACGTCAGAAATTGGAGACCCATCAATTCGCTATCTTGGCTCTGGTAAAATGACTGAATTTCAGCTAACTAACGAGGAACTAGATGCTGTTTTGGATTTGGAATTACTCCCCGTCAATATCGATGGCAAACTCTACTGGAGTGACGAACTATCTGCATTTGATTTCTAGCCTTTCACGGCCCGTTTGTCGTACTAGACGCCGCCGCTGCTACATTCCCGGCCTGCATCAACAGGACACAGATGGTGAACAGGACGCCGATCATTCGTGGGTTCTCTGCCAAGTACGCTTGTGCGGTGTTTTCTGACATGCAAATGCTTATTTAATCCATACAAATTTATATATTTCTTAATTTATATTACAATTGTAATTTAGAAACAAACTTGCCACTGCGTGACAAAACCTCGACGGCGACGACTTCTCACTCCATGAACCCGTCGAGAACACCGGCAAGGAGGGATTCGGTGGCAGCGAGCTTCGATTCGAGCGCGTAGTGGAGTTCGGTGACCAACCGTGCCTGCTCGGAGTCGGCGAGCGTGTGGCTCGGCAATCCCCACTCGTCGCATTCCACCTCGTATCGTTTCACGTGGCCGAACTCCAGTAGGAGCGACTTTTGTCGCAGTGGAAGTTAGACCGTGACACGTCTGCCTAGTCGCAGAGTTCGGCGGCGGTGAGCCAGTCGTCGCGTCGCTCGGCGAGGACGGCGAACGGGTCGGTTCGGGCCTCGGAACCGAAGACCTTCGAGAGGGCGGAGGCGAAGTGATTTGCGCACATCGTATCGATTGGTATGACGGTGGTGAAGCGAGTGACATGCTCCCACGACTAAAGTCGTGGGTTTCCCACGCCTGATTGGGCTGGTTTGGGAACTTATATTCACGACCCGACACGCCGATGAGAGTGCCATGCTCCCGGTACTCCTATCTCATCCATGTACATGCGTGAAACGCGCGACGAGATTTGGAGTTACTTGGTTGTTTTACGTCGATCCACCGTCCGTGGGCTTACTTATTTGGTAAGGCAAACACCCAGTCCACTGCCAGTTTTCGGACTAGCAGAATCCGATGGGGATCATCGAATCGAAAAAGAGCGATACGAATGAAGAACACCTAAGACTTTCGAATAGGGCGATAGAACAGATGAGAACGATGGTTCATCCCACGACCAAAATCGTGGGCTTTCTCGCCTGCAATTCGATAAATACCCCACTTCCAATCGTCACCTCTGTTCTTCTAAATGGTCAATATAACATCATCTATTTGAAGGAGAGTGGTTGTAGCCTCGGACGGAGTGAGACGGTCTCGACGGACGGTGGTGTCTCTGACATGGAAATCACCAGTGCAGGTTTTCGAAGGACCTGTACCGGACGAACGTCCAACCGACGGGGTCGTCTCTCTCCACTACTTCCGAGCGGGCCGGACGACATCCTCCTGCCAGTCTACGTCGGTCGCCCACGCTCGATGCCGCCGCCGCTCGACATCGACTCGGTAGTGCTTCGAGCGGTTAACCGTTCGAATCGCGACCGTCGACAGGTTCGCCACCCACGACAAACGACGATGGCTGGTGGTTACCGACCGGAAAATCGCTCGACGGTCGAGAACGCTGAACCGACGGAGGAAAAGGTGTTCGGCGAGTAGCGCCCGCTAATGAAGATCGAGTTCCTCGGCGGGGCGCGCGAGATCGGCCGGAGTGCCATCCTCGTGAACGATGCCCTCTTGCTGGACTACGGGATGGAGACCGGAAACCCACCCCAGTTTCCAGTCGGCGACCCTGACCCCGAGGCCGTCGTCGTCTCACACGGCCACCTCGACCACGTCGGGGCGGTTCCCTCGCTCCTCTCGGGTGACGCCCGACCGCCCATCCACTGGACGCCGCCGACCGACGAATTGACGCTGTTGCTCGCCAGAGATACGCTCAAACTGCACGGCGGGAGCTACGACTGTCCCTTCACGGAAGAGGAGATTCGCCGGGTCTCGCAGGTCTCCCAGACCCACGGCTACCGCGAGTCGTTCGAGGCCGCAGGCCACGAGGTGACCTTCTTCAACGCAGGCCACATCCCCGGAAGCGCCCACGTGCTCGTGGACGACGGCGAGACGCGCTTGCTCTACACCGCCGATTTCCACACCGACGACCAGCAGCTCGTCTCCGGGACGACCGCTCGCCCCGACGCCGACGTCGTCATCACCGAGAGCACGTACAGCGACGTGACGCACGACGACAGAGGCACCATCGAAGCCCGATTCGCCGAGAGCCTGAAGACGACCCTCTGGGAAGGTGGGACGGTGGTCGTCCCGGCCTTCGCCATCGGGCGCACGCAGGAGATGCTGCTGCTCTGCGAGCAACATGACATCCCGTGTTACGTGGATGGAATGGGAACGCAGGTGACTCGATTCCTCCGCCAATACCCGGATTTCGTCCGCGATGCAGACGCGCTCGACCGGGCGAGATCCCACGCCCGATTCGTCACTGGACGAGATGGACAACGAAGGCGGATCGCCGACCAGAATACGGCCATCGTGACGACTTCCGGGATGCTCTCGGGCGGGCCAGCCATGACCTACATCCCGGAGATTCGGTCGAACCCGACGAACAAGATCACGATGACGGGATACCAGGTCGAAGGGACGCCGGGTCGAGAACTGCTCGACGCCGGGAGGGCAGCGATCGATGGCAGAGTGATGCCTGTCAGCGCACAGGTCGAATCGTACGACTTCTCGGCGCACGCCGACAGAGATGGGTTACTGGAATTTTTGGATTCGTATCGTGACGCCGAAGTTCTGGTCAATCATGGCGACCGCTGCGAGGATTTCGCCGAGGAACTGAAAGACGACGGCTATGACGCGAGCGCGCCGGAACTGGTCGACGTAGTCATTTGTGAGTGAGCCACGTCGTCCATCCCGTACCACCAGAAGTCGGGCGCCGTCTGTCTATGAAGAATGGTCGCGCCGCGTGCTACGCGGTTCTACATTCCGTCGCGTACAACGACGAGGTCGAACGGTTCGTTCACCGGTTCGTCGTCCGGTGTGAGATAGCCCGCGGCAAATCCGGTGTAGGCACAGCCAGCCGTCATCTCTACGTCGAACTCCGCGACTGGGTCGCCACAGCCACCCGCATCTGCGGGCCAGACTTGGAGGGTGTAGGATCCACCCGGCACAGCCACGTAATCGCCCGTCTCGCCGTACGCGGCATCTTCGAATAGCGTCATCCCGTTTCCTTTGACCGTCACGTCTACGGCCGGGGCGTCCGGCGCGGCGTGCGCGAGGCGCACTTGCGCCTTGTCGTCCATCGATTTGGCGTCGTCGGCCAGCACCCACGGCTTGAATTCGGTGTCCTCGCCGGTCAGTTCGCCGACTGCCGCGACCGTATAGGCTTTCTTCCTGACCGGGAGGTTCCCTTCGAACGCCACGGTGTCGGGTTTGCTCGCGGCCGTAATCGTGACTTTGCGCTTGCCGACTGGCACATCGAGGTAGTTGCTAATAGCTTTGAACGGCACGTCCGAGAGAACTTTCGAGTCGTCTACGTACACGTCCACGTTGGGAGCGTCTGGCGAGAGGTGGCCGACCCGAATCATGCCGGTGGCCCGCTTCTCGTCGCTCTTGCCCTTGTTCGACTTTTCGTCGTCTTTGGCCACGCCGTCCATGGTGACGACGAGGTCGAACGGTTCGTTCGCCGGTTCGTCGTCCGGTGTGAGATACCCCTCCGCGAAGGCGGTGTAGACGGTGCCCGCTTCGAGGGTCACGTCGAACGTCGCGGCCACGTCACCGTCGTTATCTTCAGTGTCGCCCCGCACTTCCAGCGTGTAGTCACCCGGTTCGACTTCGAGGTAGTCGCTCGCTTCGCCGTAGCTCACGCCGTCGAACAACGTCGTCTCGCCGTCCATGACCGTCACGTCCACGGTCGGAGCGTCCGGCGCGACGTGCGCGAGACGAACTTTCGCCATGCCGTCCGAGACGCTGTCGTCGTCCAGTAGCACCCACGGCTTGAACTCGGTGTCCTCGCTGGTCAGTTCGCCGACTGCCGCGACGGTGTAGGTCTTGGCCTCCACCGGGAGATCCCCGGAGAAGGCGACGGTTTCGGGGTCGCCCGCTGCTGTGACCTCGACACTCCGAGTGCCGGCTGGAACCATCAGATAGTCGCTGATGGCTTTGAACGGTACGTCAGCGAGGACTTTCGTGCCGTCCACGTACACGTCCACGTTCGGCGCGTCCGGCGAGGCGTGTGCCACGCGAACGGCCGCCATCGCTTCGTCGCCGCCATCTTCGTGACCGTCTGCTCCGACGAGGCCGATTACACCAGCACCGCTGAATATAGTTGCCACGCCCGCTACGCCGAGGGTTTTTATGGTATCACGTCGGCTAGTTTGCATCGGTGTCTCCATCTCATAGATAGGCCATTGCTTATAAAGTCAAATCGCCTAACGAGTCAGGGTGGTCGTCCAAAGCAATTGGATTTTACATTCATATAACTTTCCCCGATTATATCGTCGTGTCCGAAAGACAGAACGGGACGATACCCGATTCGTCACCGTGCGAGATGGGCAACGAAAACAGATCGCCGACCGGAACACGGCCATCGTGACGCGTCTGGAATGCTGAGTGGTGGGCTAATAGGATTGTATATTCCGGAAATTCAATCAAATCTGGTAAGCAAGATTACGATGATTGGCTACCAAGTCGAGAGCTCTTAGATGCTGGCCGTGCAGCAATCAACGGGCGGGTGATGCCGGTGAGCGCACAGGTAGAGTTATATGACTTTTCGGCCCACTCCGACCGCTCTGGCATTGCTCGATTCGTATCGAGACTCAAAGATTCTCGTGAATCACGGTGATCGATGTTAGTCGTTCGCCGAAGAACTACAAGAAGACGGTTACGAGGCGAGTGCCGCCGAACTTGGGGAAGCAGTTGCCGACGAGTGAACGTCCACAAAGCTGGCTTTGTTGAACCCCTTCCCGACAAACATGACGAGTGAGTAGTTTCGGTATCGATGGATGCTCTCCCGAAGTCACGCCTCCTCCGATTCGTCAAACGCGCTGTCGTGCTGACCCGCCGTACTGTTGTACGGTTCTCGACTTACTATTCGCGGAAGCGATTCACGCTCCGACAACACGTTGTCCTGCTCTGTCTGAAAGTGAAGAAGAGAACCACGTGCCGCGACCTCGTTGACGAACTCATCGAGATGCTCCGCATCCGTCACGCTCTTGACCTCAATTCGCTCTCCGCTCTATTGATACTCTGTAAGGCATTCGACCGTCTGGAGATGGCCGTCTGGCGTATCCTGTTGAGCGTCTCACTCGCTACCCTTCCACTGAAGGGCATCACTGGTATCGATGCGTCCGGATTCGAGCGGGCCCACGCATTGGCTCTAAACGAAGAGAACGAATCTCACGAAAGAACAGTTTAAGACGACGCTATTAGTCGATACAGCAACCAACGCAGTTCTCGATATTCACGTAACGACGACACGGAAGCACGACACACAAATCGCCCCACAGGTGGTGAAACGCAACGTGGAGCCATCACCGTGCTGGCGGGCGACAAGGGGTATGACGACCAGAAATTTCGGCGGTTCGCTCGCAAACACGACGTTCGCCCGCTCATCAAGCACTACGAATTTACTTCACTCCAAAAGCGTGAAATGCACAACTGAATAGCGATCCCTACCATCGGCGGAACATGAACGAGACAGCCAACGCGGCAATCAAACAGAAAATCGAAGTGTTCGTGCGGTCACGCGCCTGGCGGAAGCAGTTCCGCGAACTCGTCATAAAATGCGTCGCTCACAACATCGCAAGGGCTCTTGCAGCCTCTGAGAACGATAGCGAATCACCGTGACACGGACAGGTATAGGCTGCTGAAGAGAGATGGTGACCGTTTCACATCCATCCATCGGAGCGTTCGTCCCGATGCTTGTCGATCAGTTCAAGCAGGGGCTGTAACTCCTCAAACGTGGGGCCTTTGCGCACGACGTTGTGATCCTGATTCCACTCGATAACGTCGGACTCAGCCAGCTTCGGGAGGTCGTTGTGCATCAATCTGATTGTGACCTCCGTTTCATCGGCAGTGGCCGCCGTGGTATCCTGCTGGATGAGGTAGGTGACGAGTTCGTCGATAGTTGCCGTGACGGACGCGGAATCGGCGAAGTAGTACAGCAGGTGACGCCGCCACTGGTCGGCCAAGAGGTCGAGACACGTGTCGAGTGAGGGCGATGGTGGATGCCCCCCGGACTGCTCTGTGCCAGTGAATCGAGTCATGGGAAACCTCCGTCGAGTAGTCGGGTTACATGCCATTTCGTGCACTGTCGTGCCGAGAATTCTCTGTATGCCATATGATATCGTTTGTCACTGCATATTTTACAATTAAATATAAATAAATATTTTGGTTGTGGTCTGACATCATAAGTGCAGAATGAGGTATTCTCGTACTGCCGTCACATCCGTCTCGACCGAGTCGATGCAATGTTTTACGGAGTGGGCGGTGATCCACCTCGACTAAGCACGGAACGAAACGCCCCCTTCTCACCGCAAGTGTCTTTTCTTCTCCTATTTCAAATGAAATCTGTCAGTTACGTAGGTGAAAGTGGCGATCGTGGTTCGCCTTGTCTTTGGAAGTCAGTACCATTATTATACCCGCTCTCCACATCTCCACGTGAAGTGTGATGATGTGGGAGAGGACAACACCGAAGTGTCCCGATGGGGGGAAATCCGAATCCATGAAGTCGTCGTGGAAGCACTCGAAGACCACGACGGCATTGAGCTCGATTCGGGTGAGTGGACACTCTATGATTGTATCGATCCCGATTCCCTCGACGACCTGTTCGCCCATGAGGGGACCACGATTTCGTCAGTCGAGTTCACGGTGAAAGGGGCGACTGTCACTGTCTGGCAAAACGGCGAGATCCATGTGAAAGTAGATTGACATCCTCATACGACTAAAGTCGTGGGATACCCCGAAGGGGAATTAATATCCTCTTCGAGGAACCCTCGCCCTTCAGAGCTGTCTCTTGCCTATAAGTCTGCGACAGTCCAGAGCGGCGTATGGGACGCTTTCAGCGCCGATTTGAGATGTGATCGAGCCGGCAGAGAGAGAACACGAGACGGAGATCGGCCATGGGGTTGCTTGAATCGACGCGCGCTCACAGCTGGTATCGCTTCTCTCAGCAGGGAATACCGACGACGACCGGTGCTCTCGGCTTCTCTCGCCGACGAATGCATCCCACACTACCGGCTCAACTTGTGGGTAAGAGACAGCCCTTCAGAGCGGGGAGGATGTCAAGCGTCGGACGCCGGTTCTCGTCGAATGGATGGGTAACGCTCCGAATTGTGGAAGTGTATCACTCCGAAATCTCGTAGCGAGCGAAGTCAGTCGAACTACAGGCCGGACAGACCGTCGTCCATGGATCAATGGACGTCCCGCAGTGGCGACACTCGATAATCACCTCGATGTGGGAACGCCGTAGGGCATCGAACGAGAAGACAGGAAGCTGTTCGCCGAACTCGTCTCCTGAAGACGCTACCTGCGCCCCACGACCTGACGCAAAACATACATTCCACAGTAGCGAGCGAGCGAGAGTCCGAACGCACCGGCGGGTTTCAACTGGGGACGTTTAGCGAACGACCGTGCAAGGAACACGAGCGACGTCCGGTACTCGCCGTCGAAGTAACAGTGTCGACCGTGGTGGTAGTACGCTCGTGCCAAAAATCGCTTCGAGAATCGCGCGAGCACTGGAAACAGTTCGAGTGCCTGTTCGTGGAACCGTTCTTTCGCCCGTAACTTCTGCTGGTAGTCCTCGGTCGCTGAGAAACCGTCGTCGTGTTTTTCGACGTGGGTGAGCACATCGTTCACGAAGCAGTACCCGCCATCATGCGCGACTTCGAGCGCGAATAGATGGTCTTCCAGTCGGTAGAACGATTCGTCGAATCGGGCGTCCGTCTGCTCCGTATCGACGAGCATTGACGAGGTGAAACTGGTGACGGTGCCGAGGAACACATTCGCAGCGAACTCGATCGCCGTTTCTGCGGCCACGTCGGCCACGGTTCCGTCGGAACGCTCGGTCGCCGTCAGACAGAGAGCCGCGCTCGCGTCCCGGAGCACCGTCAGTTGTGTTTCGAGCTTCTCTGGTTTCCAGTAATCGTCGGCGTCGAGAAACGCGACGAAGCGGTTGCTCGACCGGTCGAGACCCTGATTGCGCGCCCATGCGACGTCCCGTTGTCCGTCGTCGGTGACGACGATGGGTTCCGCAGGAACCGTCTGCGACCGCACAGACTCGACTGCTCGGTCGCGCAACTGCTCCGGGGTGTGCGCAGGGCTGTACGGGATGACCACGTCGACCGGTTCGTCAGTCATGGGCAGGTTGAGTTCTTCGGGGGCGATCGTCGGTTATCTCCTGGTCGTGATTCGCGTACACCTCGGGTAATCGCTCGTTCGACACGAAGCCGTAGAACTCGACGATGTCTTCGACGCTGAATCTCGCGGCCTGCTCGCGCATCCATTCTTCGCGTGGGCCGGTGCCGACGACGGAGAGCATGCCCGGCAACGACGACCTTACAGCGAAAGCGTCGTAGCGACAGACGTCGAGGATGACGAGGTTGTCCCAATCCTCGTCGAAGATATCGACGGCACCGTCGTTGCCGACCAATCGACGGAGGAGATAGAGGTTCACCTCGGTTCCGATGCGCCCCGGATGACCGAGTGCATCGACGATTTGCGAGGACGCATACATTACTTCTGTCCATTCGAGTATCGAGCATAAGAATAGTGGCCCCAGACGATTCGAATCCGAGGCGCGAAGTGCCGAGAGTAATCTTTTACCGGCGGTTTAGGAGAACGCCCCGGGGCTTGACCCCGAGGCGATTCACCGGCGTCGTGGTGGGTGGCAGTACATAAAGACGGAGTATCGTGTACAGCGAGAGTTCCTCCGGCAAGGGTTCTCCGTATCGAGTCTTCTTCGTGAATCTCCTCGTTCGGACGGTCGTTCGACTGCTTCCCACCGAGATTCGTGCAGGCGTGTGCTCACAATTTCCCAGGGAAGATATCGACCGCCAGTGAGAGCAGTGACCAGGCAGGGTGCCTGCGTGAACAGCAGGTAATCGTCCTAGAACGGCAGCTGTGATGACCTTGGAGTCTCGTCGTCACCGTCATCGCCGTCCTCATCATTTTCGTCGTCAGTCCAATCCGCCAGCCCCGGTGGGTGCGTCGGGGAGGTCGACGGATTCGACGGGAATGTCGAGTTCTTCGAGCGCGGCTTCGAGGTGCTCTTCTTTGGCGTAGTCGGCACCCGCTTCGACGCGCTTCTGTTGGGCGAGTGCGAGCACTTCGGCGCGCCTGTCGTCGGGGATGTCGAACTTGTCGGTCGTCAGCTCGATGACGAGACCGTTGTGGTCGCTGGTGTATAGCGAGTAGAAGATACTCCGGTCGAACTCGTTGTACCCGTGGCCGTGCGCTTCGAGCCCCTCACGAACGTCGGCCATGCGTTCCGGGTCGAACCGGAACGCGAGGTGGTGAACCCCGCCGATTCCGGTTCGTTGCCGGGCAGGGTTCGACTGTCGCCCTTCTTCGACGAAGAACGTGATGATGCGACCGTCGCCCGTGTCGAAAAAGAGGTGTGTGACGTTCGGCGCGTCGAGATTCGGCTGACGCAGAACGAGGGGCATGCCGAGTACGTCGCGGTAGAATTCGATGGTGTCCTCCTCGTTGCTCCCGATGAGCGTGATATGGTCGGTGCCGGTGACGTGAAACGGACTGTCGGGTCGGTCAGCTGTGATCGGTGGGTCGAAAGATGTGTCGTCGGGCATGGAATCGTTTCGCGGTTCGTCTCGGACGAAGTTATACGCTCGTGGACAGCGATGACACCACGTTACATCGATGTCAGGTGATATCGGCCTCCGTCCAGATCGATCTTGATGGCACTGTCTAGATAGGGAAAACCAAGCGACAGCGGTAAGATGGAGGGGATTTTATGCACTGTTCGTAGTAACTGATTTTTGAGGGTGAGATCGGCTGCACCGTGAGAAGACTGAATTCAATTGCTTCGCCGAAAACCTCGTCATAATGAGACGAGAGGGATTCGTTAACCACTCACGGGAGAGACGTTGAAACGCCACTCTACACCAGAATCGCTTAACTAGACAGTACCATCTTGATGATCGTCAGAGATATTCGACCAGTTCTCGAATCTCGGAGTCGAGTCGTTCGAAGGCGTCGTTTCGGCTACTGTCGGCGTCCTTAGTCGCTTTCTTGACGTAGGTTCGATCTTCGAAGTCGAAGACTGCGGATTCGTCAAGTCCGCGCTCTTCGGCGAACTGCTTGAGTTTCTTGGTATCAAAACTCATCGCCTCGCGGGGGTCGATACCGGCCCGTTCCAGTTCGGAATGGACGACACCCTCGTCTTTCAGGTTCCGACGTCGACTGGTGTACCGTCGAACCGAGCCGAAGTCAGCAGGTACCTCGCTGTCGTCCTGCAAGCGGTCGGCCAGCACGTCGCGAACCTGCTTTCTCGCGTCGTTGGCACCGCGATACACGTCGGACAACAACGCATAGAGGTTCACCAGTCGGGACGTGTCGAGGTCGTCCAACGAGTCGGCGTCGTACCGGCGAACGAGATCGAGCAACAAGAGCGCGTCCCGAGCGAAATCGAGGTCGAGTTCGACCGGCTCGTCGGCGTCGAGATCTCTGTTCGGGGATGACGTCGGTGACGATGACGGAGACGACTGTGGAGTCGATGGAGATGACTGCGGAGCTGACGAAGACGACCGCAAAGGAGACGTGGACGGCTCACCCGTCCCGTCGCGCTGGCGTCGTTTCTCTTCCATCACGAAGTCGCGGGCCCCATCGAAGACGAGGTTCTCCCACGCGTGACGGTCGTCATCCGTTCCGCTGATGTGCGCGGCGACCGCGCGGATGGAATCCTCGTAGTCGCATCCGGCGGCTGGGCAGGTTGTCGGGTCGTAGTCTTCGTCTCGCATGTGTCGGTTTTGGTCCTAGTTGGGGTCGCTGCTCGCACGCCCGACACCATCGGTGACTCGGCTGGTGAGTCGCGGGAACGCCACTCCGGCCACGACCGAAAGCACCACGGCAACCCCGGCGGTCACGACCGGCGAGTGGAACGCGAGGTCTGCCTGCACGCCAGCCTCCGTTACCAGCAGCACCACCGCGTTGTAGTACGCCAGTCTGGCGATCAACGACAGCGGCGTCAGGGATGGCCACTCGGTGGCGAACCGCTCGCCGCGAAGCGTTCCCGTCGTGAGCGTGAGCGACACCCACGCGAACAATGCGACGAACTTCGTCGGCGCATTCGGGACGGCGTCCATCAGCGCGGCGAAGGCGGGCAGCGCGAGAAACGTCACCTCTCCGAGGGCGAAGAACACGTTTTCGATCCACTTCTCGACGCCCTCTTTTCCCTCGCGCTGTTGCAGTTGACGCTCTTCGATCGCGTAGTCCGTGCTGCGACCCGTCACGGCAGGCATTTTCGGCGGCTTCGCATATAAACGTACGGTGGAAGGATGCGAGAACTGTGGAGAATGCGAGAACCGTAAGCATCCGGTATCGCACAGGGTGAATCGGGTAGTACATTTCAGTGCGTTTCAGTAGATTTCAGTACATTAGATCGGTGGAGCGAAAGTCATCAGAACGCCCACAGCCGTTTCCGTGAGCAATCCCTTTTTGCTGTGTCAGACCAATCGTCGGACGATGACCGAAGACCCCGACGAATCGCCCGACGAGCACGATTCCCCAACCGACCGAACCCCACCCGCAGATCGGGAATCACCGGTCGGTGAACCCGTCATCCGTGGCGACAGGTCGATCACGGGCGAGCACGCGGACGAAGCGAAAGCGTTCGACCCGGACGACCCCGAGAGCGTCGAAGAGGCGGCACAGACCGTCCGAGCGTTCGCAGAGGGGAGCGCCGGGAGCGAGGACAACGTCTACATGCTCCGGGGGGCCGCGGCCTGTGCCGCACTCGTCCGCGGCGAAGGGTCGTACAAAGGCGCCGCAGAGCGAGCAGGTGGGGACGCGACGGTGGCCTTCATCCGCAAGTGGGCGCGGGTTCACGACCTGCCGCGGTCGGTTCGCCGCCACGTCGCAGTCGGCCACATCGCGCCGACGGCGGCGAAGCACATCGCACGGGTCGGTGGCGACGCCCGCTTCCAGCTCGCGTGGGCCATCCTCGACGATTCGCTGACCGTCCGAGAGGTTCGCGCGATCGTCAGCGAGATCAACAATGGAGCTCCCGTCGAGCGCGCCCTCCGCAATCACGGTGTCACCCCCGGACGAATGACGCTCACGCTCCCACCTGAGGTGTACCGCGAACTCCGACGTGAGGCCGCGCTCGCGGGCGAGGAACCGGAAGACGTGGTCGTTCGGGCGCTCGAACGCGAGTTCGAGTAGGCGGAATCATTCGACGAGAAACCCGCGCGCCGCGTCGACCAGCACTGCACCTGCCGTCTCTACGTCCGACCAGTGAACCGTCTCGTTCGGGAAGTGCGCCTGCTCGATGGTGCCCGGCCCGAACAGCGCGGTCGGGATTCCGGCGGCGACGTAGTGGCGCGAATCCGCGCCGTAGGTCTCGCCGCGGAGGGCAGTGTCGAGTCCGTGGTCGGCCATCGCCGACTGGAGCGCGCCCACGACAGGTTCGTCTGCATCGGTTTCGGCAGGCTCGAACTGGATGGAGAATCGCTCGAACTCGGGGGGATGCTCGCTGAGCCACTCGCTCTCGGCGACCACGTCCGCGAGTCGTTCTTCGTAGGCTGCTTCGACTTCGGCCACCGTCTCTCCCGGGGCGACGCCGAGACGCAGTTCGGCGGTGAGCGTCGCGGGAACCGAAGACGACCACGTCCCTGCTTCGACGGTACCGACGACGGCGGGCCACGGGATCTCGAACTCGTCGTAGAGAGGATGGGTCACCGACTCGCTTCGTTCGGCTTCGAGTTCGAAGACAGCCTGCCGGATTCGCTCGAAGTGCGGGAGAACGCTCTTCCCGCGCCAGCGCGTGGCCGCGTGCGCGGAGCGACCGGTGAGGTGGAGGCGCTTCATCACACTCCCCTCGGTGGCGACGACTGCCGTGAGATCGGTCGGCTCCGCGACGATGGCCGCGTCGCGCTCGAAGGGGTAAGGATTCGAGAGGGCTGCCGCCGCCGCACCCAGTCCGCCCTCTTCCTCGCCGACGACGCTCTCGACGACGATCCTGCCGTTCAGTTCTCCGCCATCGATCGCGGCACCGCCCGCGGCATGGTCTTCCTCGAGGTGTTTCGCCGCGAACACACAGGCCGCCAACCCGGATTTCATGTCCGCCGCGCCGCGGGCCGTGAGGTCGTCGCCGTCCCACGTCGGTTCGAAGGGGTCGGTGTCCCACGATTCGCGGGTCACCGGCACGACGTCCATGTGGCCGTTCAGGACGAGCGTCGGGCCAGCGTCTGGGTCGCCGAACTCCAGCACCCCTGCGACGCTCGGGCGCTCGGCGAGCGTCGGCCCGGCAGCACTGGCTTCGGTGTGTTCGATATCGGCAGGGTCGTCGGGAAACGAGGGGTGATCGGCCAACTGCTGGGCGTCGGCGGTCCACTCGTAGGTCTCGAATCCCAACTCGGTGAGTCGGTCGGCGAGCCATCCCTGTGCGGGGCCTTCCTGCCCTCCGGTCGTGTCGAATGCGAGGAGTCGTTCGGTGAACTCGCGCAATTCGTCGCCCTGTGCGTCGGCGAACTCGGTCATGATTCGACAGTGGGGGTGGGAATGGTAAACCTTGCTGACATCGAAATCCCGGTCAGGTTCCGGGACGGAATGGTAAACGTTTAACCGTCACCACCCGCAAGAGCAGTTGAGGGCTGGTAGCTCAGTTAGGCAGAGCGTCTGGCTTTTAACCAGACGGCCAGGGGTTCAAATCCCTTCCAGCCCGCTTCTGCGAGGAACGAAGGAGACGAGCGAAGCGGCACGAAGGGATTTGAATTAGACGAGAGGCACGCCCGCGCAGTGAGCGACTATAAGGAGCGAACGAGCAGGAACCGCTTGGCGTGGTTCATAATCCCTTCCAGCCCACTTCTGCGAACAACTCGGCGAGCACCGCGAAGCGTGTGCTCGCTGAACCGCACCCCGTGTCAAATGATACCTCGCGTCTCCAATGATTTAACCGTGTCCGCACCAAAGAAGACACGTGAGTGAAGAAACAGAGCGTCGAAACCTTCGGATGCCCAATAGTGACGAGATGTTCGGTGTCGTAACCCAACACAATGGCGGGAACCACGTCCGCGTTCGCTGTGAAGACGGCGAGAACCGGATGGGCCGCATTCCTGGCCGGATGAAATACCGAACCTGGATCAACGAGGGGGACGTCGTCCTCGTCGAACCCTGGGACTGGCAGGACGAGAAAGCCAACATCGAGTGGCGCTACACCGGACAAGACGCCGACCAGCTTCGACGCGAAGGCCACATTCAGTAAGCCCAGCTTCGCCGGAAACGGCGCGAGCGTCGAAAAATCGATTTGTACCGAGATCGACGTCCAGAGACATCTATTTGCTATCGATCAGTACGACCGAGTAGCCACTGTGTGCGACAGCCACCGCGTTCGACAGCCACCACGCGCGGCAGTCGCCCGTGCGGTAATCACCTGGTGCGGCAGCCACCGTCGTTCAGTAGCCATTATAAGTTAGCCGAACACAGAACACGGATATGAACCGCTACGTCTCGGATTCACTCGAACCGCTCGGAATCGCTATCGGCGCATTCCTCGTCCTCGTCGGAATCGCAACGCTCGTCGGAATGCCGTGGTCGCACAAATCCGGCAGCGCCGTGCTCGCACTCGGGCAGATAGTCGGCGCGCTCGCTGCGGTCGGTATCGGCGGCGCTCTGGCGTGGCTCGCACGAACGTAAAAGTAGTTTTTCGGTTATCCCTTGAACGGCATGTAGGCGAACATCGCCAACAGTGCCGCCGCAAGGAAGCTGAGGATGGAGACGCCCCAGAGACCTGCGATGCGCTCGTTGAAGTGTCCGATCTCCTGCTTCTGCTCGTTGTAGCCTTTCACGTCCTGCGACAGGAGGACTTTACCACCCTCACTGTGCGCCACGAACGTCTTGTTGTTCGGGCCGAGATCGACCGTTCCACCGTCGGAGATGGATGTTTCCGTCGTCTTCGGGCCCTTCCACTGGAGCATCACCGACTCCTTCGTGATGTTCGAGACCGTCGTGGAGTTGTTCTGGTACTGGAAGTCGTTGCCTTTTCTGAGAGTTCGAGTCTCGGGTTGGCCGAACTGCTGGCGTTTGTACTGCTCGACCGGAACGAGCGATTTGTTGCCGCCGCTCTCGTTGACCACGACGTAGGTCTGGCCGCTCTGTTGGACCGTCTGCGTGCCATTGCTCAGGTTCTGCACCTCACGAAGCGTCGCCTTATTCGGGTTCGACTGGTTCGGGATGAGGAGGCGGAACGTCTTGTTGCCGCGCTCGACCGTGGAGTTGTTCTGCAACTCCGCCGAATAGGTGGCGGACTTCTGTGTCCACGCGACCTTCGCCGAGCCATCGCTCAGAGAGGTGACGTTGTACTGTCGCCCGTCGACGCTGAGCTTCTGTCCCTGCTTGGAGAGGGTCTTATCTGGGTTCTCGACCGAAACCGTCGGTTCCTGAGCGACTCCGATGAGTGAGTACGCTCCGGCAGCGATAACGAGAAAGACGGCGATGTAAATGCCCGCTGCTCGTCCTTGCATATCCTAGCCCCAGTTCGCGTGGGGTATAATGGTTACTTTTTGCCGATAGCAGGACACCCGCTTTCTTCACACGGGGAGATGAACGCTAGGTATGAGATTCGGCGTTATCAGCACCGCGAACATCGGCACGAAAGTGGTCGTCCCCGCGATTCGAGATGCAGGGCACGACGTCGTCGCTATCGCGTCACGGGACGAGGCGCGCGCCGAAGACGTCGCAGATCGACTCGAAATTCCCCGGGCGTACGGCCACTACGAGGAGTTGTTCGAAGACGAATCCGTGGACGCGGTGTACAATCCACTTCCGAACGCACTGCACGCCGAGTGGACGAAACGCGCCGCCGACCACGGACTCCACGTTCTCTGTGAGAAACCGCTTGCAGTCGATGCCGACGAAGCCCGCGAGATGGGGACGTACTGCGACCGACAGGGAGTCACCCTTATGGAGGCGTTCATGTACCGCTACCATCCTCGGACGCGGCGGGCCGTCGAGATCGCAACCGAACTGGACGTGCGCTCCGTGAAAGCCACCTTCCAGTTCCCGATGCGCGACACGGAGAACGTGCGCCTCGACCCATCGCTCGCGGGAGGGAGCTTGATGGATGTCGGGTGCTACGCGGTCACCGCGGCGCGCCTGTTCCTCGGCGAACCCGAACGAGTGTACGCGACGACGGCAGATACGATGGACAGTGGCGTCGATACCGAACTGACGGCGATACTCGAATACAAAGACGGTGCGACAGCCGAGCTGTCCTCGGGATTCACGACGATGGATACGCAATCCTACCGCGTCGAAGCGACGGAGGGGTGGCTCGAAGCCCCGGAAGCGTTCGTCCCACGAGGGGATGCGGGAACCGAACTCAAATACGCGATCGACGGCCGCCAGGTCACGGAACAGTTCGATCCGGTGAACCAGTACGCGCTCGAGGTCGAGCACTTCGTCGATTGCGTCGAATCCGATACGCGACCGGACACGGACGCCGACGAAGCAGTGCGAACGATGACCGTCATCGACGCGCTGTACAAGAGTGCTCGTGAGGGGCGACCCGTCTCGCTCTAGCGTGTCGAAACGAAGACGACGACGCTCCACGCCAGTGCGACTACACCCGCAGCGAACAACAGTGGACGATACCCGGTGGCTACCGCGAGCCCCGCGAACAGCACCGGGCCGGTCGCCCGACCGAGGAACGTCGTACTGTTGCGGATACTCAGCGCACCCGCGCGAAATTTCGGCAAGACGAGGCCGCTGATAGCCGCGTCTACTGACGGCATGCTCAGGCCGACACCAGCACCGATGAACATCACACTGAGTCCGACCAGAAGGACGGTCGGAGCGAGCCAGATGCCGAACAGACCGATGGCGTAGGAGACGAACCCCAGCGTGACGATAGCACCGTTCGAGAGATACCGGGCGAATCGACCATTCTGTGCGGCGGCGCCGACCGACACCCCTTCCGCGACGGTCACGACGAGACCGATGAGTACCGGCGAGAGTGCGAACTGCTCGGTGAGCAGAAAGGGAAGTGCGGTGAACACCGATCCGAACAGCAGCACCTCGGTGAAGAACGCCGAGCCGTAAAAGGTGGCCGTGCGTCGCCCCGTGAGCGCGGAGAGTGCCCCTCTAACGTACGCGAGGCTCCGAGATTCGCGCTCGCTTATCGGTTCGTCGAGCAATAGCAGGGCGAACAGGGCAACCGGGAGTCCCGCGAGATAGGCCAGAAACGGAGCGTTCCACGAGTAGCCGACGAGTACGCCGCCGACGAGCGGGTAGAGTGCCGCACCTGCCGACAGCACCGCCGTGTTCATACCGAGGACTGCGTTTCGCTGGACACCGTCGAATACGTCTCCAATGAGTGTGACGGTTGTGATGAAGATGCCAGCGGCAGCGGTTCCCTGGACGAGACGGATCACCAGCAGGGTCGTGAAATCGGGTGACAGCGCGAGGGCACCCCCACCGAGGCTGAACACGAACAGGGATGGGATGAGGACGTGTCGTCTGCCGAGTCGGTCGGCCAGGATACCGATGAACGGGGAGAGGACGATGCCCGTCAGAAAGTACACCGAGATGAGCAGGCTCGCCTGTGCGTCGGTGATCCCGAACGTATTGCGGATGACCGGGAGTGCAGGGCTGACGAGCGGGACACCCAACGGGGCCAGCGCCGTGCTGGCGAGCACGACCCGAACCGTCGTCGACCGCCACGGAACGGTCGCCCGAGTGCGTTCGTCTGCGGTCGTCATGCCAGCTTACTCGATGGGAACGAGGATATATCCACGTTCGAGGTTCAACAGCCGCAAAATGGAATCATCTTCGACAGAGCGGGGAACCAATAAGGCATCACTGCTCTCGACGATACAGTCTCGTCTGTGTGGTCAGCACCGTGGTCTGCAAGGTCGTCGATGCGGCCAAGGAAAGTTACACCTCGATACTCGTTCTTGGATGGAAACACCAGAATCGACAACTAACCGTCAGAAACTCTCGTCGATAGTGTCGTATTGTGGAAGGATGGTGTGAGCGGTGTATTACTGTGAGTACTACGAGATCGTCGAGGAGTGTCAGTCGTCAGTTACAACTTCGAACGTAGATACTGATCGTTCGAATCCGCTTCGGAACGTACGGAAACGTCTCTTCGAGAAGTAGTGATGAAAAGCCAAGGGCCGGATTTGAACCGGCGATGGGCGGCTCTGCAGGCCGCTGCGTTCGGCCGGACTCTGCCACCTTGGCGCAGATTGCTCTTTGGGTTCGGTTGCTTTAAATATAGCGATGTAGGGGACATCGCCGTAAATAGAGAAACCCCACGCGGAGCGAATGCTCTACGTGGGGTTCAGGTATGAATGGAGGCGGCGAATCGGATTTCCCAGAGGCTCGCGCACTCCAGTACTGACCGAAACGCAGGCAGG